>JAVBJT010000027.1:0-175681 GCA_031546845.1 Azoarcus sp. | reverse complement strand
GCCACCGAGGCCGACGAGTGCGCACGCAGGGCGGGGAGCCAGGCGGAAAACGGCGGCGCGGTGATCGAAGGCACCATCGCCCGGATCAATCAGATCGCCCATTACGTGCGGCAGTCGTCGTCGCAGATCGAAAGCCTGGTGCAGCGCACGGAAAGCATCGGCGTTGTCGTCAACACCATCAAGGAAATCGCCGATCAGACCAATCTGCTCGCGCTCAACGCGGCCATCGAAGCGGCGCGCGCGGGCGAGATGGGGCGCGGCTTCGCGGTGGTTGCGGACGAAGTGCGCAAGCTGGCGGAACGCACAAGCGGCTCGACGCAGGAAATTTCCAGCACGGTGCATGCCATCCAGACCGAGGCCGCGCAAACCGTGGCGGCGATGAAGAATACGGTTACGGAGGTGGAGGCGGGCGTGACCAATGCGCAAGCAGCGCTTGAAGCGATCACCCAGATCAGACAGACCACCGACGAGGTGATGAGTCAGGTGGCGGACATTTCGAGCGCGATGCGCGAGCAGAGCGTGGCCAGCAACAGCATGGCGCACGAAATCGAGAAGGTGGCGCAGATGGCCGAGGAAACGAGCGTGACGGCACAGCGGACCGCCGAATCGAGTACGGAGTTGAACGATCTGGCGACCGATCTGAACAAGGTGATCGGCGCCTACACGATTTGATCGCGCATTTCCGGTTCAGTCAGAACCGGAGCGAGAGGGGCCGGGCATGTCATGCCCGGCCTTTTTTATTTTTGAGCACTTGCGGCATTGGCCGGTCGTGATCGACATCCGTTCGTTTGCCGGATTGCCTGCGACACCGTGCCGCCGTGTTCAAACCGTTTCGCGGACGGCTTCTTCCTGCTGCTGCAGGAGCCACATCTGTGCGTAGGCGCCGTCACGGGCAAGCAGATCGGTGTGATGGCCGCGTTCGACGATGCGGCCTTGGTCGAGCACGATGATCTCGTCGGCGTTCATTACCGTAGATAGACGGTGCGCGATGACCAACGCGGTACGGCCGGCGGCGGCACGCTCAAGTTGAGCCTGGATGGCTTTTTCGGTTTGCGAGTCTAGCGCCGACGTGGCTTCGTCGAAGATCAAGATGGCCGGATTTTTCAGCAGCGCGCGGGCAATCGCCACGCGCTGTTTTTCGCCGCCGGAAAGCTTCAGCCCGCGCTCGCCCACGCGCGTGTCGTAGCCGTCGGGTAAACGGCGGATGAAATCCTCGAGCTGGGCCGCGCGCGCGGCGGCCTCGACTTCCTCGCGGTTGGCGTCCGGGCGGCCGTATTGGATGTTGTACAGCAGCGTGTCGTTGAATAGCACCGTGTCTTGCGGAACGATGCCGATAACCGCGCGCAGGCTGTTTTGGGTCAGGCCGCGAATGTCGTGGCCATTGACGCGGATACCGCCCCCCTGCACGTCGTAAAAACGGTAAAGCAGCCGCGCCAGCGTCGACTTGCCCGAGCCGGAATGGCCGACGACGGCCACGGTATGGCCGGCGGGAATATCGAAATCCACGCCGTGCAAGATCGGCCGCTTGGGATCGTAGGCGAAATCCACCGCATCGAAGCGCACGCTCGCCGGCCCTGGCGGCAGCGGCGTAGCGTCGGGTGCGTCGGCGATCTCGCGGTGCTCGTGCATGAGGCCGAACATGCGCTCGATATCGGTTAGCGCCTGGCGCAATTCGCGGTACATGACGCCGAGAAAATTGAGCGGAATGTAAAGCTGGATGAGAAAGGCATTGACCAGCACGATGTCGCCGATGGTCATGCCGCCGGCCGCCACCCGGTTTGCCGCCAGCCACATCATTGCGGTCACGCCCACGGCGATGATCGCCGCCTGGCCGATATTGAGCGCCGATAGCGAATACTGGTTCTTGATCTGCGCCGCCGCCCACTGGCGCAACTGTTCGTCGTAGCGATGCGCCTCGAATGCCTCGTTGTTGAAATATTTCACTGTCTCGAAATTGAGCAGGCTGTCGATGGCGCGAGCATTGGCGGTGGAATCCAGCTCGTTTACGCGGCGGCGCAGTGTGGTGCGCCAGTTCGTCATCTTCACCGTGAAGACGATATAGACCACCAGCGTAACGACGGTGACGAAGGCGAATACAGCATCGTAGCGTACAAGCAAAATGCCGAGAACGAGGCCGATTTCCACCAGCGTCGGCAGAATCGAATACAGCGTATAGCTGATCAGCGAACCGACCGACCGCGTGCCGCGCTCGATATCACGGGTCAGCCCACCGGTTTGCCGCTCAAGGTGAAAGCGCAGCGACTGTGCGTGTAGATGGCCGAACACCTGCAGCGAAATGCGCCGCACCGCCTGCTGTGTGACGCGGGCGAACAGAATCTCGCGTAGTTCGCCCAGCAGCGATGTGGAAAAACGCAGCACGCCATAGGCCAGCAACAACGCGGCGGGAACGACGATGAAGGCTTGCGCCGGTGTGATCGCCAACGCATCCACCACATTCTTGAACACGATGGGCACGGTGACGTTGGCGCCCTTTGCGCCGATCAAGCATGCCAGCGCGAACAACACCCGCGCGCGGTAGGCCCAGATGAACGGAAACAGGCTCTTGAGTGTTTGCCAGTCGTGGCGCTCGGCCGATGCGGGCGCGGGCAAGGCGCTGGGTGCGCGTCTCATGGGGCGCTCAAGCCTTGGAGGTGTCGAAGGCTAGGCGCAGCGCCAGGCCGATAAAAATGAAACCGGCGGCGCGGTCCAGCCACGTGCCGGCGGCCGGATGGCGTTTCAGTGCACGCCCGACGCTGCCCGCGGTCAGTGCGATGGCGCCGAATACCACCACGGTTTGTGCGGCGAAAATCGCACCGAGCAGAACCATCTGCGCGCCGATGCTGCCGTGCTCCGGGTTGGCGAATTGAGGGAGAAAGGCGAGAAAAAACAAAGCTACCTTCGGATTGATGGCGTTGGCGATAAAGCCGCGACGCAGATAGCGCAACCACGGTTCGGCTGGCGCGCCAGCTTCGTTGCGGATGCGCGCCGCTGCCGCATGGCGTAGCGCCTGTACGCCCAGCCAGAAGAGATAAGCCGCGCCCGCCAGTTTGAGCGCGAGGAAAACGCGCGGCGATTGCGCGAGCGCCACGCTGACGCCGAGCGCGGCCCACAGCGTGTGGGTAAAGCAGCCCAACGCACAACCGAGCGTGATGCCGAAACCGGCCATGCGCCCGCGCGCGAGGCTTTGCCCTAGCACCATCAGGTTATCCGGGCCGGGCGCGAAGGTAATGGCGACGGCAATGGCGAGAAAGGCAAACAGATGATCGGCGGGCAGCATTGTATGGGGCGCAGGCGGAGCGAAGGACAAGCCGACCATTCTGTTGCGTGGCCCGCGCAGCGTCAAATAGCAGCGCGAAATTCACGCCGCGAGAACCCACGCTGCCATCTTGCGGCCAAGCGGAAAGCCGTGGCCGGACTTTGCGCGCCGACTCCACCGCCAGGGGCGCGACAGCCGCCGCGCCCCGTCTTGCGGTATGTGCCGAATCAGCGCGATGCCGCGGCGGGTTTGAGCGCCAGCGCGACGGTTTCGTCGATGACGGCCACGACTTGATCGCCTCGTGCAATCTCCGCCATAACCTTCGGATCGTGGATTTCGACTTCCACCACACGGCCGTTCGGCCCTTTCAGCGTTGCTGTTTGCCGCTGCGCATCTATGTCTTCGACATTGGCAACCAAGGTGGTACGGCGGGTATGTGCTTTGCCTGCTTTGTAACCACTGACTGGCGAGGAATATTCCGACTCCACTTGTTTGCGGATGCCTTCACCGCCCTTGCGCAGTCCGATAGCCACCGCCGCGCGATAATCGGCGACGATCTGGTCGCCGACCTTGACCTTGTCGAATGCGGCGACCGATTTATCCACGTAGAACGTGGTTACGTTGCCGCGTGGGCCTTTGACCGTGAGCAGGCGTTCAGCCTTATCGATGTCAATTACATCCACGGTGATCATCATTTCCGCGCTGCCTGCCTTGGCGGCCATCACGTCCTCGCCAACCCGGTTGGGGGGAGAGGATTGAGCATTAACCGACAAAGCGCCGCACAAGGCCGCGCCGGCCACGGCGAAGGTAAACAGTGACGAGGTTTTCATTGAAGCTCTCCTAGGCTGGGTTGAGACTGCGTTGGGGTTGGGAAGTGGGTGGTTTGTTTCTGAACAATGTCAGTTCAGCTCATCGTCTTTGGAGTACTTGGTGCCTTTCACCGTCAGATCCAGCGCTAGCCCGTCGTCGGTGATCTGGTAGAGCCATACGCCGGGAGCGACGGAAAGCGCGCCGGCATACGCGACACCCTCGCCGCCGACCTGCGCGGCAGCGGTTGCCTGGCCGCTGAACTCCCAGCCGGCATTGACGAAGTTATTGAAATCGGAGGTACGCTCGAAGACCCAGACGAGGCGGAATTGCTTGATGCCGATGCCCAGGCCGGCCTGTATCTCGATCATTTTCATGAATGTTTCATGCTTCGTCTTGTTATTGACGGCAATGCCGTGGCCATAGCCGCCGCCAGCAATGAGAATCTTGAGGCCGAAATCGCTGAACACCGCGTAACCGGCGGCTTTTTGAATGGCTTGGCGCGCCTGGGGCGTGGTTTTGTACAAGCGCGCCAGGGTTTCGGTCGCTGTGTCGCGGATTTCCGCGCGTTCTTGCTTCACATCGTCCGCTGCTTGCGCGGGCGATAGAAACGCGACGGACAAGGCGAGCGCGGGAATAAGCGTGGCAATGAAGCGGCTTGCTTTCATGATGAACTCCTCTGTATTGAGAATGGAGGGTGCTTGGTTGTCAGGGGACGCCCATGACGAAGTACAACCGGGTTTCGCCGTTGTCACCCGCGCCAATGCCTAGATAAGCCGAACCTAGCGCGGTATCGGCGGCGAGAAAGACCGAGCCGGAATAGCGCAGTCCGGAGTCTTTGTGTGTACCGATCAGGTTGCCGACCTGACCGGCTTCGAGCGAGGTGCCGAGGTAGACAGCGGTGCCGAACACGGAAGGCAGGCGGATGGCGCGGTTGTAGTACTCGGCCCGCGCAAGGGCGAAACGTTGGCCTTGGAGTTCGCCGATGCGGTAAGAGGAAAGGCGCAAGGGCCCGCCGAGGGAGAACTGGTCGTACCACGGCATGCGCGTGCCCAGGTCGGTGCCGCCGCTGAGTGACAGGGTGATCGTGTGGTCCTCGGTGCTCCAGGAGCCGTCTACCCGCCCTTCGATGCGCGAGTAATCCCCGCCGTCGCCAGACTGCTGGAAAGAGCGCAGGGCGCTGAGGTTGATCAAGTAGCCGCTGCGGGGAAACCACGGCCGGTCGAGCTGATCGGCGAAAAACTGAATCCGCGCGGCATAGGCGCGCTGAGCGAAGTCGGGCAGCAAGGGTGTGCCGGTATCGCGCTCAAGACGCGCGTCCCGCCACATCAGGCCGGTGCGCAGCGTGGAAACGGTGCCGAAGGTCATGCCCAGATCCTGTCCTGCGAGCAATTCGTTGGATTCGTAGCTGCCAAGGCGATCTTCGTTCACGAACAGGGAGCGCTTGCTGTTTTGATAGAGCGCGTAGGTGGAGGAGAAGAACTTGGCTTTTTCGTCCAGCGGTTGATAGAACTCGGTACGCAAGCTGTTGGTATGGCCGATCTGAACTTCGTTCATCCATTCTCCACCAAGGCGGTTGAGCCATGTCTGGCGGTAGTTGCCGAGCAGGGTGAAGTTCGATTCGCCGGTAAAGTCGGCGTTAAGCCCGATGCCGAAGCGCAGATAATCGGGCCCCCAGCTTTTTTCGCGCGGTTCGATCAATAGTGTGCGCGAACCGTTGTCATTGACGACGCGGTAGTCGATGCCCTCGAAGTCGCCCCGCCCGTAAAGGCGCCGCATGTCCGCCGCCAGGGTGTCGCTGTCAATGGGTTCGCCCGGCTTGGTTTTGAGTAAGTCGTACAACACGGCGGCGTTGGTGCGTTGCAGACCCTCGAAGTGGATTGCATCGACCACCTGGCTTTCGTCGTTGGCGTGGGGTTGCCGGTTCGTCTGGTAAGCGGCATAGGCTGCTGGGTCGATGCTGTAGCGGCTCAGCCGGTCGCGCAGGGCGAGGGCTGCGTTGCGGCCGATATCGATGGCGTCGCGCTGACGCTCGAAACTCGACGAAGAAATGTCGCCCAGTTCGGGCGTAATCAGGATATCGTCCGCGCGCAGCGTGGCAATCTGCCGATCTACAGCGGTTTTGCCCAGCAGATTGATGAGCTGCGCGGAAATACTCAACACCGAGGTAATTTCTTTGCGCTTGAGCGTCGGCGTTTGAATATTGACCGCGATGACGACGTCGCCACACGTTTGGCGTGCGAGGTCGATCGGCAGATTGTTGGCGATGCCGCCATCGACGAGTAGGCGGCCGTCGATTTCCACCGGCGCCATCACACCGGGGATGGACATGCTCGCGCGCAAGGCGTGGGCGAGGCTGCCGTGCGTGAGCACAACCTCGTCACCGGTTTCAATATCCGCGGCGACGGCGCGAAACGGAATGGGCAGGCGGGAAAAATCCGGTGTATCCGCTGCTCGCCGGGTGAGTTGGCGGAGGAAGTTTTCCACCGTCACGCCGGTTACCAGCCCTTTGGGTACCGTCAAGCCGTCCTGGCCGACGCCGAATTCGGGATCGGCCAGCCCTTTCAAGTCGTCCAGTTTGCGCCGGACCGCGATTTCGGCGCGCGGCGGGCGGTCATCGAATACGGCGTTCCAGTTGGTGTCGGCGATCACGTGCACCAACTCGTCCGTGCTCGCGCCCGAGGCGTAAATGCCGCCGACGATCGAACCCATGCTGGTACCGGCGATGCAATCGATCGGCACATGCAGTTCTTCGAGCACTTCCAGCACGCCGATGTGTGCCGCGCCGCGCGCGCCGCCACCCGACAAAGCGAGCGCGATGCGCGGACGCCGCTGCGCGGCGGCGCGCTTTTCCGCCGTTGCGGGCGAAACGCTCTGCTCTTCTACCGCAGGGGCTTCGCGGGCAAGCGCACTGGAACAAGCCAGTATGGCGATCAGGGATGCGGTAATGGCGCAGCGGCGCGCCGGGTAAAAATTTATTCTTTGTATGGTATCCATGCCGGTTCGGGGTCATAGGCGCGGATGGCGCGCGCGAGTTTCTCAGTGGCGGTGCCCAGATCGCGCTCCACGACATTGCCGGCATAGTCGATCATGAACGTTTTCACTCCGCTGACGCCGTAACGGGCGGGATAGGCGACGACGGCAAAACCCCCGATCAGCTTGTCGCCGGCAAGATAGTCGTAGGCGCCGCCCTGTGCGTGAGAGCCTTGCGCGGTCAACATGCGATAGTGATAGCCGTGGTAAGGCGCGGCACGCGCGGCCTCGACATCGATCTTCCTATCCGCCGAGGCGGCGCCGACCAGCGGCCCTAGCGGGCTTTGCGCTTCACCCGCCGTCGCAGGCCAATACAAGCCGTCGCGCTTGCCCGGCGTACTGAGGAAATGCCGTGCGTACTGGCGCACGCCGTCGCGTTCGTCGCGCACGTATTCCTGCTGCGCATCGACGACCGCCCGCAGCGTTTGCACCGCGTACACCTCGTTGCGGCCAATGCGCCGGTTGAGCATTTCCTCGCGCCCGGCGGCTGGATCGAAACGCCAGCCCTTGGCCTGCTTCGTCAGAGGGATGGCGAGCGGAAAGGTATCGTTGCCTACCGCGAGTACCCGCCGGTTTTCACTCGGCGCTTCCAGCACATGCTTTTCCGCATAAGCGGCGACGAAGTGCTGGCGGTCTTCGGCATCCTGATGCGCGTCGCCGGATTCGATCCAGCGCTTGGCGTCCGCGCCCAGAATGCGTTCGATTCTGTCGGCATCGTTCGCCGCGGCCGCGGCAACCAGTTCTTCCACCGCCTCCTCGGCGGACGGGAAAATCATCGGGGCTTGGGCAAACGCGGCGGTGGAAGAAAAAATCCAGGCCGCCAGGGCAAATCCGAGCGTTCTCATTGCGAGCGTTCTCATCGATTGTTCTCCTGTTCGCTGGGTTCAGCGGCGACCGTGGCCGCCGCCAAAATGACCGCCACCGCCATCTCCGCCGCCCATGCGACCGCCGCCGCCACGATCGCCTCCTCCACGCATGCCCGCGCGGCTTTCGCTGCCGCGCTCGCTGAAACGGCGGGCATCGGCGCCCTGGCCGGCATCGCCGAATGCACGGTCTTCGCCACGTCCGCCCGCGCCTTGCCCTTGGCGGTCGCTGCGCCCGCGTGGCCCGCCGCCGTCCTGCCGGCCGCCGCCACGGTCGCCCATGCGGTCCCCACTCATGCCGCCCATGCCGGGCCGATCCCCACCGCCGTGCCCGCGATCGCCGATGTCTCGACCGCGGTCGCCTGTCCGGTCGCCTGTCCGGTCACCCGCCCGGTCACCCATCCGATCTCCGCCGCCGCCGGGGCGGTCGCCATCGTGCCGGCCGGAAAACAAATCGCCATGGTTTTCATTGGCGCGCCCGCGGAAAGCCTCGCGGCTTTGCTGATCGCGCCCCGGGTTGCGGCCAAAGCGCGCGCCGGTGGCATTGTCGCGGTAAGCAACGCCCCGGCGGTGGTCGACGTTGTGCCGCCAATTGGCGTTGTTGATGTTGGTGCGGTTGAAGTTGTTGTAGCGATTGACGTTGATGTTGACGTCGCCACGCCCCCAATCGCAATTGCCCCACAATGCGTTACCGACAATGACGCCGGCGGTAAAGGAAAGCAGCGCGGTGCCGGCGACGTAGCCGGGCGGATACCACGCATAGGGAGGCGCTGCCGGCCACCACCAGGAGCCATACACCACGGTCGGGTTGTAGGCGGGCACGTACACAACCTGCGGATCGGCCTGTTCGATCTTGATCACCGTGGTCTGGCTGCCGCCCTGGGGAGCTTGTTCGACGACGACCTTCTGTTCCTTGGAGTCTTTCAGATTACCGGCCGCCTGCGCCTTCGCGCGCAGGTTTTGCACCGTGCTCATCACTTGCTGCTGTTGGCCAAGGAACGCGTCGCCGAGCTTCTGCGTCCAGTCGAGTTTGTCGTTCATCATCTGCAACGCATTGGGTACGGCGACGAGCGATTTGACGCTCGGATCCCAGTTTTGCTGCTGCAGCGCGTTGGTGAGCGCATCACCCTTGATGCTGGGATTGGACTTGGCCCAGCGCGCCGCCTCGACCACTTCCAGCGGATAGGTGGCCGCCATCAGAATCTGCGCGAGCAGCGCATCGGGGTACAGCGCGATCGGCGCGAGCAACTGATCCAGATCTTGCTGTGAGAAAGAGGAAGAGGCTGGCGCGTCGCTGGCGGCCGGCGGCGCTTGCTGCGCGATGACGGCATGCGGTGCAAGCGTGGCGGCCGTGACACCGAATGCGAGTGCGAGCAGCCGAACGGAAAGCGTGGGAACGGAGCGGTGAGCGAGGGACATCTGTGACTCCGAAAGCAGGTGGTTCGGATGAAACGGACGTTGCTGTACTGCGGCGCAAGCAGGACTTAGGACTAAGGGTTTTGCGCAAAGGTTCGCGGCAGCCGGCATGGTCGCACGGAATTGCCGTGCGAATGCGAACACCTGTAATTCTAAGCAATTCTGATGTCGCCAAGCGGCAAAGCCCGTTAGGTTTATCCCTAACGACTATGCGTTGCGGACAAACGTAGCGACGACAAGTATAAGGCGAGATGCGGCACTAGCCATTTAAATTTGTGCAGCCATCCAACTTTTCTATACCAAGCTTGTAGCGGCACGGCCCGCATCCTGTTTATAGCGCATGGACAGGCGCTCGGATCAGGTGCGCGCGGTGTCGCGTCCGCCGGAACGTATCCAGTGGCTTCGGATTTCGGACCACGCTTCTGGCCATACCCCTCGGCCATGATCGGTTTGCCGCCGATACCACGGTGCAGCGCTGAAACAATTTGTATAATCCCCTGCGTTACAGGTGCTGCCGCGGTGTTCTGCCGCGGTGGATAAACGGGAAAGCGGTGCGTCTTTCGGGACAAACCCGCTGCTGCCCCCGCAACGGTAAGCGAGTGCGGGCGCGCCACAATGCCACTGGGATTGCATCCTGGGAAGGCGGCGCGTCAAGACTTGCGAGCCCGGAGACCGGCCTGCGACAACAAACGGAAGTGCTACGGGGAGGTGGCGCTGGCGGCTTGTTGCTTTTGCAGTTTGTCTGCTTTTGCATTTCGCTTATTTCCCCCGCGCATTTCATCCGCAATGTATTCCGGCATGCGGGGACGCCTGCCGGAACAGGGGAAATTGAACATGCATCCACGCCTGAAATCCTTGGCGGCCTTGTTGCCGTTAGCGTTCGCCACCAGCCTCCATGCCGAGCAGACGCTCGATCCCGTCGTCGTCACCGCCACGCGCCAGGAAACGCGCGTTTCCGAAGTGCTCGCCGATGTAAGCGTTATCGAGCGGGACGAAATCGAGCGCAGTGGCGCCGGCACCGTCGCCGATCTGCTGGCGCGGCAACCCGGCATCCAGGCCGCCACCAATGGCGGGTCGGGCACCACCACCAGTTTCTACGTTCGCGGTGCGCGCCCCGACCAGACCAAGGTGCTGGTGGATGGCTTGCCGATCAATTCGCTCGATCTTGCGGGTTCGCCGTTGCGCTATCTGCCGCTTGCCAACGTGGAGCGCATCGAAATCCTGCGTGGTCCCGCTTCGGCGCTGTACGGTGCCGATGCCATCGGGGGCGTCATCCAGATCTTCACCCGCCAGGGCACGCCGGGTTTGAAGGCCGATGGCTTCATCGGTTACGGCACGCACGACACTTTTCAGACCAGCGTGGGCGTATCCGGTGGCGACGAGCAGTGGCGCTTTCGCCTCGACGGCAATTACGATTACTCCAAAAGCATATCCGCGCAGAAAAACGCCACCAACCAGGATGCCGACAAGGACGCTTACCGGAACAGCGGCGGCACGGCCTCGCTTTCCTTCCTGCCCGCCAAGGGGCACGAAATGGGCTTGATCTACCGGCAAAACACGGGCCGCACGCATTACGACAGCGGCAACGTGCCCGCCGATGGCGCTTTCGACGCTTACCTCGATTTCCGCACGGAGCAGTGGCAAGTGTTTTCCCGCAACGCGCTGCTCGAAACCTGGACCAGCAAGCTGCAATACGGCCAGACCAGCGATTGGCAGAAAAACTATGCGGACTGGGCGCCCGAGGGCAGCTACCTGCAAACCGAGAACAAGCTGTTGAGTTGGCAGAACGACATTACCCTGCCGCTGGGCACGGCCTTGCTCGGCATCGAGCGTCTTGAGCAGAAGGCCGCGCCGCGCGACAACTTCGCCGGAGAGGACAAAAGCACCAACAATTCCGTGCTGGCCGGCTGGAGCGGAAACTGGGAGGCGCACCGTTGGCAGTTGGGCGCCCGCCACGACGACCATTCCGAGTTCGGCGGCCAGAACACCTGGTCTGCCGCCTATGGCTACCAACTGGCGCGGCAGTGGCGCGCTCAATTCAGCTACGGCACGTCTTTCAAGGCGCCTTCGCTCTACCAGCTCTACGATCAGTGGTCCGGTAACGACAAGCTGAAACCGGAAGAAGGCAGGAGCCGCGAAGCGGCGATTGTGTGGGAAAGCGGTAGCCAGAGCGCGTCGGCCACCTATTACCTCAATCGTGTGGAGAACATGATCGACTGGTCGTCCGCCACCTACAAATACCGGAACGTTTCCAAGGCCCGGCTGGAAGGTGTGACGTTCGCCTATACCGGCCGCTTCGACGATTGGACACTGCGCGCCGACTACGATTGGCTGAACGCCACCGACGAGGATACCGATTTCCGCCTGGGCCGCCGCGCCCGCAACAAGGCTTTGGTCGGCGTCTCGAAAAGCTGGGGGGCGTTGGAAGCTGGGGTCGAGGTGGCCGGCGTCGGCAGCCGCTACAACACCAACGTCGAAACCGGGCGCATGGGCGCTTACGGTTTGGTCAATTTGACGGCGCGTTATGCAATCGACAAAAACCTGGCCGTTGAAGCGCGCATCGACAATCTGTTCGACAGGGATTACGAAACCGTGAAGGGCTACAACACCCTCGGTTTCAGCGCCTTCGTCGGCCTTCGCTACACACCGCGCTAAGAACGGGAATCGGGAAAACACCCACGGCATCGCCCCGCGATGGGTGGTGCCGGCGTTTTCCCTCCGTCACTCACTTTACCGCTCACCATGCGAAAACTTTGGACGCGCCTGTTGTTGATCGTGTCGACTTGTCTGGCTGTTCCGGCTGTGGCCGGAACGGCACAGCGGATCGTTTCCCTCGATTTGTGCACCGACTGGATGCTCGCCCGTTACGCTGAGCGTTCGCGGATCGCCGCGCTTTCGATGATGCACCGCCAATATCCGGTGGCGTGGCTAAACGAGGCCTGGCCCGTTCATGACGGCACGTTGGAACGGATACTCGAACTGAAACCCGATCTGGTGATCGCGGGCCAATACAACGCCTTGCTGCTGCGCAACCGCTTGCAAACGCTGGGCGTGCGCGTCGAGGTGCTACCGTTGCCGACGAGCCTTGCGGAAGTCGTGGCTTACGAACAACGCCTGCTCGCGCTACTCGACTTGCCCGGCGCGTTGGCAAGCACGCCGCCGGCGCTGCCACCGCCGCATGCGCGCAAGCGCCTGCTGCTGCTTGGCGCCAACGGTATCGGCACCGGGCGGGGTTCGTTCGAGGACGGTATTCTGGAACGCGCCGGCTGGACCAATTACCTGCGGGACGAAGGCTACCTCCGGCTCGATCTGGAGCAGATCGCCGCCGACCCGCCAGACGCCATTCTCTGGGCCGCACCGGCGAGCAAGGCGCTGGCCAGCCGTTTCGCCGAGCACCCCGTGCTGCGGCAGGCCGTACCCGCGACGCGCTGGCTGACGACCGATTATTGGCGTTGGCAGTGCCCCGGCCCGTGGACCTGGGAATTGGTCGAGCAGTTGAACCGATGGCGCGATTGATCTCCTCGTCGCTGCTTATCGCGCTGTTCCTTGCCGCGCTCCTTGGCACGGCGGCACTGTCGCTCGCCACCGGCTCGGCTTCGGTGCCGATTCTGGCCGGCTTGCGGGATTGGCTGTTTGGCACCGGTATCCACGGCTCGGCGGGCATGATCGTCGGCGAGATACGCCTGCCGCGCACGCTGCTTTCGCTGGCCGTCGGTGCTGCGCTTGGTTTGAGCGGGGCCGCGTTGCAAGGGCTTCTGCGCAACCCGCTGGCCGATCCTGGTTTGACCGGCGCCAGCCAGGGCGCTGCGCTGGGTGCGGCGGCGGTGTTCTACTTCGGTCTGTTTCCCGGCGCTGGCGAGGCCGCGCCAGCGCTTGCTGGTTTGCTCGGCGCTGGTCTGGCGCTATCGATCATGCTTGCCCTCGCCGGTTCGGCGCGGCCTTCCACCGTCATCATGGCCGGTCTGGCGATCTCCTCCCTGGCCGGCGCGGCGCTGGCCACGGTGCTGAACTTCGCGCCCAACCCTTTCGCCATGCAGGAACTGGTGTTCTGGCTGCTCGGCTCGGTGGCCGAGCGCGGCCTTGGGCATCTTCTGTTCCTGTTGCCCGCGCTGCTGGTTGGCGGTGGTTTGATCTGGCGCCAGCGGCATTTGCTGGCGGCGCTGAGTCTGGGTGAGCAGGTTGCGCACAGCATGGGCTTGTCTTTCTCCCGGGGCAGCCGGCAAGTTGTCTTCGGCGTTGCGCTGCTGGTTGGGGCGTCGGTGTCGATTGCCGGCAATATCGGCTTTGTCGGTTTGCTGGTGCCGCATCTGGTGCGCCCGTTGGTCGGGCACCGCCCCGACCGTCTGTTGCTGCCTTCGGCGCTGGCGGGTGCCACGCTGGTTTGCCTCGCCGATATCTGCGTGCGGCTTCTGCCGCCCGGCCGCGAGATCAAGCTGGGTGTGCTGACCTCGTTGCTCGGCGCGCCGCTTTTCATCTGGCTGGTATGGAAGGATCGCCAACGATGGCTTTGATCGACGTTCGCCGCCTGAGCCTGCCGCCGCGCCTGGCCGATGTTTCGTTTTCCCTGGCGGCGGGTGAAATGCTCGGGCTGATCGGCCCGAACGGATCGGGCAAATCGAGCGTGTTGCATTGCCTCGCCGGTTTGCTGGACTGCCAGGGCGAGATCGATTTCGCCGGGCAGGCGATGCGCGACTTGCCCGCGCGCCAGCGCGCGCAATACATCGGCCTGCTGCCGCAAGCGTGTGACAGCGCCTGGGCGCTCGATGTGGAGGAGGTGGTGGCGCTGGGGCGGCTGCCTTGGGGCGACCGCGACGAGCGGCAAATGCGCCGCGCGATGGATCAGGCGGGTGTCGCGGCGCTGCGGCGGCGCAAGGTGGATCGTTTGTCCGGCGGCGAGCGTGCCAGGGTATGGCTGGCGCGCGTGCTGGCGGGGCAACCACGGCTGCTGCTGGCCGATGAGCCGATTGCCAGCCTCGATCTGTATTACCAGCGCAGCGTCATGGACACCCTGCGGCGCTATGCCGATGGCGCCGACGATACCGATGGCGATGGCGCGGCGGGCCGCCGGGGCGTCGTCCTCGCCATCCACGACTTCAGCCTTGCCGCCCGCTATTGCGACCGGCTTTGCCTGATGCGCAACGGCAGGGTTCACGCCTTCGGACGCCCGGCACAGGTATTGACCGAAGCCAATCTGACAGCGGTTTTCCGGGTGCCGGTCCACGTCGATCTGGCGGCCGATCCGCCGGTTATCGCCGCGAGATAAGGCGGAAGCAGATCAAAAAGTGAAAAAGGACAGCGAAGACACATGAAACCCGGACGCAAGCGCGATGAACTCTGCTATCCGTTCATCTATGAAACCTCTTGTTTATGCGATTTCGAGGTCGTCACAGACGAGTTGTGCGGCCATATCGGCGCGATTTTATCCTTGCTGCCGGCCGGAATGGACGATATCGCGGCCGATCTGGACCACCTGCAACCGCTCGCCTTCCACGTCAATGGCTCGATACGTGGGCGTTTGGCCGTTGAGGAAGCCGATATTCAATGGTTGCAAGCGCGGCTGGATCATTACCGGGCCGAGGCGCGGGACCGGATCGACGGCTTTGTGCTGCCGCGCGGGCAACAGCCGATTCCCCACTTGCACCTGGCCCGTTCGGCGGCGAAAAAGGCGGTGCGCGCCCTGGTGCGGGTGGAGCAGGAAGGCAAGGCGGTGCCCATGGTGCTGCCCAGGCTGTGCAACCTGATGTGCAATTTTTTCTTCGTGCTGACCCTGGTCATCAACCGCCGCAGCGGCGTCGACGAAACGCCTTTCGTCAGCAAGAGCTACGGGTGATTGGCGTTGTGCCGCAGGCCAAGACGTTCAGGGCTTGGCGCTCAGGATTTGGCGTCGCGCGCGGCCTGTATTTCCACCGCGCGTAGTTGCGCCGCCAGTTTGTCGAGCACACCGTTCACAAAGCGGTGGCCGTCGGTGCCGCCGTAGCGTTTGGCCAGCTCGATGGCCTCGTTGATGACGACGCGGTAAGGCGTTTCGATGTTGTGCTTGAGTTCATGCGTGGCGAGCAGCAGCACGGCGTGTTCCACGGGCGACAGTTCGCCGGCCGGGCGGTGGATGAAGGGTGAGAATTCGGTCTGCAGGTCTTCCACGTTGCCGAGCGTGCCGCGCAGCAGGCCGGTGAAGAGTTCCTGGTCGACCTTGTCGAAGCCGCCCGTTTCCGTTTCGATGTGCGCTTCGACCATGGATGGCGAGTTGCCCGACAGCAACCATTGATAAATGCCTTGCAGCGCCAGTTCGCGGGCGCGGCGGCGGGCCATGCGGTTACTCATGACAGCGCCTTGAGCAGATTCGCCATTTCCACCGCGGCGCGGGCGCAGTCGGTGCCTTTTTCCTGCACGCGCACAAGCGCTTGGTCGTCGTCCTCGGTGGTCAATACGCCATTGGCGATCGGCAGGCCATGATCCAGGCCGATGCGGGTGATGCCGGCGGCCATTTCGTTGGAAACCAGCTCGAAATGGTAGGTTTCGCCGCGAATGACGGCGCCCAGGGCAATGAGCGCGTCGAAGCGGCCGCCGCGCGCCATTTTTTGCAGCACCAGGGGAATTTCCAGCGCGCCGGGCACGGTGGCGATGCTGATTTGTTCCGGCGTGACATCGAGGCGCAGCAGTTCGTCGATGCAGGCGGAGAGCAGGCCTTCGCATACGTCCTGGTTGAAGCGGCTCATGACGACGCCGACGCGCAGGCCTTGACCGGCCAGATTGGGCTGGAGTTCGGCAATGTTGTCGTAACGGGGCATAGTGTTCTCGGGTGTTCTGTGCGGATGGATCAGTGTTGGTCGACGAAGCCGACGATTTCGAGGCCGAAGCCGGCCATGCTGGGAATTTTGCGCGGATGGGACAGCAGGCGCATTTTGCCGACACCGAGCGCTTTTAGAATCTGCGCACCGACGCCAAACAGGCGCGGATCCCATTTGGAGGGTCGTTCGCTGTCGGCGCCGGTCAGGCTGGCGAGCAGTTCGCGGCCCGACTGCGGCCGGTAAAGCAGCACGACGACGCCCGCTTCGGCTTCGGCAATGGCCTTTAGCGCGTGGTTGATCGGAAAACTGTGGTGGGCGCTGGCTGGATCGAGAAAATCGACCACCGAGATCGGCTCGTGCACCCGCACCAGTGTTTCGCGTTCGGGGTCGATATCGCCATTCGAAAGAGCGAAGTGAATGGCGCCCGAGGTCGTATCCTCGAAGGCGGATAGGCGCAGACGGCCGTGAGGGGTGTCGACTTCTTTTTCCGCCACGCGCTCAACCAGACGTTCGGTGGCGGCGCGGTATTCGATCAGATCGCGGATGGCGCCGATCTTGATGTTGTGCGTGCGGCCGAACTCGATCAGATCCGGCAGGCGCGCCATCGTGCCGTCGTCCTTGAGGATTTCGCAGATCGCCGCCGCTGGTTCCAGCCCGGCCAGTTGCGCAAGGTCGCAGCCCGCTTCGGTATGGCCGGCGCGGATCAGCACGCCGCCCTTTTGTGCCGTGAGCGGGAAGATGTGCCCCGGCATCACGATGTCTTCGGGCCGGGCGTGGCGCGCCACCGCCGTTTTGATCGTGTGTGCGCGATCGTGCGCGGAAATGCCGGTGCTCACGCCGCTGGCCGCCTCGATCGAAGCGGTGAAAGCAGTGCCGTGCGGCGTGCGGTTGTTGCGCACCATCTGCTCCAGGCCAAGCTGGCGGCAGCGTTCCTCGGTCAGCGTCAGGCACACCAGACCACGGCAGTGCTTGACCATGAAGTTGATCGCTTCCGGGGTGACGAATTCGGCGGCGAGTACCACGTCGCCTTCGTTTTCGCGGTCTTCTTCGTCGACCAGGATGACCATCCGCCCGGTGCGGATGTCGTCGATGATGTCGGTAATGGGGGCCAGTGCGCTCATGCTTGTTCCTCGCGCCATGCCAGCATGCGTTCAACGTAGCGGGCGATGAGATCGATTTCGAGATTGACCCGGCTGCCCGGCCGCAGCCGCTTCAGCGTGGTCACCGCAACGGTATGCGGAATCAGGTTGACGGCAAAGTCGGCGCCATCGACACGGTTTACCGTAAGGCTCACGCCATCGACCGTGACCGAGCCTTTCTTCGCGATATAGCCGGCAATGGCGGCTGGCGCGCGGATCGTCAGCGTATGGCTTTCACCCACCGGAGTGAATTCCAGCACCTCGCCGACGCCGTCGACGTGGCCGGTAACGAGGTGCCCGCCCAGGCGATCCGCCAGGCACAGCGCCTTTTCCAGATTCACTTCGGCACTCGCGCGGTCCAGGCCGACGGTGCAGTTGAGCGTTTCGCGCGATACGTCGAACTTCACCCGCTGATCTTCGCGTGCGATCACGGTCAGGCACACGCCGTTGTTGGCGATACTATCGCCGATACGCACGTCCGCCAGATCGAGCTCGCCCGCATCCACGGTCAGGCGCACGCCGTCGGCCAGGGGGTCGACTTGCTCGATGCGGCCGCAAGCGGCCACGATGCCGGAAAACATGGGGGAGTCGCCGAAAAGAAAGAAGGCGGAATTGTAGGCGAAAGTGGGCATTGCGGGAGACGCCGTACCGGGTGGGACGCCGGCATCATTCTTGAAATGCCGTCCACGAAGAGTTTGCGCGGGCTTGCCGCCGTGCCCAATCTGGCAAATCATCCACGAACCACGTCGATTTCATTGTGTATGAAAGATCAAATCATCCTGCTGCGCGGTGTCATGCCCACGGGGAAAAACAAAGTGCCCATGGCGCCCTTGCGCGCCGCGCTGGAACGAGCGGGGCTGGAGAATGTGCGAACTTATATCCAGAGCGGCAACGTCATCGCCTCCTCCGCGCTGGATCGGGAAGCGCTGGAGCGGCTCGTGCATGACGTCATCGAAGCCGAATTTGGCGGCGATATCGCCGTGCTGGCGAGACCGGCGGCTTATTTCAAGGATGCCCTGGCGCGCATTCCGTTTGCTGGCGCGGATACGTCGAAGCTCTACTTCACACTGTTCGCGTCGGCGCCGGATGCCGCACTGCTCCAAGGCTTTCTCGCGCCCGGTCATGCGCCGGACCGGATCGAAGTGCTTGGCGACATGGCCTACATCCTGTGCGCGACGAAATACAGCGACCTGAAAATCAACAACAGCCATATCGAACGCAAGCTGAAGGTCACCGCCACCACGCGCGTTTACAATACGATCGCCGCGCTCGTGAAATTGAGTGGGCACTGATCCCGCCCGAGAACAACAGGTTATTTGAAACTGGACAACGCTCCATCCGATGAATCCCCACGATTACTGTCAGGACAAGGCCGCGAAAAGCGGCTCCAGCTTCTACTACAGCTTCATGTTTCTGCCGCCGTTGCGGCGGCGCGCGATCATTGCGCTGTACGCGTTTTGCCGCGAGGTGGACGATGTGGTGGACGAATGCCACGACGTATCGTTGGCGCAGACCAAGCTTGCGTGGTGGCGGCAGGAGATCGGCCGCGTCTACGACGGTGCGCCGACGCATCCGGTCGGCGAGGCGCTGCGCGACGTGCTGCGGGATTTCGCGCTGCCGCAGGAGCAGTTGCAGGAAATCGTCGACGGCATGGAAATGGATCTGACGCAGACGCGCTACCTCGACTTCAAGGGTTTGCAGCTTTACTGCTACCGCGTCGCTAGTGTTGTCGGGCTGCTCGCGGCGGAAATCTTCGGCTATGGGGACCGCCACACGCTCAAGTACGCGCACGACCTCGGCATGGCCTTTCAGCTCACCAACATCATCCGCGACGTGGGCGAGGACGCGCGGCGCGGCCGCATCTACCTGCCGCACGAAGACCTGCAACGCTTTAGCGTACCGGCGAAAGACATACTAGAGGCGCGCTATTCGGACGCCTTCCGCGAACTGATGCGTTTCCAGGCCGCGCGCGCCGAACAGTTCTACGACCAGGCCATGGCGCACCTGCCGGCGCAAGACCGCAAAGCGCAGCGCCCCGGCCTGGCAATGGCAGCGATCTACCGCACGCTGCTGAAGGAAATCGCCGCCGACGGCTTCCAGGTGCTCGACCGCCGCACCTCGCTCACCCCGTTGCGCAAGGTCTGGCTCGCGGGTTGGGCGTGGATGCGGGGCTGAAGCCATGAGCGTGCCCGCCATTGCCGTGATCGGCGCCGGCTATGCCGGCCTCGCCTGCGCGGTCGAACTCGCGCGCCGGGGCGTGCATGTGACCGTGTTCGAGCGCTCGAACACGCTGGGCGGGCGGGCGCGCGTGGTGCGCAAGGATGGTTGGGTGACGGACAACGGCCAGCACATCCTGGCCGGCGCTTATACCGAACTCACCCGCCTGCTGCGCCTCACCGGCGGCTCGCCGAAACAGCTCGAACGCCTGCCTTTCACGCTGCACGTACCAGGCGTGCTGAATCTGCGCGCGGCGCCGCTGCCCGCGCCGCTGCATCTGGCCGTGGGCCTGCTGCGCGCGCGGGGCTTGAGTTGGCGTGAGCGTCTGGCGTTGCCACGACTAACGCGCATGTTGAAAAAAGCGCGCTTCCGCCTGCCGCCGGAAATGACGGTGGAAGAATTGCTGCACCGCGCCGCACAGCCCGAAACGCTGCGCCAGTTCGTCTGGCGGCCGCTGTGCGTGGCCGCGCTGAATACCCCGGCGGGCAACGCCTCGGCGCAGATTTTCGCCAACGTGCTGCGCGACAGCCTTGCCGCCGGCGCGAGCGCGAGCGAGTTGCTGATCCCGCGCGTCGATCTGTCCGAACTCTTTCCCGTGCCTGCCGTGCGTTTTCTCGCCACGCGGCGCGGCACGGTGCGCACCGGCAACGCAATCGGCGCCATTCATCCGACAGCAGAAGGCTTCCGCCTCGACGGCGATCCCGGCAGCCAGCCGTGGTCCCAGGTCGTGCTCGCCACCGCGCCTTATCACGCCGGTGCGCTGCTTGCCTCCACCGGCGCGTGCGACCGCCTCGCCGCGCAGATCGACGCGCTGCCGCACGAGCCCATCGTGTCGATCCATCTCGCCCTCGGCGCCGGCCAGCAACTGCCCGAAGCGATGATCGGACTGGCCGGTGGCCCCGCCCAATGGGCGTTCGACCGTGGCCGCACGGGCGGACCGGAAGGGCTGATCTGCTGCGTCATCAGCGCCCACGGCGCACACGAGGCGATGGCGCGCGACGAACTCATCGTGGCCGTCCACACCCAGCTCGAACACGAACTCGGCCGCCGCCTGCCGACACCGGAATGGTCGCAAGTGATCGTCGAAAAGCGCGCCACCATCGCCTGCCTACCCGGCCTGCTGCGTCCCGGCATCCGCACGCCGCTACCCGGCCTGTGGCTGGCTGGCGACTACATCGAGTCGGATTACCCGGCCACGCTGGAATCCGCCGTGCGCGCCGGTGTCGCTTGCGCCGAAGCGGTATGGAACCGAATCGAGCGCGGGGAATAATATAAAAAATAAGCGCGGGAAATAACGCCACGAAGTAGCCCGGCGGACAACAGGAGGTAGGGTATCGGCATGGCAGGGGTGTTACGAGCCATCCGCCTCGGCAACGCCACCCCGCTTGACTGGCGGTTTCAAGTCACCGATCATCGATCACTTCTACGTCATACGTGAATAACATTAAATAATGACGAAGCACTCGACTGAAGCGTCCGTGGCCTTCCCCCGGCACCTCCCCTCAAGGATTTCCTCATGAGCGGCAAACCCGCCTCCCGCATTGGCGACGGCGTCGCCGGTGGCGTTATCGTCCAAGGCTCTCTTACCGTCCTGATCGGCAGCCAGAGTGGCGTCGCCTGCTCCGTCTGCCCCGGCGGTGTCGCCGTCGGCCACCCCGTCAATCCACTCCTGGGCGCCAAGGTTCTGAGCGGTGAAGTCGATATTTCACTCCCCGGCCCTTTACCGTTTATCGTCTCGCGCAGCTACTCCAGCTACCAGACCCCCACCCCTGCTCCCGTGGGGCTCCTTGGTCCCGGCTGGTGGCTCTCCCAAGAACCCAACCTTTCGCTCAACCCTGGCCTTCTCACCCTGAACGATAGCAAAGGCCGCAGCATTCACTTCGAGCCGCTTGCCCCCGGCGAGCTCACCCACAGCCGTTCGGAAAACCTCTGGCTCATCCGCGGCGGGCGCGACAGCCTCGACCCCCACACCCCGTCTGGCACCCGTCTGTCTACCGCTTGGCAAGGGCTTTCACCGGAACTGCGGCGCAACGAAGGCCTCATCTTCATCACTACCAGCCCCCTCGCCCCCTGGTGGGTCTTCGGCGCTATCAACCCCGCCCTGCCCCAACAGCGCCTTGCCCTCGGCGGCCTTGCCGACCGCTTCGGCCGCCAGCAACGCCTTGGCCGCATCCCCGAAGGGGAGCTTGCCGGCCACATCGCCACCATCATCGATGGCGCTGGCCGGCGTTTCGAGCTCGATCTCACCCGCCTATCCGGCCTCACTCGCGATGCCACCCACGGCTGGGGGCCCGACAGCGGCATCCGCCTCACCGCCATTCGTCTCACCCACGACCCCCACCACCCGGGCCTGCCCACGCAGCCCCTCGTACGCTACCACTACACCCCCCGCGGCGAGCTTTCCACCGTCACCGGCCGCGACGGCGCCATCCTGCGCCACTTCCACTATCACCCCGAATGGGTTGGGCGGATGGTCGCCCACAGCCACACCGGCCGCCCCACCACCGCCTATGTCTATAACGAACACGGCAAGGTGATCGAGCAGAGCAACCCCGGAGCCCTCTCCTACCGCTTTGACTACCAGAGCGACGCCACCCTCGTCACCGACAGCTTCGGGCGCCAGGAGACCTACCACTTCGCCGGCGAAGGCGGCTTGCGCCGAATCGTCAAGCATGAACGCGCCGATGGCACCGCTACCCAAAACCGTTTCGATGCGAGCGGACGGCTCATCGCAAGCACCGATCCGCTAGGCAGAGAAACCCGCTACCAACTGGATATTTCCACCGGCGACATCCTGTCGATCACGCTAGCGGATGGACGACACTATCGAGCCGAGTACAACGACCACGGCCAGATCACACAAACACAAGCTTTTAGCGGTAACACCGAACGGCTTCAATACGACGCCCTGGGCCGCCTCGCCGCCCGGACCGACGCCCTCGGCCACGCCACCCGCTATCGCTACCTGGATGAATGCACCGAACACCCCTATGAGATCGAAGACGCCAAGGGCGGTAAAAAGCAACTCGCCTGGAACACGTTAGGCCAACTCACCGCCTACACCGACTGCTCGGCCAACAGCACCCACTACCAATACGACCGTTGGGGTCACATCGTTTCGATTCAGGGCGAGGAAAATGCACGCCTCACCCGCGAATACGACCCCCGAGGCCGGCTCCTCGCCCACATCGACGCCTTGGGCCGCCGCACTGTCTACCACTACGATGCCGCTGGTGATCTCATCCGCACCACCGTCCCGGACGGCACTGAACTCACTCTCCAGCGCGACCCCTGGGGCCGGCTCACCGCCTTTCACCACGCCGGACTCACCCAACGCTATCACTACGATCCCGCTGGCCGCCTCACCCGCCTCACCAACGAAAACGGCGCACACACCACTTTTACCTACGACCCTTTGGACCGCCTCACTGAACAAACCCATTTCGATGGGCGCGCCCAACGCTATGCCTACAACGCTGGCGGCGAACTCACCCAAAGCAGTGACGCCGGCCAGATCAGCCACTACCGCTATGACATCGGTGGGCGACTCCTTGCCCGCCAGATCGGCGAAGGCCAAGCCGCCCGCCTTGAATCCTTTCAATACAACGGCAACGGCCAACTGATCGAGGCCGCGCACTGCACCGACGTAGGTGGCAATACCATCGCCGTGCGCTTCAGTCACGACAAACTCGGGCGCATCGCCCAGGAAACCCAACACATCACCAATAGCCAAGGTCAGACCGTCTGGCAACACACTGTCGGCCACCGCTACGACGAACTCGGTGTGGAAACTCAAACCCGCTTTGACGGCCTGCCCGAACTGCACTGGCAAACCTACGGTTCGGGCCACCTGCACGGTCTCACCCTGGACGGACGCAGCCTCATCGACTTCGAGCGCGATAGACTGCACCGCGAAACCGAACGGCACTTTGCCGCCACCACCGGCAAACGCTACTACGATGAGCTCTCGCGGCTACAGCGTCTGAACACCCACAGCCCCGAGATCGGCGGCGAACTCGACCGGCTCCACCACTACGACCTGGCCGGTCAGCTCACCCGTATCGACACCGCCCAGGGGCCATACCGGTACGATTACGATAAGGCCGGATGGCTCAGCGAAGCGCAACTACCGAACCACGCCACCCAAACCTACCGCTTCGATCCGGCCGGTAACCGTCTCTTTCCCCAGCGTCTAGCCGACACCGCCCAACAAGACTGGGCTGAGACGGTGCGTCAGAACCTCCCCGACCCGAACTTCAATGTCCTTGGCCGTAACCGCGCTCAAGACCCCCGCCGGGATCAAACTTGCTGGCCGTCCAACCGCCTCGAAGACGACGGCGAATACCGCTACCAGTACGACGCCTACGGTAACCTCACGAAAAAATCTCGTGACCGGGACAACGAACACCACTACTACGTCTACGATAGCAGCCACCGACTGATCCGCTACGGCATTGAGTCGGGCGCCACGGTCCAGGCCAGCAATTATTTTTACGATCCCTTCGGCAGAAGAGTCGTCAAACAGACGGCGTACGCCGACGAGAACGGCACCCCCGTTGGCGAAGTCCAGGCCACCTTCTACGGTTGGGATGGCGACCGGCTGGTGCTCACTGAACAGGGCGACACACACATCCACACGATCTACCAGCCGAACAGTTTTGTGCCGCTCATCCGCATCGAGGGCGGAAGACATGCACCCGGACAAAGCCTCGCGCGCAAGATCGAACAGCAAAGCGGCATCGTCTTCAGCACGGAGCAGCGCGAACGGCTCGACGCCATCGAGCACGAACTCCGGAACGAGAACTTGAGCGAACAAAACCGGCACTGGCTGCAACAGGCGGGGGCGAGCACACAAGAACTCAAAGCGATGCTGGATGAGGAAACGAACGACGCTCAAAGAACGATCCACCTGTATCACTGCGATCACCTGGGCACACCCATTGCGCTGATCGACGAAAAGGGGAAGATCGACTGGCGGATCGAGTTGGATGCTTGGGGCAATGTGCTGAGTGAAGATAACCCCCATGACCTGTATCAGCCCATCCGATTCCAGGGGCAGCACTTCGATTCGGAATCGGGGATGCATTACAACCGATATAGGTATTACGATCCAAAAATAGGGCGGTATTTTACTCAGGATCCAATTGGGTTATCAGGAGGGATAAATTTTTATGCTTTCGCAAAAAACATACCCATTAAATACACCGATCAATTGGGTCTTGATGCAACAGTTGTGCGAAATGGCGGAGATGTAGCAATCAATGTGGGCATTTCACTGAATGGGCCTAATGCAACTCCTGCGCTAGCAAATTCATGGGAAAATGAAATAAATAGTCAATGGGCTGGCGTTTGGAAATACTACAATTGCAACATCAGAATCAATGCAAAAGTGGGCGTCAACGATTCAGGCGCAGAGAACCAAATTACTGTCGGCGATGCAGGAATAAATGGGCGTAGTTTTGTATGGGGAGTCGGAGGAAATTCTGGAACTTGGTATGCAGATGCGGACCCCTGGGTTGCAGCGCACGAGACTGGCCACTTAATGGGAGCCGATGATCGTTATCGAGATGATGCAAGTGGTAACTCTGTGCCGCAAACAGGCTGGGAAACGAACATAATGGGAGCATACAATGGCACTGTCGAACAGAGGAACATTGATGAGATAGTTCGGCATAATTTAGGGCTTTGGGGGCGGTTTAGGTGCTTTTGTGGGTTTTGACCATTAAATAAAAGAGGAATCCCATGAAATTATCTTTCAGATTTTTATGGAGTGTGTTTTTTTTCTTACCGGTGATTCCGCTAAGCTATGCGGGCAACGACAACAAAGAAAATATTTTGCGTTTAGAGTTCAATTTTTCTAAAAAAATTAATATCTGGATTAGAGGTGCACAAGAAAGCGACGTTAGATATCAGGATGAACGCCAGTCGCCTGGCGAAACCATGAAAAATCAGCATATGGACCGGCTGGTATTTGCCCATGATGTAATTCTGTATATTAAGAATGTGAAAATTGAAGCAAATAATGCTGATATTACTATCAATGACATTCCAATGAATAAAAGCATTAATGCAGTTATCATGAAAGATGGCGAAATTAAAATGAATGCTTTTATCAGAGACTTTGACTGACGCAGCGAATCGTCTCGATCTCCTGCCCGCGCAGTGCTCGGCAGATTAGGCATATCTGCCCGAGTCGCTCACAGCACCATGACTGAGCCAAATGGCGGGAGCAGCGCTTTTTGAATGCCCTCTCTCCCCAGGAATTAATCACCCGCGCGCCCGTTTGGGAAGCGTTGGCGGAATTCTGGCTGGATACGAAGTTGGCCGATGCCGATTTCGACCATATCGCCCGTGTGATTGCCGCCTCCCCCTATTCGCTTGCCGAAGTGCGCGCTATTCACGACTATGAAGTGGCACCCGCGGTATCGGTGAATCTGATGAGCATCGCGGGAGCATGGGCGGGGTTCGACGATGAATGGCTGCATGCCCGCTGCCGGAAATATGCCGCCCTGCACGGTTCCTGGTGGTACCGTGCGGCAACTTGGGCACGGCTTCCTGTATTTCGGCTTTTCACTGCGGATTGTTGGCGGCAGGTCGTTCCGCGCGTCAAATCGCTGCGCGGTAAGCTGGATGTAGACACCTGAGGGACACCCGAGGCGGCAAAATGAGGAAAATTTCCGCCTTATGAGGTCGCACCGGTAATTCCTCATTGCCGTTTTCGCCAAAATCTGGAGAAAATGGGTGCGTAATCCAAGCTTTTCTACATTTCTGCGCCTTCATGACAAGCCAAGCAACATTCCGCTCCGAAACACCCGCCCCGGCCTCGCCCGGTAGTGCGGATACGCCGTCCGAACCCGCAGTCTGGGGGGATATTCCGCTGCGCGCGGTTCATCCCCTGCGCGAGATGCTTCACCACGAAGTGCACGCACGGCCCACGGAGCCGATGACGGCGCCGCTGCTGTTGTCGCACATCGTGTTGGTGGAGGCCGACCCGGCGGCGGTGCGGGAGCACTTGTGCGCGCTGCTCGCCAACCGGCATCTGCCCGTTCCAGGCGCGCAGAATTCGCACATCATCTCCAATATCGGCGGCACCCGCATGCGCTGGGAGCAGCACACCGAATTCGACACTTACTCGTTCTGGCGGCCGCAGACGCAAGGCACGGAGGCCATGCCAATAGCCAGCGTGTCGCGCGACTGGCTGGCCGGACTCCCCGGGCAATGCCTGCTGGGGCTGCACATTCAGGTCATAGAGGCGGACGACGGGGAAGACGCGGTTTCATCCGACGCCGCTTCACTCGACACCATTCCTCCGCAAGCCAGACAATGGCTGCTTGAGGAAAGCCTGATCGGCGCGCATGTGTTCGGCAAAAGCGCCAGTGTCTATACCGATCTGCGCTTGCACGCGGATGGCTTCGGCCGTTGGGTGATCGTGGTGCGCGGCATGAGCGATTTACGGCTTGGCCGCCTCGTGCAGTGCATTCTGGAAATCGAGACTTACCGCATGATGGCGTCGCTGGGGCTACCTGTCGCGCGTGAAGTGGGGTACGCGCTGGCAAGCGCGGAGCGCGATCTGGCGGAAGTGGCCGAGCGCATCCGCAACGCTGAAACCGACAACGAGCCGGAACTGCTGAAGCAGCTCACTCGCCTGGCCGCCGAAGTGGAGGGCATGTACGCTCGCACCCATGCGCGCTTTTCCGCCAGTCAGGCGTATTTCGAGATCGTCCGCCAACGCGCCGAGGAATTGCGCGAGGAACGCCAAGCCACATTGCAAATGCTGCGGGAGTTTATGGAAAAGCGCCTGCACCCGGCGGTGCAGACCTGCGCCTGGGCGGCGCGCCGCCAGCAGGCGTTGTCGGAGCGCATCTCCCGCGTATCGAGCCTGCTGCGCACGCGCGTCGAAATCGAGCAGCAGGTAAGCAGCCAGCAGCTTTTGAGCGCCATGAACAGCCGCCAGAAAGCCCAGTTTCTGCTCCAAGCGGCGGTCGAGGGGCTGTCCGTTGCCGCCGTCACCTATTACAGCGCGGGGCTGGTGGCGTATGCCGCCAAGGGCGCCCAGGCGTTCGGTATACCGATCAGCCCGGATATTGCTGCGGCGGTGGCGGTTCCCTTTATCGCCGTGGCGGTTTGGCTGGGCATCCGGCGCTTGCACCACCGCGTGCAGGAGGAAACCGCTTGATGCGCAATAATTTCGCGCGCCGCCGTGTCCGCTAAAGTACCCGTTAGAATTTCCGTGTTTCTCCAAACACCTTCCCAATACGCTCGACCACTCTGATCCGATGAGCCGCTTCCGCCAACGCCTCCTTGCCTGGATCGCACTGTTCGCAGTGCTGTTCGGTACGCTGGCGCCTACCGTGCAAGCGGCCACGCAAATGGCCAGCGCGGGGGAGGACGGGCCTTACCAGCTTGAAATCTGCTCTGCCGGCGGGCAGCATTGGATTACGCTCAGCGCAGAGGAAGCGCGCGGGTTCAGCGATCTAGTCGCCGATCTGCAGCGGAAAGCGGGCGGCGCGGATGGACAAAGCAGCGGGGAGAACGGGGCGCAACTCGCGCATTGCCCGCTGTGCTGCGGCCACATCGGCATGGCGGGTTTGCCGTCCGCATCGTTGCCGCCTTTCGCCTTGCCTGCCGGGCCAAGCCTGAAGCCCGCACTTTTCTTCATTGCCGCACGGCTGCTTTTCGCCTGGTCGGCGGTACAGCCTCGCGCGCCTCCACGCGCCATCTCCCCGACCGCCTGACGGGCGGTTTCCGTTCGCAACGCAATCAAGGCGCGTAAGCGCTGGTTTGGGCTGGCTTTTCCGCTACTGAACGCTTTGCGGCTACCGCACCGGATGCGTTTCGCATGGTGCGGATGGCTGCCCGGTCCGTCTCATCCCTTGTCTTCCCGGTTTTCACCCACACGCCGGAGGTGAGCATGTTGTTACGCACGCTTTTTCTCGTTCCGTTGTTACTGCTTTCGTCTTTGTCGGCTGCGGGTGAGCTGGTTTCGCATGAAACGGATGCAACGGTGCGCCCTTTCGTCGCCGGTAGCCTGGAAAAGATCGCCGCCGCGCGGCGGGGGCAGCCTTTCGTGCTGGTTTTTTGGTCCATCGACTGCGTGCACTGCCCACGAGAGCTGAAAACGATGGGTGAGCTGAAAAAGCGCCATCCGCGTCTGGACCTTGTGCTCGTCGCCACCGATACGCCGGAAAACGCATCGCGCGCGACTCAGCTTGCCAGCCGTTTTGGCCTAGGCCGAGTGGAACAGTGGGTGTTTGCCGACGACATGCCGGAACGTCTGCGCTTCCAGGTCGACCCGGATTGGATCGGCGAACTTCCGCGCACGTATTTCTACGACCGCGCGCACCACGCTGAAGCGGTTTCCGGGATCGTGTCCGAAAGCCGGCTGAACGACTGGATCGCCGCCAACGTCCGCTGAGTCCGAACGCTATCGCATTCCCGCATCGGGGCCGGCCACGGCCCTTGTTGCCTCTGATTTGGAGATTCCCTGTGTTCCAACAAAAAACAGTCCGCCGCCGCGCCCTCGTCGCGGCGCTGGCCTCACTAGGCGGCTTGCCTTTCGCGCAGGCAGCGGCTGAAACCACCGAACCCGACAAACAACTCGGCGAAGTCGTCGTCACCGGCGGCGGAAGTGGCGCGGCCAGCGCCGTGCCGCGCGATCTGCCAGCGGTCAGCGAAGGTGTGACGGCGGTCCAAATGGAAGAATCGATCAACGTTATCAACACCGAGGACGCGCTCAAGTATCTGCCCAGCTTGCAAATCCGCAAGCGCTTCATCGGCGACACCAACGGCATCGTCGCCTCGCGCTCGTCGGGCACCTTGGTCAGCGCCCGTTCGCTGGTCTATGCGGATAACCTGCTGCTCTCCAACCTGCTCGGCAACAGCTACGCTTATCCGCCACGTTGGGGGTTGGTCACGCCGGAGGAAATCGAGCGCATCGACGTCGTCTACGGTCCATTCTCAGCCGCTTATCCGGGTAACGCGATGGGCGCGGCGATCAACATGACCACGCGCATGCCCGAGCGGTTCGAGGCGCACGCCACGGCGCAACGTTTCTGGCAGAACTTCGATCTGTACGGCACCGACGCGAGCTACGCCGGCCACCAGCTCAGCGCCGCGTTCGGCAGCCGTCAGAACGAACTATCGTGGTGGATGAATTTCAACCACCTGGATAGTCGCGGGCAGCCGATGACTTTCGTCACCAAGCCGATCTCAACCACACCGGCTAGCGGCAGTGCGGTGAGCGGCGCCGTTCCCGACCGCGACCCGAACGGCGACGCGCGCCTGGTGCTGGGCGCGACCGGCATCACGCATACGGTGCAGGATCACGCCAAGCTCAAGCTTGCCTACGACATCACCCCCCAATTGCAAGCCAGCTACACGCTCGGGTGGTGGGGTAACGATACCGATAGCGATGTCGACTCCTACCTGCGCGATGCCGCCGGCAACCCCGTCTATAGCGGCAAGGTGAACATCGGCGGCAAGCAATACACCATCGCCGCCACCGATTTTGGCCCGTCCAAGTCCGAGCAGGAACACTGGCTGCACGGCCTCGCGCTGAAAACCAAAACCGGCGGCGAATGGGATTGGGAGGCTATCGCCAGCCTCTACGACTACAGCAAGGACATCACCCGCGCGCCCACCGTGGCCGTGCCGGCGGCGTGGAACGGCGCCGCGCCCGGGCGCATCACCGACATGGACGGCACCGGCTGGCACACGCTCGACCTGCGCGGCAACTGGCGTCCGGGGCTGGCCGAAGGAGAGCATGCGGTGAGCTTCGGCTACCACTACGACCTTTACGAGCTGGACACGCTGGTTTCCGACACCGCCGACTGGCTGCACGGTAGCGCCGGTTCCCGGCGCTCCGCCTTTGCCGGCAAAACAGAAACGCAGGCGCTGTACGCACAGGATGCGTGGCGCTTCATGCCCGACTGGAAACTGACGATCGGCGGCCGCCTCGAACACTGGCGCGCGTTCGACGGCGCCATTTCCGACCCCGCCAGCACGCTGGACTACGACGCGCGCCGCGAAACCTTCTTCTCGCCCAAGGCGGCGCTATCCTTCCAGGCCTCTCCGCTATGGGCGCTGCGCTTTTCGCTCGCGCGCGCCTACCGCATGCCGACAGTCGCCGAGCTGTACCAAGGCAGCATCAACCTCAACACCATCGTCAACAACGATCCCGACCTAAAACCGGAAAAGGCGCTGTCCGCCGAACTGACCGCCGAGCGCGACCTGGGCAATGGCCTGCTGCGCATTTCCCTGTTCCAGGAAAACGCCAAGGACGCGCTCTACTCGCAAACCAACGTTACCGTGCTCCCCAACATCACCAACATCCAGAACATCGACGAAATCCGCACGCGCGGCATCGAGGTCGCCTATCAAGCTGTGGATGTGGGCATCGCAGGGCTGGACCTCACCGGCAGCGTTACTTACGCCGATTCCGAAATCACCAAAAACGACAAGGCTCCCGCCACGGTCGGCAACAAACAACCGCGCGTGCCCGACTGGCGTGCCACGCTCGCCGCCACCTACCGGCAGGGCGACCGCCTTGCCTACACGCTGGCCGCGCGCTACAGCGGCCGCCAGTACAACACCTTGAGCAACATCGACACCCACTCCGACACCTATGGCGGCGTCAGCCGCTACTTCGTCGTCGATGCGCGCGTGCTCTACCGGCTCGCCAAACAGTGGAACTTCGCGCTCGGCATCGACAACCTCAACAACGAACGCTATTACGCCGCCCACCCCTACCCGCAACGCACCGTCGTCGCCGAACTCAAATTCGATTATTGAGCCGGCCCTAAGTCTGCCAATACACGCCCCCATTTCTTTGGAAAAATCATGATCCGACCGCTTTCCCTCGTCGCGTTGCTCGCCACGGGCGCGGCGCTGGCGACTACCGCCAGCATCTGCCTGGCGGATGCGCCGCACACCCACGCGATGTCTCCCGAGGCTTCGTCACCGGCACGCAAGGCACGCCCGGAACTGGGCACATCCGCCGCCTTCGCGCCGGACGGCAGCCTGTACGCAGTCAGCAAGGAAGGCGAGCACTTGCTTCTCCACCGCAGCGGTGACGCAGGACAAAGCTGGTCGTCGTCGATCACGGTCAACGCCCAGCCCGAAGCCATTTCCTCCGACGGTGAAAACCGCCCGAAGATCACCTTCGCGCGCGACGGCGCCATTCTTGTGACATGGACGAAACCGCTCGGCAAACCCTATTCGGGCGAAATCCGCCTCGCCCGCGCCAGCGACGGCCAGCATTTCGACCCGCCCATCACCGTGCATCGGGACCGCGCCGAAATCACCCACCGCTTCGAATCGCTGCTCGTGGCCGGTGACGGGCGCGTTGTCGTCGCGTGGATCGACAAGCGCGACCTGATCGCCACCGAAAAAAACGCCGCTAAAACGGCTCCCCCTTATCGCGGCGCGGCCATCTACGCCGCCGTCTCCACCGACGGCGGTCAGAGCTTCCAGCCAGAACGGAAAATCGCCGACCACTCCTGCGAATGCTGCCGCATTGCCACCGCCGTCGATGCCGACGGCGCACCGCTATTGATGTGGCGGCACGTTTTCGAACCCAACGAACGCGATCACGCACTCACACGCCTGAACGCGGACGGCACACCACAGACGATTCAGCGCGCCACCTTCGACCACTGGAAACTCGACGGCTGCCCGCACCACGGCCCCTCGCTGGCGGTCGATGCCAACGGCACGCGCCACGCCGTCTGGTTCAACCAGAAGGACGGCAAGGGCCGCGTGTTCTACGGCCGGCTGGAAAAGAGCGACGGCGATGCGCTTACCGTCGCCGGGCAACGTCCCGTCGGCGGCCCGCGCGCCGAGCACGCCGATCTAGCGGCTGGCGGCGGCCATCTCGCTATCGTGTGGAAAGAATTCGACGGCGAAAAAACCCGCCTGCGTGCCGAGGTGTCGGACGACGGCGGCTATACCTTCCGCCCCCTCGAACTTGCCGCCACCGACGGCGCCAACGATCAGCCGCGCGCGCTGGCGCGCGGCAACGAACTGTTTGCTTTCTGGCGTAGCGAGCGTGAGGGCATGCGGGTGTTTCGGCTGAATCCGTAATCGGCCTTGCCGCTTGCTCCAACAACTTCGCCGACCCGCAAACAACATCCGTGTTCGCGGCGCACGCCGAACATATCAATCCGGCAGTTGCCGGTGTTCACCGCGTTAAACTGTGGAAAAGCGCGGTGGTAACGAAAAGCTGTCTGTACATTCTCATTATGACTCGTCAGTATGATGCTCATCGCGTTGAGCATTAAATTCAGCCTTTTAAAATATGCTTATTAAATACGAAAACAGATTTTCCGATCTGCTTGTTTTCAACTCTATCCACCAGTTTTTGTCTCCTGCCATGCAAGGTCTGTGGATAGTTCTTTGCGTATTTATCTTTCAAACTGAATTAAGCAATGGCACCGTAACTCTCGCCTTTATCACTACTTTTGTGTGGTACGTGGGATTGTGGATTTTCCAGTTTTTGTTTAATGCTATTTGGTTGTTCTCGCGCAAAAACGGCGCGGTACTGACCACGCACACTCTCGAGATTCAGCCTGAAGCGCTGTTCGAGGAAACGAAGTTCAATAGATTCTTTTTCTACTGGCCTGGTGTCGTTAAGGCAGTCTCGCGCCCTGGGTTCGTGGGCATCTATGTGTCTCCTCATCTTGCTCATGTGATCCCAAACAGGGCTTTTCACGACAAAATCGAGCGAGCATCGTTTCTTGCGCTTGTGAAGGAAAAAATGCGGGCCGCAACCGCCCAGGTTTAACAATCCGTTCCTGCGGATCATCGGAGCACCACCTTCTGTTTGCCTCCGCCGCTAAGGCGCTTGCTCCCAGGCCTTGGTGATGTGGAACACACCTCCGAGGCCGTCGCCAGCGGCAACGGCTAGAATCGACGTTCCCACCGTTCTGGCCTCGCCCATGTCCGCCGACTCCTCCGATTCCACCGCCTCGTCAGACAGCATCCGCATTCGCGGCGCGCGCCAGAACAATCTGCGCAATCTCTCGCTCGATCTGCCGTTGAACCGCCTCACCGTCGTCACCGGGGTATCGGGGTCGGGTAAGTCGTCGTTGGTGTTCGATACGCTTTACGCCGAGGGGCAGCGGCGTTATGTGGAGACTTTTTCACCCTATGCGCGGCAGTTTCTCGACCGCATGGACCGGCCCCAAGTAGACCGCATCGACGGCGTGCCACCGGCAATCGCCATCGACCAGACCAACCCGGTGCGCACGTCGCGCTCGACGGTCGGGACGATGACCGAGCTGGCCGACCACTTCAAGCTGCTCTACGCCCGTGCCGCCCGCTTGTATTGCCGCTGCTGCGGTGAGCCGGTGCGGCGCGATACGCCGGACAGCATCGCCGTCGATCTGGCCCGGCGTTGTGCGGAGGAGGGCGATCCGCGCCTGACGGTGTGCTTTCCCGTGGCGGTGCCGGCCAATTTCAGCTCTGTCGAAGTCACCGAATTGCTCGCCCGCCAGGGCTATACCCGCGTCCACGGCGAGGCGGACGGCAATGGCGGCGGGGTGTTGCAGGTGGTGCAGGATCGTTTCCGCCTGTCGTCGGCCGAGCTGGCGCGGTTGGCCGAGGCGCTGGAAACCGCCTTGCAGCGCGGCCACGGGCGGCTTGCGGTGTTCGCCAGCGGTGAGGATAAGCAGGAAGCTGCCTGGCGCTATTCGGCCGATCTGCACTGCGCGGCGTGCGATATCCGCTACGCCGATCCTACGCCGGGACTGTTTTCGTTCAATTCGCCCATCGGTGCCTGCGACACCTGCCGGGGTTTTGGCCGCGTGATCGGCGTGGATTTTTCCCTCGTCATTCCGGACGAAGCGAAAACGCTGGCCGGGGGGGCGGTCAAGCCGTGGCAGACGCAGAGTTTCCGCGAATGTCAGGACGACATGGTGAAAATGGCGAAGAAGCACGGTGTGGCGATGGACGTGCCATTCCGCGACCTGCCGCCGGAGCATCGCCGCTGGGTGTTGGAGGGCGATGAGGGCTGGAAGAGTTGGGAGTCGTCGTGGCCGCGCAAGTGGTACGGCGTGCGCCATTTCTTCGAATGGCTCGAAACCAGGGCCTACAAGATGCACATCCGGGTGCTGCTGTCGCGCTACCGCAGCTATGCCGAATGCCCCACTTGTGCTGGCGCACGGCTGAAGCCGGAGGCGTTGTTGTGGCGTTTGCCAACCGAGAACGAGAAAAACGATAAGGGACTGGCTATCCACGAATTGTCGGCGCTGCCGATCACGCGCGTGCGCGAAGCCATCGCCGCGCTCGCTCCGTCCAGCGCGGCGGACGAGGCCACCGCGCTGGTGCTGGGCGAAATCCGTACCCGGCTCGATTACCTCGCCGATGTCGGCCTCGGTTATCTGACGCTGGATCGCCAGTCACGTACGCTGTCCGGCGGCGAGGTGCAGCGCATCAACCTCACCACCGCGCTCGGTACTTCGCTGGTGAATACGCTGTTCGTGCTCGACGAGCCGTCCATCGGCCTGCATCCGCGCGACATCGACCGTATCCTCGGCGTGATGACGCGGCTGCGCGATGCCGGCAATACGCTGGTGGTGGTCGAGCACGATCCGCAGGTGATGATGGCCGCCGACGAGTTGCTCGAAATCGGCCCTGGCCCCGGCGAGCGCGGCGGTTGCATCGTCGCGCGCGGCACGCCGGCCGAAATCGCCGCCAACCCGGCGTCGATTACCGGGCCGTGGCTTGCCGGGCGGAAAAGCGTCGCCATCGACCGCCCCTTGCGCCCGGTTGATTTGGCCACGGAAGCGGCCACGCCGCGCCTGGTGATCGATGGCGCATGCGAACACAATTTGCGGAACATCTCCGCCGCGTTCCCGCTGCAACGCTTGGTGTGCCTCACCGGCGTGTCCGGTTCGGGTAAATCGACGCTGATTCAGGATGTGCTTTATCCCGCGCTGGCGAAACATTTCGGCGAGGCGGCGGAGCGCCCCGGCGCGTTCGAGCGCCTGCAAGGGGCCGAGTTGCTGCGTGGCGTGGTCATGGTGGATCAGTCGCCGATCGGCAAGAGCTCGCGTTCCAACCCGGTCAGCTACGTCGGCGCGTGGGACACCATCCGCGCCCTGTTCGCCGCGTTGCCCGAAGCCGCTCGGCGCGGCTACACGCCCGGCACCTTCAGCTTCAATTCCGGCAACGGCCGCTGCCCGACCTGTACCGGCTCGGGCTTCGAGCATGTGGAGATGCAGTTCCTGTCCGATGTCTGGCTGCGCTGCCCCGATTGCGACGGCAAGCGCTACCGGCCCGAGGTGCTGGAACTGCGCTGGCGGGATGTTTCGGTGGCCGGTGTGTTGGAGATGACCGTGCGCGAGGCGCTTACCTTCTTCGCCGACCAGCCCAAGGTGTTGGCCGCGCTCGCGCCGCTGGCCGATGTTGGCCTCGATTACCTGCGCCTGGGCCAGCCGGTGCCGACGCTATCCGGCGGTGAGGCGCAGCGGCTCAAGCTCGCCGGCCATCTTGCCGAGGCAAAAGGGGCGAAAAAAGCGAAGAGCGCGAAGAACGCCAAGGAAAACACCGGCCCCGGTCTGCTGTTCCTGTTCGACGAGCCGACCACCGGCCTGCATTTCGAGGACGTGGCCACGCTGCTCGGCGCCTTCGGCAAGCTGCTCGACGGCGGCCATTCGTTGATTGTCATCGAACATAACCTGGACGTGATCGCCGCTGCCGACTGGATCATCGACCTTGGCCCGGAAGGCGGCGAGGAGGGCGGGCGGATTGTCGCCGAGGGCACGCCGGCCACACTGCGCGAACACCCCGGCTCGCACACTGGGCAGGCCTTGCGCGCTTACGCTGAGGCCTTGGAAAAAACGCGCCGCGCGCCTTTCGCGGTGGCGGAGCAGCGCGCTACATATCGTGTCGTGGCGCAGCCGGTCATCGATATCCACCATGCCCGCGAACACAACCTGAAAAACGTCAGCCTACGCATTCCGCGCGACCAGTTCACCGTCATCACCGGCCTGTCTGGTTCGGGCAAATCGACGCTGGCGTTCGATATCGTGTTCGGTGAGGGTCAGCGGCGCTACCTCGAATCGCTCAACGCCTACGCGCGCCAGTTCGTGCAGCCGGCAAGCCGGCCGGACGTGGATGGCTTGTTCGGCATTCCGCCGACGGTTGCCATCGAACAGCGCACCAGCCGTGGCGGACGCAAGAGCACGGTGGCGACGCTGACCGAAATCCATCCCTTTCTGCGCCTGCTCTACGTCAAGCTCGGCACGCAGTATTGCCCGCGCTGCGACGTGCCGGTAACGCCGCAAAGTTTCGAGGCCATCGTTGCCCAGATCCAGCGCGACTTCCGTGGCCGCTCGGTGGAAGTGCTGGCGCCGCTCGTGGTCAATCGCAAGGGTTTGTACACCGATCTGGCGAAGTGGGCGCGCGGCAAGGGCTATACGCAGTTGCGCGTGGATGGCGAATATCTGCCGACGGCGAAATGGCCACGGCTGGACCGCTACAAGGAACACAACATCGAACTGCCCGTCGGCATGACGGTCATCCAGCCGGAAAACGAAGCGGCGTTGCGCCAGCAGGCGGGCGAGGCGCTGGAACATGGCAAGGGCGTGCTCAAGGTGCTGGAAATCGGCGGCTTGGGCGCCACGGCCATCACTTTTTCCACGCTGCGCGCCTGCCCGAGTTGCGGCGCCGGCTTTCCCGAACCCGATCCGCGCCTGTTTTCCTACAACGCCAAGCACGGCTGGTGCCCAAGTTGCTACGGTACCGGGCTGGCGACCACGGGCCGGGTCGAGAACCCGGACGAACTCGATCTCGGCGAGGCTGAGGACATTGTCGCCACCGACGAAGCCTGCCCCGCCTGTGCCGGCGCGCGCCTCAATCCGGTGGCGCGCGCGGTGCGCTTCCGCGACCGTGGCCTGCACCAGCTTGCCGCGTTGGCGGTGGAGCGGGCGGAGACGTTCTTCGCCGCGCTCGAACTCGCCCCGCGCGAGGCCGACATCGCGCGCGATCTCATCGCCGAAATTCGCGGCCGGCTGGATTTTCTCCGCCACGTCGGCCTCGGCTATCTTGCGCTGGACCGCGCGGCGCCCACGCTTTCCGGCGGCGAGGCGCAGCGCATCCGCCTTGCCGCCCAGCTTGGCTCGAACCTGCGCGGTGTCTGCTACATCCTCGACGAGCCGACCATTGGCCTGCACCCGCGCGACAACCGCCTGCTGCTCGACACGCTGGAAGCGCTGCGCGACCGTGGCAACACCGTGCTCGTGGTGGAACATGATGAGGACACCATCCGCCGCGCCGACCACGTTATCGACCTCGGCCCTGGCGCTGGTGTGCGTGGCGGGGAGGTTGTCGCCGAAGGCCGCCTGTCCGACCTGATGGCGGCCCCAAATTCTGCCACCGGCGCCTGCCTGCGCCAGCCGCTGCAGCATCCGCTGCGCCCGCGCCGGGCGGTAACGGCCGAGCACCCGGCCATCGGTGTCGCCGGGGCGACGCTGCACAACCTGCGCGGCATCGACACGCGCGTGCCGCTGGCGCGGCTAACCGTCATCACGGGCGTATCCGGCTCGGGCAAATCCTCGCTTGCGCGTGACGTCATCCACGCCAACCTGCGAAAACTGATTGGCGATCCTGCTGCCGTCCGTGCCCGCCGCCGGGGACAAACGCCGGAAGAAACGGAGACGGCGGACGCCCCGACCGGTTGCCGCGCCATCACCGGCTGGCGGCAGATTGGCCGTGTGCTCGAAGTGGACCAGACCCCCATCGGCAAAACGCCACGTTCCTGCCCCGCGACCTACATCGGCTTCTGGGACACCATCCGCAAACTGTTCGCCGACACCTTCGACGCTCGCACCCACGGCTGGAGCGCGTCGCGCTTCTCCTTCAACACCGGCGCCGGGCGCTGCCCGGCGTGCGACGGGCAAGGGCGGATCACGGTGGAGATGAACTTCCTCCCCGACGTGAAAATGCCGTGCGAAACCTGCGGCGGCGCGCGCTTCAACCCCGAAACGCTGACAGTGCGTTGGCGCGACAAAACGGTGGCTGACGTACTGGCGATGGCGGTGGATGAGGCGGTGGAATTCTTCGCCGCCCACCCGGCCATTGCCCATCCGCTGCAGTTGTTGCAGGACGTCGGCCTCGGCTACCTGACGCTGGGCCAGCCCAGCCCCACGCTCTCCGGTGGTGAGGCGCAGCGCATCAAGCTCGTCTCCGAACTGGCGAAGGTGAGAAACCGCGCTGGCGACCCCATCGATACCGGCGGCGTGCCGCTGGCGGCGGACAAACACAGCTTGTACGTGCTCGACGAGCCCACGGTCGGCCTGCACATGGCCGACGTGGATAAGCTGATCCACGTGCTCCACCGCCTTACCGACGCCGGCCATACCGTGCTGACGATCGAGCACGATCTCGACGTGATCGCCGAGGCCGATTGGCTGATCGACCTCGGCCCGGAAGGCGGGGAGGGCGGCGGCGCCGTGGTGATGGAAGGTCCGCCGGAAGCGGCAATGGCTTGTGCGCAGTCCCACACGGGGCGGCATTTGGCGGAATTTCTCGCCGCTCGCGCGGGAGCCGCGCAACCCAGCCAACGGTCCGCGCGGGCCGCGAAAAAGCGCCCTATTGGCAAAAGGGAATAAAATAGTAGGGTTTCCCATCGACCGGAGAGTCGCGTCATGACAACTCACTCGATCAAGGTGTGGGATTTACCCCTCCGTGTTTTCCACTGGTCCCTGCTGTTGTGCGTCGTTGCCGCCTTTGTGACCGGCTTGGTCGGCGGCAATCTGATCGTCTGGCATGGCTGGTTTGGGCTGGCTATTGCCGGGCTGCTGGCTTTCCGTATCGTTTGGGGCGTGGTGGGTTCGACGTATGCGCGTTTCCACCATTTCGTTCCCGGTCCCGGCCGCATCGTCGCTTATCTGCGCGGACAGTGGCGCGGGCTGGGGCATAACCCGCTGGGCGCGCTGTCGGTGCTCGCCATGCTGGCGATATTGGGTTTTCAGGTGGTCAGCGGGTTGGTGTCGAACGACGACATCGCCTTCAACGGGCCGCTTTATTCGCTTGTGCCCAAGAGCGACAGCGACTGGCTGACCGGCCTGCACCGCCAGAATATGTGGGTGATAGGCACCCTGGTGGCGCTTCACATCGGCGGCATTGCGTTCTACCTGCGAGTGAAGAAAAACAACTTGGTAAAACCGATGATTACCGGGGTGAAGGAAGTCGAGAAAATTGATGCCAAGCCGGCGCGCGGCGGTGGGGCGGTCGCTTTTTTCTTTGCGTTCGTTATTGCCGTTGCGGTGTTGTGGGTGGCCAGCGGCGGGCTGTTATCGCCCCCTCCGCCGCCCCCGCCGGCCGAAGCGACGCCGGATTGGTAAATCGGTAGCGTAGGCCGGCGCGAACTCGGAAGGAAGCGGACGTGAAAAAGCCACCCTGCGGTGGCTTTTGTCTGTCGCACCGTTCGCGGGCGTGGCCCGCGCAGCGGTCAATCGGCCTCGACGCGGAACTTGTCGTGACAGGCCTTACAGTTCTTGCCGACTTCGCCGAATGCGGTCTTGACCGCGCCCTGGTCGCCCGTGGCGGCGACGGTGGCAAGGTTGACCGCGGCGGCGTTGAAATCGGTGGCGATTTTGCCGACTTCCGCTTTGTCCTGGAACATTTCCGGTTTGACGCGGGTTTTTTGGTCGCCAACGTCTTTTTCAGTGCCCGGGCCGTACAGCGCGCCCATGCCGGAGCCGGCGATGCTGGCGATGGCCTTGGCGGCGGCGGCAACTTGATCCTTGTTGTAGGTGCCTTCCAGGTTGGCTTTGATCTTGCCCATGTTCCAACTCATGAAGGAGTAGCCGGCCTTGCGGTACTTGATTTGTTCATCCGGCTTGACTTGGGCCGAGGCGGTGGCGGCGATGGTAAGCGCGAGCAGGCCAAAAGCAGTATGAACGATGGTTTTTTTCATCGGTGATTTCCCCCTGATGAGCTATGAGAAATGAAGCAGAACGACGCGCCGGTTGCGGGGCCGGGCGATTTCGGGCAACGCACGGGGTTTGCCCAGGACGCTACGATAACCCTTTACCTGTCATGTGCAAAATGCCAATGTCATAAAACCGAATAATGTGCTTTTTAACATAAGCTAAAGGTGGTGCATTTCACAGCCGTAGAATAAACATCGCCACTACCATCACGACGCCACGACACCACGGTGGCGGAAAGGGAAAGCCATGCGCCGTTTAGCCGATACGCCGATCTGGGTCCGTTTGATCGGATCCATATGGTTCATGCTGGTAATCGTCTGGAGCAGCATGATCGTGTGGGAAACACGGGTCAGCCGGGATACCGCGATCGACCAGGCGAAGGACTTCGCCAGCACGCTCAACGAAATGACCATGGCTGGCCTGACCGGCATGATGATTACCGGTACGGTCGGGCAGCGCGATGTGTTTCTGGATCAGATCAAGGAATTGTCCGCGGTGCACGATCTGAAAGTGATTCGCGGCGAGGCGGTGAGCAAGCTTTACGGTCCGGGAAATGCCGCCGAACAGAAGCTGGACGATACCGAGCGCGCGGTGTTGGCCGGTGGCCCGATGGTGCTGCAGGTCGAAGGCGACGGTAATTATCTGCGCGCGGTGATTCCCTCGCTGGCATCGAAAAACTACCTCGGCAAGGATTGCGTGCTCTGTCACCAGGTGCCCGAAGGCACGCCGCTGGGCGCGGTGAGCATGCGTGTTTCGCTCGATAAGGCGAATGCGGCTGTTACCAAATTTCGCAACGAAAGCATTCTTTTTGCCGTTATCGCTTCGCTGCCGTTGCTCGGTTTCGTCTATTTGTTCATCCGCCGCTTCGTTACCCGCCCGCTCGCCGGTCTGGCCGCCAGCCTGGACGATATCGCGCAAGGCGGCGGCGATCTGACGCGCCGCCTGACGGCTGCGGGGGACGATGAAATCGGCCGTACCGCCAACAGCTTCAACAAAATGCTTGGCACCATCGCCGAGTTGGTTCGCCAGGTGAGCGCTTCGGCGGCGGCGGTAACGCATTCCGCGCGTAACCTGGCGCAAGGCGCAACGAATCTGGCAGCCAGTTCGCACCGTCAGAACGATAGTTCGGTGGCGGCGGCGGCGGCCGTCGATGCGCTGACCGACAGCATTGCGCACATTGCCGCCAGTACCGAGACGGTGCGCGAACGTTCGCGCGACAGCCTGGGGCGCTCGCAAGAAGGGCAGCAGAGCCTGGGGAATTTGATCGGCGCGGTAGCGCAGGTGGAAGACGCGGTGAATATCATGGCCGGTGCAGCGGGTGCTTTTGTGCAATCGACGCATGCTATTTCCAAGATGACGCAGGAGGTGCGCGAGATCGCCGAGCAGACCAATCTGCTTGCGCTCAACGCCGCCATCGAGGCCGCGCGCGCCGGTGAGCAAGGCCGTGGTTTTGCCGTGGTGGCCGATGAAGTGCGCAAGCTTGCGGAAAAGTCGGCGCATTCGGCCAGCGAAATCGACACCATTACGCGAGACATCACGCACCAATCCGGCTCGGTGCAGGATTCCATCGCGCGCGGCCTGACGCACCTCGAATCGAGCCGGCACACGGCCGATGCCGTTTCCAGCGTGCTCGTTGCCGCCAACGCATCGGTTGCCGAAGTCGGCGAAGGCCTGGACCGTATTGCCGAGGCTACCGGAGAGCAGCGCCGGTCCAGCACGCAGGTGGCCGGCAGCATCGACGAAATCGCCAGCATGGCCAAGGACAACAACATTGCCATCGAACAAACAGTCGATGCAGCCCGCAAATTGGAACAGCTCGCCGCCAGCCTTCAGGAGTCGGTGTCGCACTTTCACGTTTAGGCGCTCAAGGCAGGTGGTAGCGCGCGTACTGTCGCACCGTGCGCAGTACGCGCTTTGTGTGTGAGGGGGCAGCGCACTTTCACGTCATTGCCGCACTGAATCTGCGCTTTCGGCCGTAACCACGGCAAATACAGCGCTTTGTCTTTTTCCTCGCCTACCGCCGGGGTGGAAGGTGGATGTGTTGCTCCCCACCCTTTTCTTTGCGTTTCCGGCTCGGGAAATCGCAATTCAGGCACTCGCAGAAATCGGCGGCATCGCAGGCTTTTTTCCCATGCAGCCAATCGCAGCCATCACCTGGGCCGTCGCACGGCATATCGCAACCGGGGTCGCAATCCCCGCGCTGGCCGCGCGGTGGACGGGGGCGCAATGGCAAATCCGCGTAACGCCGATAAGCCACGCCGCAAAGATATAAGCGGCGGCGCAAAACCAGGAACCCGAGAATCGTTCCATATCTGCGCACGGCGCGAAATCCGAGCGCCGAGCAGCTTTTCTTCCCTGTGTGGGTGCGATACGCGCAGCAGTAGCCTTTACGTGGGGAAAGATGGCGTTGGTATAGGCCGATGGCGGCGAGAATGACTGTGCGCATTCGTGGGTAGGAGAGTAAGGCCCGGTCCGTAATCGGAAACTGGAGAATTGTCGGCCGGAAAGGCCGGGCACACAAGCGCATACCGCTTTTGCATAAGCTTGCCCGAGGCCGATCCACCCGCTCCGCCCGCGCGCGCATTCGCCCGGATATCCGCGATGCGCCAAGGCACTTCCACCCTCCAGTTCGTGTGCCGATGCTGAACGCAAGATGAATCGTCGTCTCAGCTTGTGTTCAATGCGCGCGCGGCATAGTGCGTTTCATAGATTCCATTGCCGGAAGAAATCATGAAAAAACGCGCTTTTCCACTCCCCGTTTCCGTCGCCGCGATTATCGCTTTGTTCGCTTTCACTACAACGGCCACCGCCGGTCCGCGTGAAGACTTGCTGGCGCAATATGCCACGGCGGCCAAGGCAGCCGGCTTTTCCGCCGAGCGCGGCCAGGAACTACATACCAGCAACGCGGCCGGCGGCAAGCCGGATACGCCGTCCTGCACCACCTGTCACGGTACGGACCCGCGCGAAACCGGACGCACGCCAGCTGGAAAGACGATCGACGCCGCAGCGGTATCGATTACGCCGGCGCGCTATACGGACCCGGCCAAGGTGGAAAAGTGGTTCAAGCGCAATTGCAACGAGGTGCTGGGGCGCGAATGCACGCCGCAGGAAAAAGGCGATTGGCTTACCTACATGATCGGCCAGTAAGCCGAAACGACCTTCGAGGAAAATTCCATGAACACGCCTTCGCGCATTCCTTATCGTCCGCTCTTTCTTGGCCTTATCGCGCTGTTTTTTTCGGCCATCGTGCTGGGGCGCACCCAGGCCGGCGGCAACCATTTCTACGCGCCCGTTACGGATCCGGTGGTCCAGGAAGAATGTGGCGGTTGCCATCTGGCTTTCGCCCCGTCAATGCTGCCGGCCGATTCGTGGCAACGGATGATGGGCGACCTGCAAAACCATTTTGGCGACGATACCAGCGTCGATGCGGACACCGCCGCGCGCATAACCAATTACCTCGTCGCCAACGCGGCCGATACCGGCGGCCGGCGTTACAGCCACAGCTTGCTCCGTGGCGTCACGCCGGGCAGCGCGCCATTGCGCATCACCGAACTGCCCAAGTGGATACGCGAGCACCGCGAGATTCCAGATTGGGAGTGGCGGCACAAGGACGTGCGTACCAAGGCCAACTGCGCCGCCTGTCATGCCGGTGCCGCCGACGGTTATTACGACGAGTAATGCGAAGGCATCGAACAAACCGCCATCTCTTGAACAGCCTTACCTCATCACACGACTCCGGAGGATTCAGCCATGCGTGCTTTGCTTAAAACCACAGTCATTTCTTCGTTTCTTGCCATGTGCGTTTTTTCGCCGCCGTCGTTCGCGCAGAACGATCAGGCCGCTGGAGGCGGCGAGCGCCAATGGTTGTCGATTCCACAGATATACGGCAAGGTTGAGGAGGCTGGCTATCGCGACGTGAGGAAAATAGAGCGCGAGCGCGGCTATTACGAGGTCAAGGCAATCGACCGCGATGGCCGGCGGGTCGAACTGCACGTCAATCCGCAGACGGGTGAAATCAAGCACTCGGAATGGCGCGGTTCCCGGCGCGGCGAATACGGCGGCGCTCGTGCGCCAAATAACCAGCGTTATTCCGCCGATTGCAACGAAAGACGATGCCGTGACGACGTGCCGCAATCCGAAAGCGCGCCCCAGACCGCACCGAACTAATCCACTGGGAGGCTTATCATGAAAAAGTTGCTTGTCGGTCTGCTCGCACTCGTTTCCCTCGCCTGGGGCTGGGATGTTCTCGTTGCCGGCACAGCTACCGGCGGCAGCCTGCCGTGGGTGGCGCGGCGGGAAGCGATTTATTTGAGCGGGCTGCTATCCATGGCCCTGATGTCGCTCGCCATGTTTCTCGCAATCCGCCCCGCTTGGCTCGAAAAACCGTTTGGCGGTCTGGACCGCATGTACCGCGCCCACAAATGGGCCGGTATCTTCGCCGGTATCTTCGCCGCCCTGCATTGGTTGATCGAACTGTCGGGCGGAATCCTGAAGGACATGATCGGCCTCGAAGGACGCATTCCGAAGGTGCCACGCACTGGCCTGTCGGAAATCATGCACCACCTTGCCAAGGACATGGGCGAATGGGCCGTCTACGCACTGCTGGCGCTGCTGCTGCTGGCGTTATGGAAACGCTTTCCCTACCGGCCCTGGCGCTTTCTTCACCGCGTCATGCCCGTGCTGTACATGATGCTCGCTTTCCATACCATCCTGATGGCACCGGCCGATTACTGGACGCAACCCGTGGGCGTGCTGCTCGCTCTGCTGCTTTGCGCCGGCCTGTACGGCAGCGTATACACACTGGCTGGCCGCATCGGCCGTGCTCGCCAGGTTTCGGGCACCATCACCGCTGTCGAGCATCCCGCTGCCGATATCCTTACCGTGCGCTGCCAGCTCGGCAGTAGCTGGCGCGGCCATCGTTCCGGCCAGTTCGCTTTCGTCACTTTCGATCCGAAAGAAGGCGCGCATCCCTTCACCATCGCCAGCGCGGACCAGGGCGACCGTACAATCTCTTTCCAGATCAAGGCGCTGGGCGACTACACCGGCCAGCTCGCCAGTCGGCTGCGTTCCGGTCAGGCCGTAAAAATAGAAGGGCCCTACGGTTGCTTCGACCTTGCACGCCGTGACCCGAATGCGCGACAAGTCTGGATCGCCGGAGGCATCGGTGTCACGCCCTTCCTCGCCTGGCTGGAATCGCTCCAGGCGCACCCCGAGGCGGCCCCCGCAGCCGATCTGCACTATTGCACACGGGATCGCGACAACGACCCCTTCGTTCCCCGTCTGACACAACTCTGTACCGCCCTGCCTGGTATCCATTTGCATATCCATGGCGACCGTCAGGGCAACAGGCTCGATGCCACAAACATTGCGACCGGTCAGAACGATGCTCGCCCCGCCGAAATTTGGTTCTGCGGCCCGCGCGGCTTAGCGGAAAGCCTGGCAAAGGGGTTGCGCGCCGCATGGCACGGTAAATTCCGCTTTCATCAGGAGGCGTTTGAAATGCGCTAGTGGCATTCCCCCGGTTAAGCCGCTTTATAGGGCTTGGTCGGGGGATTTCATATCCCGCCTGAACGGTTGCGGAATGAGCCGATCAACCGAACAAAACCGACCAAGATCAGGGAGCGTTGTTTTTCGATGTGGCACGGTTTACCGTGCCACCGGTGTTTCTGGGCAGGAGCGTTGCAAATGCAATTGAGTGGAGGGCAGGTATTCTTTTTCATCATCATTGGTCTACTTCTCGCCGTGGTGCTGTACGCGCTACGCCGCGAATGGCGATACCACCGCGGCAGGCAAACCTGCGCGCTGGTGATGAATGAAGAAGGATTATGGCCGGCACATCTTGATAAAGCCGATGCGCTGGTACGTTGGATGGATATCGACGACGCTCACTATGACCTCAATTCAACAAAGGGCGCATTGATTTTGCAGGGGAAATGCCGCGATCTGATACGCATAGACCGCCGTCTGGCCGATTATGAAGCGCTGTGCACCCAGATATTCCTGAACATGCGACGACCTATACCGGATATTCCGCCAATATTGAGCGCACCAAAAGAAACCCTCTTTCTGCGCTGGTTTGTGCCTTGTCTGCCGGTGCCCCTCGCAATCATCGGTTGGGCGACAAGTAACGGCGGCAATATCGCGAACATCGTGTTCGGGCTGCTGCTCTTCACTTCCTTTGTGCTTGCCAGACATGGCACGCTGCGGGGATTGACGATTGATCGGCAAGGCATTGCGCTGGTTTATCAGGGATTTCGCAAACCGGCTGCTTACCGCTGGGATGAAATAAAAGACGCCGTATTGCAGACGCAGGGGGCTGGCCCCGTGCTGGATGTGAAGTTGTTGCTGAAAAATGGTCAATCCATTTTATTACCTGGGTTTAGCGGCGATAGCCGTAGCTGGGGCAAGGAAAATAAACCCATACCCTGCGCGGATTTGTACCGCTTGGTGCATCAACAGCTCAATCGGCGCGAGGGCTAATCGTTGATCCCCCGTAATCGGGCTATTCCAGAGGCTGGGTGAAGAGGTTTCGCGCCTCGTCCGAGCCGTCGCGAAACAATCGCCAAGCCGGCAGCCACGCAAGGTTCGTGGTATTTCCATGACGGCCTCAAGAATGCATATCGACCAACGATGGCTTTTGGGGCCGCGAATTTCATACGCGAGTATGGTCCGCCTACCAGACTCGCGCGCAGGCATCTCGCTTCACCCATTTTCCTTCCATGCTTTCGGCCGCGACGTAATAGCCATGAAGCCGGGCATGTTCGTTTTCGAGCACTACGACCGAAAACGCGCCCTCTTGCCCCGATACCTCTTCGGCATCGTAGCTCACGGCCGGAATCAACGATTTGCGCTCGGCTTCCGCTGCCAAACGGAAGAGGGCCACCGGGCTGTGCGTAACGGATAAAACCGCCGGCAAATGAAACAGGATCGCCCCGCGGAAAGTTACGAGAAACGCTTCGTCCTCGCGTGGTCCGCCGTTGCATGTGAACGCGATCTCGAGTACCCCTCCCCGAATGTCGAACGACTGAAGAATCATCGTGTTCGGCTGTTCGGCGGCCAATTCGGCGTTGATGTGTATGAGTTCCATGCGAACCTGATTTCTATGCGGGATTGCGACGGAAAAGTCCAACGCCATACGGGTGCTCCGGCGATCGAGTATAGGCGGGAGCGCGCGTGGATGGTACAAATCCCCATGCAACGCGGCGGCACGATGGCCGGCTGCGCCGAAAAGGAAAAAACATGGCTCGAACCCATCCGGAAGGCTGGCGCCAACTGCCCGCGAGCGGGGCGCTGGCGCGCGAACTGGCAACCCTGGCGGCGTTGGCCGACGGCTTGCCGGACGACTACGCCATCTACCACGGCCTGCACTGGACACGGGTGGAGCGCGAACATGCCGTGTTCGGCGAAATCGGCTTCGTTATACTCGGCCCCGCCGGGCGGGTGCTGCTGATCGAACAACACACCGGTTTTCTCGACGAAACCGCCGGTGGCCTTGTCCGCCCGCATTCGCGTCGGGGCCGCAACATCAGCGTTGAACTGGCACGCAGCGCCGATGCGTTACGCGCACGTCTGCGCCCGCTGCTTGGTGGCGGCGAACCGCAACTCGATACGCTGCTTTATTGCCCGGACTACGCTGTGCGCCAACCCGGCACCGCCGGCCTCGACCCAGCGCGTATTGTCGATGCCGCGCGCCGCGACCACCTCGTCACCATCACTCAGACGCTGACACGCGACGGCAACCCCGACCCTCAGCGCCAGGATGCGCTCCATCGCTTCTTCGCCGATCTGCTCGAACTGGTGCCGGATGTGCAGGCGCTCGCGGGCCAGGCATGGGCGCTCACCACCCGGCTCTCCGGCGGTTTGGCCGAATGGGCGCGCTGCATCGATATGACACCGTTCCGCCTGCGCGTTACCGGTACCGCCGGCAGCGGCAAAACCCAACTTGCCCTTGCCGCCTACACCGACGCGGTACGCGCCGGCCGGCGGCCGCTTTATGTCTGTTACAACCGCCCGTTGGCGGATCACTTCGCCCGTATCGCCCCATCCGGTGGCGAAGTCGCTACCTTTCACCAACTTTGCGACCGTCGCCTGCGCGCCGCCGGTTGGCGGCCGGATTTCGCCGCCGCCAACGCTTTCCAGCGCCTCGAAGCGGATTTCACCGCGCTGCCGCCCGACCCCGCTTGGCGCTTCGACGAAATCATCATCGACGAAGGGCAGGATTTCACCGAAGCCTGGCGTGACGCGCTGCTGCCCATGCTCGCACCCGATGGCCGCGCCTGGTGGCTGGAAGATCCGCTGCAAAATCTCTACGGCCGCGATCCGGTCGCCCTGCCGGGCTGGGTCGGCCTGAGTGCCGCCACCAACTACCGCACGCCGGCCGACGTGCTCGCCCTGCTCGAACGCAGCCTGCCGCTCCCCCCGGCGCGCGCCGGCAGCCCGGTCGATGGCACCACGCCGGAAATCATCGTCTGGCGCGACGCCAACGACTTGCTCGACGCCACCAAGCGCGCCATCACCCGCGCCATCGGCCTCGGCTTCCGCCGCGAAATGATCGCGCTCGTCACCTTCCGTGGGCGCGAGCATTCGCGCTTTACCCCGCTCGACCACCTCGGCCCTCACCGTCTGCGCGCCTTCAGCGGCCGCTACGACTTGTTCGGCGAAGCCGAATACAGCGACGGCGATCTACTCATCGACTCGGTCTACCGCTTCAAGGGCCAATCTGCGCCGTGCGTGATCTTCACCGAAATCGATTTCGCCACGCTCGACCCGCTGACGGTACGCAAACTTTTCGTTGGTGCGACACGGGCAACGCTGAAGCTGATCCTGGTTGCATCCGAACGTGCGGCGGCGGTATTTGAAACGTCTCCAGCAATGAACGGATAATTTAGGGCCAATTTATTTTTATACAAATATCGAGAAAATGACTGATACGAGGCCAGTGAATTCATGGTGAAAATATTTTCCGACTTCGACTTCACCTCGTTCTGGGATGAACACGATTATTACAGACGCGAATACACCGACGATCCGCTCACTCCCGAGAAAATAAAACGGGTGGAGCAAACGCTGGGATACAAGCTCCCGGCATCCTACATCGAGCTCATGAGCACTCGGAACGGTGGCGCGCCCATCAATAGCCACCACCGCACCTCAACGCCTACATCTTGGGCCGAGGATCATGTCGCAATGACCGCTTTTCTATCGATCGGCGCCGAAAAAGGGTATTCGTTATGCGGTGATACCGGTAGCGAATTCATGATTTCAGAATGGGGGTATCCGCCCATCGGCATTTACTTCGCGGACTGCCCTTCCGCCGGGCACGACATGCTCTGCCTTGATTACCGCGCTTGCGGTCCGGAAGGAGAGCCGTGCGTCGTTCATGTGGATCAAGAATGCGATTACGCCATTACCCATGTAGCGGATAATTTTCAGGCTTTCATCCGTGGCCTTGAGCCGGAAGACGCGTTTTCTTTTGAATAGCCTTCCAATTCAAACATCGGGTACCCATGGCAATGGTATTGGCCGGCCACGTGATGCCAATTCCGCTCAGCGGCAGGCGGGTCGATCTGGGATAATTCGCCGCCTTCCTTGTTCTGGAATCCGCTCGTGCCCCTTTGTTTTCGTCCGTCGTGCCGCGCCACCAGCCGGTATTACAGGCTCGTGATACGAGAGCCGGCAGCGTGACGGCGCACGCCGGAGGCCGCGTCTGGCGGCTGTTTGCCATTCTGGTAGTGGGCTTTTCTTCCGGGTTGCCGCTCGCCTTGACTGGGCAGGCGATGCAGGCCTGGCTGACGATGGACGGCGTGGATCTGGCCACCATCGGTTTTTTCGGCCTCGTCGGCATTCCCTATACGTTCAAATTTCTGTGGGCTCCGCTGATGGACCGCTTCGAGCCGCCCTTGCTCGGGCGCCGGCGCGGCTGGCTGGCGCTGTGCCAGTTCGCGCTGGCCGCCGTGCTGTGGTGGATGAGCCGCCTGTCGCCAAGCGCCACACCGGGTTTGTTTGCCGCTGCGGCAGTGCTTGTGGCGTTCTTGTCGGCCTCGCAGGATGTGGTCGTCGATGCGTATCGCACCGATCTGCTGCCGGAGGCGGAGCGTGGCCTTGGGGCATCGGTGCATGTATTCGCTTACCGGTTGGCAATGATCCTGTCCGGCGGCATTGCGCTGATCTGGGCTGGGCAGTGGCAATCGTGGCCGCGGGTTTATCAGACGATGGCTGTGATTTTGTGCGGCTGTGGCCTTGTTTCCCTGCTGGCGCTGCCACGTGTGAGGGCTGCACTACGCCCGCCCGATTCCAACGCGGGGCGGGAGTTGTTCGGCTTTGCCGCGATGCTCGGCGGGGTTGCCGCCGGCTATTGGATTGCCCGACAAGCATTGGTGCTGCTCGGTTTGTCGCCGGACGATGCGAACAAGTGGGTGCAATTGCTGTTCGTAGTCGCCGAAATCGCCGTCGCGCTGCCGCTGGCGGGGTGGGCGGCGCGGCGCGCAGGGTTCGACACACTCAGCCGTTCGCTGGAAAGCTATTTTGCTCAACGCGGTGCGGCTGCCTTCCTCGCCCTGATTGTTCTCTATAAGCTCGGCGACGCTTTCGCCGGCAGCCTGACTACACCTTTTCTGCTCAAGGGCTTGGGGTTCGCGCAGGAGGAAGTCGGCATCGCCAACAAGATCATCGGCATCTGGCTGACGATTCTCGGCGCTTTTATCGGCGGGCTGTTGATGACGCGGTTGGCGCTGTACCGCTCGCTTTTGCTGTTCGGCGTGCTGCAACTGGCATCCAATTTCGGCTTTTACCTGCTGGCCCTGTCCGGCAAGGGTGCGTGGGGCGCGGTGATGGTGCCGGCATTCGACTGGGGTATTGTCTCGCTCGCCGCGCCGGCGTCGCTGGACTGGATGCTGTTGGCGGTGATTGCGGGCGAGAACATCAGCGGTGGCATGGGCACGGTGGCTTTCGTCGCGTTGTTGATGGCGCTGTGCAATCAGCGCTTTACCGCGACCCATTACGCGCTGCTGTCCGCCTTCGCCGCTGTCGGCCGCATTTACGTCAGCCCGCTTTCCGGGGTGTTGTCGGAAAGCATCGGATGGCCCGCATTCTTCATTTTTTCCATCGTCATCGCCGTGCCCGGTGTGTTGATGGTGTGGGTGCTGCGCGATGCCCTCGGCCGCCTCGGCAATCCGCAACCCAGCGCGGCGGCGGATGATTGACACGGGTTGCCTGCAAACCATGAATACGTCCTTTTCACCAACGCCGACGGCTTCCGCCCTTATCGATGCTGCACGGCAACTATCGGCCGCGTTGGAGCCGATGCGCTTCGCGCCACCGGTCAGCCACGTCTACAACCCGCTCGCCTATGCATGGGACATCCACCGCGCCTACCTCGAACGCTACGGTGCGAGCACAAAACGGATCGTCTTTCTCGGCATGAACCCCGGCCCTTTCGGCATGGCGCAAACCGGTGTGCCGTTCGGAGAAATCGCCGCCGTGCGCGACTGGCTCAGGCTCGAAGGTTCAATGGGGCAGCCTGCGGTAGTGAACCCTAAACGACCGGTGGAAGGCTTCGCGTGCAAACGCGCGGAAGTCAGCGGACAGCGCCTGTGGGGTTTGTTCCGCGACCGCTTCGGCACGCCGGAATCTTTCTTTGCCGAACACTTCGTCGCCAACTACTGCCCACTTGCCTTTTTCGACCACGGCCGCAACCTTACCCCGGACAAACTCCCCGCCGCCGAAGTCCGCCCGCTGCTGGCCGCTTGTGACGTGCACTTGCGCATGCTAGTGGAAACACTCGCCCCGCAGTGGGTCATCGGTGTTGGTGCATGGGCTGAAACGCGCGCGCACGAAGCGCTCGCCGGTATGCCGCTGAAATTCGGCCGCATTCTCCATCCCAGTCCTGCCAGCCCGGCAGCCAATCGCGGCTGGGCGGGAGCGGCAAGCCGGCAACTTGCCGAACTGGGAATCTGGCCAGCGGTCTGACGCAGCGGAAGCCGCGGCAAGCGAGGCGGTGGGTGTTTTGCAAAACGCCCACCGTGGCATGGTACGCTCCGGCCGGATATTCATCATTATGGAGCGGAAACGGCGCTTGATTTCAGTGCCGATCCGGCAAAATCGCCTCATGGATCAAGACATCGAACAACTATTCGACAACAACCGGGCCTGGTCCGAGCGCATGCGCGAGGAAGACGCGACATTCTTTTCCCGGCTCGCCAATCAACAATCGCCCGAGTACCTGTGGATCGGCTGCTCCGACAGCCGCGTACCGGCAAACCAGATCATCGGCCTTGCGCCGGGCGAAGTATTCGTCCACCGCAATGTCGCCAACGTGGTCGTGCATACCGATCTGAATGCGTTGTCCGTCATTCAATACGCGGTAGACGTGCTGCGCGTGAAGCACGTCCTGGTCGTTGGCCATTACGGCTGCGGCGGCGTCAAGGCGGCACTCAACAACAATCGCCTGGGCCTTATCGACAACTGGCTGCGCCACGTCCAGGATGTCCGCGACAAACACGAAAAGCAACTCGACGCCATTGCCGATTCGACCGAGCGTATCGACCGCTTGTGCGAATTCAATGCCATGCAGCAGGTCATCAATATCAGCCAGACCACAGTTCTGCGCGAAGCCTGGGAGCGCGGCCAGAACGTCGCCGTGCATGCCTGGTGCTACGGCCTCAAGGACGGTTTGGTCCGTAATCTAGGCATGGCCGCTCACAGCCGCGAAGAAGCATTGGACCAGTACCGCGATGCGGTGGAGAAGTTGGGATAGCACAGTTGAGTGCAATGAAAACGCCCGTTTTCACGTAGTGTGAAAACGGGCGTCGAAAGCTATTGGCCGCTGAGAGGGTTTATAGCTTTTTCAGAAATTTCCGCTGGAACTTTATTTTTTGCCACCGCCAGTATGAATCGAGTTGTCCTTATTGATTATGCCAACGAGATTCACTGTTTCGCCTGAATATCCTGACTCGTTCCAACTGACATGATAATCAAATGTAAGTGTGTCCCAGGCCGTTATCAGGCGGCTTACTAGAACATCCCCGTTGCGGACGCTGTCACCCTCACCGCATTCAACATAACCGTTCCCAGAGAAGGTTGAACCTACCTGATTAAGGAATAAAGCGTATTTGCATTCGCTTCCATTATTGGTCGTCAGCAGATAGGCGTTACCCCCTGCTTTCACCAGCGTCACGGTGCCTAGACTTTGATAGTAAGTCGGTCCTTCCTCAGGTCTGACATGATTTGCAGTGTATGCCCACGTTTCGGAGAAGGGCGGCAGCATGCCTTGCATGATAAAAGGAGCGAGATTAAGAGCCGCTTGTTCTTTTCCATTTAACCGATAACTAAATGTCACAAATGGGGGGAGCGTAACATCCCGGGTGTCACGCTTTATGCTCAGTGTTCCTTGACCGATTTCTTCGCGCACTACGCTGTCCGGATTGTATCCCGGACCAGGAGGAGGACCAGAAGCGCCTTGCAGCGCCCCTTCAACCTTAAACACAGTTGCGAAAGGATCAACCTTTGTACTGCCGGTCTTGTCAGCAGCAGCCTTGACTTTTTCGTTTGCGATCCTGTTCAGTTCATCTTCTATTGAAGCGCTGTTGCTTCCAACAAGCAGGGCATAGGCGGGCAAGTGATTTGCATCGAAATGGTACCAAGCCAGCGCGATCGTTCCGCCCTTTTGCTCGATATTTACGCCCATGCCGTCCTTTGCCGAATCCCACCACCAGCCGTTCAGAACATTTTCTTCCTTGATAAAGCGGGTGCCGGCAACCCTCTGAATGTTGCCGAAGACACACTTCTGCATGAGGGACAAGGAGGGTTGGCTGCTGAACTCAAATACCAGGGAATTATTATCAATTTGCAGGCGATTCGTTGTTATTTGCCCGGACTCTGCATTTCCATATTGATCGAGTTCGCATCGATAGGTAGCGGTTGAGCCAGGGATAGCGGATACCGAGCTATATGTACAACGTGGAAAAGTATAGTGGTCCACTGTTACCAGATCATAGCGATCGCCCTTCCTCGTCAGGTCGACAATACCGCCCGTTTCATAACCGCAAACTCTCCCCGCAATGGAATAAGACCACCATGAGGGCAACGACTCGTCTGGCACATCGAAGCGAGTGAGATTCATGGAGCCGCTCTGACCATCCAGGGTATAGTCGAAAATCGCAGTGTTCGTCGAAGTGAAGCGGATCGTGCCCTTGCCGGCGATGCGGCGTGTTACCTGCGCCGGGTCATATCCTGGCCCGGGCGGAGGGCCGGAGGCTTTTTGCAAATCGCCTACCAATACACCGTTGATGACTTTGGCGGCGAATAAGACGTAACTGGAAGAACGGTCGTTATCGAAGTTATACCAAGCCACCGCCATGGTGTCGTTTTGCTTCGCGATGTTAAGCCCCATGCCGTTTTTCGACGCGTCCCACCACCAGCCCTGATAGTCATCGGCAGCATGCGCAATGCCGCTGATGGCAGACAGGACGGCGAACGCGCAGGATATTATAATTGCCTTCATATTTTCTTCCTTCCCTATAGCAAGCCGATTGGCTTGCAAGATACCGCAGGGTGCGGCATCTGTCTATTGCGAAATATGCGAAAAAGATCAAACATACAAGCAGATGCATCAAGATTGCTTGCTTGGGTGGTCCGTATCGGCATGATGAGCCTGGCTAAATTCGGACCGGCTGCAAAGTTGGTTTTCCGGCCCGCGCCGAACAGCCCGTGGTGCAGGTCGACAGGGGCGAGCGAGTCTGAGTAGAATTGCCAGGGCAGGCTCAGAGGCCGGTGAATATTGGGCCAGGCTTTTTGCAGACATAAATTCGGGAACTACATCTAGATGATTCGTTTCGCGGCATTCCACTTCGGTCAGTGGTGGCGCTTCCAGTAGGAAGCGGCATGTCGCTGCGGCTTTGGGCCGCACCTTGCCGCCGGACCGGTGGGCAAGGCTAAGTCAGATTTCTTCCGGCACGGCGGTTCCTAAAATTACAGGAGACTGCTCTGATGCCCTTACCTTACCTTTTTCAGTTTTGGCGATCGCACTACGCGGCATGGCGCTGTTGGCGCCCACTCATTGCTTGTGCGCGCTACTGTCTTTCGCGCCTTGTTCCTGACCGCTTCAATCCGGCGCCAAGTGTGCGGTGCAGTGCGCAGCAGAAGATGCGGATATCCACTCATTCAATGTAAATAAAATAATCATGTCCATTTCTGTCTTGATGATCGACAACTACGACAGTTTCACCTACAACCTGGTGCAGTATTTGGGCGAGTTGGGCGCGGCGGTGAAGGTTTATCGCAACGACGAGGTCACGCTCGGGCAGATCGCGGCGCTTGCGCCCGAGCGGCTGGTTATTTCGCCGGGGCCCTGCACGCCGGCCGAGGCGGGAGTTTCGGTGGCGGCGATTCGCGAGTTCGCCGGCAAATTGCCGATTCTTGGTGTCTGCCTTGGGCATCAAAGCATCGGGGCGGCATTCGGCGGCAAGGTGGTGCATGCGCGGCGGCCGATGCATGGCAAGGTTTCGCCGGTGCTGCACAAGAACGCGGGGGTGTTCGCGGGCTTGCCTAATCCGCTTGATTGCACCCGTTATCATTCGCTGGCGATTGAGCGCGACAGCCTGCCTGCTTGTCTGGACGTGACGGCGTGGACGGAGGATGGCGAGATCATGGGTGTGCGCCACCGCGAGATGGATGTCGAAGGGGTTCAGTTTCATCCCGAATCCATTCTGACCCAGCACGGCCACGATTTACTGCGCAATTTCCTGCGGCCGGCCAAGGCGGACGTTTGAGTTCCGGCACGCCGCATTCTCCATGACGATAAGGAAAAATCTTATGACGATTACTGCTCAGCAGGCGCTGCAACGCACCATCGAACACCGCGAAATTTTCTTCGACGAGATGTTGTCGCTGATGCGTCAGATCATGGCTGGCGAGGTTTCGCCGGTGATGAGCGCCGCGATTCTTACCGGCCTGCGGGTCAAGAAGGAAACCATTGGCGAAATCACCGCCGCCGCCACGGTGATGCGCGAACTGGCGACGAAGGTGCGGGTGGCGCCGCCGCACGATCATTTTCTCGACGTCGTCGGCACTGGTGGGGATGGTTCGCATACGTTCAATATTTCCACCGCGACGATCTTTGTTGCCGCCGCCGCTGGCGCCCGCGTCGCCAAGCACGGCAATCGTGGCGTTTCGTCCAAATCCGGCAGCGCTGACGTGCTTGAAGCCCTGGGGGTGAATCTGATGCTGTCGCCGGAACAGGTGGGCGAGTGCATTGAGGCCACCGGCATCGGTTTCATGTTCGCGCCCAGCCATCACGGCGCGATGAAGAACGTCGCCGCGGTGCGGCGTGAGATGGGCGTGCGTACGATTTTCAACATTCTTGGCCCGCTCACTAACCCGGCCGATGCGCCGAACACGCTGATGGGCGTATTCCACCCCGATCTGGTTGGTATCCAGGCGCGGGTCATGCAGCGTCTCGGTGCGCGCCACGTACTAGTGGTACATGGTTTGGACGGTATCGACGAGGTCAGTCTCGGCGCGGGAACGCTGGTTGGTGAATTGAAGGATGGTGAAGTGAGCGAATATGAAATCCACCCGGAGGATTTCGATTTCGCCATGGCCGGCACGCGCAATCTGCGCGTGGAGGATGCGGAGGCGTCGCGCCGCACGCTCGTCGACGCGCTGGAAAACAAGCCCGGTCCGGCGCGTGAAATCGTTGTGTTCAATGCCGGAGTGGCGCTGTATGCCGCTAACCTTGTCGGCTCCATCGGTGCTGGCATCGTGCGTGCGCGTGAAATCGTCGACTCGGGCGCCGCGCGGGCGAAGCTGGATGAATTCGTGCAGTTCACGCGCAAGTTTGGGAGCGCGCAATGAGCGACATCCTGCAACGAATCGTTGCCGTCAAGCATGAGGAGGTTGCCGCTGCCGTCGTGACAAAGCCGCTGGCCCGCCTGCGCGATGAGGCTAAGGCGGCGGACCCCGCGCGCGATTTCGTCGGCGCCATTCGCGCAAAGATCGCTGCCGGCCGGCCGGCGGTGATCGCAGAGGTGAAGAAGGCGAGCCCGTCCAAGGGTGTGCTGCGCGCCGACTTCGACCCGGCCGCCATCGCCGCCGCCTACGAGCGTGGCGGAGCGGCCTGCTTGTCGGTGCTGACCGACCGGCCGTTTTTCCAGGGTGCGCCCGAATATTTGCGTGCCGCCCGTGCCGCTTGCACATTGCCCGCGCTGCGTAAGGATTTTCTTGTCGATCCTTATCAGGTGTTCGAGGCCCGCGCGATGGGCGCGGACGCTATTCTGCTCATCGCCGCTGTGCTCGATCTCGCTCGCATGCGGGAAATGGAAGCGATTGCCGGTGAGCTCGGCATGGCGGTGCTCGTCGAGGTGCACGACGCTGTCGAGCTGGATGCCGCGCTGCGGCTGGAAACGCCGCTCATCGGCGTAAATAATCGTAATCTGCGCACGTTCGAGGTCGCGCTTGCCACCACGCTCGATCTGCTGCCGCGTATTCCCGCCGGGCGTATCGTCGTGACCGAATCGGGCATTCTGAAAGTGGAGGATGTCGCCTTGATGCGCGCCAATGGTGTCGATACTTTTCTTGTCGGCGAAGCCTTTATGCGCGTGCCCGATCCTGGCGAGGGCTTGTGTGCTTTGTTCGGCTGATCCCCTGACACCCATTAGCGTCGCGATGAATGAGCATTGAAGTGGGGCGTGCCGTATCGAGAAACGAGATCCGCCTCGATATTCAAGGTCTGCGCGCTGTCGCTGTATTGGCGGTTATGATTTTTCACGCCGACAAAACCTGGTTGCCCGGCGGATTTATCGGTGTCGATATCTTTTTTGTCATTTCCGGATTTTTGATTACATCGATCGTCCTGGGCAAAAAAGCGGACCTGACATTTTCATTCAAGGAATTTTACTGGGGCCGCATCAATCGGATCGTACCTGCCTACGCGGTCATGCTGGTGGCCGTGACGGCTGTGATGGCGGTCATTCTGGCACCGGGCGATTTCAAGTTTTACAGGTCGAGTCTCAACAAGGCAATTTATTTTTTCTCGAACGTCCATTTTGCCAATTCGGTGAGTTATTTCTCGCCTGTGTCCTATGAGTTGGCGCTGCAGCACACCTGGTCGCTGGCGGTCGAGATGCAATTTTATTTCTTTTTGCCGTTGGCGCTCATTTTTCTTCCGCGGCATTGGCTAAAAGTATTTTTCCCGCTGACCGTCGTTGCGCTGACAGCTTACGCTTGCTACTGGCTTTATATTGTCGGCGAGCGAAACAGTACCTATTTTTCTCTGCTGAGCCGAATTCCGGAATTTTGCATTGGTGTTTGTACTGCGTTGATCGGTCCGGCTAAACGCATTGGGCGGGTTGTCGGTCATGCGCCAGGAGCTGTTGGTGGGCTGTTGATCGCGGTCAGCCTGGTGTTGATCGACGAAACGACCGCTTTTCCCGGTGTTGCCGCGTTGTTTCCGTGCCTTGGCGCGGCGTTGTTGATCGCGAGGCCGGGCGGTGCCGTGAACCGTTTGCTGTCGGTCAGGGGCATGGTTTGGATTGGTGATCTTTCCTATTCCCTGTATTTATGGCACTGGCCGGTTCTGGCGGCAATCCGCTATATCCACGGCGATTATCGGCTCGATGCGGAAAACTTGACGATATTTGTGTTGCTGACGTTGGCGCTTTCCTATTGTTCGTATCGCTGGGTCGAAAAAAGTTTTCGGATAAATTGGGTTTTTCCTGAAACTGTATTGAAATATGTCGTATTGCTTGTCGTTCTGGGGGTGGCAGCGTCTTTTTCCAGAGGATTCAATAAAAAGCTTGTTACACCATTACCGAATGAACCTTATGTAGACGACAGTATGTGTTTCAACAAAATCACCGGCAACTGTTATCGCGGAGATTTGAGCAGCGCCAATAGCGCGTTATTCATTGGGGACAGTCTGGCGGCACATTTGAATTATTTTTTTGATGTTGTTGGTAGTTACAATAAATTCAAAGTGCTATCGATCACCACGGCGGGATGTTTGCCGTTGCCCGGTTACGATAGCGCGCAGGCTTACGAAACGGTGCGGGCTTGGTGTGCGGCGCAGGCGGCTGTGGTCGCGCCCTTGATCGAGCAGCCGGGATTGGTGATCGTGGCGGGAAATTGGGAAGGCCACATGGAGAGGAGTAGCTTCCTCGATTCACTCAAGCTCTTGTTGGAGAAGGCGAAGGAGCGCGGGCAAACCGTTTTTGTATTGGCACAGCCGCCCCATTTCAAATATGACCCGTACAGAATTTACCGTCTCAATCAGATCGGATTATCGTCGCCCGCCTACGAGCGGATGGACGGTTGGGAGCAGGCGAATAGGACAGTGGCGACCTTGGTTCAACAATATCCGGGGGCGCGTTTCATCGACATGAGTCATAGTGATTTTTTTAAGGATGCGCCTTTTCATAACGGCACATTGTTGTATAGCGACAATCTGCATTTCAATTCGGCGGGCTCTCATCTCTTTGGCGAATACGCCAAGGGTAAATTCGCGGATTTCTTGAAATTTTGATTGACGCGGTGAAGTAGACGCGCTGCGATCCCGCCGTGACCTAAATGAATGCCTATGAACGAAGCTGACAGCGATATTGCCAAACCTATTCGTGCAAAGCGTCGGCGCTACGCTGGCTGGCTGGCGGCGCTGTTGGCGGTGTTTGTCGTGCTGCCGGTTTGGCTGGTGGCGAGCGAATCCGGTTTGCGCGCGTTGTTTGTCGCGGCGGAATCGGTCAGTGGCGGCCGTTTGCGGGTGAGCGCGCCGGGTGGGCGCTTGCTCGGGCCGCTGCGGTTTGACGCGCTACGTTGGGAAACGGTGGATTTGCGCGTCGGCGTGCATGAGGCGGCGCTCGACTGGCGGCCTAAGGCGCTTTTCGGCGGGCGCTTGGTGGTCGATAGCGTGGCCGTGGGCGGTATCGACGTGGCGTATCGGCCTGATGCGAAATCGACGCCTGTTGCCGCGCCGGAAAATCTGGGTTTGCCGCTGGCGGTCGAGGTCGGTCGGATCGATGTTGGCCGCTTGGCCGTGCATGAGATCGACGGCGCGGAAGTATTCTCTCTCGCAGCGCTTGGCGGGCGTGCCGATAGCGACGGGCGGCGGCACCGGGTCGAGCGTCTTGTGGCCGATCTGTTTGTCGGTGCGGCTTTCAACCATATCGAGCTGACGGGCGAAATTGCTACCGCCGCGCCTTTCGCGCTCGACGCCAAGGCCTTGCTTTCGGGCAAGCACGCCGGTTACGACTATCGCGCGGACATGGCCGTGAGCGGCGATCTGCTCGCGCCCCGGCTGCGGATCGAGGCCGGCGGAAAAGCGTCGGGTGGTGCGAGCCTGACTGGCCGAGCCGACATCGAGGCGGCGCCGTTTGCACCGCTGCCGTTGCGGGGGCTGAATATCAGCGTCGATGAGATTGACCCTGCACACTTTGCCGCCGGCGCGCCCGCCGCCGCGTTGCGCCTCGAAGCGACGTTGGCGGAGGTGGTGGCGGCCGATGGCGCCAAGGCGTTGGCTGGGCCGTTGAGCATCGTCAATCGCAAGCCTGCCGCGTTGGATCGGGGTGGGCTGCCGGTCGAACGGTTGGCGGGCAATTTGCAATGGCGCGCGGACGAGGTAGCGGTGGAGGCGCTTGAGCTGCACGCCATCGGAGGCGGGCGCATTGAAGGCCGGTTGGCGTGGCATCCCAGCGGCGGGCCTGCCGGTCAATCCGATAAGGATGCTGTTCCCGCCTCCGCGCTTGGGCGGCTGACGGCGGCGCTTCGGTTGCAAAACATTGACACCGCGCGGCTCGATACTCGTTTGCCACGGCAAGTGCTGGCCGGCGCATTCGATGCCGAGGGTGATGAAAACCGTCAGACGGTAAAGCTGGCACTGCGTGCCGGCGCCGCACGGATCGACGGTGAGGGTGAAATTTTTGCGGCGGGCGCGGACGCTCACGGTAAAGAGGCGCCACAGCCGGCGCGGCATTTCCGCGCGGCTTTCCGTTTGCGCGACGTGGACCCGCGCGCGCTTTATCCGTCCGCGCCGCAGGCGAAGCTCAATCTCGATGTGGATAGCCACGGCGCTTTGGGTGGGCCGCCGCAACTGATGGTCGATTTTGCCTTGGTCGAAAGCCGTTTCCAGGACCGGCCGGCGGCGGGGAAAGGGCATGTGGAGTTGGATGGCGCTCGCCTTGCCGGCATCGATCTGACGCTCGATGTGGCCGGTAACCGCGTGACGGCGAACGGGGCATGGGGCGGCGAGGGCGACGCGTTGAAAGTCGCCGTGGCCGCGCCGTCGCTCGATGCCATTGGTTATGGTTTTGGCGGCCATGCCGATGCGGATGGTGTGTTTGCCGGCACGCTGACGGAGCCCGCCGGTTCGTTGCGGCTCTACGCGCGGAATCTGCGCCTGCCGGGTGGTGTGCGCGTGGCTGGGGCCAATGGCCAGGGGCGGCTGGAGGCGGGCGCGGGCGGTGCATTCACTTTCGCGTTGGGGGTGAGCGATGCGCGCGTCGGAGGCGGCGGTGATGAAAGTGGCGAGCGGATCGACGCCGCGCGCTTGAGCGTCAACGGCCGGCGTAACGCGCATGTGGCCGATTTTGCCGCCACGCTTGCCGCCGCCGGGCCGGCGCGCGATGTGCTGCGGTTGCGACTGGAAGGCGGCGCCGATACCGGCAGCGCCGTGCCGCGCTGGCTTGGCCGACTGGCGCGGTTCGAGACTAGCGGACGTTTGAAGCTGAGTCTGTTGGCGCCAACGGAGTTGGAACTGAGTCCGTCGTCGGCGCGCTTGGGCGCGGCGGAGTTCAGTGCCGGCGAGCAGGGGCGCGTTCGCCTTGTGGAAACCCGCTGGTCGCCAGCGCAGAGCGTGTTCAGCGGTTCGCTCAGCGGGCTTGCCGTCGGATTCGGGCGCGCGTCCGGGCGCGATCCGGCGCGGCGCGCCAGTACTGGCGATGGGGCCGGCGACAATGCGGGCGACCGTCCACGGCGCGGAGCGGGACCGCTAGTGCTGGGGGCGGAATGGAATGTGCGGCTGGCCGATACGATCGAGGGCGATGCGCGGGTGTTCCGCGAGTCGGGCGATGTGAGGGTGGAGGGTGAACTGGCTACGCGCCTGGGGTTGGAGGCGTTGGAGGCGCGGTTGACTGCGCGCGCCAGCCGTCTTACCGCGTCGTTGGCCGCGCGCGGCACAGAAGTCGGTGAGCTGTCCGGCACGGCTAGTGTGCAGGCGGAACGGGCCGGCAGCGGCTGGCGGCTGGCGCCAGATGCGCCGCTGGCGGGATCGGCGCGGCTCGATATGCCGTCGATTGCTTGGCTCGGGCGTTTGTTGCAGGAAAGCGTGGATACGGCGGGCCGCGTCGAGGCGGATTTTTCCATCGCCGGCACGTTAGTCGATCCACAGGCGAGCGGACGCATTGCCGGCAGTGGTTTGCAGGTGATGCTGGCGAATCAGGGCCTGGTGTTGTCCGGTGGTGAGTTGCTGGCCGAATTCGACCGCGACCGCTTACGTCTGGCACGGCTCGATTTTTCTTCCACCAATCGGGTGACGCCGCGCGACAAGCGGATTCGGGTGGCGGCGCTGACCGTGACGCCTGGTACGCTGAAGGCAAGCGGCGAGTTGGCGCTGGAATCCGGTGAGGGCCGTTTCGAGTTTGTCGCCGATCGCTTGCCGTTGTTGCAACGCGCGGATCGCTGGCTGATTGTGTCCGGCAAGGGGTCGGCGCGCTCTACCTGGACGACGCTCGATCTCGATGCCGATTTTCGCGCCGACGCCGGCTACATTGAAATGGCCGCATCGGCGCCGCCCGGTTTGTCGGACGATGTGGTCATTCTTGGGCGTGGCGAGAAGGAGAGCGGAACGGCGCTGGCCATGACCGCCGATGTTCGCGTCACGCTCGGCAAGGCGCTGTATTTGTCGGCCCTGGGGGTCGATACCCGGCTCGGCGGTGAATTGCGTCTGCGCCAGCAGCCTGGGCAGACGCTGGCCGCTACCGGCGCGGTGGCGACGGAAGGCGGCACGTATCGCGGCTACGGCCAGCAATTGAGCATCGAGCGCGGGGTGGTGACGTTCGACGGTTCGCTCGAAAATCCGGCGCTCAATGTCGTTGCGCTGCGCAAGGGCCTGGCGGTGGAGGCGGGGGTGTCCATTACCGGCACCGTGCGGCGGCCGCAAGTGCGGTTGGTGTCGGAACCGTCGGTGCCGGATGCGGAAAAACTGTCGTGGATGGTGCTCGGCCGCGCGCCCGATACCGGTGGGGACAAAGGCGGCGATTTCGCCATGTTGTTGCCGGCGGCGCAGGCGCTGCTGGGTGGTGGAATGGCCGATCAACTGACGCGCAGCCTGGGTTTCGATACGGTTTCGTTTGGCCAGGGCGATCTCAACACCGCCTCGCGCACGGCGACGAGCCGGGTTGTGGGCACTGGTTCAACCGCGACGGGCGATCCGGCGGCGATGAACGAGCAGGTGCTGTCGCTGGGTAAGCGCTTGTCATCCGACGTGACTTTGTCGTTCGAGCACAGCCTGGGGGATGCCGAGGCGTTGGTCAAACTCAGCTACCAGCTTGGCCGTCGCGTGGCAGTGGTGGCGCGCGCGGGGGCGGACAACGCGCTCGATCTGTATTACACCTTTTCTTTCCGTTGAATGAAGCGCGCGCGGCGCTGTCTTAAGACGGGAGGATGAAGTGGTGAGCAAAGCGCGGGGAGGTTGCGATGACGCAGACAGTGAATGGAGTGATGGCCGGAAGCGGCCTGGAAGCCGCCATTTTGGGTGGCGGTTGTTTTTGGTGCCTGGAAGCGGTGTTCCGCGAGGTCGATGGGGTTGCCTCGGTGGCGTCGGGCTATAGCGGCGGACATGTCGAATCGCCGTCCTATCGCCAGGTGTGCGCCGGTGGCACCGGGCATGTCGAGGTGGTGAAGATCGAGTTCGATCCGGCGCGGGTGAGTTACCGCGATCTGCTGGAGATTTTTTTCGTCATTCACGATCCCACGACGCTCGACCGCCAGGGTAACGATATTGGCGCTCAGTACCGTTCGATGATCTACGTTGTTGGCGATGAGCAGTTGCATACCGCGCTGGCGCTGATCGAGGAATTGGGCGAGGCACGCGCTTTCCCGCACGGCATCGTGACTCGCGTGGAGCGCGCAGGGCCGTTCTGGCCGGCAGAAATCGAGCACCAGGAGTACTACGCGAATCACAGCGATCAACCGTACTGTCAGTACGTGGTGGCGCCGAAGGTGGCGAAATTCCGCGAGAAGTTCGCCAGCCGGCGGCGGCGGGGCGGCTAGAATTGCATTTTTCCTTTTTCGCTTTCATGCGGGAGATTTTTTATGACCCAATCCACCCCTTCCACCACCACGACCGCCAGCGGCCTCGTTATTGAAGACTTGGATGCGGGCAGCGGCGATGTGGCCGAAAAGGGCAGCATGGTGTCGGTGCATTACACCGGTTGGCTGACCGATGGCGCCAAGTTCGATTCCAGCAAGGATCGCAATGAGCCGTTCGATTTCCCGCTCGGCGCTGGCCATGTCATTCGCGGTTGGGACGAGGGCGTACAAGGCATGAAGGTGGGCGGCCGGCGCAAGCTGACGATTCCGCCCGCGCTGGGCTACGGCGCGCGCGGCGCCGGTGGGGTGATTCCGCCCAATGCGACGCTGGTGTTCGAGGTCGAGTTGTTGAAGGTGTTGTGAAGCTGGTTTTCAGCGAGCCTGGGCGGTGATGTCGAGAATGGCATCGCCGTAGGCTTCCAACTTGCGGTCGCCGATGCCGGAGATACGCGCGAGTTCGTCGCGCCCGGTGGGGCGGGCGAGCGCGATCTCGCGCAGGGTGGCGTCATGAAAAATGACGTAGGCGGGTACGTTGCGCGCTTTTGCGGTTTCGGCGCGCCAGGCGCGCAAACGGTCGAAGAGCGTGGTGGGAATGCCACCGGGGATATCGATGCGGGCGGGGCGGCGGGCGCGGCGTTTTTCCCGTTCCGGCACGACGCGCAGAAGAAAGCTGGTTTCGCCGCGCAGCAGTGGGCGGGCTAGATCGGTCAGTGCAAGCGCGCCGTAGCGCTCGTGGTCGACGGCGACATATTCGCGCGACACCAGGTGGCGGAACACCATGCGCCACTGCTTTTCATCCAGATCGGCGCCGATGCCGAAAGTGCTTACCTTGTCGTGGCCGCGCTCCAGTACTTTTTCGGTGGCGTCGCCGCGCAGCACGCTGATGAGATGGCCGGCGCCGTAACGCTGGCCAGTGCGAAACACGCAGGACAAGGCTTTGCGCGCGGCGTCCGCGGCGTCCCAGGTGCGCGGCGGGTGCAGACAGTTGTCGCAATTGCCGCAGGGAGAGGCTTCTTCTCCGAAATAGGCGAGGATGTGCTGGCGGCGGCAGCCGGTGGTTTCGGCGAGCGCGACGAGTACATCGAGGCGGTTGCGGGCAAGGCGTTTGAAGTTCTCGTCCGCGTCGGATTCGTCGATCATGCGTCGCTGCTGCACGACATCCTGCGCGCCCCAGGCCATCCAGGCTTGGGCGGGTAGGCCGTCGCGGCCGGCGCGGCCGGTTTCCTGGTAGTAGCCTTCGATCGAGCGCGGCAGGTCGAGGTGTGCAACGAAACGCACGTCGGGCTTGTCTATTCCCATACCGAAGGCGATGGTGGCGACCATGACGATGCCGTCTTCGCGCAAAAAGCGGGCTTGGTTCTGGGCGCGTACGTCGGCGGGCAGGCCGGCATGATAAGGCAGCGCGGTAATGCCGTTTTCTTGCAGCCAGGCGGCGGTTTCTTCGACCCGGCGGCGCGATAGGCAGTAGACAATGCCGGCATCCGTGACATGTTCCTCGCGCAGAAAGCCGAGAAGCTGGCGGCGCGGGTCAAGCTTGTCCAATATGGCGTACCGGATATTGGGGCGGTCGAAACTGGAGGTAAAACGGCGGGCCGATTCGAGGCGCAGGCGCTGAGCGATTTCCTCGCGCGTCTGGCAATCGGCGGTGGCGGTCAATGCAATGCGCGGAATATGTGGGTAGCGTTCGGGCAGAATCGACAATTGCAGGTATTCTGGGCGAAAGTCGTGACCCCACTGGGATACGCAGTGCGCTTCGTCGATGGCGAACAACGCCAGCCGGTCGGTGTCGCGCAGGTGGTCGAGCTGGTCGAGAAAGCGCGGTGTCATCAGCCGTTCGGGGGCGACATAGAGCAGATCGAAGCGGCCTTCGCGCAAGTTGCGTTCAACCGCGCGGGCGGTGTCGGTGTCGAGGCTGGAATTGAGAAAGGCGGCGGCAACGCCGGCTTCGGTCAAGGCGCTGACTTGATCGTGCATCAGGGCGATCAGCGGCGAAACAACGATGGCCGTGCCGTGGCGCAACAGCGCCGGGATTTGGTAGCACAGGGATTTACCGCCCCCCGTGGGCATCAGTACGAGGGCGTCGCCGCCTCCGGCGACGTGTTCGACGATGTCCTGCTGTGGGCCGCGGAACGCGGTATAGCCGAAAACGTGTTCGAGAATATGAAGGGCGGAGGCGGATGGGTGGGCGGGCATCGGCCGTTATTCTAACGGTGAAGTACCGCTTGCGAGGGCGGGCGCATCGATGTGGTCGGGTTTTGCAGCCAAATACGTGGTTTTCGGGGCTCGTGTCGTGGATTAAACTGTGCTTATCTCCACGGCTGTAAGTTGTACCTGTCGGAGGAAACTGCTGTACAGGAGTGTTCATGCAGGAAGAAGAAGAGTTTCTGGAATTTGCCGATGAGCCAGAGTTGGAAACCGGGCAACGGGATCCCAACCGGCGGAAGTGGCGCATATTGATCGTCGACGATGACGAGGACGTTCATCACAGTACGCAACTAGGGATGGCGGGAACCGAAATCCTCGGGCGCGAGCTATTTTTCCTGCATGCGCACTCCGCCGCCGAGGCGCGCGAGATGTTCGCTACCGAGCAAGATCTGGCTGTGATCCTGCTCGACGTGGTGATGGAAACCGAGGATGCCGGTTTGCGTCTGGTTGATGACATCCGTAACCGTTACAACATGCGCGATACGCGCATCATCCTGCGCACCGGGCAACCGGGATATGCACCGGAGCTGGATGCGATTCGCGACTACGACATCAACGACTATAAGTACAAGTCGGAACTGACGCGCAATCGCTTGTATGCGTCGCTCACCGCCGCGATTCGCACTTACATGCAGATTCGCGTGATCAACGCCGGACGTATCGGTTTGGCGAAAATCGTCCATGGCAGCGCGACGCTGCTGCAAATGGGGGGCTTGTCCGAATTTGCCGCCGGCGTTATCACTCAGATCGCTGCGTTGCTTGGGTTACCGCCCGAAGGGCTGGTGTGCGCGAGCCGTGACGGCGAGGATAAGGTGGTGGTCATCGCCGCGGCGGGACGCTTTGAGTACGCCATTGGACAGCCGCTTGAAGCGATCAGGGACAAAGTCATTCAAGACATGCTCGAGCGCGCCTTGGACCGCGGCGAGACGATCACCGACGTTGGCAGCGGGCTTGCGTTGCATTTCGGCGGTGCGCCCGAGCGGGCCTTGGTGGCCTATGTGGACGCCGAGCTGGCCGACGATTCGTTCGATTCGTATCTGATCGAGGTGTTCTGCACGAACGTTTCGGTCTGTCTCGACAACGCCAATCTGGTCGGTCGCCTCAACGCCTACTCGTACTACGACCCGCTGCTGAATTTGCCCAACCGGCGTTTTCTCATCGAAATGCTCGACCGTCATCTCGCCACAGGCGGCAAGAGCGGGATGTTGGCGGTAATCGATATCGACCATTTTGGCGAACTCAACGGCGCGCTAGGCCATCGCTTTGGCGATTCCCTGCTGCGCGTGGTTGCCGACCACCTGGAGCGGGTGTGCGACGGCGCGGCGTGTATGGCACGGGTCGGTAGCGATATTTTCGCGGTTTTCTGGGCCGACCGTTATTTGGACGAACGCCGGTTGAGCAGTTTTTTTGCTCAACCGCTGCAGGTCGAGGGCAATGAAGTCACCTTGTCGGCCAGTATCGGCATGGTGCGGCTCGACGAAGTGGTCGGCAACGGCAGCGAAGTGCTGGAAGACGCTTTCCTCGCGCTCAAGCAAGCCAAGGGTATCGAGCGCGGTAGCATAGTGAGCTACACGCGGCATATTGGTGACGAAATCCGTGGTCGTGTGACCTTGCTCAACCAGTTGCGCCAGGCATTTATCCAGGATCACCTGTTTCTCGTCTATCAACCGCAGATTGCGCTCGACAGCGGCCGCTGCGTGGGGGCCGAGGCCTTGCTGCGCTGGCGGATGGCCGATGGCACGATGATGCCGCCCGATCGTTTCGTGGCGTTGGCCGAGCATTCCGGCCTGATTACCACGATGGGCGAATGGGTGGTGCGGCATGCGTGCCGGCAAGCAGCGGAAATCGCCTCCCGAGGCTTTGTAGACGTGCGCGTGGCGATCAATATTTCGGCGCTGCAATTCCGCGATCCCGCCTTCCTCGATAAATTGCGCGCCGCCATTGAAGAAAGTGGGGCGAGTCCGACTTGTATCGAGCTGGAAATCACCGAATCCGTGGCAATGGGCGAAGCGGGGCGGATGATCGAGTTGTTCGATCAGATCAAGGCGATGGGTTTGCATCTGGCAATCGACGATTTTGGTACAGGCTTTTCGTCGTTGTCATACCTGCAGCAGATGCGCGTCGACCGGTTGAAGATCGACCGCAGCTTTGTTTCCGAACTCGGCCGCCCTGGCAAGGGCGCGGAGATTGCCGAGCTGGTTTGCAGCCTGGGTCATCGTTTGGGCCTGGAGCTGGTGGCCGAAGGGATCGAAACCGAAGAACAGGCGAAGATTCTGCGCGCGATGAATTGCCAGATCGGCCAGGGTTGGTTGTACGCCAGACCGATGCCGGGAGCGGAATGGCTCACGTGGTTGGGCAGTCACACCGCCCAGGAATAATCATGCGCGCAGCCGCATCGTCGATCGTTGCCTGGATGGCTGTTTTTTTGCTTGCGGGATGTGGTGAGCAAGAGCCGGTTCGAATTGGTTTTATCGCGCCCTTGAGCGGACGTTTTAGCAGCCTCGGCGCCGAGGCGCGCGATGGCACGCTGCTCGCGATCAGCGAGGCCAATGCCGCTGACAGACCGGGCAAAAGGCCATTGGAGCTGGTGGTGCGCGATACCGCGCACGAACCCGAGCAGGCGCGGCAGGCCATACGGGAATTGATCGACGCCGGCGTGGTTGCCGTCATCGGTCCGCAGACCAGCGACATGGCCGAGGTAATCGTGCCGATTGCCAACGAGGCGGGTGTTCCGCTGGTATCGCCGGTTGTGACCAGCACTCAGTTGGCGGGAGTGGATGATTTTTTCCTGCGCGTGGTTGCCACCAACCGACAGTACGCCACGGCCTGTGCGCGGTTTTTTATCGAAAGCGTGCCATCCCGCCGCGCGGCGCTTATTCTCGACGATAGCCAAAGAGCGTATACCGAGGATTGGGCAAAGTATTTCGAAGAGGCATTCCGCGCTGGCGGCGGCGAAGTGGTGAACCGCGAGCACTTTTATTCGGATGCCAAGGCGAGTCTCATGCCCGAGGTGGAGCGCTCGCTTGCGGCTCGTCCCGATCTGATTGTGGCGGTTACCAATAGTGTCGATGCCGCGCGCATTGCCCACCTTGTTCGCCAGCGCGATCCAGACCTGCGCTTGACCAGCGCGGAGGTCGCGGCAACCGAGCAGCTCATAGAAACCGGCGGCAGAGCGGTGGAAGGGATGTACGTTCCCCAATTGGTTGACCATGACAATACGTCTGCGGCCTACCTCGCGTTTCGTGAGCGCTATCGTGAGCGTTTCGGCACCGAGCCAGGGTTTGCCGCCATTGCGGCGCATGACGCATCGAAGCTGGTGGCTAGTGTGCTCGCCGATGGTCCGGATACCCCGCGCGCCATGCGCGAACGTTTGCTCGCACATGGCGCATTCGAGGGTTTGCAACAGCAGATCAAACTCGATCAATATGGCGACGCTTCTCGCAATCTGTCCATGAGCCTGGTGCAAGCTGGGCGGTATCGCAAGGTGGCGGAATTGGTAATTTCGCCCGGAGACAAGCAATGAAGTGGCGGAAAGGCGCTGTAAGCCTGACACAGCTGCTTTTTCTGCGCTCCATTACCGTTGTCATTGTCGTGTTCGTGGTGTTCTATCCGCTGGTGGTGGGGCAGTTGATGCCGCAGACCGAAAAAGAGGCGGAAGAAAGACAAGTACAACTTGCGCTTGCCATTCGGGATCAAGTGGAAGCATCGATTGCCTCGACGCGTTTCATCGTTGCGGGCGCGGCGCGTGTTTTTGCCAATTCGGCCAGTCAATCGGCCACCGATCTATCGGCGCGGCTCGACGCATTCGTGGATGCCGGCCGCGGCTTGACGGCCGTTTACCTGCTCGATTCGCAGGGCGCGGTCATCAGCGCCGGCCTGCCGGCGGATTACCGTCTTCTGCGTAACGATCTGATCGGCGCCGATTTGTCCATGCACTCTTTGTGGCGCGCGGCCCAAAGCACGAGCGAGGCATCCTGGACGGGCTCCTTCATGTCGCCGGTGAGCGCGGACAGCACGATCGCGGTCGCTTATCGCTTCGGTCCATATACCGTGATCGCCGAGCTGGCCTTGGACGATATCGTGAGTTGGGCGCATGGGGTGGGCGAAAGGGGCTCGGTGACGATGCTCATTCTCGACCGGCGCGGGCGTGTGCAAGCCGATTCTTCCGGAACGCCCGCGCTGCGTTATCACGATTTCAGCGCTTACGACTTTATTCGTGCGTATAACCAGGAAGACATTCCGCTTGTACATTTCAAGCTGAACGGCGAACCCATGATCGGGTCGGTGCTGCGCGTACCCACGCTCGAATGGCGGGTGATGGTCATGCGCACCGAAGAGGGCGCTTACCGTCTGGTTCGCACGGCGTCGATGATCATGCTTGCCGCGTTATTTACGGCGGTCATATTCGGGCTGGCAGGCGCGGGTCTGCAGGCCATGCAATTCGGTCGCCAGTTGCGCCGCTTGGGTTCGTTCGCCGACACCATCACACGTGGGGATTACAGCTTGCAGTGGCAAGGTTCCCGGGTTGTCGAGTTCAATCAATTGGCCGGCGCCTTCGAGCAGATGCGGACGGCTATCCGTAATCGTGAAGCGGCTATTGCCGAAAGCCAGGCGGCTTACCGCGGCATTCTTGAAAGCACGTCCGAATTCGTGATCCGTTTAGACAAAAAAGAATGCGTCGATTACGCCAATCCCGCGTTTTGTGTCTTGCTGGGGGTTCCACTGGAGGAACTGGTGGGCCACAAGCTTATTCCTTATATGCGCAGTGAGGATGGCTCCACGGATTGGCGTAAGCAAATCGCGGCTGAATTCAAGGCGGGTGCCGCCAGTGTGGCTTTCGAGTGTTTCGTCATCGATCTTGGCGGACAGAAGCACCGCGTGGCCTGGACGGTCCATACCGGCGAAAACGGTGAGGGGTTTGCTTCCATCGGGCGCGATGTGACCGCGCAGTGGCAGGCGGGTGAAGCTTTGCGCCGCAGCGAGGCGCGGTTGCGGGCCATGCTCGACAACGACGCGGCGGTCGCTATTCAGTGGTACGACATCGACGGCCGGGTAGTGTATTGGAATCCTGGTTCGGAGAGGATGTACGGCTATACCGCGGCTCAGATGATCGGAGGTACGCCGGAAAAACTGATGCTTTCTCCCGAGAGAACCGCCGAGTTCAAGCAAATGTTGCTTCGTCTCGACCGCGAAGGGGGTAACTACGGCCCGGTGCAGGTTGAGGTTCGTGCATCCGACGGGCGGCTCCTGCAGATTTTGACGACCGTGTTTGCGATCCCCGCCGAGGGTGAGGGACGATACTTCGTTTGCATGGCTCTCGATGTGACCAAGGCGGTTCAACAGGAAAATGCGCGCCGCCAGGCCGAGCGTATGTTTTCTACGATTTTCCAGGCGTCGCCGGTGGCGATCGCGGTGTGGTCGCCGGTTAACGAGTTGGTCAATGCGAACGCTGCGTGGGAACGCCTGTTCGCGCTTCAGAAAGAAGAAGCGAAAGATGCGAGCAGTGAAAAGCTTCGTTTGTGGTGCGACGATGCCTTGCGTTCGCGGTTTCTCCACGATGTTAGAAGCAATGGCGCGGTGGATACGCTCGAAGCGTGGATGCGGCCACGGCAAGGTAAGGATCGCTTGTGCCAGATTTCCGGCCGTGTGGTGGAAATCAACGGGCAACCTCATATCGTGGTGGTCTATGAGGACCTTACCACCATGCGTGAAACCGCCAGGCAGTTGCAGACGCTCAACCAAACGCTGGAACAACGCGTAAAGCTTCGCACCACCGAACTTCATCGTGCGAACGAGGAACTGTCGGCCGCGCTGGACAATCTGCGTATGACACAAGAAGGTTTGGCGCGCTCCGAGAAAATGGCGGCGCTTGGTTCGCTGGTGGCCGGCGTTGCCCATGAGTTGTCCACGCCGTTGGGTAACAGCCTGATTGCCGCCAATACCGTGCGTGACAACACACGCACGATGATGAAGGAAGTGAAAACGGGCCTGAAGCGCTCTTCGCTCGAAACTTATCTGAACGAAACGGCGCACGGCAACGAAATTATCGAGCGCAATTTGGATCGGGCTTCTCAGCTTGTGACGAGTTTCCGCCAGGTGGCTGTTGATCAAGCGAGCTCGCAGCGGCGCGAATTCGACCTGACCGAAATCGTCAATGAAATCGCCATTACCTTGCGGCCGTCATTCAAGCGCTTGCCCTATAAGCTCGATACCGAAGTCGAAAAAGGCTTGCGCCTGGATAGTTACCCCGGACCGCTCGGGCAGGTGCTGACCAACCTCATCAACAATGCCATCATTCATGCCTTCGACGGGCGCGATCATGGCGTGGTGCGGGTGGCCGGCCGCGCTGACGGTAAGGATTATGTGTTGCTTGAAGTCGGCGATGATGGTTGTGGCGTTGCGCCGGAAAACATACGCCGGATATTCGATCCGTTTTTCACCACGCGATTGGGACAAGGCGGGAGCGGTTTGGGGCTGCATATCGTGCAAAACCTCGTTACCGACCTACTTGGCGGCGAAATTAACATTGCCAGCACGGTAGGCGGGGGAACGACGATGCATATCCGTTTGCCGCGAGTCGCACCGAAAGCCGCTCCGGTTGCCGTGGCGCCGGTCTGAGCCGGGAGCCGGTCTGGTTGTACGACCGCGTTGAAGCTGCGCCGTGGTCGAGCGCTCGACCACGAACGGGATCGAATGCACCGCACCGCCCCAGGCGCGCACTTCGGCCGCGCCAACGATGCGTTCCGGCGTCCAGTCGCCGCCCTTGACCAGTACATCGGGCCGGCTATCGAGGATGCGCGCGAGTGGAGTGTCTTCGTCGAACCACGTCACCAGATCGACACTGCCTAAAGCGGCCATGACCGCGAGGCGGTCCGCCAGCGGATTGATCGGCCGATCCTCGCCTTTACCTTGGCGTTTCACCGATGCGTCGCTATTCAGCGCAACTACCATTGCCGCGCCAAGCGCGCGGGCCTGGGCCAGGTACGTCACATGGCCGCGATGCAGGATGTCGAAGCAACCGTTGGTAAATACCAATGGGCGCGGTAATGCGTTTATGCGAGCCGCCAATGTCTCGGGGGGGCAGATTTTCGTTTCGAACGCGGGGGTTGGATAATTCATGACTTTGGCATCATCAATAGTGTTCGACTCTATTGCGGCCATTGTGTTTGGCTTTGTATAGCGCCTTGTCGGCCAGATCGATGACCTGCTCGAAAGAGTCGCCGATTTGCGCTTGATTTGCCACTCCCATGCTGAGCGTAACCTGGATCGTCTGATCCATATAGGTGAATTGGGTGTTGGCGATTTCTTCCCGGATCCGTTCCGCCAATCTGATGGCGGATGGCAAGGCGGACTGTGAAATGAAAATGATGAATTCTTCCCCGCCATAGCGCGCAAGCAAATCGTAAGGGCGCAAAATGCCTTGTACCATGCTGGCGACTGTTTTCAGGATGACATCGCCGGCGACGTGCCCGTAGGTATCGTTGATGCTTTTGAAATGATCCAGGTCGAACAGAATGACGAACATCGATTTTGTGTCGCTTCCGGCTTTCAGGAAGGTTTTTTTCGCATGTTCAGTGAAGTAGTGGCGGTTGTAGACACCGGTCAGATTGTCGGTAAAAGCGAGCTTTTCGAGCTTGTTCAGCAGGCTGACGGTATCTTTCAACTCGCGTAAGTCGCGGGTATAGCCAGCAACGATATGTTGGTCGCCACGCTTGACGCGAACAAGCGTGATTTCCGAGGGAATGGGGTCGCCATGGAGATTCTGGTGCATCCATTCGAAACAAACCCGGCCTGCTTCAAATGCTTCGCGGATTTTTACCAGGGCTTTTTCGCTCGATGGAATGCCGTCGGGTTGGTATTCCGGAGAAAGTTCGAAGAAGCGGTCCAGATATTCCTGCTTGGAAGATAGCCCGAAGAGGTTGACCGCTTCCTGGTTGCAATCGATGTTGTTGTAGTTTTCGTCCCAGAAATTACAGCACAGCGGTGTTGCGTCAAACATGATTTTGGTGCGCTCGTCCGCTGCTCTCATTTCCGCGAACGAGGCTTTCAATTCACGCAAATCGCGCGTATAGCCGGCGACGATGTAACGATCGCCGTATTTGATGCGAACCAGCGTGATCTCGGAGGGTATCGGCGCGCCGTCGAGATTCTGGTGCATCCATTCGAAACGGGCGCGCCCGAAATCGAATGCTTTCCGAATGTATTCACCCGCCATGTCTTTCGACAGACGCCCACAGGGTTGATATTCCGGCGAAAGCTCGAAGAAGCGCTCCAGATATTCCTGCTTGGAAGACAATCCGAACAGGCTGACGGCCTCTTGGTTGCAGTCGATGTTGTTGAAGTCTTCGTCCCAGAGATTGCAGCACAACGGGGTCGCATCGAACATGAGTTTGGTGCGCTCGTCCGCTCTTCGCATATCCGCGAGCGTGGCTTTCAATTCGCGCAGATCGCGCGTATAGCCGGCGACGATGTAATGATCGCCGTATTGGACGCGAACCAGCGTGATCTCGGAGGGCATCGGCTCGCCGTTGAGCTTTTGGTGCATCCATTCGAAGCGGACACGTCCGGTATCGAACGCTTGCCGGATGTATTCGCCCGCCATGTCTTTCGACAGACGCCCGCTGGGCTGATATTCCGGCGAAAGCTCGAAGAAGCGCTCCAGATATTCTTGCTTGGAAGAGAGATCGAAGAGGTTGACGGCTTCCTGGTTGCAGTCGATGTTGTTGAAGTCTTCGTCCCAGAGATTGCAGCACAGTGGAGTTGCGTCGAGCATGAGTTTGGTGCGCTCGTCCGCTGCTCTCATTTTCGCAAGCGTGGCTTTCCATTCGCGCAGATCGCGCGTATAGCTGGCGACGATGTATTGATCTCCATGCTTGACGCGAACCAGCGTGACTTCGGAAGGCATCGGTTCGCCGTTGAGCTTTTGATGCATCCATTCGAAATGCATATAGCCTGTTGCGAACGCTTGCCGCGTAAGCTCCCTCACCAGCTCGCTCGATAAGCGCCCGTCGGGCTGGTATTGCGGCGAAAGCTCGATGAAGCGGTCCAGATATTCTTGCTTGGAGGACAGTTCGAAAAGCTTGACCGCTTCCTCGTTACAATCGACGCGGTGGAGATTTTCGTCCCAAAGAGCGCAAGACAACGGCGTCGCGTCGAGCATGATTTTCATGCGGTCGTATGCTTCGTTGTCTTCCATATTCAGCGATTGTCTGGAATCCATAATATATTTCGCGGGTCATGCCCGGCAGCGGTTCTTGTTGCTTGACCTGTTCATTGCTGGCGCAAGTTGTGCAGCTTTGCAGTATTACCGAAGCCTGTTATTCGAGTCTCAAAATATTGACGGTAAGCGTGAAAAAATCTTTCATCGCCGCCATGTCAGCGTCCGTACACGGCTATCTCGTGTACAAAGACAGTTCAGCCGCGTTGTCGTTCGGATTCATAGCCGGCGCGTGGTATTTTAGATTTACCGCTGCCAGGTTTGCATCGTGCGGTAATAGTTCTGCCCGCAGGCTTGCTTGCTTCGCCTTTGCGTTGTCGCAACCACGGCATAGAATGCGGGCGTTTTCCACTTGGCAATGATATGCCTCACATACCCTTTAAATTACGTTTGTTCGAAGCGGCGATCCGTGTCGTCTTGCCGGTCGTCGGTATCGCGTTGCTGGTTTTCGGGTTGATGGGCGTAGTGTCGTTCGCCGCGATGCCTTTATTGGAAGCGGTGCGCTGCCGGCAATGGGTGCCGGTATCGGCGCAGTTGGAAAGGGTCGAGGTATTGTCGCCGGATTTCGTCCACAACCGGCCACTGCCCATGCTGACGGTGCGTTATCGTTATCGCTACGAGAACACCGATTTCACCAGTGACCGCCACGATCTGCATCATGGTCTCGACACCACGGACGGGATGAGCATGCGCCTGGTGCAACTCAACGATTCACCTTCCATTACCGCCTGGGTCAATCCCAACATTCCGGAACAGTCGATGTTGGAGCGTTCGCTACATTGGTCGGTGCTGGTGCTGGCGCTGCCTTCGGGCTTGCTGGTTTTGGTTGGGGCGATCCTGGTATTTGCCGGCATGGTCGCCTGGAACGATTGGCGCCCTCCCTGGCGGCATCGCGACCCGAGCTGAGCGGCATGGCGCAACCGCGCGCCATATCCTTTGTCCCATGCACGTGATGCAAACGGTGGGCCGCCGCCGTTCGCGCAAGCTTCATGGCAAGCTGGTAGGCTGAGGGCGTGGCTTGTTCCTGCCCGGTTCGTTCCCCTATTTTCCGACAGAGGAGTTTCCCGATGAGCACTGTAACCCTGGGTGGCAATCCGATCGAAGTCGCTGGCAATTTTCCGCGCAAGGGCGATGCCGCTCCGGCTTTTTCGCTGACCGATGCCGATTTGAAGGATATTGGTCTCGATGCCTACGCCGGCAAGCGCAAGGTGCTGAACATCGTGCCGAGCCTGGATACGCCGACCTGCGCTACCTCCACGCGGCGTTTCAACGTTGAAGCGTCCAGCCTGACCAACACCGTGGTGCTGGCGGTTTCCGCCGATCTGCCTTTCGCCGCCAAGCGTTTCTGCACGGCCGAGGGTTTGGAGAACGTGCACACGCTTTCTACATTTCGCGCCCCCGCGTTTGCCCGCGATTACGGTGTGGCGATAACGTCCGGTCCGCTCTCCGGCCTGACGGCGCGCGCGGTGGTGGTGCTCGACGCCGCCAACAAGGTGCTTCACGCTCAACTGGTGACGGAAATCAAGGACGAGCCGGATTACGCTGCCGCGCTTGCCGTGCTGAAGTAAACAAATCCGATCGCCGATGCTTCGCGGCAGGTCTGGATGGTCTGCCGCGCGCTTTCCCCTGAGTGGGCAGATAAACCGATGTTTAATCGACTTATTTCCGTGAAACATCGGTGCGAAACCTAGTCGCACACACGGCAACAGCGTAGAATTCCCTCCCCTTTCCTCCCCTCTTTCCGCCCGTCGCGCGGAGCGCATCATCATGCTTTATCCCACCCGTTTCGATGTCATCGTGGTCGGCGGCGGCCACGCCGGGACCGAAGCCGCCTTGGCCGCGGCGCGCATGGGCGCGCGAACCTTGCTGCTGACCCACAATATCGAAACGCTCGGCCAGATGAGTTGCAACCCGTCAATCGGCGGTATCGGCAAGGGTCATCTGGTGAAAGAGGTGGATGCGCTGGGCGGCGCGATGGCGGCGGCCACCGATGAGGGTGGCATCCAGTTCCGCATTCTCAATGCCTCCAAGGGGCCGGCGGTACGCGCCACCCGCGCCCAGGCAGACCGCGTGCTGTACAAGGCGGCAATCCGCAAGCGGTTGGAAAATCAAGCGAATCTGTGGCTGTTTCAGCAGGCGGTGGATGACCTCACCGTGGTGGGCGATCGCGTCACCGGTGTCGTGACCCAGATCGGCCTGCGTTTCGAGGCGCAGGCTGTGGTACTGACCGCCGGCACGTTTCTCAACGGCCTGATTCACGTCGGCATGCAGAATTATCAGGCTGGCCGCGCCGGCGACCCGCCGGCGGTGTCGCTCGGTCAGCGCTTGAAAGAACTGGCGCTGCCGCAGGGCCGGTTAAAGACCGGTACGCCGCCGCGATTGGATGCGCGCACGATCGACTTCGCGGCAACGAAGGAGCAGCCGGGCGACGATCCGGTGCCGGTGTTCAGCTTCCTGGGCCATGCGTCGCAACATCCGGCGCAATTGCCGTGCTGGATCACGTTTACCAACGAACGCACACACGACATCATCCGCGCCAATCTGGACCGCTCGCCGATGTATTCGGGCGTGATCGAGGGCATCGGCCCGCGCTATTGCCCGTCGATCGAGGACAAGATCCACCGCTTCGCCGACAAGGACAGCCACAACATCTTTCTTGAACCGGAAGGTCTGGCGACCCACGAAATCTACCCTAACGGAATTTCGACATCGCTGCCTTTCGATGTGCAGCTTGCCGTCGTGCGCAGCATTCGCGGGTTGGAGAACGCGCATATCCTGCGTCCTGGCTACGCCATCGAATACGACTATTTCGACCCGCGCAATCTCAAGAGCAGCCTGGAGACGAAATCTATCGCCGGCTTGTTCTTCGCCGGCCAGATCAACGGCACCACCGGCTACGAGGAGGCGGCGGCGCAGGGCTTGCTCGCCGGTGCCAACGCCGTGCTGCATGTGCGCGGGGAAGCGCCGTGGTGCCCGCGCCGTGACGAAGCCTACTTGGGTGTGTTGGTGGACGATCTCATTACCCGTGGCGTGTCCGAGCCTTATCGCATGTTCACCTCGCGCGCCGAATACCGCCTGCAACTGCGCGAGGACAACGCCGACCTGCGCCTGACCGCCAAGGGCCGCGAGCTTGGTTTGGTGGACGATGCGCGTTGGGCCGCGTTTTGCGCCAAGCATGAGGCTATCGAGCGTGAAACGGCGCGGCTGAAAGCGACCTGGGCGCATCCTGAGCGCATTCCGGCGGAGGAAGCCGAGCGCGTTGTTGGCAAGGCGCTGGAGCGCGAATACAGCTATTTCGACCTGCTGCGCCGGCCGCAGACCGGTTATGCGGCATTGATGAGCCTGCCCGGTGCGCCGGAAGGCCCGGAAACCGATCCGCAGGTGGTCGAGCAAATCGAAATCGCCGCCAAATACCAGGGCTATATCGATCGCCAGCAGGGCGAAGTCGCCAAACAGCTGCAAGCCGAATCCATTCGCTTGCCGGCTGGGCTGGACTACGCCGAAGTGCGTGGCTTATCGAAAGAAGTGCAGCAAAAACTCAACCAGCACAGACCCGAAACGGTCGGGCAGGCCGGCCGTGTGCAGGGCGTGACGCCAGCGGCGATTTCGCTGCTGCTGGTGTGGCTCAAACGCCGCGAACTGGTCGCGCGGCAACAGGATCGTTGCGCATGACGGTGACGGGCGCGCTCGCGCCATTTGCCGGTACGCTGGCCGAGGGGGCCGCCGCGCTCGGGTTGGCGCTGCCGGCGGCGGAGCAGGCGCGCTTGCTGGCGTTCGGCGAGTTGTTGCTGAAATGGAACCGCGTCTACAACCTCACCGCGCTGCGGCGACCGGAAGAAGTCGTCACCCATCACCTGCTGGATTCCCTTGCCGTGCTGCCGCATCTGGCGGATGTGGAGCGGCTGGCCGATATCGGTTCGGGCGGGGGCTTGCCGGGCATTGCGCTGGCGATCGCGCGACCGGAATGGGCAGTGAGCTCGATCGAGGCGGTCAATAAAAAAGCGAGCTTTCAGCAGCAGGCAAAGATAGAACTGCGGCTGGCGAATTTCACCGTGCTTAATGCGCGTGTGGAAAACGTGAGCATGGAGGGTGCCTTTTCGGGCTTGGCCGGCAGCATGGCTTGCGACGGTGTCATTTCCCGCGCTTTTTCCAGCTTGGCTGATTTCGTTCGTCTTGCTGGCCATCTAGTCGGGCTGTCGGGGTGTTTGTATGCGATGAAGGGCGCGCACCCGGCCGACGAGATCGACGCCCTGCCGGCGGGCTGGGCAGTGCGCGAGACGATTGCGCTCACGGTGCCAGGCCTCGGCGCGGAGCGCCACCTCGTTGTGCTGGCGCGGGCATGAAGCGCGATGCCCATGCCGGCGGGACGTTTCGCCCGGCCCTTCGTCATGGACTAAACTGCGCCAGCCAGCGCGCGCCGGCGGGCATTTTTCAAACCTACTTTTGAACCAACCCGGAAACGCCACCGATATGGCCCGTATCTTCTGCATCGCCAACCAGAAAGGCGGGGTGGGCAAAACCACCACCTGCGTCAATCTCGCCGCCGCCCTGCATCTGGCCGGACAGCGCACGCTGTTGGTCGATCTCGATCCGCAGGGCAACGCCACGATGGGCAGCGGGGTGAACAAGGCTGGCCTGCAAAAATCGGTCTATCACCTGCTGGTGGGGTTGGCTGGCGTGGAGGATGTGCGCGTTGCCTCGCCCAGCGGCGGTTACGACGTGCTGCCGGCCAACCGCGATCTGGCTGGCGCCGAGGTCGAGCTGGTGGGTTTGGCGCAGCGCGAAAGCCGCCTCAAATCGGCGCTGAGCGTTTTCGAGGCCGATTACGATTTCATCCTCGTCGATTGCCCCCCATCGCTGTCGATGCTTACGCTCAACGGTTTGTGCGCCGCCCACGGCGTTGTCATTCCGATGCAATGCGAATATTTTGCGCTGGAGGGCCTGTCCGACCTGGTCAATACGATCAAGAAGGTGCACGCCAATCTCAATCGCGATCTGAAAATCATCGGTCTGCTGCGTGTCATGTTCGACCCGCGCGTGACCTTGCAGCAGCAGGTTTCCGCGCAGCTCGAAAGCCACTTCGGCGAAAAGGTGTTCCGTGCCATCGTGCCGCGCAACGTGCGTTTGGCCGAAGCGCCCAGCCACGGCATGCCCGGTGTTACCTTCGACAAGGCCGCCAAGGGCGCGCAGGCCTACATGGCATTCGCGGAAGAAATGATCGAGCGTGTGAAGACGCTGTGAGGAAACCGGATATGAACCTGAAGCCAGCCCCGCAACCCTCTTCGGGGCGAATCGCCCATTCATCGACATGACGCCACCCAAACTCAAAGGTCTTGGCCGTGGCCTGGATGCGCTACTAGCCGCCAATCGCGACGACGAAGCCGGTAAGGGCGAATTGCAGGTCCTGCCCACCGATGCCCTGCGCCCGGGCAAATATCAACCGCGCACGCGCATGGACCCCGGATCGCTGGAAGAACTGGCGGCGTCGATCAAAGCCCAGGGCGTGATGCAGCCCATTCTCGTGCGCCCGGTGGGCGGCGGCGACCATGAAATCATCGCTGGCGAGCGCCGCTGGCGCGCATCGCAGATCGCCGGGCTGAACGAAGTGCCCTGCCTGGTGCGCGAGATCCCCGACGAGGCCGCGCTGGCAATGTCGCTGATCGAAAACATTCAGCGCGAGGACTTGAACCCGCTCGAAGAAGCTGGTGGCTTGCAACGTCTGATCGACGAATTCTCCATGACTCACCAGCAAGCAGCCGATGCCGTCGGCCGCTCGCGCTCGGCCGCTTCCAATCTGCTTCGTCTGCTCAATCTTGCCCGCCCGGTGCAGGAATTGTTGATGGCCGGCGATATCGATATGGGCCACGCGCGCGCGCTGTTGCCCCTGGATGGCGCCGGTCAGATTCAATTGGCTCATCAGGTGGCAGCCAAGCAAATGTCGGTGCGCGACACCGAACGCTTGGTGCAGCACATTCTGAATCCACGGCAGAAAAAGGCCACGCCGCCGCCGGATCGCGACCTGTTGCGCTTGGAAGAGGAAATCGCCGACGCGCTCGGCGCCACGGTCAAGATCAAGGCGAACAAAAAAGGAGCGGGCGAGGTTTCGATTCGTTTCGGTAGCCTCGATCAACTGGACGGCCTGATCGGCCGCTTGCGCTGATGGGATACCACGCGGACGGCTCCGCCCTGTACAACCATTGCGAGATGGAACAATGACGATACGCTGCGCCTGGGCTGGCAACGATCCGCTCTACCTCGCGTATCACGACAAGGAATGGGGCGTGCCGGTACGCGATGCGCGCCTGTTGTTCGAGTTTCTATTGCTCGAAGGCGCGCAGGCGGGCCTGTCGTGGATTACCGTGCTGAAAAAACGCGCGCACTATCGTATAGCCTACGATGGTTTCGATGTGGAGCGCATCGCGCGTTGGGACGAGGCGAAAAAGCAGGCACTGCTGGCCGATCCCGGTATCATCCGCAATCGCGCCAAGGTCGACGCGGCCATTGTCAATGCTCGCGCGTGGCTCGACCTGCGGCAAGCCGGCAACGATCCGGTCGATTGGCTGTGGGCGTTCGTGGATGGGCAGCCGAAACAGAACGCCTGGCGTGCATTGGCCGATGTGCCGGCCTCGACCGCGCAGTCCGACGCCATGAGCCGCGCGCTGAAAGCGCGTGGTTTCAAATTCGTCGGCAGTACGATTTGTTACGCGTTCATGCAGGCCATTGGCATGGTGAACGACCATGTTACCGATTGCTTTCGCCATAGCGAAATCGCCGGGTTAACAGGGTTGGTAAGAGTTGATGACAAGGGTAAATCAGAGTGATTAGTGTTAACATCGTAGTGTTAACAACAAATTTATCGCGCGGTACGAGCATAGGCGCGAAGCCTTCAAGAGTAATGGGGTAAATGCGTGGAGCAATCGGGTAGGACCGTCGTATTCGCCGATCTGACGGGCAGCACCGGGTTGTTCGAATCGGTTGGCAACGTTGCCGCAACGGATGTGGTTACGCGCTGTACACGGGCGCTGGGATACCATTTGTCCCGCTCCGGTGGGCGAGTGGTCAAATTTCTGGGCGATGGCGTGCTGGCACTGTTCAACGACACCGCGAGCGCCGTCGAGTGCTGCGTCAAAACGCAAGACATCATGCGCGATCTCAAAATGAAAGATCCGCAGCAAAGGCCGCTGGGCGTCAAAATCGGCATTGAGTACGGCGCTATCATCGAACAGAACGGGGATTGCTATGGCGACGCGGTCAACGTGGCCGCGCGCCTGTCCGACCGCGCCGGTGCCAATGAAATCCTGATCGGCGAATCCGTTTTCCGCCGCTTGCCGGACACCTTGCTTCTTGCCTGTCAGAGCATCGACCGCATTGCCGTTCGCGGCAAAGCCGAGCCCATGCGCGTGTGGCGCGTCGATTGGGGGCGCGGCGCTGAAAGCACGATAACCATCCCGATGGAATTGCTGGTGGCGCAGGATCGCCTGCGCGGCACGCAGCGCCTCGACCTCAATCGTCTCGATCAGCACCTGGAACTGATACCCACCAATGGGCCGTTGGTGATCGGACGTGACCGCGCTGCCGGTTTCTTCGTCAACGATCAGCGTGTTTCGCGTCGCCATGCGGGCATCGAATGGGCCGGCGGCCAGTGCACGCTGACCGACTTCAGCAGCAACGGTACCTGGGTGCGCTTTCTATCCGCGCCCACGCCGATCATACTCAAGCGTGAAAGCTGCGTACTGTACGGCCAGGGTGAGATCGGCCTGGGCGCGACAGTCGACGATTTCACGGTGCCGATACTGACTTTTCAGGTCATCAGCGAAGCCTGACACGCTGCTTTCCCCATCGCTTTTTCGCCGTTCTCCGCTGTTTCCTCATTTTCGGCATAGGAGGCACGTCAGTATGCGAACGAATCGCGAGATTTTTCCTGTCCGCCACGCCTTTATCGCCGTGTTGGCATCAGTTTTTTGCATGCCGGCCATTGCCGCGCCCCCAACGCCTGGACGTTACGTTGCACAGTTGCCTTGTGCCGATTGTCCCGGAATCGATGTAAGACTCGATCTGGCGGCCGATGGCACCTACACCTTGAGCGAACGCTATCGAGATCGTGAAGGCGGTGCGGACAGCATCGGCCGCTGGTCGATGGCCACCGATGGGCGCACGCTCATGCTGCGTGGCGAACGCCGTGATCCGCTCTACCTTACGGTGCGCGATGAATCGACGCTCGAACAGCTCGACCGCGAAGCGCAACCCATCGTGACAGCCTCCGCGCCCGAATACCGTTTTCACCTCGACGAAGCTTTCACGCCGCTGACGCTACGTTTGACGATGACCGGTTTTTATCGCCAGGGCGAAGGCTCGCCAAGCTTCAAAGCCTGCGCCAGCGGGCAGACGCTGACGGTTTCATCGGCGGAAAACGGCGCCGCTCTCGACCGCGCCTATGTGGAAACCCGGCGTACCGCCAATGAACCGCTGATGGCGCAAATACGCGGCCGGATCGAACAACAAAGCCAAGCTGCCGCGCCGGTATTGATCGTCGAAGCCTTCGAAGGCTTCCGCCCCGGTATCGAATGCCCATCGCCACCGGGCAATGTGCCGCTCGCCAACACCCACTGGCGGCTGACGCGCCTTGGCGAACGCGTGGTTGGCGATGGCCTGGTGCATGAACCGCACCTCGTATTCGATGCCACCGGCCGCGTCATCGGCGCCACCGGTTGTAACCGCCTGGTAGCGCGTTACGACATTGCCGCTAATACGCTGCGCATCGAATCGGTCGTCACCACGCGCATGGCTTGCGCGCAGGGCATGGAGATGGAACAAAGCCTGCTCAATGCGCTACGGGCAACGCGAAACTGGCGGATTGCCGGCTCTCTGCTCGATCTTTACGACGAAAACGGCCGCCCGCTCGGGCGTTTCGAGGCTGTGGCGAAACCGTAACGGCCCCCCTGCGAACCCGGCTGTTCGCGTTCTGGAAGGTCAGCCGGGCATGATGGGTGCTCAAGCTTTCCGTACCGCTACGGCGCTTCGCACAAACAGTGCGTGTAAAGGTTCCGCGGGTCGTTCCAGCGTAGCAATTCGTCCGCCGCCGTCCGCAGGCCGTCCAGCATTTGCGCTACCGGGGCGTTGGCGGGTACTGCCGGCGCGGCTCCGATGCCGATGCGGCCGAGCAGGTGTTGCAGCAGGCGTTGGCTGCGCGAACCGCCGGCCACGGGCCACACCACATCGTATTGCTCCAGCTTGGCGCGCTTGGCTGCCGCAGCCACGGCGTCGTTGAGGCCACCGAGCTGGTCCACGAGGCCCAGCTTGGCGGCGGCGGAGCCGATCCATACACGGCCGCGGGCGATGGGATCGACTTCTTCCGCTTTCATGTTGCGTGCTTTCGCCACGGTATCGAGAAAGCGCCGGTAGCCGTTGTCGATGACGAGTTGCAGGGCTTCGGCGGCAGCCGGGTCGAGCGGGCGGCGCGGGTCTAGCGCGCCGGCCAGCGGCGCGGTGGCAACGCCGTCGATGGTGATGCCAAGGCGTTTGAGCGGCTCGCCAAATTCGGGAAAGAGCGCGAAGATGCCGATGGAGCCGGTGACGGTGGACGGCGCGGCCCAGATTTCGTCGGCGCCGGCGGCGATCCAATAGCCGCCGGAGGCGGCTACCGAACTCATCGACGCCACGACCGGCTTGCCCGCCTGGCGGGTCAGTTCCAGCTCGCGGCGGATTTGCTCGGAGGCCCAGGCGCTGCCGCCGGGGCTATCGATGCGCAGCACCACGGCTTTCACGTTGTTGTCCTCGCGCGCGTCGCGGATCAGGTGGGCGAAGGTTTCGCCGCCAACGGTGCCGCTGGCCTGTTCGCCATCGACGATCGCGCCCTGCGCCACCAATACGGCGATGCGGTGCGAGGGGTTTTTGCGCATTTTGTGGCGCGTGTTTGCCAAGTAATCATCAGCGTCGATCTGGCGGAAGTCCTTACCGGCGGTATCTGCGCCGATGCGTTCGATAAGCTGGGCGCGCCATTGGTCCCGCGTGCTCAGTTTGTCTACCAACCCGGCCGTTTTCGCCGCCTGGGCCGCATCGCCCGCCGATGCGGCAAGCGCATCGCGGTAGTGGGTGGTATAGCGGTCGAGCGCCTCGGGGGTGAGTTTGCGGGTGGCGGCGATGTCTTCGCGGAAGATGTTCCACAGACCGTCGAGCAGGTCTTTCGACGCCGCGCGGTCTTCGTCCGACATATCGGTGCGGGTGAAGGGTTCGGAGAAGGACTTGTATTCGCCGACGCGGAATACGTGCATCTTGATGCCCAGCGTATCGAGCGCGCCCTTGAAGTAGGTCACATAGCGCGCCAGGCCGTTGAGCAGCACGTACCCGTCGGGCGATACATGGACTTCGTCCGCCACCGAGGCAAGGTAATACTGGTTCTGGCTAAAGCGCTCGCCGCGCGCCAGCACCGGCTTACCGGAGGTTTTGAAGGCGGCGATGGCGGTGCGCAGTTCGGCCAGCTTGGATAGGCCGCCGCCGCTCAGGCCGTCTGTTTCCAGCACCAGCGCGGCAATGCGTTCGTCGTCGCGCGCGGCGCGAACCGCCTCGAGCAGATCGGGCAGCGCCGTTTGATCCGCTACCGAGCCGGCGCGCAGCAACGCAATCGGGTCGGCCTGCGCAGTTTGCTCCACCAGCGCGCCGGCCGGGCGCAGCACAAGGGCCGTGCCGCGCGGCACGTCGGGCGCGGGGCGCAGCAACGCGACCAGGATGAAGGCGGCGAGTACGAGCAGGGCCAGGTTGAAAACTGTGCGGCGGGTAAAATCGGCCATGCGCCAAGCGCTTTTGAATAGCCAGCCGATGAAACGGAACAGGTTTTTGAACACTTTTTTCTCCAGCGAACGCCGCGTTCAGCGGCGGCGGAACAGCAAGTCCCATACGCCATGGCCGAGTTTGAGGCCACGGTTTTCGAATTTGGTCAGCGGGCGGTGATCCGGCCGTGGCGCAAAGCCGGCGGCGGTATTTTGTAGCAGCGGTTCGGCCGAGAGCGCCTCCAGCATCCAGTGCGCGTAGTCTTCCCAATCCGTCGCGCAATGCAGGTAGCCGTCGGGGGCGAGCTTGGCTGCGGCCAGCGCGGCGAAATCGGCTTGAACGAGGCGCCGTTTGTGATGGCGCTTCTTGCGCCAGGGGTCGGGAAAAAACACATGGATGCCGGCGAGCGCGCCGTCCGCGATCATGTCGCGCAGCACTTCGACGGCATCGTGGCGGACGATGCGCACGTTGGAAAGCCCGCCTTCGGCGACGAGCTTGCACAAACCGCCAACGCCAGGGCCATGAACCTCGATACCGAGAAAATCCTGCTGCGGTTGAGCGGCGGCGATTTTCGCCGTGGTTTCGCCCATGCCAAAGCCGATCTCGACAATTTTGGGCGCATGGCGGCCGAACGCGGCGTCCAGATCGAGCGGTGCCGCGCTGTAGGGCAGGCCGATGCGCGGTAGCACGTCGTCCAGGTAGCGCTGCTGCGCGCCCGACATATGGCCTTGGCGTAGCACAAAGCTACGGATGCTGCGGCTGGAAAAGCGCGCCTGCGGGTCGTTGGCTTCCGTAATGTCCGTGGTGGAATCCGTGGCCAAGTTTGCGTCCGGGCCAGTCACGAGCCGATCAACCCGGCGGTCGGCGAACTGGGGTCGGCCGCGTAATGCTTGCGCGGCATGCGCCCGGCAAGCCAAGCTTCGCGGCCGGCCTCCACCGCCTTTTTCATCGCGCCCGCCATCAACACCGGCTTACCGGCCTTGGCAATGGCGGTATTCATCAGCACGCCGTCGCAGCCTAGTTCCATTGCAATGGCAGCGTCGGACGCGGTGCCCACACCCGCGTCCACCAGCACCGGCACCGTGGCGTTGTCGATGATCAGGCGCAGATTCCACGGATTGAGAATACCCATGCCGGAGCCGATCAGCGATGCGAGCGGCATCACCGCGACACAGCCGATCTGTTCCAGCATCTTGGCCTGGATGGGATCGTCGGAGCAATACACCATGACCTGAAAGCCTTCCTTCACCAGAGTTTCGGCCGCTTTCAAGGTTTCCGGCATGTTCGGGAACAGGGTTTGCGGGTCGCCCAGCACCTCCAGCTTCACCAGCGCGTGGCCGTCGAGCAGTTCGCGCGCCAGCCGCAGCGTGCGCACCGCATCGTCGGCGGTATAGCAGCCGGCGGTATTGGGCAGGATGGTGAAGCGCTGTGGCGGCAATGCGTCGAGCAGATTGGGCTCGTCCGGGTTCTGGCCGATGTTGCTGCGGCGGATGGCGACGGTGACGATCTCGGCGCCGCTGGCGTCGATGGCCGTGCGCGTTTCGGCGAAATCCGCATACTTGCCGGTGCCGACCAGAAGCCGGGAGCCATAGGATTTACCGGCGATCACCAAGGGGTCGTTCATGGGGAAGCCTGTCTGGAATTGAATGGATCGAGGTTGGATGGGTTAGGTATGCCGTTCGCCGCGCGCGGTTTTCAACCGCCGCCAACAGCAACGACGATCTCCACGCGATCGCCGTCGGCCAGCGCCGTATCCCCGTGCCGCGCGCGCGGCACGATTTCGCCGTTGCGCTCCACCGCCAGGCGCTTGCCGGCAAGTTGCTGCCTTTCCAGTAATGCGGCAATGGAAAGTTCCGCTTCCAGCGCTTCGGGTCGACCGTTGAGAAATATCTGGATCATAGGACGGAGAAAGGGCAGCCCCGGGCTGGCGATGTTATCACGGCGTTTTGCTCCCGACGCCTGTTGGCGTTTGACTTTTCCGCCGACGCGAGATAAGTTCCCCCAATACCAGCGCCGATTTGAACCATAGCTTGCGGGCGCTCAATAAATACGGCTAAAGCGAGGGCAACCCAGTCCGCGTTTTGGCCGACTGGGTTTTTTATTTTTCGAACGCCGATCATGATTCAATCGCATTCTGTCGGAATCGCCACGCCGCAAACGGCGCGCTTCGATACGCCGCTGCCCTTGCGCAGCGGCGGCGCGATCGCCGGCTACGACCTCGTCTACGAAACCTACGGCACACTCAACGCCGCACGCAGCAACGCCGTGCTGGTGTGCCACGCGCTCTCCGGCTCGCATCACGTCGCCGGCACCTATGCCGATGTGCCGGGCGAGGCGGGTTGGTGGGATAACCTCGTTGGCCCCGGCAAACCGCTCGATACGCGCAAGTTCTTCGTCATCGGTGTGAACAACCTTGGCGGCTGCTATGGCTCGTCCGGCCCCAACAGCGTCAACCCGGCCACCGGCAAACTGTGGGGCGCGGATTTTCCCTTCGTCACAGTGGAAGACTGGGTCGATGCCCAGGCCCGGTTAGCCACGCTGCTGGGCATCGAACGCTTCGCCGCCGTCATCGGCGGCAGCCTCGGCGGCATGCAGGCCTTATCGTGGGCGCTGCAATATCCCGAGCGTATCGGCCACGCCGCGGTAATCGCCTCCGCCCCCAAGCTCACGGCGCAGAACATCGCGTTCAACGAAGTCGCCCGCCAAGCGATTCTCAGCGACCCCGATTTTCACGACGGCCATTACTACGAACACGGCGTGGTGCCGGCGCGCGGGCTCAAGCTGGCGCGCATGATCGGCCACATCACCTACCTGTCCGACGACTCGATGGCGGAAAAATTCGGCCGCAGCCTGCGCCACGGCAAGGCCGTGTACAGCTACGACGCCGAATTCGAGATCGAATCCTATCTGCGCTACCAGGGCGACAAATTCGCCGGCTATTTCGACGCCAATACCTATCTGCTGATAACCAAGGCGCTCGATTACTACGACCCCGCCCTTGCCTACGGCGGCAACCTGCCGGCGGCGCTGGCGCGGGCAACGGCGGATTTTCTCGTTGTTTCCTTTACCACCGACTGGCGCTTTTCCTCCGACCGCTCGCGCGAAATCGCCTACGCCTTGTTGCACAACCGCCGTAACGTCAGCCATGTCGAGATCGACAGCGCGGCCGGCCACGACTCCTTCCTGCTCGACGACTCCCAATACCACGCGGCGCTCGCCGCCTGGTTCGACCGCATCGAGGTATAAGCATGGCCGCCTATCGCTACGACTACGACGCCATTGCTCACTGGATTGCGCCGGGTGAAAAAGTGCTGGACCTGGGCTGCGGCGACGGCAGCTTGCTCAAACACCTCGCCGAAGCGCGCGAGGTGCAGGGCTACGGCGTCGAGAACGACCCGGAAAAGGTGATTGCCTGCCTCAAAAACGGCGTCAACGTCATCCAGATGAACATGGACCAGGGCCTGGCCGGTTTCGAGGACGGCTTTTTCGACCACGTCATCATGAGCCTGTCGCTCCAGTCCACCCACAACACCCAGGGCGTGCTCGCCGAAATGCTGCGGGTTGGTCACGAAGCGGTGGTCAGCTTTCCCAACTTCGGCTACTGGCGTCACCGCCAGAGCATCCTCAACGGCCGCATGCCGGTATCGGAAAGCCTGCCGTACCAGTGGTTCAACACGCCCAACGTGCGCTTCTTCACCATCGCCGACTTCGACGCCCTGTGCGAGATGAACAGCATCGTGGTGCGCGAGCGGCTGGCCTTCGACGAAGGCCAGCGGATCGACGACGAGCCGAACTTCCTCGCCAGCGTCGCGGTGTATCGCCTCGGGCGCAAGTAAGCGCCGGGGCGCTCAGCTTTCGGCGATCAGGCGCTCCCCACGGCGAAACGCGTCGATAAACCGCTCCAAACCGTGGCTGCCGCCGTTGACCAGGCGGCGGGCGTGGCGCAGATCGTCTTCGAGCAAAGCGCGCTTGATCGGGATTTCCTTATCCTTCAAGAAAGCGGCAAGCAGATTTGCGGCAATGTCGGGCGTGGCGGCCAGCGCCGGTTCGCTCAGCAAGCGTTCCCCCAGGCCCACGCGCTCACCGTAACGGCCGTAATTGTGCCGCCCGGTGAGCTGGATGTAGCCACGGCCGCGAAAACGCTCGCCGTCGGGCGCGCCCCGGTTGCCCAGATCGCGGCGGTTGTCGTAAAGATCGAAAGGGTGCCCGTTCGGTGAAGTATTGAAGCGCGACAAGCCTTCTTCCACCGGTTTGAAGGATTCGGTTTCCGCGCGGATCGTTGCCAGCGCCATCAACACCATTGGCCGGTCGCGCAACTCGGCGGCGGCGAGCGCCGCCAAAACAGGCGGCAGGTTGTCGCGGATATTGCCCAGCGGCGTGAATGGAAACATACCCGCCGCCGTCTGCACGGTGATGCCCGGCAGCGCATTCGGCCAGGTATCGGTGCGTTTCGCCAAATCCAGCGCGGCCAGCGTGCGCGGCCCGGCAATGCCGTCCGCCAGCAAATCCTCGCTGTGCTGGAACGCCATCAGCGCCGCCTCGGTGGCTGCGCCGAATTCGCCGTCGATCGCACCGGGGTCGAAACCGCGCGCCTTGAGCCGGCGTTGCAGGCTTTTCACCCGCGCGCCGGTCGCGCCTCGCCGCAAACTTGCCGCCATTCTTTTTCTCCCTTGACCAGCGAGGGACTATTTTAAGCAGCGATAGCGGGCGGCGGATTCAACCGACAACGAAATTGGGCACATCCACGCGAATCGCCGGCCGCTCCAGCGCCACCGCCACCGCGCCGGCGAAACGCCGCGCCCATTCGCCCGCCTGGCGGAAACGCTCCTCGCCGCCGTATTTGGCAACGTTGAGGATCATATCGAGCACCAGGATCTTGCCCATCGGGTTCGAGGGTGTGCACTCCAGCGCCTCGAACTCATCCGCGAGCCACTTGTGCGCGGCCTTTCGGTCCATGTCCACCACGTCGGTGGGATGAACGGCGAATTCGTATTCCCGCTCCGCGCTGAAAGAAATGATCACGACTTGCGACATGGCGTGCCTCCTCCTTTGGTCTGGATTTTTTCACTACGCCCATATTGTTCGTGCCTGCCAACGCTGGTGCAAGGAACGTATCGAATTGTGTAGACCCCGCACTCCGCATCGGGAGTCGGCCTTGTTGCCACCGCCAGCGCTACGCCGAAGGCGGCAGCCTCGACACTAAAAGCAGAGACATGAAATTGTCGAATTAAGGTTAAGGAGGGGGTGAAAACTCCTTCAAAAAATCCAAACTCGACGAGTGCGATTACGAATGCTGAGGCGGGTCATAGTAATTAGTGATGTCGTGCGCGTTTAAACTCGGTGTAAGCGCATGAGAGTGATGTGATGCTCTGCGCAGGTGCCGATCGTTGCGCATTTTTCAAGACAGCAAGTCCAAAGAGGTTTTCGATGAATTGGTTCAAGCGATTACTGCAACGGCCGGTGCCGATGGAGGTAGCGCAGATACAGGATGGTTTTCCGGTGCCGTGGTCAGTAGGACGACCGAGTATTCATGGCTACCTGTCCAGCTTCGGGGTTGAGGCCGGTCAGCGTCTGCCGGATGAAGCGATGAGGCTTCCGGATGAGGAATTGCTCCTGAGCCGGCAGGGTTCTCAACTGCGCTGGGCGCCTGGGGCAATGGATGGCGTACTGGGCCACCATACGGCGCGTTCCGATGACCCGGATGTCGCGCGAGTACTCGACCTGCTGTTGTCCGCTGCCAATACGCGCTCGGCCAATGCAACCAAGGATTTCTACGATTTGATTGTGTGTGACGAGGTGCTGGGCAAGATCGATTCCTTATTGGACGCTGTGAGCACGTCACCTGCTGCTGATCCCGAGCGATTGCGTGCGCTGGCACGATGGCTGGCTACTGAAAGCCCAGACCGTGGTGCCGTCAAAATGGGGATCGCGTTGCTTGGCATACTGCAGCCGCCTCTGGATACGGCGGTCCTCACCACGCTCGGTATGCATGAGGAATTTACGCTCTTCGCAGGCGTTGCCCTGAGCAACACCCTGGAGGAACCCGCGCGCGAGGAGGCCCTATGGTCGCTGGCCAAACGAGTGGAAGGTTGGGGACGTATCCACTTGGTCGAGCGTTTGTCGAATACCCAGAACGCCCAGATCAAGGATTGGCTATTGCGCGAGGGCTATCGGAATTCGGTCATGTTCCAGTACCTGGCGTACCCGTGTGCGGTGGGTGGAGAGCTGTTGCATGCCCTCCAAGCCAACGACATTGACGAGGCGCTGTTGCATGGCGCGGGGGACATTCTTCAGGCACTGCTCGAAGGCGGTCCTGCGCAGGACATGGGGGACTATGCCGATGGCGCAGATGCGACAGCGCTGTATCTGGAACATCTTGCCCGACGTATGCCTGCGCGCCTGGCCGATTATCTGATTGCTTCGGATGTCGCTCACTTTGTCGCCAATGATGACCAGGATTGGGCGCGTTATGAGGTGGGTGGCTGGACGGCGCAGGGTAGAGCCCGCATCGCTGCATTGGCACAGGCCATTGTTGCGGATGACCGATGGCTCGCTTTGGTGCAGGAAGGTTTGCGCTCGAAAGATGATGCAGATTTCTGGACTGCGGCCACCGCAGCGGAACGCTTGGGGTTGGACCCGTGGGAAGTGCGTTTCGAGCGTCAGCACAAAGGTGAAGGCGATCAGTGGTTTTTCTTGATGCGCAGCGATGATCGGGCGCGCATCGAGCGGGTCGTTACTTTGGCCATGGCGCAACTGGACTTGGACCAGATCGCGACGGGGCCTGCCGAGGAAATGGGGTTGGGAGCGGTGTATGCCCAGCACTCGGCACTCGACATGATTTTGCAGGATCTGGGACGTTTTCCTTCCCTTGGCTGGTCTCTTGTCGCGGCCGGGCTGCGCAGCCCGGTGGTTCGTAATCGAAACATGGCGTTGAGGGCGTTAAGTGGCTGGGGGCGTGATCAATGGCCGACAGAGGCCGAGTCCGCTCTCAAGGTGGCGCAGGATATCGAGCCCACTGAGCGGGTGCGCGCGAACATGGTTCGAGTGCTTGCTGGGCAGGCGCTTGAATAGTCCTGGTGGAAGGCCGTGGGGCCTTCGGCTTGGGAGAAAGCGACCACCGTGGGTTGACACTGCCTTTTGCATCAAATAACGGATATCGCTTTCGCGTTATTTTTTCAGCCAGAACGGGTGCCGGCGCAAGCTCAGCATGCCGGCAAAAGCGACGCCGAGTAGCGCCAGCGAGCCGGGTTCGGGTACCGAACTGCTACGTGACGGAGGCGGGCGGGGTGTGCCGCCGACCGCGGATACTTTTACGTAGTCGTAGGTTTTGTTGGCGAAGCCTTTCCATGTGTCGTTGGCTTTTTTGTCGCCGGAGGTGACGCCGACCGAGCTGGCGAAGCCGCCCGCGCCGATCAGCCAGAAGCTGGAGTAGAGGCTGCTGGCGGTGCCAAGGTTGACGGTGTTGGTGCCGACATTGGTGTAGTTGCCGACGAGCGACCAGCCGTTGCTCAGTAGCGTGCTGTATTTGGCGCCGGCCAGTGAGCCGCTGAACGGCGTTGCGCTGGTGTAGGCGAGTACCCAGATGTCGCTGTCGTTGTTGGTCCAGCCGAGCGAGACGCTGTCCAGCCGGACTGAGGTGGGGCCGAAGTCGAGCAGAACCGATTCGTAGCGGTCTTGGTTGTCGAGGGCATGATTGGGCGAGGAACTCGATTCGCCCGAGTAGGCTACGCCGACGCCGCCCGCGTAGCCGTTGACGGTGCCTTTGGACAGGGCGTTGGTGTTGGAGGAGGCGGTCCACGCTGTTTCGGCCGGTGCGTTGGCGTTGCCGAGCGACCAATTGATCGCCGCGAGCGCGGGTAGTCCCCATCCGGCCAGCAGAATGCCTGCGGATAGGTGGGACAGTCGCTTGTTCATAGGGGCATCTCCAGAACGGGCTATTAACATAAAAGCAAATTTCAGTCCATGAAATATTGCGCAAATTTTTCAAATAGTTACAGCGGGATCGGCGATTTTTCAGGCGTGCTTGTCAAGATTCTCGACGCCTGCTCACAGCAGTTTGCGCAGTTGCCGCGCTTCTTCTATGCCGTGGAAGTCGCTGCCCGGCCGCAAGGCGTTGTCCAGTTCGGCGCGCGCTTCTTCCGTTTGTCCTTGTTTTGCCAGCAGGTAGCCGAGGTGCCAGCGGATTTCGGCGTTTTCCGGCGCGCGCAGGCGGGCTTCGCGCAGGTGGCGCAGTGCTTCGTCGGTACGGCCGTTCTGGGCCAGCGCCCAGCCGAGCGTGTCGAGAATGCCGGCGTCGGCGGGGGTAAGCGCGTGCGCTTTTTGCGCCGTGGTGAGCGCGGCGGTGTGGTCGCCGAGGCGGAGAAGGGTGTAGGCAAGGTTGTTGTACACGTTGGCATCGGTTGCGCCGTTGTCGATCCAGGTTTGGTATTCGCGGCGGGCAGCTTGCCAGTTGCCGGTGCGCAGGTAGATTTCGCCCAGGGCGTGCCGTGCCGCCGGGTCGTCCTGGGTGCGCAGCCATTGTTGCAGGATGGGTTCGGCGGCGGTGGCGCGGCCTTGGGCGATGAAGCCGCGCACGCGGCGCAGGACGATGGCGCTTGAGGGCTGGCGTTCCTGCGCCTGGCGCCAGGCGTTGTCGGCGGCGGCGAATTGTCCGCGGGCAAAGTCGATGTCGCCGCCGAGGCGTAGTGCGTCGATGCGGTTCGGGTAGCGGCTGCGCAGTTCCTGCACGCGTTCGGTGGCTTTGTCGAAGTCTTTCAGGGAGATTGCGGCTTCGGCGGCAAGGATTAGGCCGGCCGCGTCGCCCGGGCGGCCTTGCAGGGCTTTGCGGGCGTTGAGCGCGGCGTCGTTGGCGGCGCCGGCGTTCAGTTGCAGGTAGCCGATGCGGATTTGCGCATCGACATCGTATTCGGCGATGCGCGCCATTTGGTGCAGTGTTTGTTGCGCCGCGCGCGTTTCCCCTGCGTCCATTTCGAGCTTGGCGAGGGCGGCGAGCACGCCGAGGTTGTTGCCCAGGCGCGCGGCGAGTTGCCGGGCTGTGTCCAGGCCGCGCTGGGTGTCGCCGCCGGTCCGCTGGGCGTCGGCCAGGGCGAGGCCGAAACGGGCTTCGTCCGGTTGTTCGGCATAGGCTTTGGCGAACCAGCGCAAGGCTTCGGCGGCATTGCCGGCGCGTTGTTCGACCAGGGCGGCCTCGTACATGACGGTGGCGTTGCGGCGGTCGGCGGCGAGCAGGGTGGCGTGGATTTTCCGCGCGGCGTCGAAGTGGCCTTCGGCGCTGTCTATGCGGGCGAGGTTGAGCCGGGCGGTGGTGAAGGCGGGGTCGCGTTGCAGGGCTTCGGTGTAGGCGGCGCGTGCGCCGGCAAGGTCGCCAGCGCCGCCGCACATAAGGCCGAGAAGGTTGTGCGCGAAGGGGTTGGCGGGTGCGGCGGCGACGGCTTTGCGCGCCACGGCCAGGGCTTGGTCGCGTTCTCCGCGCCGCATGCGCAGGTTGGCTAGGGCCAGCGCCAGGCCGAGGTCGCTTGGGTTTTTGCTGAAAGCGGTGTCGAGGCTGCGCAGGCCGGTTTCGCTGTCGCCCAGGCCGATACGGCTGAAGCCGAGCGCGGATTGCAGGCGTGGGTCGGCGTTGCCGAGCTGGGTGGCGCGTTCCAGCAGTTCGGCCGCTTTTGCGTAGCGTTTTTGCGTTAGGTAAAGGCGGCCGAGGAGGTAGAGCGTTTGGGCGTCGTCGGGTTGTTTACGCAGCATGGGTTCGAGCAGTTCGCGGGCGCGGTCGTCGTCGCCGGCCTCGATCATCACCGCGGCGAGTAGCCGGCGCGCGCCCAGGTTGCGCGGGTAGCGGGCGATGAGCACGTCGAGGTAGCTGCGCGTTTTTTCCGCCCGGCCGGCGGCGCGATGGGCGAGGGCGCCGGCCATCAGCATTTGTTCTTGTCCGGCCAACCATTCCGGCGACAGGGCGTCGATTTGCTGCGCTGCCGTGGTGAAGTGCGCGATGGCCGTCTGGGTGTCGCCTCCGCGTTCGGCGACGAGGGCGCGCAGGTAGGCAATGCGTGGTTCGTTCGGCGCGTCGCTGGTGAGCTTGTCGAGGTCGGCGCCGGCTTCGGCTGTGCGGCCAAGATCGAGCAGCAGGCCGGCGCGGGCGACGCGCGCGTCGAGCAAGGCCGGTTGCAGCGCAATGGCGCGTTCGTAATCGCGCAAGGCGTCGGCCAGGTTGCCGGTGGCATGGGCAACCGAGGCGCGCGCGTTGTAGGCCGCCGCGCTTTGCGGGTCGAGTTCGACGGCGCGGCGGGCGCGCTCGGCGGCGAGGTCGTTTTGGCCGGCGGTGAGCAGAATCGGCACTTCACCCGCCAGCGGCAGCGGTGAGGTCGGATCGAGCGCGCGCGCTTCGGAAAAACTGCGCCCGGCTTCGTTGAGGCGGCCGAGCGCGGCGTAGGCCTTGCCGCGCAGGACGAGCACTTCGGCACGCGCGGCCGGTGGCAGTCCTTCGCCGTCGATATTGCTCAGCAGTAGGGCGGGGCGTCCTTGCAGCATGTAGACACTGGCCAGGGGTACGGCGATTTCGGTGCGGTTGACGCCGAGCCGGATGGCTTCGCGGAATTCGACTTCGGCCGGCCCGGTGTCGCCCTGGGCGAAGTAGGCGCGCGCTAGCAGCAGATGTGCGGCGAGCATGTCGCGGTCTTGCTGCAGGGCGTTTTTGAGTTGGATGACTGCGCCGGGTAGGTCTTCGCGTTGGAATCGGGCCAGGCCGTCTTCGTAGTAGCGGGCCGCCGCCGCCGAGTCGGCCAGCGTCGGCCCGGCGGACAATGCCATGCAGGTGAGGAGGAAGGCATTGCGCAGGAATCGGGTGGGTGATGTTTTCATCGTGTGCGCCGCGGCTGGACGGTGAAGGATGACGGCATAGGAATGCCGGTACAGGCACCGAGAATAGGCGGCATGCGGCATGCGGCACAACGCGGGTGAACCCGAATCACTCTTATGTAAACAAAGAAGTAGGATAAAAAAACATACCGGGGTAATTAAACACAGCCGAAGCCCGAGCATGGCCCCATGCCCGGGGAAACGGTTCCCCCGCGTAGTCACCTTAATAACGACAGTAACGACAGGAGACACTCATCATGCGTACTTCCCTTACCGTAATTGCGCTTTGTCTGGCTGGCGGTTTGACCGCGCCCGCCCATGCCGCTGAATTGACCGGTACGTTGAAAAAGATCAAGGATTCTGGCGTGATCACCGTCGGCCACCGGGAGTCGTCGGTGCCGTTTTCTTATCTCGATGGCGAGCAAAAGCCGGTCGGGTATGCGATGGATTTGTGCGCGAAGGTTGTCGATGCGATCAAGGTGGCGGCTCAGGTGCCGAATCTGCAGGTCAAGTACCAGCCTGTTACTTCGCAGAATCGTATTCCGCTGGTACAGAACGGTACGGTCGATATCGAATGCGGCTCCACCACCAATAGCGTGCAGCGCCAGCAGCAGGTGGGTTTCAGCGTGGCGTACTTCGTTACCAGTGTGCGCATGGGGGTGCGCAAGGATTCCGGCATCAAGGATATCGGCGACCTCGATGGCAAGCCCGTCGTCACCACCACCGGCACGACGTCCGACCAGCTCATCAAGCAAAACGAGAAGGGCAAGTCGATCAACGTACATAACCTGTACGGCAAGGATCACGCCGATTCGTTCTTGATGGTGGAAAGCGGCCGTGCCGTTGCTTTTGTCATGGACGATATTTTGCTTGCTGGCCTCATCGCCAGCTCGAAAAGCCCGGACACCTACACCGTTGTTGGCCCTTCGCTGCGCGATGAACCCTATGGCGTGATGATGCGAAAGAACGATCCGGAATTGAAGGCGCTGGTGGATAAAACGCTGATTGATTCGATGAAGTCGGGCGAAGCCGAAAAGCTTTACAGCAAGTGGTTCATGCACCCGATTCCGCCGCGCGGGGTGAATCTGAATTTCCCCATGAGCGAGGCGCTCAAGAATGCCTTCGTCAATCCCACCGATAAAGGGGTGGAGTAAAAGAGGGGAAGCAAAAGTGGCTTGCGGCCCGCCGAAGGCGGGTCGTGCGCCGTTCAGGGAGAAAAAGGCGTGGGGACGGAGGTGGCGCGTCCGTTGGTGCGACGGGCGTAACCGTGTAGCCGCGCGCGGGCTTCGAGAATAAGCCGATGAACTATCACTGGGATTGGCGATTTTTCTTCCAGGAGGCCGACGACGGCCTCAGGTATTACGAGTGGATTCTGTCCGGCATGGGCTGGACGGTGGCCGTGTCGCTTATTGCGCTGGTGCTGGCGATGCTTTTGGGTTCGGCGGTGGGTATTGCCCGCACCACGCCCAAGCGTTGGCTGGTTACGCTGGGCGATATTTACGTGGACGTTTTCCGCAATGTGCCGCTGATCGTCCAGTTGTTCATGTGGTTTTTCGTGTTTCCCGAGTTTCTGCCCGACGCCGCCGGTATATGGGTCAAACAGGAGCTGCCTTATGTTGTGACCGCGGTGATTGCGCTCGGTCTTTACACCTCGGCGCGTATTGCCGAGCAGGTGAAGTCGGGCATCAATTCGCTGTCGAGCGGCCAACGCTTCGCCGGCCTTGCGCTGGGCCTTACCGAGTGGCAGACCTACCGCTATGTGCGGTTGCCGATGGCTTACCGCATCGTGCTGCCGGCGCTGACGTCGGAGGCGATGAACATTATCAAGAATTCGGCCGTGACCTACGCCGTGGGTATTCTCGAGTTGTATTTCCAGTACAAGCAGATCATCGAGAAAACCTCGCAGGTGCTGGAGATCACCATTGTTGTCACGGCAATTTATATTGCGCTGTCCCTCCTCGTAAACCGCGTGCTGGCCGCTGTCGAACGGCGTACCACGGTGCCCGGCCTGATCATGGGCGCCAGGGAGAAAGGAGGCTGAAATGGGCGATTTCGATTTTCAAGTCATTGCGTCGAACTGGCGCTTCCTGGCCCAGGGGCTGCGTTACACGCTGCAGGTAACGATTGTCGCCATGCTCGGCGGCGTGTTCATCGGCACTGTGCTCGCGCTGATGCGTTTGTCTTCGTCCAAGCCGCTGCGGTTATTTTCCGCCGCGTATGTGAATTTCTTCCGCAGCGTGCCGCTGGTGCAGGTCATTCTGGCGTTTTATCTGATTCTGCCGATGGTGTTGCAGCTTTTTACCGGCGAACAGATGCCGATCGGCGCGGCCAATTCGGCTTACTTTACCTTCACTATTTTCCAGGCTGCTTATTATTCCGAAATCATGCGCTCGGGCATCCAATCGGTGTCGCGCGGGCAGGTCGCGGCCGGGTACGCGCTGGGTTTGACTTACGGGCAGACGATGCGCTTTGTTGTGCTGCCGCAGGCTTTCCGCAACATGCTGCCGGTATTGCTGACGCAGACCATTGTGCTGTTCCAGGACGTTTCGCTGGTGTATGCCATCGGCGCCACCGACTTTTTCGGCGCGGCGGACAAGATCAACCAGCGCGATCTTCGTCCGGTGGAGATGTACACCACGGTGGCGGTGGTTTATTTCGTCATTTGCCTTGTGCTGTCGCGTTTGGTCAAGCGGCTCCAGGCGCGCATTTCCATCATCCACTGAAACAGGCGAGGGGGCGTCGATGATAAAAATAGACAAAGTTTCCAAGTGGTACGGCAGCTTTCAGGTGCTTACCGATTGCAGCACGCACGTGGCGCCGGGCGAGGTGGTGGTGGTGTGCGGTCCGTCCGGCTCGGGCAAATCGACGTTGATAAAGTGCGTGAATGGGCTTGAGCCTTTTCAGCAGGGTAGCGTCGTTATCAACGGCACGGCGGTCGAGGCGCGCGATACCAATCTGCCCAAGCTGCGTTCGCGGGTGGGCATGGTGTTTCAGCATTTCGAGCTGTTTCCGCATATGACGATTACCGACAATCTGTGCATTGCGCAGATCAAGGTGCTCGGCCGCGATAAGGAGGAGGCCCTGGTCAAGGGCTTGAAGCTGCTCGATCGCGTGGGCTTGAAAGAGCAGGCGCAGAAATTTCCCGGCCAGCTCTCCGGCGGGCAGCAGCAGCGTGTGGCGATTGCGCGCGCGCTGGCGATGGACCCGGTTTGCATGTTGTTCGACGAGCCCACATCGGCGCTCGATCCGGAGATGATCAACGAGGTGCTGGATGTAATGGTCCAGCTCGCGCGGGAAGGCATGACGATGATGTGCGTTACGCACGAGATGGGCTTTGCCCGCAAGGTTGCCCATCGGGTGATCTTCATGGATCGCGGCTTCATCGTCGAGGACGCCGCCAAGGAGGAATTCTTTGGCCAGCCGCGCTCGGAGCGGGCGCAGAGCTTCCTTGCCAAGATATTGCATCACTGAACGCGTATAGTGTGCCGTGTTGTGTGCCTGATGAAACCCAAATGAATAGAGTGGAAGAACACATGCAAACCACACGCACGGAACACGATCTGCTCGGCGAGCGCGAGATTCCCGCCGACGTTTATTGGGGCATCCATACGCTGCGTGCGTTGGAGAATTTTCCGATTACCGGCAAAACGATTGGTTCCTACCCCGAACTGATTCGCGCACTGGCGCTGGTCAAACAGGCGGCCGCGCGCGCCAACCACCAGCTTGGCCAGCTCGACGATTCGCGTTTTCACGCCATCGAGGCGGCCTGCCGCGATATTGCCGAGGGGCGGCTGCATCACCAGTTCGTCGTCGATGTGATTCAGGGCGGCGCCGGCACTTCGACCAATATGAACGCCAATGAGGTTATCGCCAACCTCGCGCTGGAAAAGCTTGGCTGGCCCAAGGGCCATTACAACGAACTGCATCCGCTCAATCATGTGAATATGAGCCAGAGCACCAACGACGTGTATCCGACCGCGTTGCGGCTCGCTGTGGTGTTCGCCATCCAGGGCCTGCTCGGCGCGATGGAGGAACTGCGCGAAGCCTTTGCCGTCAAGGCCGAGGAATTTAGCGACATTCTCAAGATCGGTCGTACCCAGTTGCAGGATGCGGTACCGATGACGCTGGGGCAGGAATTTTCCACTTATGTGGTGATGTTGGGCGAGGACACCGCGCGTTTGCGTGAGGCAATCGCGCTGATTCAGGAAATCAACCTTGGCGCCACCGCCATCGGCACCGGTATCAACACCGATATCCGCTACGCCAAGATGGCGACGGAATTTCTTTCCGAACTCTCCGGCGTGTGCTTGATACCGTCGGAAAACCTCATTGAGGCTACGCAAGACACCGGCGCTTTCGTTCAGCTTTCCGGCGTGCTCAAACGTGTTGCCTGCAAGCTGTCGAAGACTTGTAACGATCTGCGCCTGCTGTCTTCCGGGCCGCAGGCCGGGTTCAACGAAATCAATCTGCCCGAGCGTGCCGCCGGTTCGTCGATCATGCCGGGCAAGGTCAATCCGATCATTCCGGAAGTGGTCAATCAGATTGCCTTCGAGGTCATCGGTAACGACATGACGATCACCATGGCTTCGGAAAGCGGTCAACTGCAGTTGAATGCCTTCGAGCCGATCATCGGCCACTCGTTGTTCAAGAGCATCGAGCACCTGGAAGCGGGTTGCCGCACGCTGACCGCCAATTGCGTGCGCGGCATTACGGCCAACCGCGAACTGTTGGCCGAGCGGGTGCGTGTATCGGCTGGGTTGGCTACCGCGCTCAATCCGCTGATCGGTTACGAAAACGCTACCTGGGCGGCGCGCGAGGCGCTACGCACTGGCCGCAGTGTGGCCGAACTGGTGCTGGAACGCGGTCTGGTCGACGAGGAAACGCTTGCCCGCACACTGCGCCCGGAAGTGCTGACCGCGCCCCGGTCGAACTGATTTGGACTAGTATCGGGCCGATTCCACCAAGCGCTCTTGCCGGGCGGGTGTTTGCCACTGTGTTTTTACGTTTGCTTCCGTTTTTCGTTGTTGCCGGCGCGCTGTTCGGGGTGAATTTACCCAGCGCGCGCGCCGATACCGCCGAACTGGGCACACTCGACCGCATTCGCGCGGCGGGTGCGATCCATCTCGGCTACCGCGCTTCTTCCGTTCCCTTTTCCTACGTCGCCGACGGCCAGACGATGGGTTATTCCCATGAGCTTGCGCTACGCGTTGTCGATGCCGTGCGCCGCCACTTGAATCTGCCTGATCTGCCGGTGCGGTTGGTACCGATCACTTCGAAGAACCGTGCGTTGTTGATCGAAAACGGACGTATCGATCTGGAGTGCGGCTCCACTACGCACAGCCGGGAACGGGAAGCGGGGGCCGATTTTTCCACAACCATTTTCGTGGCCGGCATTCGCTTGCTGACTCGCAAGGATTCCGGTATCCGCGATTTCGACGATCTGGCCGGGCGGCTCGTCGTCACCACCGCTGGAACCACCTCCGAGCGCCTGCTGCGGCGGCGGGTTCGCACGGACGGCGTGATGCTTGTCACCGCGGGCGATCATGCCGACAGCTTTGCTGTTTTCCAGGCGGGCCGCGCCGATGCCTTTGTTATGGACGATGTCATTCTGTTTGCCGAATTGGCCAAGGCCGAGACACCGAAAGACTGGATTGTTACCGGTACGCCGCAAGCCTTTCAGGTTTATGCCTGCATGATGAAAAAGGGTGACGAGGCTTTCAAGCGCGTGGTCGACGCCGCGCTGGCCGAGACGATGACCAGCGGTGAGGCTGAACGCCTTTACGCGCGCTGGTTCACCCAGCCGATTCCGCCGCATGGCCTCAACATCGGTCTGCCGCTGTCGGACGCCATGCGCGCGCTATACGCCGCGCCCAATGACAAGCCCTTGCAGTGAAAGCGAAGCGGAAGCCAGCCGTCGCGTTGCTTGCCACGGGCGGCACGATTGCCGGCGTGGCCGATTCCGCTACCGAGACTACCGCCTATCAGGCGGCCGCGCTGGGTGCCGCCGCGCTGTTGGCGGCAGTGCCGGAATTGGGCGCGTTGGCCGACATCCGCGCCGAGCAACTGCTGCAACTGGACAGCAAGGACATGCAACCGGCGCACTGGCTGCAAATCGCCCGCCGCGCGCAGGCGCTGGCCGATGATCCGGCCGTCGATGGCATCGTTTTGACCCATGGCACCGACACGCTGGAAGAAACCGCGTGGTTTCTCCATCTTGTGCTGAAAACCGACAAGCCGGTGGTGCTGACCGCGGCGATGCGGCCGTCCACCGCGTTGTCGGCCGATGGGCCGATGAATCTGTTCGGCGCTGTCGCCGTTGCCGCTTCGCCGGACTTTCGTGGCCTTGGCGTCGTCGCGGCGCTGAACGACCGCGTATTCGGCGCGCGCGATCTGACGAAGCGGCACACCCTTGCGGTGGATGCCTTTGGCGCGGAAGGCGGCGTGCTCGGTTGGGCGCATCCGCCCACGTTGTTGCGCCGTCCCGCCACGAACGAGCGCGCGGCGGTGAGCCTTGCCGCGCTCGATGACAAAGCCTGGCCACCGTGGGTGGAAATCCTCCACGTTGCCGCCGGCAGTTCGCCGCGGCTGCTCGATGCCGCGCGCGGTTTGGGCGTCGATGGCGTCGTCCTCGCGCTGCCGGGCAATGGCAGCGTGCCGGCAAATTGGCGGGAGCCGATCGCGGCTTGTATCGGAGCCGGCATGGCCGTTGTTCGCGCCAGCCGGGTGGGGGTGGGCGAGGTATCGCGCGCGGCCACACCATCACCGCTACTCGATGCGGGATGGCTGTCGCCGGCGAAAGCCCGCGTTGCGCTCATGCTCACGCTCGCGCACGGCGGGCCGGCGTTATTCGAGCGCTTGGCCTACAGCATGTAGTCTGATTCGCCCGCGCTGTCGCCGCCGGCCAGCGCGATTTCCACCATTTTGCGGCTCAGTTGCGGGGCGAAGCGCTCGACGAACGCGAATACATAGCCGCGCAGCCAGGCACGCCGGCGCAGGCCGATGCGGGTCGTGCTCGATTCGAACAGGTGGGCGGCGTCGATCATACCGAGCTTGCGGTCTTCGGCTGGATCGTAGGCCATGCGGGCGAGAATGCCGATGCCCAGGTCCATCGCCACGTAAGTCTTGATGACGTCCGAGTCGATCGCGGTGAGCACGATGTTGGGCTTGAGGCCGCGGCCGAGAAAGGCTTTGTTGATCTGGCCGCGGCCGGTAAAGGCGTCGTCGTAGGTAATCAGCGGATAGCGTGCGATGGCCTCCAGCGTCAGCGGCTGCTCGCGCAGGATCGGATGGCGCGGCGAAGCGACCACGCAGCGGTTCCACTGGTAGCACGGCAGCATCACGAGGTCGCCGTAATCGGCGATGGCCTCGGTGGCGATGGCGATGTCGGCGGTGCCATCGAGTACCATTTCGCAGACTTGGCGCGGGTTGCCCTGATGCAGCGACAAACGCACCTGCGGGTATTGGCGCATGAAATCGCGGATCACGCGCGGTAACACGTAACGCGCCTGGGTATGGGTGGTGGCGATGGAAAGGCTGCCGGCGGATTCGTTGGAAAACTCCTCGCCCACTTGCTGCAGGTTGCCCATGTCGCGCAGCATGCGCTCGGCGATGGCGAGCACGGCCTGGCCCGGCTCGGTTACCGATACCAGGCGCTTGCCGTGGCGGACGAAGATCTCCACGCCCAGTTCCGATTCCAGCAAGCGGATTTGCTTCGAGACACCCGGTTGCGACGTGAATAGCGCCTCGGCCGCTTCCGAAACGTTGAGGCCGTGGCGGGCGACTTCGTGGACGTAGCGTAGTTGTTGCAGATTCATGTGCGATTTCCCTTGCGCGGACACGAACCGAGCCGGAGTATCGTGTCGCGTTACCGGTTTTCTTATAACCAATTCTTCTTTGAGTCTAACGTAAACCATCTTTTTGCTCCTAACCTTCCCCCTTACGATGCACTGCACCATAAGACCCGCACTCGGGCGCTGACTGAGCGCGCGCCCGTCCGTGGCTTGTCCGCGTGTGGACCTAGAACAGAGAGCGACGATGTACCGATACGACGAATACGATCAACGGCTGGTGGATGAGCGGGTCGCGCAATTCCGCGAGCAGACGCGCCGCTATTTGGCCGGCGAGCTGTCCGAGGACGAATTTCGCCCGCTGCGCCTGCAAAACGGCCTCTACATCCAGCGCCACGCGCCGATGCTGCGCGTCGCCGTGCCCTACGGGCTGTTTTCGAGCAGGCAACTGCGCATGCTCGCGCACATTGCCCGCACTTACGACCGGGGTTACGGCCACTTCACCACGCGGCAGAACATTCAGTTCAACTGGCCGGCGCTGGAAGACACGCCGCGGATCCTCGCCGAACTGGCGACGGTGCAGATGCACGCGATCCAGACCTCGGGCAATTGCATCCGCAATATCACCTCTGACCCTTTCGCCGGCGTGGCCGCCGACGAGCATGTCGATCCCCGGCCGTGGTGCGAAATCCTGCGCCAATGGAGCAGCTTCCACCCGGAATTCGCTCACTTGCCGCGCAAGTTCAAGATCGCGGTCAATGGCGCGGCGCAAGACCGTGCGGTGATCCTCGCCCACGACATCGGGTTGGACGCGGTGCGTAACGAAGCCGGCGAACTCGGCTTTCGCGTGCTGGTCGGCGGTGGCCTCGGGCGCACGCCGATCATCGGCGAGGAAATCGTTGCCTTCGTGCCGTGGCGGCACATCCTCACTTATTGCGAATCGATTCTGCGCGTCTACAACCTGTATGGACGTCGCGACAACAAATACAAGGCGCGGATCAAGATTTTGGTGAAAGCGTTGGGCGTGGAGGAATTTCGCCGCCAGGTCGAGGCGGACTGGGCTCACGTCAAGGACGGACCCGCGACGCTGACCGAGGCGGAGCTTGCCCGCGTCGCCGCCCATTTCGTCGATCCGGCCTACGAGGCATTGCCCGCAGCCGGTGTTGACCATGTCCGCCTGCTCGAGGAAAACAAAGCTTTCGCGGCCTGGGCCAAACGCAATGTGCGTGCGCACAAGATGCCGGGCTACGCCAGCGTGGTGATCTCGCTGAAGAAAACCGGCGTGCCGCCGGGTGATGTCAGCGCCGAGCAGATGGAACTCATCGCCGAGTTGGCCGACGCATATAGCTTCGGCGAGGCGCGCGCCACTCACCAGCAGAATCTGGTGTTGGCCGATGTGCGCCAGTCCGATCTGTTCCACGTCTGGCAGCGGCTGCGCGAGGCTGGTCTGGCTACGCCGAACATTGGCCTGCTCACCGACGTCATCTCCTGTCCGGGCGGTGATTACTGTTCGCTGGCCAATGCCCGCTCGATTCCCATCGCGCAGGCGATCCAGGAACGTTTCGACGATCTCGATTACCTGCACGACATCGGCGAAGTCGAGTTGAATATCTCCGGCTGCATGAATGCTTGCGGCCACCACCACGTTGGTCACATTGGCATACTCGGCGTCGATAAGAACGGCGAGGAGTGGTATCAGGTGACGATCGGCGGCGAACAGGGCAACCGGGCCGCCATCGGCAAGGTCATCGGCCCCTCTTTCGCCGCGCACGAAATGGCCGATGTGGTCGAATGCCTGATCGAAACCTACGTTGCCTGCCGCTTTGCGGACGAACATTTCATCGATACCGTGCGCCGTCTTGGCATAGAGCCGTTCAAGACGCGCGTCTATGGTGAACGCGAACATGAACACGGCCACGAAAGGAAGGTTGCCAATGGCTAAAGTGATCCGCAATCGCCGCATTGAGGACGACTCGCGCCTGATCGTCCGCCTGGGCGCGGAGGAGCAGCCCGAAACCGTGGCGCTGCCCGCCGGCCCGCTACTGGTACCGCTCACCGTATGGCGCGCGCGCGCCGGCGAACTGGTCGGGCGCAGTGACGTCGGTGTATGGCTCGATAGCGGTGAGGGCGCCGAGTCGATTGCCGCCCATATCGGCGCCGAAACTGCTGCCAACGTGCCGCGCCCTGCCGTGATCGGCGTGAATTTTCCCGCTTTTACCGACGGTCGCGGCTTTTCCACCGCTACGCTGCTGCGCACCCGCTACGGTTGGCGCGGTGAGTTGCGCGCCATCGGCGAGGTGCTGCGGGATCAGTTCTTCTTCTTCGCACGCTGCGGTTTCGATACCCTGCACCCGCCGGAGGGCCGCTATACCGACGCCCAACTCGAAGCCGCGCTCGCCAGCCTGGCCGACTTCGGCGACCCTTACCAGGGCGCCGTCGACGATCCACGTCCGCTGTGGCTGCGGCGCACGCGGACGGCGGCGGCATGAGCGCAACGATGAACGCCACGCTCTCCCCGCTGCGTCCGTCGCCGGCTGGCACGCAAGCGCTCAATCCCGCGACCCGGCCCACGCTCACCGACGCCTTGCGCGCTGCCGTCGACGCGAAATCCGAGGCCGCGCGCGCTTTTCTCACCGCCGCGATTGCTGAGTTCGGCGCGGCGGGTGAGCTCGCCTTTGCCAACAGCTTCGGCGCCGAGGACATGGTGCTGACCGATTTGATCCTTGGCGGCAAGCTGCCGATCGAGGTCTTTTCCCTCGACACCGGCCGCCTGCCGCCCGAAACCTATGCCTTGATGAGCGAGGTCGAGCAACGCTACGGCGCGCGGCTGAAGCTCTACTTTCCCGAATCCGAGGCGGTCGAACGCTACGTGCGCACGCATGGCATCAACGCCTTCTACGGCTCGATCGAACTACGCAAAAGTTGCTGCCACGTGCGTAAGATCGAACCGCTACGCCGTGCGCTGACGGGCAAGAAGGCGTGGATTACCGGTATGCGCGCGGCCCAGGCGGCTACGCGCACGGGGCTGGCCACGCGCGAGTTCGATACCGGCAACGGCTTGGAAAAGCTCAACCCGCTGGCCGAATGGAGTGAGGCCGAGGTGTGGGCCTATGTGCGCATCCACGATGTGCCTTATAACGCGCTGCACGACCGTTTTTACCCCAGCATCGGCTGCGCGCCCTGTACGCGCGCCGTCGCGCTTGGCGAGGATGTGCGCGCTGGGCGTTGGTGGTGGGAAAACCCCGAAACAAAAGAATGCGGGCTGCACGCGAAGGAACGCTGACAAGACATGAATACCCTGACCAGACAAACCTTGAGCCACCTCGATTGGCTCGAAGCCGAAGCGATTCACATCCTGCGCGAAGTGGCCGGCCAGTGCGCCACCCCGGCGCTGTTGTTTTCCGGCGGAAAGGATTCGATCTGCCTGCTACGGCTGGCGGAAAAGGCTTTCCGCCCCGGTCGCTTCCCCTTTCCGTTGTTGCACATCGACACCGGCCACAACTACCCGGAGGTGATCGCCTTCCGCGACAAGCGCGCGGCGGAACTGGGGGAGCGCTTGATCGTGCGTTCGGTGGAGGATTCGATGGCGCGCGGCACCGTGGTGCTGAAATCGCCGACCGAATCGCGCAACAAGCATCAATCGGTGACCTTGCTGGAAGCAATCGAGGAATTCGGCCTGGACGCCTGCATCGGCGGCGCGCGGCGTGACGAGGAAAAGGCGCGGGCGAAGGAGCGGATCATGAGCTTCCGCGACGAGTTCGGCCAATGGGACCCGAAAAACCAGCGCCCGGAACTGTGGAACCTGTACAACGCCCGCAGCCACAAGGGCGAGAACATCCGCGCCTTTCCGATCAGTAATTGGACCGAATTCGATGTATGGCAATACATCCAGCGCGAGCGCCTGGAACTGCCGTCAATCTACTTTGCCCACGTTCGTCCCGTGGTGCGCAAGAACGGTTTGTTGCAGCCCATCACCGAACTCACGCCGGCGAAGCCGGGGGACGAGATCGAGCAGGTCCGCGTGCGCTTTCGTACCGTCGGCGACATTACCTGCACGGCGCCGGTTGAATCGGACGCCGACACGGTGGAGAAAATCCTCGCCGAAACGGCGACGACGACCATCACCGAGCGTGGTGCGACGCGGATGGATGACCAGACTTCCGAGGCGTCGATGGAGCAGCGCAAGAAGGAAGGCTATTTCTGAGCCATCGAGTCATGAATATCACTGAATCCCCGGAATCGAAGGAATGACCATGTCCGCCCCCGAAAACCTGCCCCCTATCGACCATGGCGACAACGGCCTGCTGCGCTTTCTTACCTGCGGCAGCGTGGACGACGGCAAGAGCACGCTGATCGGCCGCCTGTTGTTCGATACCAAGGCCATTCTCGCCGACACGCTCAACGCCATCGAAAAAACCTCGGCGCGGCGCGGCTTGGGTGCGGTCGACCTATCGCTGCTCACCGACGGCCTGCAAGCCGAGCGCGAACAAGGTATCACCATCGACGTGGCCTACCGCTACTTCTCCACCGGCCGGCGCAAGTACATCATTGCCGACGCACCGGGCCACGAGCAGTACACCCGCAACATGGTCACCGCCGCATCCACCGCCAACCTCGCCATCATCCTGGTCGATGCGCGCAAGGGCGTGCTGACACAAACTCGTCGCCACTCCTATCTCGCCAGCTTGGTCGGTATCCCGCATCTGGTGGTGGCGGTGAACAAAATGGATCTGGTCGACTACGACCGCGACGTGTTTGAGCGCATCCGCGCCGATTACCTCGCTTTCGCCGAAAAGCTTGGTATTCGGGATGTGCGTTTCATTCCGATCTCGGCGCTGGCTGGCGACATGATCGTCGAGCGCGGTAGTGCCCTTGGCTGGTACGACGGCCCGACGCTGCTCGAAATCCTGGAATCGGCCCCCGCCGCCCATACCGAACGGGCCGAGGACTTCCGCTTTCCGGTGCAGTACGTCTGCCGCCCGCAGGATGCGGCCAATCCGGCGCTGCACGATTACCGTGGCTTTATGGGTCGGGTAGAGTCGGGCGAAATCGCCGTTGGTGACGCTGTCACCGTACTGCCCTCGGGCGCCACGAGCCGGGTCAAGGCGATCGAGCTCGGCGGCACCAAACTACCGCGTGCGATTCACGAGCAATCGGTGACGCTGCTGCTGGAGGATGAAATCGATATTTCGCGCGGCGACATGATCGTCAAAGCCGACGAAGCGGCGCAGCCTGTCAAACAAATCGACACCACCGTATGCTGGCTGGCGGAGGCGCCGCTGTCGCCAGCGCGCACCTACCTCGTGCGCCACGCCACACGCGAGGTGAAAGCCAAGGTCGTGAAGATCGACTATCGCCTCGACGTCAATACATTGGAACGCGAAGCGACGACGGCGCTGGCGATGAACGACATCGCCCGCCTGACGCTGAAGCTCGCCCAGCCCATTGCGGCCGACCGCTACGCCGACAACCGTGCCACCGGTGCTTTCATCGTTATCGACGAAAGCACCAACGATACCGTGGGCGCCGGGATGATCGGTTGAGTTTTAGGTGGTGGATGGTGCGTTTCTGTTTCTTGTACGGCCTGGAAAATTCAGGCGTAAACGACAAAAGGGCCGGAAGGCCCTTTTGTGTTTTACCCGGAGGGTGGATCAAGCCTGCGTGCGCTTGTTCCGGCGGGTATAAGCAAGGCCAAGCAGCCCGGTTGCCAGCAGCAACGTGCTCGCCGGCTCGGGAACTCCCTGGCCGCCACCGGTAGCGTCGTCGATGCTGGCACCGAGGGCATAGCCATAGTTGAACGTAAGGCTCTGGCCCGCGCCGAGGTCGCCCAGGGCAAAAGCGAGACCGATGGCGTAATCGCCATTGCCGTCATTAAGCCCGGCCAGGTAGAAGGCTGGGTTTGTTGTCCAGTCGTTGCTGACCCCTGCATTGTGAGCAAAGGTGTTATCGGTGGTAAAGATGCAGATGGTTTCCCCGGAGAGCGCACCTGTTCCGCAAGCTTGGTTTTGGGACAGCACAACGTTGTTTGTGTGGTAGGAACCATAAGCATTCACGTCCGGGTCCGGATCGAGCGTGCGCAGGAATTCCAAGTCTTGTAATACACCGCCGCTGGTGTTGGTCAGCGTGGTGGTAATGGAGATCACTGAGCGGCCATCGTGGGTCGCCAGAGAATAATTATTAGTGACCGTAAGCCCCGAGAATATATTGACCGCTGTGGCTGAAGTCGGGGAATTCTGGGTTACGGAGACAATACCGCCACTCATGCCGTTGGCATTGTTGGCGTAAAACGGAGAGCCGCCGGTTGTTGTCGAGGTGACATAGAAACCTTCGAACGGCGTGCCCGGCGTCAGGAAGTCGTTGATGCCATAGTTTCTCGTACCGGTGGCGTCATACAGAATGCCCGGGGGCGTGTTGCCATTCGAGCCGAGTGTGCCCAAATCGCTGACGCCGGCCAGAACATTGTTGTCCTGAATGACGGCCGTTGCGTGGGCGGCCATTGGCAGACCCAGGCTGAACAGGAGAGCGGCCACAAACCTTTTCTTCACGATGTGATTTCCTTTGATGAGATATTAAACCCAAGGGCATTATCGCAAGAAATAGGAAATATTTTTACTTCATTGAAAATAAACGATAAATTCATTTAGAGTAATCTTATGCAATAAATAATGTAAAAATAACAAATATCACGGCATGATTGTCTGCGCGTAGACTCTTGGCGCTTTCCTCTACGGCCGTAATCGGGTGCGCCTGCCTGCTTGGTTTGTGCGCAACGTTGCGCGAAGTCTTTCTTTTGGTTGGCCGTAAGCGTCAGGAGCAGATTGGTAAGCGGCTGTCCGTTGGATGTGTCACATTGCTCGCGAGCTACACTTTCGGCGCATGGACTTTATGTCATAGCGGTTGCATTGACGCCGGATCACGCAAGGCTCGATCCGAGTGGGAGAGCCGACGATGCTGGCATGCATGCTCAGGACGGTACGCAGGATGGTGAACGGAATGCCGCTGCGCTGCTTTACCGTGTTGTCGCTGCAGCTATTGCGATGAGCGCGAAATCGGTCAATGAAGCTGCCGCCTATTTGCGCAGCATTGCCCAACTGCGCGGGTGTGGCACACTTTTTGTGCCGCGCGAAAAATCCGCGCCGTAAACGACAAAAGGGCCTTGCGGCCCTTTTGCGTTGTACCCGGAGAACGGATCAAGCCTGTGTGCGCTTGTTCCGGCGGCTATAGGCGAGGCCAAGCAGCCCGGTCGCCAACAGCAGCGTGCTCGCCGGCTCGGGAACTCCCTGACCGCCACCGCCACCGGCGGCTTCGTTGAGGCTGCCGCCGAGGGCATAGCCATAAGAGAACGTAAGGCTCTGGCCCGCGCCGAGGTCGCCCAGGGCAAAACCAACACCGAGAGCATAGTCGCCATTGCCGTCATTAAGCCCGGCCAAGTATGCGGCTGGGCTTGTCGACCACCCGGCGCTGACCCCTGCATTGTGGGCATAATTGGTATCGGTGCTGAAAATACAGATTGTTTGCCCGGTGCTGGTGCCCGTTCCGCAAGCCTGATTTTGAGACAGCACGACGTTGTTTGTGTAGTAGGAGCCGAAAGCATTCACGTCCGGGTCCGGATCAAGCGTGCGCAGGAAATCCAAGCCCAGGAATGAGCTGCCGCCGGTATTGGTCAGCGTGGTGGTGATGGAGATCACCGAGCGGCCGTCGCGGGTCGTCAGGGAATACTCGTTGGTGACCTTAAGTCCCGAGAACAGGCTGACCGATGTCGCTGAAGTCGGCGAGTTCTGGGTCACGTTGACGATAACGGCGTTTGTGCCGGCGAAATTGTTACCGTAAAAAGAAAAACCACCAGTTGTTGCCGAGGTGATATAGAAACCTTCGAACGGTGTGCCCGGTGTCAGGAAGTCGTTGATACCATAGCTTCTCGTACCGTTGGGGTCATACAGAATGCCCGGGGGTGTGTTGCCATTCGAGCCGAGCGTGCCGGAATCGCTGACGCCGGCCAAAACACTGTTGTCCTGAATGACGGCCGCTGCGTGGGCGGCCATTGGCAGGCCCAGGCTGAGCAGGAGGGCGGCCACAAATTTTTTCTTGATGAGCTTCACGATGTGATTTCCTTTGATGAAACGTTAAACCTGATAACGTTTAAGCAAAAAGAAGGCCACTTTATTAAGCAATTGAAAACAAATAAAAAATTTATTCTTTATTATCGTTTACCCTAACCCCTGTAAAAATAACCGACACCGTGGCAGGACTGCTCGCGGTCTATTTTTTTGGCTGGCCGTAAGCGTAAGGAACAGATAAGCAGATTGGCAGGGGGCTGTCTGTTGGATGTGTCACATTGTCCGACGTGTTTGCTCGCGGGTTACACTTTGGCACATGGATTTCATGTCATAGAGGTTGAATTGACGCCGGATTGCGCAAGGCCGATCCGAGCGGGAGAGCCGACGATGCTGGCATGCATGTTCAGGAAAATACGCGGGATGGCGGGCGGAATGACGTTGCGTTGTTTTGCCGTGTTGTCGCTGCTGTTGTTGATGGGTGTGTCTTTGCTCATCGATGCGCGCAACGCGGCTGCGGAGAAGGGGCACGAAGCAGGCTCGCGTGTGATGGCATTGCGGGTCCACGGCGCTATCGGTCCGGCGACCGCGGATTTCGTCCATCGAGAATTGTCGCGGGCGCGGAATGGCGGCTTCGCCCTCGTCGTGCTCGAAATGGATACCCCAGGCGGACTCGATACCGCGATGCGGGAAATCATTCAGGACATTCTCGCCTCTCCGGTGGCGGTCGCCACTTATGTTTCGCCCGAGGGCGCCCGCGCCGCCAGCGCCGGCACTTACATCCTCTACGCCAGCCACATTGCCGCGATGGCGCCGGCGACCAATCTTGGCGCAGCCACGCCGGTGGCGATCGGTATCGGCGGCAGCCAGCCGGGCAAGCCACAACCGTCCGGCGGCAAGAATGGTGAGGCTTCGCCGCCGGGCGATGGCGATGCGATGAGCGCGAAATCGGTCAATGACGCCGCCGCCTATCTGCGCAGTCTGGCCCAACTGCGCGGGCGCAATGCCGATTTTGCCGAGCGCGCGGTGCGCGAGGCCGCCAGCTTGAGTGCCGAGGAAGCGCTTGCCGGTGGTGTCATCGACCTTGTAGCGACTGATCTGCCCGATCTGCTTGCCCGTCTCGACGGCCGTGAAGTTACGCTCGGCGCCGGCAAAGCGAAGCTGACCACGGCGCGCGCCGTCATCGAGCGCGGCGAACCGGATTTGCGCAACCGCATCCTTGCCACGCTCGCCAATCCGCAGGTGGCGCTGATTCTGATGATGATCGGCATTTACGGGTTGTTCTTCGAGTTCACCAATCCCGGTTTTGCCGTCCCCGGCGTGGTTGGCGCGATCTGTCTGCTCGTCGCCCTGTATGCGTTCAATTTGCTGCCGGTCAATTGGGCCGGCGTGGCGTTGGTGGCGGTCGGTGCCGCGCTGATGGTCGCCGAGGCGTTCGCGCCGAGTTTCGGCACCCTTGGTATCGGCGGCATTGTTGCTTTCGTCGTCGGTAGTCTGTTTCTCGTCGATACGGAAATGCCCGGCTTCGGTATGCCGCCGGCACTGGTCGTTGGGCTCGCTTTGACCAGCGCGGTTGTGTTGTTCGCCATCGGTGGCTTCGCCGCCCGCAGCCGGAGGCGGCCGGTTGTCAGCGGGCGAGAGGATATGATCGGCGCGCGTGCGCGGATCGTCGCCCCCGCCGGGGGCGGAGGTTACTGGGCGCAGGTTCGTGGCGAAACCTGGCGCGTGCGTAGCGCGGCTCCCCTTGCCATCGGGCAGGAGGTGCGTGTCGACCGCCTCGATGGCCTCGTGCTGCACGTTTCGCTTCTCGATCCCCCTGCGCCGCCTACACCAATGCCACCCACACCACCTTCGTCTTCATCATCGACCGGGAGTCTCACACCATGATCGACCTATTTGGCTTTGTGCCACTGCTTGTTGTTCTTATTGCTCTTGCTGGCGCTTCGCTCAAGATCCTGCGTGAATACGAACGCGGTGTGGTCTTCATGCTTGGCCGCTTCTGGAAAGTGAAAGGCCCTGGGCTGATTTTCGTCATTCCCGGCCTGCAACAGATGGTCAAGGTGGATCTGCGCGTGGTGACGATGGATGTGCCCAGTCAGGACGTGATCTCCCGCGACAACGTGTCGGTCAAGGTCAATGCGGTGGTCTATTTCCGCGTTGTCGCGCCGGAGCGGGCGATCATCCAGGTGGAAAACTATCTCGTCGCCACCAGTCAGCTTGCGCAGACCACGCTGCGCGCGGTGCTTGGCAAGCATGAACTGGACGAGATGCTGGCCGAGCGGGAAAAGCTCAATTTCGACATCCAGCATATCCTCGATGCTCAGACCGATGGCTGGGGCATCAAGGTCGCCAATGTCGAGATCAAGCATGTGGACCTCAACGAAAACATGGTTCGCGCCATCGCCCGTCAGGCTGAGGCTGAGCGCGAGCGGCGCGCCAAGGTGATCCACGCCGAAGGCGAAAAGCAGGCCGCGCAGGCGCTGATGGAAGCAGCCGAGATACTGTCGCGGGAACCGGCGGCGATGCAGTTGCGCTATCTGCAGACGTTGACCCAGGTCGCTGGCGACAAAAGCTCAACGCTGGTTTTTCCGGTGCCGGTGGATCTGCTTTCCGCTTTCTTCAACCATGGTGGGAAGAAAAACGATGGGGTGCGCACGGAAGGGTGAAAATCAGAACATTACGATGATCTTTTGCCGGCGCGCATCGCTTGGCGATGCGTGCGTTGCATAGAAAGCTCAGTCCGCCAGGAACAGTTGCAGCAAGTCGTTCAGAAAGTGGCGGCCTCGCTCGGTTGGGCGGAGGGTATCGGTTTCGATTTCGATCAGCCCGCGCTCGCGGGCAGTGCGCAGACCGGTTGCGGCGGCTTCCAGTGGCAGGCCGGTGCGGGCGGCAAAAAGCGCTACCGGAAAACCGTCGGTGAGACGCAACGCATTCATCATGAACTCGAACGGTAGTTCGGCTGTCGTCACTGTTCGCCTTTCCTGGATGAAATCGCCGCGCGCGGCGCCATCGAGGTAGCGCTGCGGGTGTTTGTGGCGCATTTCGCGCACGATGCCATCGTGGCTGGACAGTTTGCCGTGCGCGCCGGGGCCGATGCCAAGGTAGTCGCCAAAAGTCCAGTAGTTGAGGTTGTGCCGTGCGCGCGCGCCAGGCCGGGCGAAGGCGGAGGTTTCGTAGTGCTCGAAACCGGCGGCGGCCAGGCGGGCTTCGAGGGCGTCTTGCATGTCGGCGGCGCTGTCAGCGTCGGGTAGTTGCGGTGGCGGTGCGTGGCCGAACGGGGTGTTCGGCTCCATCGTCAGGTGGTAGCAGGAGAGGTGGCCGGGGTTGAAGGCAAGAGCGGTTTCCAGGTCGTTCAAGGCTTGATCCGGGGTTTGCCCCGGCAGGGCGTACATCAGGTCGAGATTGATCCGCTCGAAGTGTGCCGATGCCGCGTCGATCGCGCGGCGTGCTTCGGCGCCGTCGTGAATGCGGCCGATGCGGTTGAGCAAGGCGTCGTCGAAGCTCTGGATGCCGAGCGACAGACGGTTGACGCCGGCGGCGCGGTAGGCGCGGAAGCGTTCGGCTTCGGCTGTGCCCGGATTGGCTTCGAGCGTGATTTCGGCCAGCGGGTCGAGCGGCAGGCGCATGCGGATGGCGGTGAGTAGTTCGTCGACGCCGCTGGCGGTGAGCAGGCTAGGTGTGCCGCCGCCGATGAAAACGCTATGCACGCGCCGCCCCCACACTTGCGGCAGCGCCGCCTCGAGGTCGGTGATGACGGCGGCGATCCAGGCCGCTTGCGGGGTATCGGCGCTATCGCTGCCGATGGCGTGAGAATTGAAATCGCAATACGGGCATTTGCGCACGCACCAGGGAAAATGCACGTAGAGCGAGAGCGGCGGCGGGGTAGTGAGTTGTATGCGTTCGGGTTGCGTCGGTCCGGCTGTGCCGCGCACCGTCGGTGCGGGCCGCAGTGGAATGATGCGGCGGGTGGTCACAACGGATATTGGTGCAGGCGGTCGAGCAGGTGGCGCATGGCCATGCCGCGATGGCTGAGGGTGTTTTTCAGCGCGGCGTCGAGTTCGGCGGCGCTTTGTTCCAGTTCCGGCAGCCAGAACAGCGGGTCGTAGCCGAAGCCGTTGCTTCCCCGCGGCGAGTCGAGGATGACGCCGTGCCATTCGCCGTCGGCGATCAGCGGGCGCGGGTCTTCGGCGTGGCGCACGAGCACGATGGCTGAGTAGAAGTAGGCGCCGCGTTCGGCGGCGGGAAGGCCGACAAGCCGTTCGAGCAGCAAGGCGTTGTTGCGTGTGTCCGATTTCGGTTCACCGGCGTAACGCGCGGACAGCACGCCGGGCGCGCCGTCCAGTGCCACCACGCACAGCCCGGAATCGTCCGCCACCGCCGGCAGGCCGGACAGCGCGGCGGCGTGGCGGGCTTTGGCCAGGGCGTTTTCGACGAAGCTGAGGTGTGGTTCGTCCGCGTCGGCGATACCTAGCGCCGATTGCAGCACGATATCGATACCGAGCGGTGCCAGCAAAGCGCTCATTTCCGCCGCTTTGCCGGCGTTGCCGCTAGCGAGGACGAGGCGCTTGTTCATGGCCGGCCCATCGCCGTGGCCACGGCGGCACGTTGCAACTCGATCAGGTGGCGAATGCCGGCGTCGGCGAGGTCGAGCAGGGCGTTCAGATCTGCGCGGGAAAAGGGTGCGCCTTCGGCTGTGCCTTGCACTTCGATGAGGCCGCCGGCGCCGGTCATGACGACGTTCATGTCGGTGTCGCAGTCGGAATCTTCGGCGTAGTCCAGATCGAGCACGGGCACGCCGCGATACATACCGACCGAAACGGCGGCGACGAAGTCGGTGAGTGGGTTGGCGGCGAGCACGCCGTCGGCAACGAGTTTTTGCAGCGCATCATGCACGGCCACGCAGGCGCCGGTGATGGCGGCGGTACGGGTGCCGCCGTCGGCTTGCAGCACGTCGCAGTCGAGAACGATCTGGCGTTCGCCGAGTTTGGCGAGGTCGACCGCCGCGCGCAGGCTACGCCCGATCAGGCGCTGGATTTCCTGCGTGCGGCCGCTTTGTTTGCCCTTGGCCGCTTCGCGTGCCCTGCGGGTGTGGGTGGCGCGCGGCAGCATGCCGTATTCGGCGGTGAGCCAGCCCCGGCCTTTGCCGCGCAGAAAGCCGGGTACGCTGTCTTCGACGCTGGCGGTGACGAGCACCCGGGTAGCGCCGAATTCGACCAGCACCGAGCCTTCCGCGTGGCAAGTGTAGCCACGGGTGAAACGGATCGGGCGTAGATCGTGGGCTTGGCGTTGGCTGGGTCGCATCGGTTGTCCTGGTCAAAGGTTGGATGGAGCGTGGGCGGTTGGCCGCTTAGTTCCGATTGAATTTTTGGATTGTCGAGTTGATTTCGGCAATGGTTTTTTCGATTTCGTCTTCGGTCAGTTCGATTTCGGCGAGCGTGCCGCGCATGCGTTCCTGGAAGGTGTCCAGTTGTGTGCTGAAGTCGTTCAGCGCCATGGTTTGCGTCGACAACGAGTCGGGGTTGATGTCTTCTTCGTGCCAGCGCATCGCGATCATCGACAGGTTGTCGCAAATCGTGCCGGCGGCTTCCTCGGCGCGTGTGAGTAGCACGGGTACGGCATCCATGACATCGGTGCCGGTGAAGGTGGAGGCGATGGTGTCGGCGTCCAGCGGCCCCCACAGGCCATCGGTGCACAAAAGGATGATGTCGTTGTCGCGCAGCTTAACCTGGCGCGAGCTTTCGATCTGTGGCACGTGATTGCCGCCGAGGCAGGAGTAGATGCGGTTGCGTCCCGGGTGGCGGGCGGCGCTGGCGGCGTCGAGCAGGCCTTGGTCGATCATCAACTGCACACGTGAATGATCGCGGGTTTGCGCCATGATGCGGTCGTTACGCAGCAGATACAGGCGAGAGTCGCCCGCGTGCGCCCAGCGGATCGAGTCTTCCTGCACGATGCAGGCGACGATGGTGGTGCGCGGCGCTTCGGGCAAGTTGCGGTCGAGCGCGTAGTCGATGATGGCGTTATGCGCGTTGGTCAGTGTCTTGGATAAAAACCGGGCAGGGTTACGCAGCGTCGGCTGTGCTTCGCGCTGGAAGGCCTGGGTGATGAATTGCGCGGCGATGTGGGCGGCGACTTCGCCATGCAGGTGCCCGCCCATGCCGTCGGCGATCAGCATCAGCAACGCCTCGCTCGAGTAGCAATAGGCGATGCGGTCTTGGTTGGTTTTGCGCCGGCCGATCCGGCTTTCTTGGAAAATGGTGAATCGCACTCGGTCGGGCCTCTTTCAGTTTTTGCTGATGAAGGATTTGAGCCGGGAGCCGAGATCGGTGAACCAGGAGGCCGGCATCGTTTCCCCGGCTTCTTTCTGCATCAACGCTTTTTGCAAGGTATAGACGCTTTGCGGGCGTTGCAGTGGATCAAGCCGTAGGCACCATTCGATCAGTTCGAGCAATTGTGCCGAATAACGTCCGCCATATTGCTTCGATAGACCCTGAAGTGTGTCGTTTTTTATGCGTTCGTCCGAACGCGGTGGCGCCGTGCCGACAATACAGGCGTACAAGCTTGCGCCGACGCTGTAGATGTCGCTCCACGGCCCAAGCGCCTCGCGGTTGATGAATTGCTCGGGTGAGGCGAAACCAGGGGTATACATGGGTTTCAGCATGGGTTGTTCGAGCGCTAGTGTTTGCCGCGCGGCGCCGAAATCGAGTAATACCGGGGTGCCGTCGGTGCGCAGGTGAATGTTCGAGGGTTTGATGTCCAGATGCAGCAATTTATGCGAATGAACTTCTCGCAAGCCATTCAGCATACGGGCGAATACCGCGCGGATGAAGCGTTCGCGCACCATGCCGCGGTTTTTCTGGATGTAGTCGTGTAGTGTGCGGCCGCGCTCGAACTGCATCACCATATAGACGGTGCCGTTGGCGCGGAAAAAATTGAGCACGCGCACCACATTCGGGTGCATCAACTTGGCGAGCGAGCGCCCTTCCTCGAAAAAGCATTTCATGCCGTAGCGGAAAGCGGCCTGGTGTTCTTCCGACACGACCGGCTCGATTTCGTTTTCTTTGCGCAGCGCGAGTGAGTTCGGCAGATACTCCTTGATCGCGACCGCCGTGCCGTCCTGGTCGAATGCAAGATAGACGATCGAAAAACCGCCCAGCGAGAGTTGTCGCTCAATGCAGTATTGGTCGAGCAGGAAACCCTGCGGCAAGGCACTATTGGCTTGAGGCGGCATCTTGTCGGGGGCTAAAATTCGGCTTTCCGCCACACATTTATCCTGGATGAGATCCGCAGTGTAAACGATCGCGTCCGCTTCCCGGAGAGCATCGTTCCATGATTCACAGTATGACCGGCTTTGCGACACAGAATTGCGATCTGGGAACAGTCAGTTTGCACCTCGAACTGCGCAGCGTTAATTCGCGTTATCTCGATCTGGCTTTTCGTATCGTCGAGGATTTGCGCCAGGCCGAACCGGCGATCCGCGAGCAGATCACCGCGCGTTTGTCGCGCGGCAAGGTGGAATGCCGCCTCAACCTCCACACCAACGATTCCGCGCCGCGCAGCCTTGCGCTCAGCACAGCGCTGCTGGGCCAGCTCGCGCATGCGCAGGCTGCGGTGCGCGAACGTTTCCCGCAGGCCGCGCCGTTGTCGGTGGCGGAGATCATGCGTTGGCCGGGCATGCTGGCCGATGACGGCATCGGCTTCGAGCAGATGCAGCCAGCGATTGCCGAACTGACCCGCGCCGCGCTGGGCGAGTTGATTGCCTCGCGCCAGCGCGAAGGTGAAAAACTTGCCGCGATGATCGCCGAGCGCGTTGCTCGTATGCGCGAACTGGTTGCCGCCGTGGCGCCGCGCATGCCGGCTATCGTCGCCGAGTACCAGGAAAAGCTCACCACCCGCTTGCGTGAGGCCGTTGCCTCGCTCGACGAAGACCGTATCCGCCAGGAAGTAGCGCTGTTCGCCCAGCGCATCGATGTCGCCGAAGAGTTGTCGCGCCTGTCCGCCCATCTGGACGAAACCGAGCGTATCCTCAAAACGGGCGGCAACGCAGGCAAACGGCTCGATTTTCTCATGCAGGAGCTGAATCGCGAAGCCAATACGCTAGCCTCCAAGGCCGCTGCCGCCGACGTTACCGGCGCCGCGATGGAATTGAAAGTCCTGATCGAGCAGATGCGCGAACAAGTGCAAAACATCGAGTGAGATTTCGCGGCGTGTCACGCCATCCAGAAACTTCTTGAAAATCAGTTTGTTGACGTGGGCTCTGGTGTCATGAGGTAGCAGGCGATTTCAGCGTAGCGCACGATTTCTGTGGGGTAAATCGTGGGGTAAATTTGCTCCTCCACGGTTTCGGGTGTCTGCTCCGTTCAAGGGAAATGCACACGCAGGGCGCTTCCATGCGGTGATTTCATTCTTCATTAACCGCATAAATTGCGGTAAATAACTTACTAGTGCGGTAAATTTGGTGTCTAATCTCCGCATGAATGGCGGAGAAAATATCTACATCTGGCAGTCCAGTGGCTGGCCGCAATGGCGCTACGACCTGTCTGCGCTGGCTCAGGCCCTGACCGAAGTCAGCCGCGCCCAAGGCATGCTGCAGGGCCGTCTGGCCGACGTGGGGTTGGCGCTGCGCGACCACGCCAGCCTCGCGGCGCTGACCGATGACGTGCTCAAGACCAGCGAGATCGAGGGCGAAGTGCTGGACGTAGCCTCGGTCCGCTCATCCGTTGCGCGCCGATTGGGCATGGACATCGGCGCACTGGCGCCGGTGGACCGGCACGTCGAAGGCGTGGTCGAGATGGTGCTCGATGCGACCTCGCGCAGTAGCGCCCCCTTGACTGCCGAGCGGCTGTTCGGCTGGCACGCGGCACTGTTCCCAACGGGTTACTCTGGCCTGTCCAGGATCACCGTGGGCCAATGGCGAGATGACACCACCGGCCCGATGCAGGTCGTTTCTGGCCCGGTGAACCGCCGCAAGATCTATTTCCAAGCGCCCCCCGCGGACGCATTGCCCGCCGAAATGGCGCAGTTCCTGGCATGGGCCAATCAAGACACGGACGAACCTGCGCTCATCAAGGCCGGCTTGGCACACCTGTGGTTCGTGACCCTGCACCCGTTCGACGACGGCAGCGGCCGCATCGCACGTGCCGTGGGCGATCTATTCCTTGCTCGTGCCGATGGCGCCGAGCAGCGCTTCTACAGCCTGTCGGCGCAGATCCAGCGCGAGCGAAAGCACTACTACGACATCCTCGAACGCACACAAAAGGGCTCTCTGGATGTCACCGATTGGCTGACCTGGTTCCTCGGGACGCTGGCCCAGGCCGTCGCCAGTTCGCAGATCACACTCGATGGTGTGCTGGTCAAGGCACGGTTCTGGCAGCGCTGGGCCGGTACGCCGATGAACGAGCGCCAAGTGAAACTGCTCAATCGCCTGTTCGATGGATTCGACGGCAAGCTGACCAGCAGCAAGTGGGCGGCCATCGGCAAGTGCTCGCCGGATACCGCGCTGCGCGACATCATGCAGCTGATGGCGCTGGGTGTGCTGCGGAAGTCGCCTGGGGGTGGGCGTAGTACGGGCTATGAACTGGAAGAAAGGCAGTTAGCTTGCCACTCCGGCCAGCAGAAAACACCGCCGGCCGTAGCATCAGTCTTCAACGAAGAAATCAGCATCCAGGCGCTTGAGACTGTAGGTCGCGGCGACAGACACGCCCAGGTCGTGCTCGATCATCAAATCCGCCAACCGAGGACCGTCGATCAGCACAATTTTCTTGTCTGAGCGGTTACTTTCGACAACCTTCCTGGCAGCCGGAGTGAAATGGCCAGTCGTGATCAACACGCCTTTCTTGACGCCTTTGATATCCAGCGCGCCGAAGAAATCGCGTATCGGCCCCTCGCCAACTGAACCGTCCCAACGCTTGGCCTGCAGATAGATTGCATCTAATCCCAAGCGGTCTTCGTTGATGATGCCGTCGATGCCCCCATCGCCCGACTGGCCCACGGCACGTCCCGCCTCCTGGCGGCTACCGCCATAGCCCATCTTGAGCAGAAGCTGAACCACCAGTTTTTCGAAAAAGGCAGGCTCACACTGCTTGATGGTTTCGATCAATTCGGCGGCCAGTGCATCATGCGCAGCCTTGATGGTGCTGGCCATGCGTTCCTCAGGCGCTTCCAGTTTTGCACCGTCTTCGCCGTCGTCTTGCCCAATTACCCCGGGCAAGGTCATGGCCTCGCTTTCGATCTGGCTGTTTTCCCAGATTCTGTAACGTCGATTAACCTCGACCAGAAACGCCGGACCGTTGAAAGGCTGCTCCGCCACGGCTCGCCCTTCGTCGGTGATCGTCCAGATGCCACGCGACTTGGTGACATAGCCTCCCTTGACCAATCCCACCGAAGCAAAACTGAAGATGGATCGCCAGCGTGTGTTGCCGCTGCCCTCGTACACCGTGCGCGCCCAATCATCCAGGGGCACATTGGCCTCGATGGCGTGCATCAAATCGCTCTTGCGCAACTGTCCACCCGGCGCCTGGGCCAGAGCCCGCAAGGCGGCATGGTGCATGTTGGCAATGAGCAGGTCGGAGCGGGAAAGGGATTTTTCCATCATGGCAAATTCCGGCACGTTGTCTCTCATAGCAGCAGCGGCAATCCCAATTCCTTCAGGAAGGCGTTGTGCTTGTCCTTCGCCTTGGCGATTTCCTTTTCGATGTCGACCAACTGTCGATGCACCACCGTGAGATCGACCTCTTCTTCCGCGACCGCCGTACTGACGTAGCGTGAGATGTTCAAGTTGAAATCGTTCTTCTCGATTTCTTCCATGCTCACCCGCCGCGAATAGCGCGCCTCTTCCCTGCGGTACTGGTAGGCGTCGACGATCCTGTCGATATGCTCAAGCCGCAACTGGTTCTGACGCTTGCCCTTCTCGAAGTGCTGGGCGGCGTTGATGAAGAGCACGTCGTCCGGTTTCTTGCATTTCTTCAGCACGAGGATGCAGACCGGGATACCCGTCGAATAGAACAGGTTCGCCGGCAGCCCGATCACGGTGTCGATGTGCCCATCGTTTAGCAGCTTGCGTCGGATGCGGTCCTCCGCGCCGCCGCGGAAGAGCACACCATGCGGCAGGATGATCGCCATCACGCCGTCGTCCTTCAGGTAATGCAGCCCATGCAGAAGGAAGCCGAAGTCGGCGGCGCTTTTCGGCGCCACGCCGTGATTCTTGAAACGCGGGTCTTCGCTTGCCTCGTCCTTGGGCTCCCAGCGAAAGCTGAAAGGCGGATTGGCCACTACCGCGTCGAACTGCGGCTTCTTCGCCGGGTTCATTTCGCGCAGCCAATCCCAGTCGTTCTTGAGGGAATCGCCATGGTAGATCTCGAATTCGGTGTCCTTCACGCCGTGCAGCAGCATGTTCATGCGTGCCAGGTTGTAGGTCGTGATGTTGGATTCCTGGCCGTAAATCTTGCCGATGGTGCCGCCTGAGTCCTTCATGCGGTGGCGCACATTGAGCAGCAGCGAGCCCGACCCGCAGGCAAAGTCAAACACGCTTTCCAGCTTGTTCCGCTTGCCGGTGGTCGGATCCTGACTGTCGAGCGTGACGATGGCCGACAGGATGCTGGAAATCTGTTGCGGCGTGTAGAACTCGCCCGCCTTCTTGCCCGAACCGGAGGCGAACTGGCCGATCAGGTATTCATAGGCGTCGCCGAGCGTATCGGTATCGGTCGAGAACAGCGCCATGCTGTGCGCAATTTTTGAAATGATCGAGCAGAGCTTGGCATTGCGGTCAGCGTACTTGCGCCCAAGCTTGTCTGACGCGAGATTGATCTCCGAAAACAGCCCCTGGAAGTTACTCTGGAACGATTCCTCCTCGATGTACTGAAAGCCCTTCTGCAAGGTGCTCAGCAATTCGTCGTTTTGCTCCTTGGCCAGCTGAACGATGTTGCCCCACAGGTATTGCGGCTCGATCACGTAATGCACCTTGCGGCGCATCTGTTTTTCGAACTCGGCCACATCGTTCTCATTGGCCTGATACCAAAGTTGCAGAGGCGTGCTCGCTTCGCCATTGTCAAGCTTGGGGTAGTCCGACCCCAGCTCTTTTTTTGCGGCTACCTCGTAGTTGTCTGAGAGGTAGCGCAGGAACAGGAACGACAGCATGTAGTCGCGGAAATCGTCCGCGTTCATCGCGCCGCGCAACTCGTCGGCAATGTTCCAAAGGGTCTTGCCAAGTTGCTTTTGATCGTTTTCGGTCATGGTTTTTTACGTCGCTTGAGTTTGCCTTCAAGGGCATGGAGCGCGGCCTCGTCGGCTTGGTCGGCCTTCAGGGCTTCCTGCTTTCGGCGCTGTCGATCGAATGTCAGATAAAGCTCGGTGGCGCTTTTCTCCATCTGCCGGTGACTGATCGAACCCGCGTGGGTGAGCAGCGCAAAGCCATTGGAGGTGATGATCTGGCTGACGTTCTCTTGCCAGAAATCCATACGGATTTCCTGCCGGTTTTTGGTGCGCAGTTCGGCGGTTTCCAGGAAGATCACCACCAGCCGGTTAAGGGTGTCGATTTCGTCTTCGGACAGATAGTTCTTGGCGATCAGGATGTCTTCCTTGCGCACCTTGTCGCTCTTCCAGCTGAGCAAGCCGAAATGCGGATCGGCGACGTCGGCGCGTGTGGTAACGATCTCCGCGGCGGTCTTGCCCGTTGTCGCATACAGCAGCAGGTTTTGCACCGTGGTAAAAAGGTCTGGGTGGCGCGGTCGGTTTTGTCGTAGTCCACACTGAGGGCGAACAGATCGCGCACTTTCTGATAGAAACGCTTTTCCGAGGCACGGATGTCGCGGATGCGCGCCAGCATCTCGTCGAAGTAATCCGGGCGGCCATCGGGATTTTTCAGGCGCTCGTCGTCTATGGCGAAGCCCTTGAGCAGGTACTCCTTGAGCACCGTGCTGGCCCAGCGGCGGAATTGCACCCCGCGCGGTGAGCGCACGCGGTAGCCCACGGCGAGAATGGCATCGAGGTTGTAGAGCGCAACCGGGCGGCGCACCTCGTGGTTGCCCTCGATTTGAACTACCGAGGATTCCTCGATAGTTGCCTCGCGGCGCAGCTCGCCGTCCTCATAGAGATTTTTGAGGTGCAGACCGATATTGTCCGTGCTGACAGCAAACAGCTCGACCATTTCCCGCTGGGTGAGCCAGAGCGTTTGATCCTTGGCGCGAAGCTGAATTCGGCTCTGGCCGTCTTCGGTGGTGTAGAGAATCAGTGCTGTCATGCAGATGCCTCTTCAGGAGCCTCGGGGAACAGTTCCGGGTTGAAGTTATGGCGCTCTACAAAGCCGCGAAGAATCGTTCGAAAGTATTCCCTGGTTTGTTCCTGCATTTCCACCGGCTCGTACATCGAGTATTTGCCGTGACTCAGGATGTCGACGAAACGCTGATGCAGGATTCCTTCCGCATCATTCGCACCTTTCTTGATGCAACTGGCAAAGTGTCCGTATCCGTGGAAGAACGCCGTCTTCTCCAAGATGCTCCGAAGCACGTTGAAATGATACGTGCTGACCTTCTCTTCCTTTGCCAATTCCCAAAGCTCTGCTAATGCCGAAACATGATAGAACTGCGGCGTATCGCCTTTCTGCGCTTCAAGTCGGAAACCGCCCGACTGTTTGTCTCGCTTCAGCATGTACTGTGGCGGTTTCCTTAGATGATTCTTAACCTCGTAGTGCAACACGTTGAAAAACAACGCATGGTGCGTCGAGACAGCAGTGGGCAAAGGTTCTTGTCGCTTGGCTTCCCGGTAGAGCTGGACGAGATGGTTTCCAACGACAATGGCGTTGTGCTCGTCAAGTGAAGAGATCGGATCATCGATATAGACGTACTTCACCCACTTATAGTCCGGGTGACCATCCAACGTCAGTTGCAGAATCGCGAGAAAGAAACACCAAATGAAGATGTTCTCCTCGCCGCGCGAAATCTTGATGCCGAATGTGTCTTCCTCGCCGTTGCTTTCATCTTGATCCTCACGAAAGAAAACGACTTCGGCTTTTTTTAAATTGCCGTTTTTGTCCGTCTCGGAATCAATCCGAAAATCAAAATCTGCATAGCGAGCCAGTAGCAAACGGATGCGAGTGTCTAGTTCCGTTGATGCCAGCCCATCGAAGTACCGTGATTTTTCGTTGAGCCTGAGAACACGGTATCTGTCTCCGGTTAAATCGTTATCCCAATGGAACAGGTCTTCGGTGAAGGCATTGAAGTACAGCGTGTCGCGTTGGTCGCCGCTCTTGCCCAGGTCCTTGAATGCCACCGACAAACGGGTTTTGCCCGTGCCGTTGTAGGCGTAGATCAGGACGAACTTCTTTTTCTCCACTTCCTCGCGGAGATGCTTCGCCAATTCGGGCAGACCGGAAAAGGATGCGGAAGCCATACGTTAAACCTCCTCCAGCGACGGAAACAACTGCTGCATGAGACCTTTTTTTTGGGTTTTGAGGGCCTCGAGTTTTTGCGTTTGCGCCACGATGAGGCCGTCGAGCGCGGTGAGGCAATCGGCGATGCGACGTTGTTCCTCAATTCCCGGATAGCAAAAGCTAATTTTCACAAACACCGCTGACTTGATACCCCTAGCCGTTGATCCGGTGCCGTGGAAATCGATCTCTTCTTGCATCCTCGGACCAAGCAGGGATTGAAAGAGGAACTCTGGAAGGCAATTCTCCGTTCTGGATCGAAGAGTGATGATTCGCTGCCCCAATGCAAATTTCCCAGTGCTAGGAAAGAGCGCCACGTTTCCGAGTGGTGCCTCGGTGGTAAAAAGGATATCTCCGGCTTGTGGAATACCTTTGGACATCCAGTTTCCATATTCTCCCTCTTCAATATACTCGTCATTCGTCATATCAAGCCAACCGAATCGCACGTTTTTCGCGGTAATGAGCGGAATTCCCGAATTTGATTTCGGCGGAGCCTTTCCTCTGTAATCAATTACATTTTTCAGGCAGCGAGAGAGTTCTTCGCTCGCCCACTCCCCCGCATTCTGGAACTCGGGTAAGCGGAGGCGGGGGAGGGTTTCGCCTTCGCGGGGGAAAAGTTGCTGCATCAGCCCCCGTTTATGAGCTTTCAGCGCCGCCACTTTCCGCCCCTGAACGGCAATCACCTCATCTAGCGACGTCAGGCAGTCGGCGATCTTTTGTTGCTCTTCCGTTTTTTTGGGAATCGCAATCGGAAACGAAAAAAATGGCTCCACCTGAATTCGCTTTGCTTTGCGTCCGCCATCGGCGATCTCGCCAAATCGCTTATAAAAATCCTTTCTCTGAACGTATTTGAGAAGGAATTGCGAGTTAAGACCGACACCCACATCGAAACACGGAAGGTCGACAGTTGATTCGTAGCCATCCAAGTGATCGGGGATGACGCCAAATGCTTGGTTCAGAAAGTCCAGCTTGCTGTAGATGAACTGACCTGCCTTGCGCTTGTAATACTGTGTGCTGGCGCTTCCCTTGATCGTCTCTGCTTTCTCGAAGACGCCGTTGCCCCAAAGTTTGACCGTCAGCTTTTTCGCAACGGAGCCGTCATTGCCAGAAATACGGCTTTCAGTAAGAAACTCTCCGAGTTCGTGTTCTTCCCAGGCTTCCCGAAACTCCGAGAACCGCAGCCTCGGCATCACCGTCGATTTACCGTCCTTCGCCATCGCTTATTCCTCGTACGCCTTGAGTCCGGAGATATCGCGGCCGCCGGCGCGCTTCTTCAACAGCGGAACGAGATCGGTCATCAGGGCCAGTTCCTTCTGCGTGCGGGCCTTCCAGCCGAGGTCGAGCAGCGCGAGTAGTTCGGTGAGTTGCTCGCCGTCGAAGATCCTGCGGCTGAGGATGTTGTCGACGAAGGCCTGCAGCGCCACTACGGGCAGGCCGTGTTTCGCGGAGAGTTCGGCCAGCTCGCGGGCGGCTTTTTCGTCCTTGAACCGCTGGTAGCCGGTGCGAATAGCGGATTCGTCGAGGCCTTGGCCGGCCTGGAGGCTGCGAACGTATTCGGTGATATCGTCGCGCTCGTCGAGGAACTTGGCGTCGGATGCGATCAGGCTGATCAGTTCATCGCGATCCATCGTGGCCTTGCCCGGCTTCTTCGTGGAGAAGTCGGCGATGAGCTTCATGATGTAGTCGTAATCGATGGTGGCCGAGGCGAAGAGAACGAATTCGAAGTCGAGCTGATCGACTTCTTCGCTCTTCTGATCCCCCGGCTTGTTCTGCTGGGCCTTGAGCCGCTGAGCCGTTTCGAGGTAGACGCCGCGAAAGGCGTTCAGCTCGTCCCTGGGCAGGATGCTCTGGATCGCCTGTTCCTGATCGGCGGTGAGGTCGGTGTACTGATCGAGCTGGGTCTGCAGCTTTTGCACTTCCTTGAAATGCTTGACGAACGCGGCGCGGGCATCGTCGCCCTTGAGGTTGGCGACGTCTTCGGGCTTGCCAGAGAGGCCTTGCGATTGCATGAAGCTGGCGAGTTCTTCCCTGGCGGCCTTGAGTTTGTCGATGACGACGGGGGCCTTGTCGACGAGCCAGATTTCGCGGGCCTTGTCGGCCTTGGCGCCGGAGAAGAGCGCGATGGCATCGTCGACGGCGTCCTGCTGGCCGCGGAAGTCGAGGATGTGGCCGTAGGGTTTGGTGTCATTCAGCACGCGGTTGGTGCGGCTGAAGGCCTGGATCAGCCCGTGGTGCTTGAGGTTCTTGTCGACGTAGAGCGTGTTGAGGTACTTGCTGTCGAAGCCGGTCAGCAGCATGTCGACGACGATGGTGATATCGAGCTTGTGCGCATACTTCCCTTGCGGATCGGCTTTGCGCAAACCCTCATTGGAATATTGCTGGTCCTTGATGCGCTTTTGTACGTCCTGGTAGTAGAGGTCGAACTCCTCGATGCGGTAGTTGGCGCCGAAGCGCGCGTTGTAACCGGCAATGATGGTCTGGAGGGCTTTCTTTTTGGCCTCGGGGTCGTGCTTGTTGTCTTCCTGCTCTTGGGGCAAGTCTTCCTGGATCTGCTTCACGTCGGCGCTGACGTCGCCTGGCGGGGAGAAGACGGCGGCGATGTTGAGCGGGACGAAATCCGGGTCGGCCTTCAGTTTTTCGGCCTGAGCTGTTTCGAAAATGCCGTAGTACTCGATCGCGTCGTTGATCGATGCGGTGGCGAGAATGGCGTTGAACTTGCGCCCGCCTGTGGCGGCATCGTGTTTGGCGAGGATCGCATCGACGATGGCCCGCTTGGCGAGCGTCTCGCCGGGCTTGGGGGCATTCTTGCCATCAGGCTTGTAGTAATCGACGTGGAAGCGCAAGACGTTGCGGTCTTCGATCGCGTGGGTGATCGTGTATTCGTGCAGCGATTTCTGGAAGAGGTCTTCCGTGGTCTTGAGCGTTTGGACTTCGCCTTCAACGCGCTTGTAAGTGGCATTTTTCTCGAAGATCGGCGTGCCGGTAAAACCGAAAAGCTGTGCCTTGGGGAAGAATTCCTTGATGGCCCGATGGTTGTCGCCGAATTGCGAGCGGTGGCATTCGTCGAAGATGAAGACGATGCGCTTGTCGCTGAGTGGTTCGAGAAGATCCGTGTAGGTCGACAGCCCTCTTTTCTCGCGGCCCTTGTTGCGCTTGCTGTTTTCGTCGAGGGCGAGGCCGAGCTTCTGGATGGTGCAGACGATGACTTTGTCGGCAGCGTCATCTGAAAGCAGGCGGCGCACGAGGGTGCCGGTGTTGGTGTTTTCCTCGACGCAGCCTTCCTGGAAACGGTTGAATTCCTCGCGGGTCTGGCGGTCGAGATCCTTGCGGTCCACGACGAAAAGGCATTTCTCGATTGCCGGATTGGCCTTCAGTAGGGTGGAGGCCTTGAAGCTGGTGAGCGTCTTGCCGCTGCCGGTGGTGTGCCAGATGTAGCCGTTGCCGCTGTCCTCTTCGATGCACTTGACGATGTTCTTGACGGCGTAGATCTGGTAGGGCCGCATCATGAGCAGCTTCTGCTCGCTGGCGACGAGGACCATGTAGCGGCTGATCGTCTGCCCGAGGATGCATTTGGCGAGAAAGGCGTCCGCGAAACAATCGATTCCGTTGATCTTCGAGTTATCCGGCGCGGCATGCTGGTAAATCGGAAGAAAGCGCTCGTCGGCGTCGAAACTGAAGTGGCGTGCGTTGTTGTTGGCGAAGTAGTAGGTGGAGTCGCGGTTGCTGACGATGAACAACTGGATGAAGCACAGAAGCGTGCGCGTGTAGCCATTGCCGGGGTCGTTCTTGTATTCGACAACCTGCTCGATGGCACGACGGGGATTGATGCCAAGCGTCTTCAGCTCGATCTGGACAACAGGCACGCCGTTGATCAGCAGGAGGACGTCGTACCGGTGGTGGCTGTAATCGGTATTGATTCGGAGCTGGCTGACGACCTCAAAGTGGTTTTTGCACCAATCACTGATATTGACCAGCGTGTAGTTCAACGGCGTGCCGTCATCGCGTGCGAAGGCATTGCGATTACGCAGCGTGTGGGCGGCAGTGAAGACGTCGGGGGTGACGATTTCATCCAGAAGACGCTGAAATTCGCCGTCGGTGAGCGTGACTCGGTTGAGCGCCTGGAACTTCTCGCGGAAGTTTGCTTCCAGCGCGGCACGGTTGCGGATGTCGGGGCGGTAGGTGTACTTGAGATCTTTTAGTTTCGCGATCAGATCTTGTTCAATTTGGTTTTCTGCGGTTGTCATGAACCAGACCTCACAATGGTGACCGGGCGACTACGGGTGCCGCGAAGATGTAAATAAGCAACTTGGCTCACGCCGGCCGCCCGGAGTGCTCATTGGCCTCTTCATCGGCGCCACCTACGCGGACCCACTCATCGATTTCAGAGAGTTGGAATTTCCACAAGCGGCCGATCTTGTGTGCTGGCAGGCCCTTACGTTCCCGCCAGCGATAGACAGTGTCTTTCACTACACCCAAGTGCTGGGCCACTTGCTCGGCGGTCACCCACGGTTCGGCTGTCATCGCATAGGCCCCTGTCAACAGAATCAAAGTCGACGTTAGTCGGCTAGAGTCTATCAGCGGGGGCCGTGTAAGTGCTCATTGGCATAGCGGGCAGCGCGTGGCTGTACTGCGGGAGTAACCGCTGGTCTTGACGCTCTCCGGTGATCCAGACCACGACCAACCGCATCGCTGCTGTAGGACTGTTTCTCCGCACAGAGGGACTGCTAAACTTCTCCCGATCATGCGCACGCAACCCGCCTGCCACCATCTCATGCCATCCCCCACCAGTCCAAGCATTCTGTGGGGTAAATCGTGGGGGAAATGCAGGCCGACACCCAAGATAGGCCATGAAAATAAACCGCTTGCAGCGCATCTCGCGCTTCAGGTGCAGAACATCGAGTGAGATTCGTATGCCTGGAACGCTCATTATCGTTACCGCGCCTTCCGGAGCGGGCAAAACCACCCTGGTTCGCGGTCTGCTTGAACGCGATCCGCTGGTGCAGTTGTCCGTGTCCTACACCACGCGCGAGCCGCGCCCCGGCGAAAAAAACGGGCGTGAGTATCATTTTGTTGATGTTTACACCTTCCGCTCTTTGCGCGACCGTGGCGAATTTCTCGAATGGGCGGAAGTTCATGGCAACTATTACGCGACCTCCAAGGTCTGGTTGAAGGAGCAGATCGCGGCCGGTCGCGATACCTTGCTAGAAATCGATTGGCAGGGCGCGCAGCAGGTGCGCAAGCTTTTTCCCGAGGCGGTATCCGTATTCATCTTGCCGCCGTCGCTCGATGAACTGGAAAGCCGCCTGCGCAAACGCGGTACCGACAGCGACGATGTCATCGACCGCCGCCTGCTCGCCGCGCGTGGAGAGATGCGTCATGTGGGTGAGTTCGACTACGTTATACTGAACGATGAGCTGCCCGCTGCGCTCGAAGACCTTGTCGGCGTCGCGCGTGCCGCGCGCTTGCGCTACGGAAATCAGCGCTCGCGGCGGCCGCAGTATTTCGCTTTTCTCGAACAGGATTGACTCATGGCTCGTATTACCGTCGAAGATTGTCTCAAGAGGATTCCCAACCGTTTCCAGCTCACCCTGGCGGCAACCTACCGCGCGCGCCAGTTGACCGCTGGCGGCACCCCGCAGATCGAGCTCGATCCCCACGACCGCGACAAGCCCACGGTGATTGCGTTGCGCGAAGTCGCCGCCGGCAAGGTGGGGCTTGAGATGCTCAATCGCGGGCAAGCCTGATCAACCGCGGAGGGGTTCGCGCGATGCATGCTGCCGCTGCTTCAACCTCTCCGTTGCCCGCCGATTCTTTTTCCTCGGGCGGTCTGCAGGTCAGCGATGCTCAGAGCGGTTTTGAGCGGCTGAAAGACAAGCTCGCCGCTTATATGCGGCCGGAAGACCTTTGCCGTGTCGAGGCCGCCTACCGCTTTTCGGCCGCCGCCCACGAGGGCCAGCTTCGCATCAGCGGGGAGCCTTACATCACGCACCCGGTCGCGGTGGCCGATATCATCGCCGACTGGAATCTCGATGCGCAGGCGCTGATCGCCGCGCTCCTCCACGACGTGATGGAGGACACCCACATTTCCAAGCAGGAGCTTGCCGAACGTTTCGGCAAGGCTGCGGCGGAATTGGTCGATGGCCTGTCCAAACTCGACAAGATCGAATTCCGTTCCCACGCGGAGGCGCAGGCGGAGAATTTCCGCAAAATGCTGCTGGCGATGGCGAGCGATCTGCGGGTCATCCTGGTCAAACTCGCCGACCGCCTGCACAACATGCGCACGCTCGACTGCGTGCGCCCGGCCAAGCGCCGTCGCATCGCCAGCGAAACGCTGGAAATCTACGCCCCGATCGCCAATCGCCTCGGTCTCAACACCTTGTACCGGGAGTTGCAGGAACTCGCCTTCGAGCATAAATACCCGCTGCGCTACCGTGTGTTGTCGAAGGCAATCAAGGCCGCGCGCGGCAACCGCCGCGAGGTTGTGGGCCGGGTGCTGGCGACGCTTGAGGAGCGCCTGCCGCAATGGGGAATTCTGGCCGAGGTGCAGGGGCGCGAAAAGCATCTGTTCGGCATCTACCGAAAAATGGTGGATAAGCACCTCACTTTTTCGCAGGTGCTGGATATCTACGGTTTCCGCGTCATCGTGCGCGATGTGCAAGGCTGCTATCTGGCCTTGGGCGCTTTGCATTCGATGTACAAACCCGTACCGGGCAAGTTCAAGGACTATTTGGCGATTCCCAAGGGCAACGGCTATCAGTCGTTGCACACGACGCTGATCGGGCCGTTCGGCACGCCCGTCGAAGTGCAGATCCGCACGCGCGAGATGCACCACATCGCCGAAGCCGGCGTGGCGTCGCACTGGCTGTACAAAGAAGACGAAAAGACGCTGACCGAGCTCCAGCAAAAAACTCATTCGTGGTTGCAATCCTTGCTGGAGCTGCAATCCACCTCGGGCGAGGCCACGGAATTTCTCGAACACGTCAAGATCGACCTTTTTCCCAGCGAGGTTTACGTTTTTTCGCCCAAGGGTAAGATTTTTTCCCTACCCAAAGGCTCGACGCCGGTCGATTTCGCCTACGCCGTGCATACCGACATCGGCAACCGCTGCGTGGCCTGCCGCGTCAATGGCGACCTCATGCCGTTGCGCACTGAGCTGCAAAATGGCGATCAGGTCGAAATCATCACCGCCGCCCACGCCAACCCGAACCCGGCTTGGTTGTCCTATGCGCGCACCGGTAAGGCGCGGGCGCAAATCCGCCATTTTCTCAAGACCGCGCAGCAGGATGAGGCGGTGGCACTGGGCGAGCGGCTGCTTAACCAAGCCTTGCGCCCGCACGGCCTGACCTTGGGGCAGTTGTCGGCCTTCGCCTGGGAGCGCTTCCTGCGCGACCGTGGCGTGCGCGTTAAACGCGACATCTTTGCCGATATCGGCCTGGGCAAGCGTTTGCCGGTGATTGTCGCGCGGCGCTTGTCGCAAGCGCAGGATCAAGAGTCGGGGCGGCCGGATGTGGTCAAGCCCAAATCCGCTGGCGCTGTCATGATCCGCGGCAGCGAAGGCATCGCGGTTCAGCTTGCGCGTTGCTGCCATCCGATCCCAGGCGATCCGATTATCGGCACAATCCGCAAGGGACAAGGTCTAGAGGTGCATTTGCACGACTGCCCGGTGGTCGTGGCCAAACTGCGCGGCGACCGCGGGCGTTGGGTCGACGTCGAATGGGAGCCGGGCGACGATCGCCTGTTCGACGTTACCATTCGCGTGTTGACCAAGAATGTCCGCGGTGTGCTTGCCAAGGTTGCCAGCGCCATCTCCGAGGAAGAGTGCAACATCCAGAACGTCGGTATGGACAACGAGCAGGGCGCCTACACCGGGCTTGCGCTGACGCTGCAAGTGCGTGACCGCATGCACCTTGCGCGGGTCATGCGCGGCGTGCGTCGTGTGCCCGAAGTCGTGCGTATCGGCCGGGTCAAGGGCGACGGTCGCGCCAGTTGAACTGGTGTGCCTCCGCAACGGCGCGCCCATGCTGTTAGAATCGGCCGTGTTTCCCGCGCGAGAGCTATAAATAACCATGGCGATGTACGAATCCGAACACACCCGATTCATGCGTGAATGGCTGCAAAAGCATCCGCAAGAAATCACCGAGCAGCAAAAAGGCCGTGCCTTGTGGTGGGATAAGCCGCAAGATCTGCAAACGCAGCAGCGCCACGAAGACTCCAAAGTGCCGGTTAAACCCTATTACTACGGGTAATCGCTTCCTCCGGGCCGAGCCGTCGCGAACAGGCGATATGCCTGTCGCGGTTTCCGCGCGGTCTGTCTCCTGTAGCCCGCTTCGGCTGTTTCCGCCTGTTCCAATGACCGACTCCGTCCGCGACGCCCGTCCGCTCCAAGCCGATGCTCAATTACAGCGCTACTTTGCCACCGAGGAAGAACGCCGACAGGTCACGCGCGCGTTGTTCGACCGCGCCGCCGCCGGCTATGAACGCGCCGAGGCGATTACCGCGCTCGGCACCGGTCCGTGGTACCGGCGCTGGGTGCTGAAACGCAGCGGACTGGCCGCGGGCATGACGGTGCTCGACGTAGCGGCTGGCACAGGATTGGTGGCGCGCGAAGCCGCGCGCATCGTCGGTTCCGCCGGGCGGTTGATTGCGCTCGATCCCTCGCCGGGTATGCTGGCCGAACTGCATAAAACGCTCGACGTCGAAACCATCGAAGCGTATGCCGAATCGATTCCGTTGCCGGATGCACACGTCGATTTCGTTTCCATGGGTTATGCGCTGCGCCATGTGGCTGATCTTGACAGCACCTTCGGCGAATACCTGCGCGTGCTGCGGCCCGGCGGTCAGGTTTGCGTAATGGAGATTTCCCGCCCGCATGGCGTGCTGGGTCAATTCCTGTTGCGCTGCTATTTGCGCACCGTGGTGCCGCTGCTGGCGCGCCTGGCGCGTTGCAGCCCGGATGTGTCGTTGCTGTGGCGTTATTACGGGGATACGATCCAGGCCGCCGTGCAGCCCGAGCGGGTGCAGGAGGCGATGCGCCGCGCGGGTTTCGAGGAGGTGCGCTGCACCGTCACCTTCGGCACCTTCCGCGAATATCTTGGGTGCAAGCCACGGACGGGCTGACCGTTCGCTGTTGCCATGTCCCTGCCCGAACGGCTCGCGTTCATCGATGTTGAAAGTACCGGCGCGCATCCGGCGCGCGACCGCCTTACCGAAATCGCCATCGTGCGTGTCGAATACGGCGCCGTGGTGGCGCGTTGGGAGAGCCTGGTCGCGCCGGGCGTGCCGATTCCGCCGCTGATCCAGAATCTTGTCGGTATTACCGACGAGATGGTCGCCGGCGCGCCGTCTTTTGCCGATATTGCCGACACAGTGGCGACACTGCTCGACGGCTGCGTTTTCGTCGCTCACAACGCACGTTTCGATTACGGTTTCATCAAAAACGCTTTCGGCCGCATGGGCCGCGATTTTGATGCGCCCGTGTTATGCACGGTGAAGCTGTCGCGGGCGTTGTACCCCGAACATCACCGACATGGCCTTGACGCGCTGATTGAACGTCACGGTCTGACCTGTACCGCGCGTCACCGTGCCATGGGCGATGTTGATGCGATACGGCAATTCGTCGGCCTTGCCAGTGATGCTTTCGCCCCCGATGTGCTGGCGCACGCCGTCAAGCGGGCGATGAAAGTCCCGCCGCAACCGCCTGGCCTGCCGGAAGGCGTGCTTGAGGGCGTGCCGGATGCGCCTGGGGCTTATCTTTTTTTCACTACCGACGAACCGCCGCAGAATGGTCGTGCGGACGTACCGCTCTATATCGGCAGTAGCACTAGCCTGCGCAGCCGCGTCAAGGCGCATTTTTCCGCCGCTCACGGTAAAGACGCCGAGTTGGCGCGCAAGGTACGGCGCTTGGATTGGATCGAAACCGCCGGTGAGTTGGGTGCGTTGCTGCTGGAAGCGGAACTGCTCAGCACCCTGCAGCCATCGGGTAAGCACGTACCGCAAGGCGCTAACGCATTCGCGTTGCGTTTGTTGCCCAACCGCCGGAGGCCCCCAATTTTTGAACGTGTACCGCTTGCCGGTACCGACCCGCTCGTCTGGGGCGAAGACGTGTATGGCGTGTTTCGTGGTCGCGACGAGGCGGACGCTTTGCTACGCGAGCTTGCCCTTGCCTATCGCCTGTGCCCGCGCCGCCTGGGCCTGGAGGGCGGGAGCGGGCCTTGTGCCGCGCATCTGGCGGGCCGTTGCGCGGGTGTTTGCGCCGGCCACGAGACATTGGCGCAGCACGATACCCGGCTCCTTGGCGCGCTCGGTGCCGTGCGGCTCAAACCTTGGCCGTGGTCCGGCGCGGTTGTGGTGAAGGAACGCAACGAGGCATCCGGGCGCGAGGCCTTCCATCTTTTCGACCATTGGTGCCATCTCGCCTCAGTGGATCAAGCAGCCGCCGTTGACGCCCAGTTATGTCAAAGCCGGCGTATTTTCGATGCCGATCTTTACCGTTTGCTGGGCCGCTGGCTGGCCGCGCCGGCGCATCGCGCGTTGGTATATAAGATCGAATGATTGGGCTATTATTAATTCGCATCGCCATGTCCTGCTTATTCCGCCCGAATCTGGCCTCGCCTTGATGAGAATCAATGCCAGCAGCCGGGTTATAGCGCCAATATGACGTAGGATCCTGTTTGCGGGGAAATGTAATGGAATCGGTGTCGTTGCAACGCCGTGGTTTTTTGTCCGGCCGCGCCCGTTCGACGACGTTTATCCCACGTCCGCCCTGGGCTGTGCCCGAGGCGTTGTTCATAGAGCGCTGCACGCGTTGCGGCGACTGCGTTGACGCCTGCCCCACCAACATCCTGACGAAAGCGGGTGGTGGTTTTCCCGCAGTGGATTTCACCCGTGGCGAATGCACCTTCTGCGGCGAATGTGTTTCCTGTTGCCAGCCTCACGCATTGTGGCGGGGAGAGGCCGATGCGCCGGCCTGGGCGCTGGTCGCGCGGATCGGCGAAGCCTGTCTGGCGCCGCAGGGCGTCGAATGCCGGATATGCGGCGAAGCTTGCCCCTCCGGCGCCATCCGTTTCCGCCCACAGCCGGGCGGTGTCGCGCAGCCGTCTTTCGATGCCGCGCGCTGCACTGGCTGCGGCGCCTGTTTCGCCCCTTGCCCGGTACGGGCGATTGTCCTGGAGGTAGATGTATGAAAATCGCCAGCCTGGTGGTGCAAGCCAAACCCGAACATTTTGCCGAGTTGCGTGACGCGTTCGGTGCGATTCCCGGCGTCGAATTACACGGCGAATCGGCCGATATGGGGCGCATGGTCGTTTTGATCGAGGACGGTGAGGGTTACTCGGTGATGGATTCGATGGTGGCGGTGAGCTTGACCAAGAATGTGCTTGGCACCACGCTCGCCTATGAATACACAGACGAAGGTCTCGAATTACTGGAGGCATGAAATGAGCATGAATCGACGCGAATTCATCAAAGCCAATGCGGTCAGCGCCGCGGCGGCAACCGCCGGCATAAGCATTCCGGTGGTAGTGCAGGCTCAGAACGGGGATAACGGACCCACCAAGGTACGTTGGGACAAAGCCGCCTGTCGGTTCTGCGGCACCGGCTGTTCGGTGCTCGTGGGCGTACAGGGCGGGCGCGTTGTTGCCACCCAGGGCGACCCGGATGCGCCGGTGAACCGGGGTCTGAACTGTATCAAGGGTTATTTCCTGTCGAAAATCATGTACGGCAACGACCGTTTGACCCGTCCGCTGCTGCGGATGAAGAACGGCAAGTACGACAAGAACGGCGAATTCACCCCGATATCGTGGGATCAGGCTTACGACATCATGGCGGAAAAATGGAAAGCCGCGATGAAGAAGGACGGCCCCAACGCTGTCGCCATGTTTGGCTCCGGCCAGTGGACGATCTGGGAGGGCTACGCGGCTTCCAAGTTGTTCAAAGCGGGCTTCCGTACCAACAACCTCGACCCCAATGCCCGTCACTGCATGGCTTCCGCCGTGGTCGGCTTCATGCGTACCTTCGGTATCGACGAGCCGATGGGTTGCTACGACGACATCGAGAACACGGATGCCTTCGTGCTGTGGGGCTCGAACATGGCCGAGATGCACCCCGTGCTGTGGAGCCGCATCACCGACCGTCGGTTGTCGCACCCGCAGTGCGAAGTCCATGTGCTGTCTACTTTCGAGCACCGCAGTTTCGAGTTGTCCGACAACGGCATGGTATTCGTGCCGCAGACTGATCTGGCGATCCTGAATTACATCTGCAACCACATCATCCAATCCAAACGGGTGAATCAGGACTTCGTCAGCAAGCACGTCAACTTCAAGCGCGGCGAAACCGACATCGGATACGGCCTGCGTCCGAATCACCCGTTGGAAAAGGATGCCACGTTCAACGGTTACCCCGGTGCCGACGGCAAGCCGAAGAACAATCCCAACGACGCCACGCCGATCACCTTCGATGAGTTCGCCAAGTTCGTTTCCGAGTACACCTTGGAAAAGACGGCCAAGCTCTCTGGAGTGCCGGCCGAGCAACTGAAGCGTCTGGCCGAGCTGTATTCCGATCCGAACAAAAAGATCGTTTCCTTCTGGACCATGGGGTTCAACCAGCACACGCGCGGTTCCTGGGTGAACAACATGATCTACAACGTTCACCTCTTGACCGGCAAGATCAGCGAACCGGGCAACGGCCCGTTCTCGCTCACAGGCCAGCCGTCGGCGTGCGGTACCGCGCGCGAAGTGGGCACGTTCGCCCACCGCCTGCCCGCCGACATGGTTGTAACCAACCCGGCGCACCGCGCCGCCTCGGAAGAACTGTGGCAACTGCCCGAGGGCACGCTGCCGGACAAGATCGGCCTGCACGCCGTGGCGCAAAGCCGTGCGCTGAAGGATGGCAAGCTCAAATGTTATTGGACCAGCACCACCAACAACATGCAGGCCGGCCCCAACATCAACGACGAGATTTACCCCGGCTGGCGCAATCCGGAAGCCTTCATTGTCGTTTCCGACGCTTACCCGACGGTATCCGCGTTGTCGGCCGACCTTATCCTGCCGACGGCGATGTGGACCGAGAAGGAAGGCGCCTACGGCAACGCGGAGCGCCGCACTCAATTCTGGCGCCAGCAGGTGAGCGCGCCGGGCGAGTCCAAGAGCGACCTGTTGCAGTACGTCGAGTTTTCCAAGCGCTTCAAGGTCGAGGAAGTGTGGCCGGCCGAGTTGATCGCGAAGAAGCCGGAAGTGAAAGGCAAGACGCTGTACGACGTGCTTTTCGCCAACGGTGAGGTCAACAAATTCCCGCTGTCCGACCTTGAAGTCGTCAATGGCCACGCCTGGAAAGGCTACACGAACGACGAATCGAAGTTGCTCGGTTTCTACCTGCAAAAGGGGCTGTTCGAAGAATACGCCCGCTTCGGTCGCGGTCACGCTCACGATCTGGCCGCGTTCGAGGTCTATCACAAGGCGCGAGGCATGCGTTGGCCGGTTGTCGACGGCAAGGAAACGCTGTGGCGTTTCCGCGAAGGCTACGACCCCTATGTGAAGGCTGGCGAAGGGGTGAAGTTCTACGGCCACAAGGACGGCCGCGCGGTGATTTTTGCGCTGCCCTACCAGGATCCGCCGGAAATGCCGGACAAGGAATTCGATATGTGGCTGTGCACGGGCCGTGTGCTGGAACATTGGCACACCGGATCGATGACGCGGCGCGTGGCCGAATTGCACCGCTCGGTGCCCGAGGCGCAAGTTTTCATGCACCCGGACGATGCGACCCAACGTGGCCTGCAACGCGGCATGGCGGTCAAGGTTATGTCGCGGCGCGGTGAAATCGTTGCCCGTATTGAAACCCGTGGCCGCAACAAACCGCCCAAAGGTTTGATCTTCGTGCCTTTCTTCGACGAAGGTCGGCTCATCAACAAGCTCACGCTGGATGCGACCTGCCCGATTTCGAAAGAAACCGATTTCAAAAAATGCGCGGTAAAGGTCGTGAAGGCCTGATCGAAAAGCGAGGGAACCGAAGCGCAACCGGGCGGCTTATGCGGCCCGGCTGTGCGGGCAGTCCGATATGAGCGTAATCAAGCAAAGCGACAATAAGCCAGCCGCATCGGCATCGCGTCGCCGTTTCTTCAAAGATGCGGCGGGTGCGGCCGGTTGCGCGGGTTTGTTCGCGCTGGGTGCGGGGCTCTATGCCCGGCAGGCGAAAGCCCTGCCGGCGACAGCCTTGCGTCCGCCTGGCGCTCTGGCGGAGGCGGATTTTCTCGGTGCCTGTGTGCGCTGCGGTTTGTGTGTGCGCGATTGCCCTTATGACACGCTCAAGCTCAGTGAGTTTGGCGATCCGGTGGTGGCCGGCACGCCGTATTTCGAGGCACGCAATATCCCGTGCGAAATGTGCGAGGACATTCCGTGCGTTGTCGCCTGTCCCACCGGTGCGCTCGACCACGGCCTGACCGACATCGGCAAGGCGCGCATGGGTTTGGCGGTACTGATCGACGAGGAGACCTGTCTCAACTTCCTCGGTCTGCGCTGCGACGTGTGTTACCGCGTATGCCCGGTGATCGATAAGGCGATCACGCTGGAAAAGATTCACAACCCGCGTTCCGACCGCCACGCCATGTTGCTGCCGACGGTGCATTCCGAGCACTGCACCGGCTGCGGCAAATGCGAAAAATCCTGTGTGTTGCCCGGCGAGGCGGCGATCAAGGTCATTCCGATCAAGCTTGCTCAAGGCTCGCGTGCGGATCACTACCTGCGCGGTTGGGAGGAGAAAAAGGCCGCGGGCGGTTCGTTGATCGGCGATCAGGTGGAATTGCCTGTACGCGGCTTGGAAGGCAAAGCCTATGGCGATACGCGCGTGGCGCCGGATGGGGCACCCCCGACGGCATCGCCACCGCAGCAAAAGCCCGGCGGCCTCGATTCGGGGTGGAAGCCATGAGCACGCCCATGGGTCCGCATATGGCAGCCGATCAAGCGACCGAACAAACCGGTGACGGCAACGGCGGTAAGCGCGCACCGCGCCACAGTGCCATCGCTTGGCCCGGCGCCGAAGCTGTCGCGGAAAAAGGCTGGTGGCGCGCGCACCGCTGGCTGGTGGCGCGGCGCATCTCGCAGTTTGGCATTTTGGCCCTGTTCCTGGCTGGCCCGTGGCTGGGGGTATGGATAGTCAAAGGCAACCTCAGCTCCAGCTTGACTCTGGGCGTGCTGCCGCTTACCGATCCGTTTTTGCTGCTTCAATCGATCGCGGCGCAGCACTGGCCGTACCGCGAGGCGTTGATTGGCGGCGGCATTGTGCTTGCTTTTTATTTGTTGCTTGGCGGGCGTTTGTTTTGCTCCTGGGTCTGCCCGGTCAACCTCGTCACCGATGCCGCCGCTTGGCTGCGTCGCCGTCTGGGGTTGAAAGGCGGGCGCGCGCCGGCGGGCAGCACCCGTTACTGGCTGCTTGGCTTCGTTGTTGTGGCTGCCGCGCTTTCCGGCAGCTTGGTGTGGGAATGGGTCAATCCGGTGTCGATGTTCCATCGCGGGTTGATCTTCGGCTTCGGCTTGTCGTGGGGCATCGTGTTGGGCGTGTTCCTTTACGATTTGCTGATCGCTCCACGCGGCTGGTGCGGCCATTTGTGCCCGCAAGGCGCTTTTTACGCCTTGCTCGGGCGTAGCGCGCTGCTGCGTATTTCCGCTCACCGGCGCACAGCCTGCAACGATTGCATGGATTGCTTCGCTGTATGTCCCGAACCTCAGGTTATCCGACCGGCGTTGAAAGCAGTCGGGCAATCCCATCCCTTGATCGTCGATGCCGATTGCACCACTTGTGGCCGTTGCATCGATGTATGCAGTAAAGATGTTTTCCGTATTTCGACCCGATTCGATAGGAGCGAGTCATGAGCAAAAAATCCCTCTGTTTTGCCGTTGTATTACTTACCGCGTTGGGCTTGGCCCCGCTTGCCAGCGCCCAACAACCGATCGATTTGCGCGGCACCGACGTATCCAGCCCCGAGCCCAGCCCCGGTAGCTACAAGCTGATGCCCGACAGCCCGCCGATTCAGCGCGATTATGTGCAGCAGCCGCCGCTGATTCCGCACAAGGTGGAAGGTTACGAAATATCGAAGAACTTCAACCGTTGCATGGACTGTCATTCCTGGAGCCGCTACCAGGAAACCAAGGCGACCAAGGTAAGCCTTACGCACTTTAAAGACCGTGATGGTGGCGAGCTTTCCAACATTTCGCCGCGCCGCTATTTCTGCACGCAATGCCACGTGTCGCAAACGGATGCTCAGCCGCTGGTGACAAATACGTTCCGGCGTGCCGAAGGCTTGCGTTAGGATCAACTGAACGGGGAATGTCATGACCGATAACAAGAAGGGCCTGCGGTCCTTGCCGCAGCGCGCTAGCTGGGCGACATTGGTGTTGTTTTTCGTCGCCGGTATCGTGGTTTGGGGGGGGTTCAACTGGGCCTTGGAACTCACCAATACCGAGCAGTTCTGTATCTCGTGCCATGAGATGAAGGACAACGTCTACAAGGAGTACCGCAACACCATCCACTACCAGAACCGTACCGGTGTGCGCGCGACCTGTCCGGACTGCCACGTGCCGAAGGAGTGGGGGCCGAAGATGATCCGCAAGATCAAGGCCTCGAACGAGTTGTGGCACAAAATGCTCGGATCGATCGATACGCCGGAAAAATTCAACGGCAAACGTCTCGAACTCGCGCAGAACGAATGGCGGCGGATGAAGGCCAACGATTCGCGGGAATGCCGCAATTGCCACAATTACGCGTACTTCGATTACTCGGTTCAAGGGCGGCGCTCCAACCGCATGCACCAGACCGGCTTCGAGGAAGGCCAGACTTGTATCGATTGTCATAAAGGCATCGCTCACTCGCTGCCGCCGATCGAGCAGGAAATCGGTGCCGAGCATGGCGGTGCGGCACCCGGGGTGTTCCACCCCACGCCGAAAAAGGAGTAAGCAGCAGGTAATACAAGGCGCGGTGGGCACGCGAATGTCCGCCGCGCTTTGTTTTGGGTTTCGTTTCGGCGCTATCCGTTTACAATCGCGCCGCTATGGATGTACCGCTTTCTCCCCGCCGCTGGTTCCCTACGCCCTTGATCCAGGCCGCCTGCGCGACGCATGTGGGCGCTTTGGGCGCGCTGGTGTTATGGCCGCATGCCTGGCCGGCGGCATTGGGTGCCATTGTGTTAAGCCATGTCGCCTTGACCGCAGCCGGTTTGTGGCCGCGCAGCCGTCTGCTTGGCCCGAACTGGGTGCGCTTGCCGCGAGCGGCCGCGCAGCGCGGCGAAATCGCGCTGACTATCGACGATGGGCCGGATCCCGAGATTACGCCGGCCGTGCTCGACTTGCTCGATGCAGCCGGCGTGCGCGCGACTTTCTTCTGCATTGGCGAGCGTGCCCTGGCCGAACCGGCGCTCGTTGCTGAAATCGTGCGCCGGGGGCATGCGGTGGAAAACCATTCGCACCACCACCGTCACCACTTTTCCCTGTTCGGTCCGCGCCGCCTCACCGCCGATGTGGCGGACGCACAGCGCGCGCTTGCCGGACTTGCAGGCAGCGCGCCCCGGTTTTTTCGCCCGCCGGCCGGATTGCGCAACCCTTTCCTGGAGCCCGTGCTGGCGCGGCAGGGGTTGTTGCTGGCGAGTTGGACCCGGCGCGCCTTCGATACCCGTGAAGGCGATGCAGCCACCGTGTTGCAACGCCTCACGTATCGCCTTGCCGCCGGTGACATTCTGCTGCTGCACGACGGCCATGCCGCGCGCACCGCTGCTGGGCGGGCGGTTATCCTCGATGTGTTGCCGGCCTTGCTCGAGCACGTGCGCGCCGCCGGCCTTCGTCCCGTTACCTTGCGCAGCGCTTTGCAATGACTCGACCCTTTCTTCGTCGCTTGATCGACGCCGCCACCGCGCCTTATCGTCCTGCCGGCCGTTTCGCCTGGCACTTCGCGCGCGGTAAGCTCGGACGTGATCCGGTATTCACCGGTATTCTCGCTCACGGCTTGCTGCCGCCCCAGGCGTCCGTTCTCGACCTCGGCTGTGGTCAAGGCTTGCTATCGAACTGGCTTACCGCCGCCGCGCGCCTGCATGCCGCCGGTGATTGGCCCGCCGGCTGGCCGCCACCGCCCGGTCTCGTGTCCTATCGCGGCATCGAGTTGATGCAGCGCGACGTGGACCGCGCCCGCCCGGCGCTACCGTCCGGCGCGGTGGTGGAGCAGGGCGATATCCGTGATGCCGCGTTCAGTCGCGTCAACGCGGTGGTGATTCTCGATTCGCTGCATTACATCGATCCCGACGCCCAGCGCGCGGTGCTCGTGCGTGTGCGTAATACCTTGACGTTGCCGGGTACCTTGGTGATGCGCGTGGGTGACGCTGCCGGCGGTTTGCCGTTCAGACTCAGCAATTGGGTGGACCGGTTGGTTACCTTTGTGCGCGGGCATCGCCTCGGTACCCTGTACTGCCGGCCGGCGACCGAGTGGTGCGCCACGTTGGAGGAACTCGGTTTCAGTGTTCGTATGCTGCCGATGGACGATGGCACACCGTTTTCCAACACGATGTTGATCGGCCGATTTGGCGACGACCGCAGCGACCCCGATTTCATACCGTCAAAAGGCGAATCCATCGGGCATCCGGGTTAGAATCCCACGATATCCCACTGGATTCGCCTGTTGAGCCCACTTCTTCTTTCCTGCTACACCGCCACCAGTTGCATCGGCACCGGCTTGGCCGCCACCCGCGTGGCGCTGGCCGATTACCACGGTGGGCTGGTGCCGTGTGATTTTGAAACCGCTTGGCTGGAGACTTGGATCGGTCGTGTGCCGGGGGTGGAAGAAGTCGTTTTGCCGCCGGCGCTGGCCGCTTACGACTGCCGCAACAATCGCTTGGCTCTGCTTGGTTTGCGTCAAGATGGCTTTATCGACGCGGCGGCAGCGGCGATCGCGCGCTACGGCGCTCACCGTGTTGGCGTACTGCTTGGCACCAGTACGTCGGGCATTCTTCAGACCGAATTGGCCTACCGTCAGCGCGATCCGGCGAACGGTGCGCTACCGGGCGGTTTCAGCTATCGCGGCACGCACAGCATTTATGCGTTGGCCGAATTTGTCCGTGCCCTGATCGGCTCTCGCGGTCCGGCTTGGGTAACGTCCAGCGCCTGTTCATCCGGCGCCAAGGTGTTTGCTAGCGCGGCGCGCTTGATCGAAGCCGGCGTGATCGACGCCGCGGTGGTCGGCGGTGTCGATTCGCTGTGCCTGACCACGCTGTACGGTTTCAACGCGCTCGAACTGGCGGCGCCGACGCCGTGCCGGCCTTTCGACATCGAGAGAAACGGCATTTCCATTGGCGAAGCGGCCGTCTTCGCGCTGCTCGAACGCTCCGGCGGCGATTACGGCGATGACGAGGTGCTGCTTGTGGGCGCCGGGGAGTCGAGCGACGCACACCACATGTCGTCGCCTCATCCGGAAGGGTTGGGCGCGCGCCTGGCGATGGTCGAGGCGCTTGCCAGCGCCGGCCTGGAGCCGGAGCAGATCGACTACATCAATCTTCACGGTACGGCCACGCTGAGCAATGACGCCGCCGAGGGGCTGGCCGTGCATGCCCTGTTCGGGCGCGACACGCCGGCCAGTTCGACCAAGGGCGCCACCGGCCACGCACTGGGCGCGGCTGGCGCGCTCGAAGCGGTGTTCTGCGCCGTCGCGCTCACCGATGGGTTGATCCCTGGCAGTCCCGGCACCGAGCAGCTCGATCCGGCCATCGATATCCACTACGAACTTACTCCGCGCCATGCGCCTTTGCGCCATGCGCTCAGCAATTCGCTCGGTTTCGGCGGTACCAATTGCAGCCTGGTTTTCGCCCGCGCGGGATGAACATCGAATCATGACGTTGCCTCAGCCTCTTTCCGCTTGTATCGCCGGCATCGGCGTTATCGGTCCCGGCTTCGACGATTGGGCTGGCGCCCGCGCCGTCCTTGCCGGTACGGCGCCGTTCGTGCCTGCCGCCACCCGCATCCCTGTGCCGATGCTGCTGCCGAGCGCTGAACGCCGCCGTGTCGGCGCGGTTGTGAAGCTTGCGCTGGGCGCGGGTTTGCAAGCCGTTGCGGCGGCCGGCGCGGATGCCGCGCAATTGGCGACCGTGTTTGCTTCTTCCGGCGGTGATGGCGATAACTGCCATGCTATTTGCGAAGCCCTGGCGGGCGACGACCGGCTGCTTTCACCGACCCGTTTTCACAACTCGGTCAATAACGCCGCTTCCGGCTACTGGGGTATCGCTGCCGGCGCGCGTGCGGCGTCGACGGTCGTTTCGGCCTACGACGGCAGCTTTGCCGCCGGTTTGCTCGAAGCACTGTCTCAACTGCGCGCGGGTGCCGCGCCGGTACTGCTGGTGGCCTATGAGTACCCCTATCCGGTGCCGCTGGCGGTGGCGCGTCCGCTTGCCGATGCGTTTGCCGTCGCACTGCTGCTGGCGCCGGAAAACGATGCGAGCGGGCCGCGCATCGCCGTGGCCGGTTTTACCGCGAGTGCGGCCGATACGCTGCCGGATCCGGCTTTGGAAAGGCTGCGCCGGGGTGTTCCCGCCGCCCGCAGCCTGCCGTTACTGGGGCGAATCGCGCGTCGCGAAGCGGCGACCACGGTGCTTGAATATCTCGATGGTTTGAATATGGCGGTTGGTCTGGCGCCATGATTTTTTTGTCGCCGGATCATTTTTCGCCGCGAGTCTTTGCCCGATCGGTACAAACCGATTGTGTCACGCCATGCGCATGGGCGATGCCGTGAGCGCAGCCGTGCTCGACCGCGCGTGGATCGCCGCGCATATTCCGCATCAGGGTGGCATGTGCCTGCTCGATGCGGTGGAGTCCTGGAGCGTGGAGCGCATCCGCTGCCGTAGCGCCACGCACCGCGATCCGGCCAACCCATTACGCGCCGGTGGCCGCCTCGGTGCCCTTGCCGGCATCGAGTATGCCGCGCAAGCGATGGCGATACACGGCGCGCTTGCCAGTGGTGGCGCGCCAGCGGGCGCCGGCATGCTCGGCAGTGCGCGCGGCGTCGAATGTCTGGTGGCGCGGCTGGACGATATCGCCGCCGATCTGATCGTCGATGCCGAATGCTTATCTGCCGATGAACGCGCCTTGCTCTATGCCTTTACTGTATCCGCCGCCGAGCGGCCATTGCTGCGCGGGCGAGCGTCGGTTGTACTCGGCGCGCTTGCCATTCCTTCCATTGGTCCACGGGCATGAATAAATGCGCTACGAATAAGCGCGCGCTGGTCACGGGTGGCAGCGGCGGTATCGGCCGCGCAATCTGCCAGCGGCTTGCCGCCGATGGTTACGACGTACTGGTGCATGCCAATCGCAATCTGGCTGCAGCCGAGGAGGTCGCTACTGCGATTCGTGCTGCCGGCGGCGCGGCCCAGGCCATTGCTTTCGATGTGACCGATGCCGCCGCGACCGCCGCCGCGCTCGATACGGTGCAGGCCGGCGGTGTGGTGCAAGTGTTGGTGAACAACGCGGGCATTCATGACGATGCCGTGTTTCCTGGCATGTCGGCGGCGCAATGGCATGGGGTGATCGATGTCAGTTTGCACGGCTTTTTCAACGTCACGCAGCCGTTGACGTTGCCGATGATCCGCACGCGCTGGGGGCGGATCATCAATGTCACCTCGGTGGCCGCGCTCGCCGGTAATCGCGGCCAGGTCAATTACGCCGCGGCCAAGGGCGCGTTGCACGCGGCAACCAAGTCGCTGTCCTTGGAATTGGCGAGCCGCGGCATCACGGTCAACGCCGTTGCCCCCGGCATTATCGATACGGCGATGAGCGAAAACGCCTTCGATGCCGATGCCATTACCCGGCTGGTGCCGATGAAACGCGCCGGCACGGCGGAGGAGGTGGCCGATCTGGTTGCCTTTCTCGCGTCGCCGCGTGCGGCCTACATCACCGGACAAATCATTTCCATCAACGGCGGTATGTTCTGAAAGGGTTTTTGCAATGACCGACGTGTTGCCCGCAGCGGGCGTTCATCGTAGCGAAGCACTGCTGTTTTTCACCTTGCTGCAATTGGCGGTCATCATTCTCGCCGCCCGTGCTGGCGGAGCCATTTCCGCGCGCATGGGGCAGTCGCCGGCGGTGGGTGAAATCATTACCGGCATCTTGCTCGGACCCTCGTTGTTCGGCTGGTTGATGCCGGGCTTATCCAATCTCATATTCCACAGCGCGCCTCCCGAGCCGATGCAGATTCTGTCGCAGATCGGTTTGCTGTTGCTGATGTTCCAGATCGGCCTGGAATTCGATTTCGGCCATCTCACCGAGCGCAAGCACCGCCGTACCGTGCTGTGGGTGGCGAGCGCCGGTTTGGCGCTGCCTTTCGCCCTCGGCCTTGGCCTTGGCGTATTCACCGCGCCGCTGCTGGCGCCGCCCGGCGTGGAGCCGATGGCGGCGGGGCTATTCATTGCCACCGCGTTTTCGATTACTGCGCTGCCGATTCTCGGCCGCATCATGATCGAGTTTCAGCTCACTCGTACCGCCATTGGCGTTATCGCCATCAGCGCGGCGGCGATCAACGATGTCATCGGCTGGTTGCTGTTAGCGCTGGTGTCGACGCTGGCGGTGTCGCATTTCGAGCCGCTCGCTTTCGCCATCAAGGTGGTGCTGGTATTCGCCTTTTTTGCCTTCAGTTGGTTCGTGTTGCGGCCATTGGCCAAGCGCGTGGTGCAGCGTTCCCAGCCGGGCCGCGGGCGTTTTTCGCCCAATCTAATGGGCGCGGTGCTGGCGTTGGTGTTCCTTGCCGGTATGACGACCTATCAGCTCGGCATTTTCGCCATTTTCGGCGGTTTTATGATGGGCGTGATCCTGCATGATGAACACGGCTTGCGCGAAGCCTGGAATACCCGTGTCGGCCACTTCGTCATGGTGTTCTTTCTGCCGATCTTTTTCACCTACACAGGATTGCGTACCGATATCGGCAGTCTCAATTCGTTTGCTGCCTGGGGGTGGTGCGCGTTGGTTATCCTGCTTGCCACGGTCGGCAAGTTTGGCGGCTCGTATTTCGCCGCGCGCCGCTGCGGTTTGGCGCGCCACGAGGCCAGTCTGCTCGGGATCATGATGAACACCCGTGCGTTGATGGAGTTGATTGTCATCAACGTCGGTTATGACCTGGGGGTGATTTCACGCGAAATGTTCACCATGCTGGTCATCATGGCCATCGTCAGCACGATTGTCACCGCGCCTTGCCTGCGTCGCTGGCTGCCGAAAATCGGTCATGCGCTTCCCAACGCGGTACGCGAATAGCGCGGCGCTGCAGCGTGCTATCGTGAATGTATCGAGGCGTTTTCGGTATGTTCGCATTTTCCGGTGAATCTCAAGGCCCGCTTCCTGATTCTGACCGCGGCGTTGATGGTCGCGTCCTCGGTGATGACATGGCTGGTTTTTCGCCATATCACCGAGGGTGTCATCGAGCAGTGGGGGATGCGCTTGGTCGAAAAACAGGCGCTCTACGACAAATCGCGCCTGCTGCAGCCGTTGATGCGCGAAATCGCGCTGGCCCGCCAATTGGCGAATTCGCCGCAAATCAAGCAGTGGGCGCGTAATTCCGGTGATGAAACATTGGCGCGCGGCGCCATCGCCGAAATGGAAAGTTTCCGCTCCGCTTTCGAGGGCGGTAACTATTTTGTCGCGCTGCTCGATTCCGGCGCTTACTACTTCAACAACGCCGATAATGAATTCGCCGGGCGTCAGTTACGCTACCACCTGAGCCCGGAGGAGCCGGCGGATCGCTGGTTTTACGCGCTCGCCGACGCGAAGACCGATACCCATATCAACGTTAATCCAGACCGGCATCTAGGTGTTACCAGGCTGTGGGTCGATGTGCTGATCCGCGATGGCGATCGTGTTCTCGGCATTGCCGGCACTGGCCTCAACCTTGATGTTTTTGTCCGCAACGTGGTCGATTCCGATCAGCTGGGCGTTCTTTCCCTGTTTCTGAGGGGCGATGGCGCGGTCCAGTTCGCACATGAATCTCGCTATATCGACCTCACCCGCATCAAACCCGCCGAGGAGCGAGAAACGCTGGATTCACTGCTGGAGCGGCCGGCCGAACGCGATGCCTTGAAGCGTTCGATGCGGGAACTCGCCAATGGCGACGATAAGCGCGTCGCTAGCCATTTCGTCCATATCGCCGGCAAGCGCTATCTTGCCGGTGTTGTGTATATGCCGGAAATAGAATGGTACGAGCTGACTTTGCTCGATTTGAAGGCGCTCATGCCGCTGCGCGGCTTCAGCGGTATTGCGTTCGCATTTCTCGCCACGCTGTTGGCGGCGCTGGCGCTGTTCCATGTGGTGCTCGGCCGCCTTGTGATTACGCCTTTGGGTGCCTTGGAAAAAGCCATGATACGGGTGCGCGACAGCGATTTTTCCGGCTATTCCTTGCCTGCCGGGCATGGCGAAATCCGTCGTCTCATTGCCCATTTCGGCACCATGGCTGCGGCCATCCGTGCCACCACCCAGACCCTCGAAACCAAGGTGCGGGAACGTACCGAAGAACTCAACCAGCTCGCTTGCCTCGATCCGCTCACCAAGCTGCTCAACCGCCGCGGCATGCACGAGCGGATCGAGCGCGCAATCAACCGCATTGAGCGCGAAGGCGGCCAATTTGGCTTGTTGTGGGTCGACATCGATATGTTCAAGGGCATCAACGACCGCTTCGGCCATGCCGCTGGCGATCAGGCGCTGCTGGATGTGGTGGCGCTGCTGCAACGCAATCTGCGCCCCTACGATAGCGCGGCTCGTTGGGGTGGCGACGAGTTCCTCGTTCTGCTGTCGCCCTGCGATGCCGATACGCTGCCTGGGCTGGGGGAACGCATTCGTACCAGTGTCGAGGCCAAAGTCTGGCTTCCCAATGGCAGCAGCGTCACTGTCAGCGTCGGTGCCTATTTGGCTTCTGCCGGTGAGTCGATGGAAAACATCCTTCGCTGTGCCGACGAGGCGCTTTACGCAGCCAAAGCCGCTGGGCGGAACCGCCTGTGTATTGCACCCGCGCCGGATTGATTCAAGCCCGCAGCCGGCGCCATGCCAGTAGCGGCAGGCGCAGCAAAAAACCGAAGAACAATCGGCTATGCATCCAGGTGAGCAGCGTGTTGTCGCGCCAATAGCGGAAGTGGGAAACGCCGCCCTCGTCGGCGCGGAAGTACTTTACCGGGGCGTCGAGATTGATTGGCGGCACGCCGCGCCAAGCCAGCCGCACGGCGGCTTCGGGGTCGAAGTCGAAGCGGCGCATCCAGCGCTGAGCGCGCATCACCGCGCGTAGTGGCGCGATTGGATAGACGCGAAAACCGTACAGTGAGTCGCCAATGCCAGCCCACAGCGTTTCCAGATTGGCCCAGGCGTTCGATACCTTGCGCCCGCGCACGCGCAGGAGCGGCGCGCTGGCGTCGAACACCGGGCGGCCGAGGATCATCGCTTGCGGGTGGGCGGCGGATTCGGCCATGAAGCGCTGAATCAACGCGGCGGGGTGTTGACCGTCAGAATCCATCGTCAGTACATGCGTGAAGCCGGCCTGCGCCGCTTCGTCCAGGCCGTGCAGTACCGCCGCGCCCTTGCCGCCGTTTTTCGCCAGCACGGAGACGCACAGGCCGTTGTCGCGCGCGGCCAGATCGCGCAGTTGTTCCGCGCTGCCGTCGGTACTGCCGTCGACCACGACCCACACGGGGTTCCATTGGGCGCGGGCGGCGGCAACAGTGTCGAGAACCTTGGCGCCGGGGTTATAGCTGGGAATCAGCACCAAATGTGTGGTCGAGGCTGAGGTGGAGGAAGGCGGAAGGGTCATGACAGGGGCGGCGGCGTCCATTCGGCGCGGGCCAGCTCGGCGGTGAAATAGGCTTCGAGCTCGGCGATGAAACCGGCGGTGTTCTTTGCTGGTTCGAACTTTCGGCCAAGACGGACGCGGTAACGGATCGGCATGGGCGGGCAGCGGAACAGCGGCCAGCCTTTAGTCAGGTAGGCGGAATCGGTTTCGATAATCAAGGTTTGTACGGGCACTCGCGCGCGGCGCGAGATCAGCGCCACGCTGGGCAGCAGGGGGCTGAGCGGTTGGTGCGCGGTGCGCGTGCCTTCGGGAAAGAGTAGCAGTTGGTTGCCGCGCTTGAGGTCGTCGCACGCTGCCGTCACCATCGACAGCGGCTGGGCGTTGGGAATGTAGCGTGCCAGGCGGGCGCCGGCGCCGAGAAAAAGGTTTTTCATCAGCGCTGCTTTCATCACACAGGCGACGTTGGGCAGGCGTGAGATGACCATGACGGCGTCGAGCAGACAGGGGTGATTGGGCGCCAATATCAAGGGGCCGGCGTCGCGCAGCGCATCCAGCTCGGACAGATCGAAGCGGCAGGCGCCGAGCAAGGATAGCAATGTGAGATAGATACGGAAGATGACAGTGATGGCGCGCCGGCCAAGCGGGCGGCCGATTTGCGCGGGCAGGATCGCGTACAGCACGATGGCGAAAGGCAGCCAGGCGAGGCATAACAGGCCTAGGCTGCCAAGTCCCGCGTAAAGGCAGAAACCAGCATAAATCCGGGGGAACTGGCGTGCCATGATAAGGGCGGGCTTGGTGGAGAGAGTGAAAGTGCGCGCGGGGGTCAGCGGTCGTCCTGGACGCGCTCGGACGATTCGCCGATGATCCAGGATATGGCGACGCCGGCGGCCCAGGCATGGTCGCTGCGCACCAGCGGGCTGTCATTGAAGACGGCGCCGCGTAAGGTGTCGTAGCGGACGAAGGAGCCGACCCAGTAGCGTTCGAAACGCTTGGACAGCGCGGCGATGAACTGCGTGCCGCCGTAACCCCCCGATGCTTTGTAGGCTTGGCGTTCGGGCGTGGCGTAGCGGGGATCGACGCTGTAGAAATAGTCGTGCTGGCGGCGGTTGCCGAAAATCGGGCCGACGAGAGTGCCGAGGTTCCAACCGGTATGGCCGAAGGGGTCTTCAACGTCGACGTTGAAGAACGGGGTAAACACCACGCCGACAGGCCGCATTGGCCCGACGACGGTGTAGGCGGCGCGTATTGGCAGGCGCAGATCGAATTTGGCGCGGCGATCGTGCGAGCGCCATAGGGTGAGATCCAGCGAGGGGCCGAACTCGATCGTCGGTTTGATGTCCGGCATGCCACGGCGGGCATCGTTGTTGTCGCTATTGACGGGAATCGATGCCGCCAGACTGAGGTTCAGCTCGACGTTTTCATTCTCGAAGAACACGCCGCGCACACCGTCGCGGTCGGCCTTGAGGAATTCACCGCGGTAAACGAAATAGGGCACAGGAAAGGCATGGACGCTTTGCTCGTCCGAGCCGCGATAGTCGGAAAAGGAAACAACGCCGATGCCGGCGCCGACTTCCCACAACGGCTTTTCTGTCGCGTGCGCGACGGTGAGGATGGTGCTGAGCATGGCAGCCGCCATGACGGTGGCGAAACGGCGGATCATGGGCCGATCTCGATCGAATGGCCGCCGCTTGCTTCGATTTCTACAAGCAGGTCGGCTCGGCAGACATCCGCCTGCACATAAGTTACGTGGGCGCTGTCGCCAAGGTGGGCACGCACGATGTCGCGCACCGTCGGCAGGTCCGAGCGGTGGCGCACGTAGGCAATGTAGGCGAGGGTTTCGGCGCGAAAACGCACGCCGGCCATTTTCCCCGCTTCATCGAGTACCGCGTCGATATTCGCCAGGGTTTCGCGCGTTTGCGCGGCCACATCGCCGATATGGCGGGTGGCGTGGCCGACGATGCTGGCGGTGCCGGAGATGAACAGCAGGATACCGTCGTCGTTGGCGTGGCCGCAGCGCGCGAAGGCCGCGCGGGAAAACAGCGGGCTGCGCGCGCCGTATTCCTTCGGGTAGCGCCAGGCGCTGATCTGGCGCGGATTTTCCACCCCTTGCGGGCGTTGGCGGCCGGCGAGAAAGGCAAGCGTCAGCGGGCCGTAGGCGGTACCGAGCACACAAGCGGCCGGCATGTCGCGGTCGAGCGCGCGGCCGGCGGCGGCAAAGCCTTTCTGGCGGCCGGCGTTGAATTGGCGGTAGCGTTCGGTGCCGCCCTCGATGGCGTTGATTCTCGGCAGGTAAGCCCATATCCGCAGCAAGCCGGGATAGCCGAGCGTATCGAGTGCTTCGAAAACAGTGCGGTAAGCCGTTTCAGCGGTGTTTTGCAGCGCCGTGGTTTCGCCCTGCGCAGCGAAATCGGCTTCGTCGAGGGTTAAAACGCCGAACAGCCATGCATCCGTATGGCGGTAAGCGAGCGTGCCGTGATGTCCCGCGCGCACCTTGTCGCCGCTCAGCCAAGCCATGCCCGAGGGCTGTGCCGGGTCGAGCGGCGGCATCGCCACCCGCTGCACTCCCGAATCGTTGCCGGCCACTGCCGGCAGGCCGAAAATCAACCCCCCCAGCAAGCGCGGATCGGGTATTGCCTTTTCTTCCGATGCCGGCGGTGGGGGCCAGGCAAGGTTTAGCGCCAGCGCAGCCGTCATGCGTTCGCTGCCATCTCGCCGTCGTCTACCGGTTGGATGTTTTGTTTGCGCCGCCGCCAGGCCGCCAGGGTGCGGCGCCAGTTGCGTGCCGCGGCGATGTAGTAAATGCATTTGAAAATGGTGAGCGAGAACCAGATCGGTGTGCGGCCGTAAATGTCACCGGCCAGCAGCGAGATCAGCGCGTCCTTGACCCGCAGCGGGTTGCGCGGCCCCATGAAAAGATCGCGCATGGTCGGGTCGGTCATGCGGTAGATGAACCATGAGAACTCACGCGGGCCGTGGCGCATGCCTTTGTCGAAGCGTGCCATGGCCGCGCGTGTCTGCTCGGGGTGGCGCAGACAGGTATCGACCGCGTCGGCGCCGAAGAATGCGCCCTGCATCGCCAGCATGACGCCGGAGGAGAACACCGGATCGATGAACGCATAGGCGTCGCCGAGCAAAATGTAGTTGTGGCCGTAGGTGTGCGTGGTGGTGTAGGAAAAATTGCCCGTGGCCTCCACCGATGAAACCATTTTGGCTTGCGCCAGGCGTTCGGCCAGCGGTTTGCACTGCGCGATGGTGTCGAGCAAGAAAGTTTCCTTGCTGCGCCCGTTGCGCTGCTTCAGGTAATACGGCCACGTGACCGCGCCGACGCTGGTGGCGCCATCGGCCAACGGGATGAACCAGAACCAGCCGTGCTCGAACCAGTAGATGCTGATGTTGCCTTCGGCATCGCCGCAATGGCGTTGGGCGCCAGCGAAGTGGGCATACAGCGCGGAACTGTTGTGTTTCGGGTTGCGGTGCTTGGCGTGCATGCGGTTGGCGATGAAGGTGTCGCGCCCGGAGGCGTCGACGACGAAGCGCGCCTGCCAGCGTTCGCGCCGGCCGTCGTCGTGCTCCGCCTCGACGGTCGCGCCGTCGGGTAGGAACTCGACTTCCTTGACCCGGCATCCTTCGATGACCGTGCTTCCCTTTTTCGCCGCATTGCGGATCAGTGCAAGGTCGAATTCGGAGCGGCGTATCTGGTAGGCGTAGGGCAGATCCCTGTTCCAGCCTTCGGAGAAATTGAAAACCTGCGAATTGTCGTGATGCGGCGAAATGAATTCGGCGCTGTTCTTGCGGATGCCCATGGCGCGGATTTCATCGGCCACGCCGAGCTTTTCGAACAAGGGCAGATTGGCTGGCAGCAAGGATTCGCCGATGTGGAAGCGCGGGTGGCGCTCCTTTTCCAGTAGCGTCACCGCGTGCCCGCGCTCGGCGAGCAAGGCGGCCACGGTGGAGCCGGCGGGGCCGCCGCCGATGACCAGTACGTCGCAGTGCGATTCGGTGATCGACAGGGGAAATTCGGTGGCCGGGGGACGCGAGAAAGTCGATTGGGTGGAGGTGTTCATGGCTTATGGATCATCAAACGCAATGTATCGGGGTGGCCGGAAATATCCTTGACGCGGCCCTGCTTATCCCATTCAACCTGGTACTCGCCGAAGCTCGACCACCAGTAACGCCATACCGGCTCGTCGAGCGAGCGGTTTTCGTTGGTGAGCGGATAGCCCACGGCCATCAGCACCTGTTCCTTGGTCATGCCTTTCATCAGACGGCCCGCTTTGATCGCATCCTGCGTCTGCTTCGGGAACGTGGATAGCCGGACGCGGGGGTCGCCCGGCACAACGAGCTTCGTCACCCATTTCTCCAGGCTTTCTTGCTCGCGGCCGTAGTCGTGGCCCAGGCGGAACGGTTTGCCGTTCATATCCACATGGGCGCGCTCCTTCCCGTAGGACAGGACCTTGACCGGCGTGCCGGCGGGGATCATCGGCAAATTGGCGTAATTGGAATCGCTGATCCAATCGCCTTCATAATGGAGATTGCAGCATGTATAGCCTTGGAGCAATTCCGGGGCCGGCTTTGTTTCCAGCGTTTTACAGCCGCTCAAAACCAGCAGCGCAACCGCCGCCGCGGCTCCCAGTTTCATGCTTTGCCGGAAGAAGGAGGGGGTGCCTTCACCCTTGCTCATTCTGTTGTTCACCATGCTTCACCTCGGAGTAACCCTTATCACGCGCGGACTATACCTTACACACATAGCCAGCGGAACCGCTCCGTCTTATCCCACCGCAACTGTTTCGGCGCGGCGTGGAAAATCTCGCTTCGGTGGCTTATTCAGGCGCGGTTTTGATCGATAATGAGGCTATCGAAGTCGTCGAGCCTTGCCCGTCCCATGTCGATTCTCAGCCTGTCCGACTGGTTGGAAACGCCTCAAGGGCATTACCTGCTCGAATGGGAGCAGGCCAAATTCGACCTCATGGTGGCCGATCTTTTTGGCTATCACGCCGTTCAGATTGGATTGCCCGAAGTCGATTTTCTGCGTGCCAACCGCATGCCCTATCGCTTTGCCTGCGCTGGCGCGGGGCAAATCGACGTGGTCGCGCGCGAATGCGAACTGCCCTTCGCCACCGCCAGTCTTGATCTTGTGTTGCTGCCGCATGTGCTCGAGTTCGCGCAGCGCCCGCACCAGGTGCTGCGCGAGGTCGAACGCGTTCTCGTGCCCGAAGGCAGCGTCATCCTGTCCGGCTTCAACCCCTTCAGTCTGTGGGGTGCGCGCCGCTTCGCCGCGCGCGGAAACGGAGCCTATCCGTGGCGGGGGCAGTATCTTTCACTGTTGCGCGTAAAGGACTGGATGGCGCTTTTGAGCTTTGAAACGCAGGCCGGCAGTTTCGGCTGTTACGCGCCGGCGGTGACCACCCGCCACTGGCTCGAACGCTGGCGCTTCATGGACAAGGCCGGTGATCGCTGGTGGCCGGTGTGTGGCGGCACTTACATTCTGCAAGGCATCAAACGCGTGCAGGGCATGCGCATGATCATGCCCAACTGGCGGGAAAAACACGCCACGGCCAAACGCCTGTCGGTCGTTGCCCGGCGCGACGGTGAAACTGGCGGTGTAGCGAAGAACAGCTAGCCCGTTTGCGCGGTTTTTCTGCTTGTCCAGGATGCGATAAACGCGTTCGCGATGCGACAATTGCCGTTTATCCGGACGCGATATAGAAGACGGGACATGGAAGAAATCGATATCTATACCGACGGGGCGTGCAGTGGCAACCCCGGCCCCGGCGGTTGGGGGGCGGTGCTGCGCGCGGGAACGCACGAAAAAGAAATTTGGGGCGGCGAGCCGCAGACGACCAACAACCGCATGGAGTTGACCGCCGTCATCCGCGCGCTGGCCTTGCTCAAGCGGCCCGTATCGGTGCGTGTGTATACCGATAGCCAGTATGTGCAGAAAGGTATTTCCGAGTGGATTCATGGCTGGAAAGCGCGCGGGTGGAAAACGGCATCGAAGGAGCCGGTGAAGAACGCCGATCTGTGGCGCGCGCTCGATGAGGCGGCCAGCGTCCATCAGGTGAAATGGCTGTGGGTGAAAGGCCATGCGGGCCATCCCGAGAACGAACGGGCCGACGCGCTCGCCCGGCGCGGCGTCGAGGCATGCCGCGACGGCGGTAAGGGTTGAACGAAAAGGATTGAAAGGGAAACGCCATGCGACAAATCGTGCTTGATACCGAAACGACCGGCCTGGATTGGCGTAACGGCCACCGCGTGATCGAGATCGGCTGCGTCGAACTGCTCAACCGCACGCTGACGGGGCGCCACTTCCACGTCTACATCAACCCGGAGCGGCAGATTGACGCCGAAGCGGTGGCAGTGCACGGCATCACCGAGGATTTTCTAGCCGACAAGCCGAAATTTTCCGGTGTCACGGGGGATTTCGAGGATTTTGTCCGCGATGCCGAGCTCATCATCCACAACGCTGCTTTCGACGTCGGTTTTCTCAACAGCGAACTGAGCCGGCTGGAACGCCCCGCGATCGATACGCTATGCGCCGGCGTGATCGACACCCTGCGCATGGCGAAGGAGCAAAACCCAGGCAAGAAAGCGTCGCTTGACGCGCTGTGCGAGCGTTACGGCATCGATAATAGTCACCGCGCGCGCCACGGCGCCTTGCTCGACGCGGAACTGCTGGCCGAGGTTTACCTTGGCATGACGCGCGGCCAGGAAAGCTTGATGATGGCGCTGGAGGAGCCGGCGCCGAACGCGATGGCCGAAGAAATCAGCGGACCGGTCGAGCGTGTGCCGCTGCGGGTGCTGCGCGCAAGCGACGACGAAGTGGCGGAGCACGATCGGGCGCTGAAGGAAATCGCCAAGGCGAGCAAAGGACGGTGTTTGTGGCTGCCGCCTGACTCCGCGGCGGCGTCCTGAACCCAGGATGCCGCCCGTAACCGATGACAGGGAGAAGCGTGTGACAAGAACAAGCATGAACGCAGGGCGAATCGACGTTGCTCGCGCAGGGCGGCGCAAGCGCTTGGGCATCGCGGCCACTGTCGCCGTGGCACTGCTGGCATTGGGCGGTTGCAGGACGTTGCAGAAGCCGATTCCGGACCCGGTCGAAGGCTATACATGCTGCAACCTGCACTACGAGGGCAATTGGATCAGCGACTCCAACTACACCTCGCTGCCGATGGTTCCGCCCGGCACGCTGACGAAAGTTTCGTTTCAGGGGCGCTATCGCGCTTTCGCGGACATAAACGGTAAGCCTTTCCGTCTTGGCCTCGATTACGGGCGCGAGCAGGAAAACATGGCGCAGTGGGTGGCGAAGATCATCGTGCCGGCCGATCCCCGCGTGCGGCTGGCCACGTATCCGCAGCCGGTACAGGATGCGATCAAGGCAGGCCGCGTCATGAAAGGGATGAACAAGGAACAGGTGGTGATGGCCCTCGGCTACCCGCTCACCAGCGACAACAAATCGCTCGACGAGCCGATCTGGCGGTATCGGGCGACCACCGACTTCGACGAGTACCAGGTTTCATGGGATGAGCAAGGATCGGTGACGGCTATTCACGGCCTTCCGGAGATTCTTGAGATGGTCGTTTTCAAGCCGTAGGCATATGTACATACCCGGGCCGGCCTCCCTGCCGGCCGGGTCGTGCCGCCGTCCGCATTCCCGCAAATACTTGACAAGGCGGATGGCTGATCGGCCTGAGCGGATTCGCTCGTATTTCAAGCACGAGAAGATTTGTTATGCCACATGATGTGTTGGGTAATTTCGTGCCGGGCTAATGTTGCAGGTCGATCGATTTAGCGTCGCCAACGGCTCCGCCAAGAAGCTGCGTGTTTAAAACGCCTCCTGAGAACAACATTTCGTGCAGGGCCGCTTCAGCTGTCTCACGGGATATTTCGCCACTGTGGGCAGCGCCCAGATGGTGCTGCGCGGTCCGCCTCAGCAACTCCTTGATGAAGGCCGGGCTGGCGCCGTCAGTGCGGAGAGCGAGTTCCTCTATTACGTCTTGGGGAATTGGCAAGGCTTTCGCATAAAGTCTGATTAGACGTTTTCGTAGGCCGAGATCAGGCAGCGGAAATTCTATGGTCTGATCGATCCGGCCCGGCCGGCTGGCAAGGGCCGGCTCCAGGGTGTCCGGACGGTTGGTGGTCAGAATGAAGAACACGTCGGCTCGTTCGCGCAGGCCGTCCATTTCATTGAGCAAGCGGTTCAGCATCACTTCATCGCAGACCCCGGCGCGCTCGCTACGATCGCGGGCCAGCAGGTCTGCGTCCTCGATGACGACCAAAGCAGGTTGAAGCAGGCGAGCCAAAGCCATGTATTCTGGCAGCAGACCAACGCCCTCTGCCGTAATCAAGAAGGTCGTATGTCCTCTGAGGCGTCCGGCGAGGTAGCGGATGCAATGGGTCTTGCCAGTGCCAGGCGCACCGTGAAACAGGAGCCCCTTTTGCGTTGAAAGCCCCATCTCGCGTAAGGCCTGCCGCTGTTCAGCAAATGTGAGGACGTTGCGCTCCACGGCTTGGAGCGTCTCTTCGGGGAGAATGACGTCGGCTCGCTCCACACTGTCCAATTCATGGACACAGATGCGGGGGGCGTATCCTGCATATTGGTAGCGTTGTTCGAGCGACAGAACGCGGCCACGGTAGCAGCTGCTTTTGGAGAGTCTCAGTTCTAGCGCATCGAATATCCGAGTGCAGAGCTGCATGCCCGGCTCGCTTGGCGCTGCCAGTATTTCAACGATCAAGTCACTGCTTTGACCATAGTTTTCGGTCTGGGCCAATATGACAGCGTAGGGCGCTCCATTCTCACGCCGGAGCCATAGGCCGTTCTTTAAGCAACGAATCGTTTCTCCGTTGCCAATGTAGACATCCTCGTGCTGGGCGGGGGCTGCTTCAACGGAATTTCGCCCTTGCTCAAGCAGCTTGGAAAAACCGAGATTCTCGTGGCGATATTGTTGGTAGATGCCGACAAAATTCTCGGGGATGCAACGATCGCCGAATTGCTCGTCCAGGGCCTTTTGCAGGTCGGCCTGCTGGCGCAACGGATAGGTCCGAGACGTGGCGATGAGATCCTGCGGACGGGCCGGGGCAAAATGGCGGGCCAGTCGCTGGAATAAATAGCGCTCAGGTGGCTCTTCCTCTTCTTGTTTGCTCGAAACTGGCTGAAGCAAAGCGGCACAAGACTGAACGCAGCCGCTGCAGATGAAAGCTGAATCCCCTGCGATCAGTTGTTCCACATCACCTGCGGTGCGATGGCAGAAGTGGCATCTGCCATCGGAAATCCGAAGATCGGTCATGGAAATTTCGCTCCTGGTGTCTGCTTTGGCACGACGTCCAAGTTGATTGCTATCCGGATAATGCTGTTTGAATTCTGCGCTTTGCAGCTCTGAAATGTGCCAAACGCAGTTGACCTGCTCGGTTTTTTCGATCCATTCATCCCTGTAAGACGGCAGGGTTTTGCATGTGTGGATGTGACTGAGTGGACAAAAAAACCAACCGCATTGGGTTGGTTCGGGAAGGGTGGTGGTGATGGGCAGAATCGAACTGCCGACCTATGGGTTATGAATCCATCGCTCTAACCGTCTGAGCTACATCACCAGCCAAGCGGAGGAATATAGCGGTCGCGCCCGGGAGCGTCAATATCCGGGGGATTCCCGCCGTGTTGGCGAGTGCTGCGTGAAAGCGAAGGAAGGCTTGATTTATAAGGGTTTTGAATTGACAGAGGGGCGGGATCGAGGGATGATCCTACACCTTCCTTTTTTGTTTGGTCTGCCCTTGCGCACCCTGAAATTTTTTGCCGCATTGCTTTGTCTGGTGGCCATGTTGGGCCAGCCGGCGTTCGCGTCGTCCATACAGCGGCCGATTCCACCGGCAGCGAAGTGGGTGGAGGCGGAGTTCATCGGTTCGGAGCGCGTGAAGGTGGATGACGACGTTTATGTGCTTGCCGCCGGAACGCAGATCCGCGACCAGAACAATCTCATCGTGCCGTTTTCCCAGGTGCGAGGAACGTATGACGTGCGCGTGCTGCTCGATATCAACGGCCAGTTGCACCGGATCTGGTTGATGACGCCGGAAGAGGTCGCGGACGCCAAGGCTAAGGCCAAAGCCAAGAAGGCGTGGTGGCATATTTTCTGATGAAGAAGCTCTACATCCGTACTTTCGGGTGCCAGATGAACGAGTACGATTCCGACAAGATGGCGGATGTGCTCGGCGCGGTGGAAAACCTGGCCAAAACCGACGATCCGGCGGAAGCGGACGTGATTCTGTTCAACACCTGCTCAGTGCGTGAGAAGGCGCAGGAGCGGGTGTTTCACGACCTGGGCCGGGTGCGGCATCTGAAGCAGCAGAATCCCAATCTGATCATCGGTGTCGGCGGTTGCGTGGCGAGCCAGGAAGGGGCGTCCATCGTGGCCCGCGCGCCGTATGTGGATGTGGTGTTCGGCCCGCAAACCCTGCACCGCCTGCCGGATTTGATCGAAGCGCGTAGGCGCAGCGGGCGTGCGCAGGTCGATGTGTCCTTTCCCGAAATAGAGAAGTTCGACGCGCTGCCGCCGGCGCGCGTCGAGGGCGGTAGCGCCTTCGTGTCGATCATGGAAGGCTGTTCCAAATACTGTACGTTCTGCATCGTGCCTTACACGCGTGGCGAAGAGGTGTCCCGCCCGTTGGACGATGTGTTGACCGAGGTCGCGGGCTTGGCCGAGCAAGGGGTGAAAGAGGTCACGTTGCTGGGGCAGAACGTCAATGCCTGGCGTGGCGCCTTGAGCCGGGACGGCGGCGAGCGCGGCGATTTCGCTTTCCTGCTCGAATGCGTGGCGGATATTCCCGGTATCGAGCGTTTGCGCTACACCACCTCGCATCCGCGCGAGATGAGTCAGAGCGTGTTCGATGCTTACGAGAAACTGCCCAAGCTGGTGTCGCATCTGCATCTGCCGGTGCAGTCCGGCTCCGACCGCGTGCTGGCGGCGATGAAGCGCGGCTATACCGTGCTCGAATACAAATCGGTGGTGCGCAAGCTGCGCGCGGCGCGGCCGGATTTGTCGCTGTCGTCCGATTTCATCGTCGGCTTTCCCGGCGAGACGGAAGAGGATTTCGAGCGCACGATGCGCTTGATCGACGAACTCGGCTTCGATACCTCCTTCAGTTTCGTCTATAGCGCGCGGCCCGGCACGCCGGCCGCCGAACTGGATGATCCGGTGCCGCAGGACACCAAGCTGCGCTGGCTCTCGCGCCTGCAAAAGCGCATCGAGGAGCAGGCGCAGGTGATCAGTGAATCGATGGTCGGCACGGTCCAGCGCATCCTCGTCGAAGGTCCGGCGAAAAAGAATCCGGATGAACTCGCGGGGCGGACCGACAACAACCGCGTGGTCAATTTCTCCACCTCGTCGCCCAATCGCGCACGGCTCGTCGGCCAGTTCGTCGATGTGCGCATCAGCGCCGCGCTGCCTCACAGTTTGCGCGGCGAGATCGTTGTGCGGGAGTCTTGATGGGGCGTAGCCTGGAGTTATCGCTGACGCCGGCGGACAACGCCCGGCTGGCCAATCTGTGCGGTACGCTGGACGAGAACCTGCGCCAGATCGAACGCGCTTTCGATGTGACCATCGCGCGCCGTGGCGAGCACTTCAGCGTCGGCGGCAAGGCCGCGCAGTCGCAGCTCGCGGTGCAAGCGCTCACGCAGTTTTATGCGCGTACCGAAACGCACTTGTCGCTGGAAGATATCCAGCTTGGTCTGGTCGAAATCGCCAATCGCGGTGCGACAGTGGCGCCGCTCGCGCCCACGCTGCTCACCCGCCGGGGCGATTTGCACGGCCGCACGCCGCGCCAGGTGGATTACCTGCGCAATATTCAGGAACACGACATCACCTTCGGCATCGGCCCCGCCGGCACTGGCAAGACCTACCTCGCGGTGGCGAGCGCGGTCGATGCGCTTGAGCGCGATCTGGTCGAGCGCATCATCCTCACCCGGCCGGCGGTGGAGGCAGGTGAGCGGCTCGGCTTCCTGCCTGGTGATTTGGCGCAGAAGGTCGACCCCTATCTGCGGCCGTTGTACGACGCGCTTTACGATCTGATGGGCTTCGACCGCGTGGGCAAGCTGTTCGAGCGCGGTAGCATCGAGGTCGCGCCGCTCGCGTTCATGCGTGGGCGCACGCTGAACAATGCCTTCATCATTCTCGACGAGGCGCAAAACACGACGCCGGAGCAGATGAAGATGTTCCTTACTCGCATCGGCTTCGGCGCCAAGGCGGTGGTCACGGGCGATCTCACGCAAGTCGATCTGCCGCGCGACAAGCGTAGTGGGCTGTTGGTGGCGCGCCGCGTGCTCGCCAAGGTGCGCGGCTTGGCCTTTACCGAATTCCAGAAAGAAGACGTGGTGCGTCACCCGTTGGTGGCGCGTATCGTCGAGGCGTACGACGAGGATGGCGCGCGGGTTGCGAGTGAGGCCGCGCGCAATGGCCGCGATGCCGAAGCCGGTGGCTGATCCGAAGCGTCCGAAGATTTTTGCCGTTGCCGCCGACGGCACGCGCACGCCGATCGATGCCGTGCGGATCGAGGTCGGCGCCGGCCGCCGCCGCTTGTCGCTTGCCTTCGCGCCGGGCGCGGTGGTTATCGAAGCCGTGGTTAGCGGCAAAACCGTGGTTCCGGCGTTGAGCACGCAGGCCGATGCCCACAACCGCCTCGCCGTGCACATGGCCGCGCGCCGCGCCGCTTTGTCCTCGGTGTTGCCGCCATCGCTCGTGTTGGCTGTGCAGAAAGCGGTGGAGGGCGAGGACCGCGAAAACGCGCCGAAGAAGCGCCAGCTCCGCCGCTGGGCGAAAGCCGCGCTACGCCGCGATGCCGAAGTGACGGTACGGCTCGTGGGCGAAAGCGAGGGGAGCGAGCTCAACCACGATTTTCGCGGCAAGGACGGCCCGACCAACGTGCTCACCTTCGTCTATGACGGCGACGATAGCGGCGGCGCGCGCGCGCCACTGCAAGGCGATCTGGTGTTGTGCGTGCCGGTCGTCATGCGCGAGGCGGCGGCACAGGGCAAAACGGCCGAGTCGCATTTCGCCCATTTGATCGTGCACGGGATGCTCCACCTGCAAGGCTACGGCCACGACGATGATGCCGAAGCCACGGTGATGGAAGGGCTGGAGCGGGAAATTTTGCACAGGCTCGGTTATGCCGACCCCTATGCGTGAGGCGGTTTCAGCGCGTTCAGTGTGTGCAGTGCGCTAAGCCGGCTTGAACACCATCAGGAAGTAAACCACCACCATCGCGATAAAGGCCGGATAGCCCAGTGCTTCCCAACGCCGGGCGTAGCGCCAGTACAGATCGGGCAGGGTGGTTTTCGCTTCGTGCGCGGCCAGGGCTAGCCTGCCCATCCGGATTTGATACCACACCACCGGCAGCCAGCAGATTCCCGTCAGCACATACAAGCCGAGCGATGCGGCGAGCCACGTTGAAGACAACGGATAGCCGGCAAGGTAGGCCAGATAGGCACCGGAGAGCGGCTGAACGATGACGGCTGGCGCGGTGAACCACCAGTCCGCCCGCACGACCAGGCGTGACACCACGGCAATAGCCTCGACTGAGCGCGACCGGTTGGCGAAGAACAGGTAGAACGCCGTGCCGAAGCCGGTGCCGACCATGAGAACGGATGAGAGGATGTGGAGCGTTTTGACGAGCAGGTAATCCATGTCATTTCTCCTCGGCGAGCAGGATGGCGAGAATGGCGAGAAACGGAAAGTTCTTGAGCACCGGCCCGAACGGGTGGAGCAGAAGATCGGGCATTCGCAGCGCGATGATCGCGGTGTAGCCGAGCACCAGGGCGGCCTGTGCGAGCCATAAGCGTTTCGACGGATAGCACAGCGTGGCGATGCCCATGACGAAATCGAGCAGGGCGGCGCCGTAAAGTGCGACAAGGGCCGGGAAGCCCGTCAGGCCTGTTCGCGCCAGTAGTTCGAGGCTGCCGGCAATCGGGTAGGCAAACAGGCTGACGTAGGCTGTGACGAGCCACACGACGGCCAACGCGACGCGCAGCAGCGGCGTTCGCCAGGCCGCTAGCGCACGGTGGCGCAGCAGTTCCGCGCGTTCGGGGGCGATGAAGCTTTCCGCGCCACGGGGCGAGCGTCCGAGTAGGCAGGCGATGCCATCCGCATCGGCGGTATTGCCCGCGCGCAGCATGCGCCAGGTATCGGCGGTGAACAGCGCGCCGGGGATCAGCCCGGTAATGCGTGCCGCACAGGCCATCGGCGGGCCGGGAATGGAAACGACGAGTCCGCCGCCGAACCCCATCGCGTGCCGGTAGGTTTCGATCATCTTCCGGTAGGTGACGCTGGTTTTGCCAACGACATCGACGCATTGCCCCGGCGGCGTCGCGGGGTCGAGTGCGATGCGGACGGCTTCCACCAGATCGTCGATATGCGTGGGTCGAAACATCGCCCCGCCGAGTCGTGGGACCGGAATAACCGGCAGGCTGGCAAGCGCGCGGAACAGCGCGGCGGACGTTCCATCGTCACCGTAAATCAGCGCGGGGCGCAGAATCTGCCATTCCACCGACGATTCCATGAGCGCCCGGTCGGCCGCTAGTTTTGTTCTGTAGTAAGCCGTTGTGCCGGTTTCGGCGCCCAGCGCGGAAATCTGCACAATCCGCTTAACGTTGGCTTGGGCGCATGCGGCAAACAAGGCGGCTGGGGCACGGTGGTGGATGTCGTCGAAGCGATTCTCTTTGGTTTCGACGATGATGCCGACCGCGTTGACGACTGCATCGATGCCCGCGAGGCGTGCGCGCCATGTCGCGGTGGAAAAATCCACGCTGAAATCCATGCCCAGGTCGTTTGCCGCCTGCGGGCGGCGAACGCCGCGCACAATGTCGTGGCCCTCGGCGGCAAGGCGCTGGCAGATCGCCTTGCCGATAAAGCCCGACGCGCCGCAAACGAGGATTTTCATTGCGGCACGTCTCAAGCGTTGGTTGGCGTTGTCGTCTGCGCAAGCGGCTTCGGTATTCCCTTGAAAACCGCGCGCGCCAGAAAACTCACCGAAACGACGATGCCAACCAAGGTCAGCGTCAGCGCATGGCGGGCCACGTCCCCCGCCGTGGCCGTGGAATAGCCGCTACGGCCGAAAATTAGGACGAGCATCAGCGGAACGGCAACGACAAGGATGTTCGCGATCCGCACCCAGAATTCGGAGCGATCTTGCGTACCGCACAGGTCCGCCAGTAGGCGCGTGGTCACGCTCTTCAAATAGAGGCTGATCAACAGGCCGGCGATCAGGGGGATGGAGATTTCAACTGCAAAGTTTCCGATGGACATGGCTTTTCACTCCTGTTTTTGTGTATCAATGGAACAAACCCCGTCTTTGCACCGCGCCGCCTGCTTTTTTGCTTGTCTGGCAACCAGATGGTCGAACAGCCAGCCGAAGCGGCGGCCGATCCCGAGCCGGTTGCGGGCGAACGCCGTGTACAGCGCATCGGCCGGCCGGCGCAAAATCCCCCATGCGCTTGGTGCAACGAGCCAACTCAACCCCGCCGCCCGGCAGGCAAGCCTGACCGTTTCCATGCCGGCAACCATGCGGCCGTCGGCGCATTGGGCGCGAACAGCGGATTCAAAGTCGCGCAGGGTCAGGCCGTAACGGGAGGGGTCGAAATCCGCCGTTGTGATATCGACGAAACGCAGCAAGCCGGCTTGGTTGCGCGCTTGCAGGTTGGCAACGTCGAAACGGCAGATCGGGCAGTTGCTGTCGTAGAACAGGGTCAGCGGGTAGGTATTCATGATCTTTCTATTAACGGTAATTTCTGTACAAACAGAAATGTAGGTCTCGAAAAAACGGGCGTTTTGCCCGTTGGTGCTACAAACTTCAATCACCGTCGAACAGCTTCAAGCGTGCGTTTCATGGAGAGCGAGGCGTCCGGCGGCCGATTTGAGTCTTATGGGCAAAACTCTACGCTTTTCTTAATTTCTGTCAATACAGAAATTAAGAAAAGATGTTTTTGGATCGAAATTCATTTGGTATTGCGATATCGTGGAAAATCGGGAAACAAGGAACCGCGAAACGCGATGGAGAATAAGCCGCTAAGCATGGCGCGCGGTTACGGGCGAGCGGTCCGCTTCATGACGCCGGTTGGAAGAACGGTGGTGCGGGATCGGACACGCGCGGCACAATCCAAAGTCCGCCGTAAGCGCCGGAGGGTGTGATGCCGCATCACTGCTTCCGGTGCGGTGCTGTCGTTGCCGCCACGGTGGTTGGTCGCGCGGTTGTGGGCATGCCAGCGTCTTGCCGGAAGTGCGGCGCGAAGCTGACCGTTGCGGGGCTGTGGAAATTTTCTTGTGCGTTTCTGGCCGTATTGGTTTTTGTGTTTGCCGTGGTGTGGAGTGTGGCTGTGCGTTCTTTTGCGCCTTACGTGCTTCTGCCGGCCGTTATGGTGCCTTTTACGGTATTGGCTGCTCGGATCGCCACGCCGCGCGTGCAGCAATATCCTCCCCTGCGGGCTTCGGTCGCATGGCTTGGATTTGTGCTTTTCGTGCTGGCGTTGCTCTGGCTGCCCAGGATATGGCCATAGGTCAACTCGCCAATGGCCGCGCCGTTTGGCATTGCCGTTTAGCTTCCAGGCTCAGTTCGGAACCATCATCAAAAAGGGCGCAACGTTGCCCGTCAGCCAGCCTTGGCCGAAGTCGATTGCCGCGCGGCGATATTTCTCGTCGGCTTGTGCGGCGAGCAGGTCCAGCCGGGCGATGATTTTGGAAAGCTCCCGGTCGACGATGAGGTTGCGTTCGTGCGCGCCGATTTCGCTTGCCAGCAACAACGGTTGGCCGTCGATGCCGGTTTTCGAGCCGATCAGCCACAGCGAGATTTCGAAGTTGCGCGCGGCGCGGTAGCTGTTTTCAGCGTCGGTGCCGTCCAGTATGGTCTGCTGCCAGGTGTTGCCGTTGGTTTGTTTGAGCAGCGCGGCCCAGCCGACAACGAGGGCCGCCACGCGGTCACCCTGGAAGCCTTGCGGCTTGGTGTCGAAAGCCATGCGGACCGCGTCGATGCCGGTGGCGCCGCCCAGTTCCGGTAGCGGGGGGCCTTGCATGATCGCGTTCCAGGTGCGCTCGATGGCCTCGTCCATGCTCGCGCAGCACTTGCGCCATTCGCGCGGATTGCGCCGATAGAGCGTGAATTGCACCTTGCGCACGGATTCGAGGTTGTCGCGCAGGCCCAGGTTGGCGATGCGGTTGGAGCCCGATTGCAGCCATTCGAGGTTTTCATAACGCTGCGCTCGCTCGGTGGAATGCAGGGAGCCGCAGCCGCCGAGGCCAAGCAGGCCGATGCCGATTATCCAGACGCAGCGCCGCATGCGGGAGGGACGAGGAAAATGACACATGGTTCATACCTTATCATCGTTTAGCGCGCGGTTTGCCGGCCATGGATGTTTTGCTGTGAAGATAGACATACGCTGCCGCTCATCGTTGCCGAGGCCGATAGTTTTGGGGCCAAGAGCGCCGAAGGGGCGGGCTTGCCGCGCCGTGGCGGCCCTCGTCCAGCGCGACGGGCGTATCGAATATCGCTCGTCGGGGCATAATAAGCGTTGCTTCATGGCATGCGTCTAGCCCGGTATCCGCTGCTCGGCGTTCCGCCCCACATTTTGTTTTCGATTGATGAAATGGACCCTTCCTCTGGTAAGTCGCCCCCGTCGCTGATCGAACGATTATCGACGCTGCTGTCGCGCGAGCCGGAAGACCGCGACGAACTACTCGAGCTGCTGCGCTCGGCGTGCGAGCGCAATCTGCTCGATGCCGACGCCTTGTCGATCATCGAGGGCGCGCTGCAGATTTCCGAACTGCAAGCGCGCGACGTGATGGTGCCGCGCGCGCGTATGGACGCAGTCCAGTTGAACGATCCGCTTGAGCGCATCGCCGCTTTCGTCGTCGAAACCGGGCATTCCCGCTTTCCGGCGATAGGCGAGGACAAGGACGACATTGCCGGTATTCTGCTCGCCAAGGATTTGCTGCGTTGCTTTGCCGGGGGGGAGGCGTTCGTGCCGGGCGACTTGCGCGCCATGCTGCGCCCGGCCGTGTTCGTGCCCGAATCGAAGCGCTTGAACATGCTGCTGCGCGATTTCCGCGCCAGCCACAATCACATGGCGATCGTCGTCGATGAATACGGCGGCGTTGCCGGCCTCGTCACCATCGAGGATGTGCTCGAACAGATCGTCGGCGATATCGAGGACGAATACGACGACGCCGAAGTCGACGACAGCATCCACCTTACCAGCGACGGCCGCTACCGGGTCAAGGCGTCGGTTGCGGTGGGCGCCTTCAATGCCGCCTTTGCCACCACCTTCAGCGCGGCGGACGCCGATACCCTCGGCGGTCTCGTCATCCGCGAGCTTGGCCGCCTGCCGCAGCGCGGTGAAATCGTGTGCCTGGGCGGGCTCGAAATGCGTGTGCTGCGCGCCGACACACGGCGCGTCCATACGCTACTGATCGAACGCCTGCCGGCCGTGACCGACGCGGTGGCCGAATCCGACAGCGCCGCTTTTTGATGAAGCTGCGTCTTTTGGCCGCGTTGCTTGCCGGCGGCGCATCGGTATTCGCCTTTTCGCCTTTCGATGCCTGGCCGCTCGCCATCGCCAGCCTGGCCGTGCTGGCCGCGCTGCTGGGGAAGGTAGAAACAGCGGAGGCGATAACGGCAAAGGCGGGCTTCGTGCTTGGCTTCGCCTGGGGTTTCGGCGCGTTCGTTGCCGGCGTGTCATGGCTATATGTCGCCCTCAATCGCTACGGCGGCATGGCGCCACCGCTGGCCGCCGTCGCCATTGCCTTGTTCTGCGCCTACCTCGCGCTCTTTCCCGCGCTCGCCGCTGCGCTGCAAGTGCGCTTGCAACGCGGCGGTGCCGTTTCCCGCGCGCTACTGTTCGCCGGCCTGTGGGTCTTTACCGAATGGCTGCGCGGCGTGCTGTTCACCGGCTTTCCGTGGCTTGCCATCGGTTACAGCCAAACGCCGCCCAGTCCGCTCGCCGGCTTTCTGCCGCTGCTTGGCGTGTATGGCGTCGGCGGCCTCACCGCCTTTATTGCCGCGTTGCTCGCGTTCGCGCCGTGGCGCGCCCGCCCGTGGTCGGCGATGGCCTGCGTTGCCGCGCTGCTGCTCGGCGGCGCGGCGCTTGGCCGTGTGGCATGGACCGAGCCGGTGGGCGAACCGCTTACCGTCGCCTTGCTGCAAACCAACATCGAGCAAGACCTCAAATGGCGGCCCGAGCGGCTCCAGCAATGGCTGCAAACCAATGCCCGCCTGGTGCGCGACAACCCGGCGACGCTCGCCGTGCTGCCCGAAATCACGCTGCCGATGCTCGCCGATCAACTGCCCGAGGCTTATCTCCCCCTGCTCGGCGAATACGCCCGCGCCAATGGCGGCGACGTTGTGCTCGGCGTGTTGAGCCGCGATGAAGCGGGCCGTATCTACAACGCCGCCGCGAGCCTCGGCGTTTCGCCCGCGCAGCACTACGCCAAGCGCCACCTTGTGCCGTTCGGCGAATACTCCCCGCCGCTGTTTGGCTGGTTTTACCGTCTGGCGGATATTCCCATGTCCGACCAGACGCGCGGCGCGCCCGATCAGCCTCCGCTGATCCTGGGCGGGCAGCGCGTGGCGATCAACATCTGCTACGAGGACCTGTTCGGCGCCGAACTGATCCGCAGCCTGCCGCAGGCCACGCTGATGCTGAACATGTCCAACCTCGCCTGGTATGGCGACTCCATCGCACAGCCGCAGCATTTGCAGATCGCGCGCGTTCGCGCGCTCGAAATCGGGCGGCCGATGCTGCGCGCCACCAACACCGGCATGACCGCGTTGGTGCTGCCCAATGGCGCGGTGGCTGCCGCGCTGCCCGCCTTCAGCGAAGGCGCGCTGCGCGTCGAAGTGCGCGGCTACCAAGGCTTGACGCCCTATGCGCGCTGGGGCGACGCCGCCGCGCTGGCACTGGCGGCGCTGGCGCTGCTTTGGCAACTGCGCCGCCGACGCCTCGGCGCGCGCCGGCAATCCGTTTTGCCATGTTGAGCATCGCGTTCACCGCATCGGAGCCGAGGGTTATCCGGGCCGCCAGCGCGCCCAAGCGCTAATCCGCCCGAGCGGCTACACTTGCGCCGCCGTAGCGGCAGCGCCTTTTGTTTTATGACGATATGACATTCAAACCAAGTAAGTCCTTCTTTGCCGGTCTGGCCGTCGGCCTTGTGTTGGCGATAGCCATTGGCGGCCTGCGCGCGCGCCCGTCGGCGGAAGAACAGCCCGACCACCCGCCGCCACGGCCGGCGATGACGGTAACGGCTGTTACGCCCCAGCGCGCTGAATTGCCGCTGCGCTTCGCCGCCAACGGCAACGTTGCCGCGTGGCAAGAGGCCAGCATCGGCACCGAGGCCGGCGGGCTGCGCCTGGCCGAAGTGCGCGTCAACGTTGGCGATGCCGTGCGCGCCGGGCAAGTGCTGGCGGTGTTCGACGACGCCACCGTGCGCGCCGATCTGGCCCAGGCGCGCGCCGCCCTGGCCGAAGCCGAAGCGGCGGCGGCCGAGGCTTCCGCCAACGCCGAACGTGCCCGCGCTGTGCAGGCGGAGGCCAACGGCGCGCTCAGCGCGCAGTTGGTAGCGCAATACCTTACCGCCGAACAGACCACGCACGCGCGCATCGAAGCCGCGCGCGCCACGTTGGCGGCGCGCGAACTGCGCGTGGCGCAAGCGCGCGTGCTGGCGCCGGACAGCGGCGTGATTTCGGCGCGCAACGCCACCGTGGGCGCGGTGCCCGGCGGGGGCGTCGAACTGTTCCGCATGATCCGCCAGGGGCGGCTGGAATGGCGGGGCGAAGTAACGGCGGCGGAACTGGAGCGCATCCGCGCCGGCGCGCAAGTGGCGCTGAGCGCGGCGGACGGAACGCGCATCGCGGGCACGGTGCGGATGATCGCGCCCACGGTCGACCCGCAGACGCGCGCGGCGCTGGTTTACGTCGACCTGCCGGCGGAGGGCGCTGCGCTGTTGAAAGCGGGTATGTTCGTGCGTGGCGAATTCGATCTTGGCAGCGCTACGGCGCTGATCCTGCCGCAGCAGGCGGTTGTGGTGCGCGAAGCCTTCAGCTACGTGTTCCGCTTGGGTGACGACGGGCGCGTGGCACAGATCAAAGTGAGCACCGGGCGGCGCGAAGGCGGGCAGGTGGAAATCATCGACGGCTTGCCGGCGGATGCACGCGTGGTGGTGGATGGGGCGGGCTTTCTCAACGACGGCGATCTGGTGCAGGTCGTCGACTCATCCGTCATGAACGCTCCCGCTGCCGGGGAGGCCGCGCGGTGAACGTTTCCGCCTGGTCGATCCGCAACCCGATTCCGGCCGTGATGTTGTTCGTGCTGCTGACCTTCGGCGGCCTGGTGTCGTTCGGCGCGATGAAGGTGCAAAACTTCCCCGACATCGATCTGCCGACTGTCACCGTAGTGGCCTCGCTACCCGGCGCCACGCCGGGGCAGTTGGAAAACGACGTCGCGCGCAAGATCGAAAATGCCATTGCCACGCTGCAAGGGCTCAAGCACATCTACACCAAGGCGCAGGACGGCGGCGTTACCATCACCGTCGAATTCCGTCTGGAAAAGCCGGTGCAAGAGGCGGTGGACGACGTGCGCTCGGCCGTGGCGCGGGTGCGCGCGGATCTGCCGGGCGACGTGCGCGACCCCATCGTGAACAAGGTCGACCTGGCTGGCCAGCCGGTGCTGGCGTTCACCATCCGCTCGCCGCGCATGGACGACGAAGCGCTGTCGTGGTTCGTCGATAACGACGTAGCGCGCAAGCTGCTGGCGGTGCGCGGCGTTGGCGCGGTCAACCGCGTTGGCGGCGCAACCCGCGAAATCCGCGTCACCCTCGACCCGATGCGCCTGCAGGCGCTGGGTGCA
>JAVBJT010000035.1:0-85197 GCA_031546845.1 Azoarcus sp. | reverse complement strand
CAGGGTCGATGTCGCGTTGTTCGCTCTTGAGGGTGAGGCTGAATTCAAAGAGGCGGGAGAGTTCTTCGCGACCGGTCAGAGAGTCAAAGCGGAGGGCTTCTCCTAGGGGGGTGAGCGCGTTGAGGGTGCGGTTCATGCGGGAGTCTCCGCAAAAGGTGTTTGGAGGCAGGGGGCAGGAGCGGCGGTGCGTGCGAGGACGTGACCGAACGGGGGCGGTCGGGGGGTATGCGGCCGGTTTTCAGGGAGTACTGAGTGCGCCGTCATTGATTGATGTTATTTATGTATGACAAAGAGCCGGCGAATGATGTGGGATGATGATACTTTCTGTCAAATTATTGACGGATACTTTTATTTTGAGGTCATTGTCGAGATTGAGCCGTGCCTGCCCTGGACGGCGGATCTATGTATTAATCATTGAGGAAATCCTCCGGCTTTGCCGGGGGACTCCAAGGGTTTGACCTATACGACGGTCATGTGAAGTTGAAGTCTCGACCAAGAGATGGAGATTCACGATGTCAGCCCCATTGCTGTCTAAACGGCAAGGGCAACAGAAGGGTTCGTAAGGGGCAATGGGGCTATCCGGAAAAGGCTCTCTCACGGCACTCACAAATTGCGCTCCCAGACAGAATTGCCCGCTACCTCAGGAGGCTAAATTTGGCCAAATGCCGACATCCGTAACTCACGGCTGTTCGTTGGCGGGCAAGGACGCCGATTTTTCGTTGTGTCGGAGCGCTGTGTAATGGCGGAGAGATAGCCTGAATATGATGGAAGCGGTGGCTGTAGAAGAACAAACGGCATAAACTAGTCCTCAATTCTGTCCATTGCCGTACGGCGATGCAGAAGAACCTCGTTTGTTTTTAACAAGTTAGAGGTTGACCGCGACATTCTTCACCCGCTCCACCGCAAAAGTCCCCAAAACTCCACAGAAAATCCCCGCCTTATGGTGTTCACGGGGGGGCTCCACTCTTGGTTATCAAATGCAAAGCGCGCCTGATACATCGCAGTGTAACTGCGCGTATCCGAGCCTTGACCCTGAAGTAACTACAGGGATTTTACTACCTCCGTGATCAACGACAACGCGGAGGTAACGTCATGGGATGGCTCGAACGTTTGTTAATGGGCGGTCACCAAGGTCGCGGCGGCTATTACGGGGGCCACGGTGGTGGTCATGGCGGTGGGCACGGTTTGCCGCCGGGCTACCCGCCGCCGCCCCCGGCCAGTGCGCCCAGTCTCTCCTGTCCTCAGTGCGCGGCACCAAACCAGCCGGGTAACCGCTTCTGCCAGCGCTGTGGGACATCGTTGCAACCTACCACTTGCAAAGGCTGCGGTACGCCACTAGCGCCACAGGCACGCTTTTGCGCCCAGTGTGGTCAGGAAACGGCCCCTGCCGCGTAGAAGCGGCCTGTAGCTAGAGAGCGCACCGAGCAGGGCATACGGCAAGCGCCGATTGCTTGCTCGGTGTGCTCTTTGGCAGGCACAAATCAGTTCAAGTGCTTGGATGCCATTGGCGCCTTCAAGGATCTAGGCCATACGACAGCTGCGCGCATTGAGAACCAGAGCCGGTTTTCACCTTATGGTTTTGTATGAAGAGTAAGCCTGCTTGATGCGGGCCTGCGTACCTCGGCGCACTAGCCTGGGCCGAGTGACGGTCAAACGGTGACGGGCTTTGCGGGTTTACTTGCCGGCGCGTCGCCCCACAGGCTGCGCGTCAGCCAAGAGCCCACGTAAAAACACCATGATGAGCTTGCCGGCCGGGTCGGGGCCGCCAGCCCCGCGCCCCACTGCAAGTCCATGCGCGAGCGCCATGAAACCGGCGGCTAAATCTTCCGGCGGCGCTGGCGGAACGAGATTCAGTTCCTCAAAGAGATGGGCGACGAATGCTCCCAGGCGTTTTTGATGCCTGGAGCGAACGGCAAGATAACTCTCCGCAAAGGCCGCGCTGCGATTGGCGTGCAACTGCAGCTCAACCGCCAGCATCGACCAGTCCGCATCACTGTTGAGGGTTGCCGCCCAACGGTCCAAGCGTGCCAGAGCGTTTTCGCCGGGTGTTTCATGCGGCGCCAGTACATTGGAAAGTTGCCGCGCCTCTTCTTCCATGTGCTGTCCGAGAAGCTCCAGTAGTACCGCTTCCTTGGATGAAAAGTTTGAATAGAAAGCGCCTTGCGAGTAGCCGGCTTCTGTCGTGATGTCGCGGATCGAGGCTGCGCCAAAACCCTGGCTTACGAACAAGCGTTTGGCCGCGGCCAGCAAGTGTTCGCGCGTCTGTGCCTGACTTTCTTCGCGGGTAAGTCGTTTTCGCGTGGGGGCGCTCATGAGTTCAGGATATCACTTGAATTTCAAAGATCGGATATTGCTGTTAAAATATCAATCGATATTTGAATTTCAAGTGATTTTTAATCATGACGATCAAAACCGCATTCGTGACCGGCGCAACCGGTTTGCTTGGGAACAATCTGGTGCGTGCGCTTGTTGACCGAGGGGTGCGCGTAAAAGCGTTGGTGCGCACGCGCAAGAAAGCTGCCGAGCAATTTGCCGATTTGGACGGCATCGAAGTCGTGTTGGGCGATATGGCATGGGTTACGAACTTTGCGCCGGCCCTGGTGGGCTGCGACGTGGTGTTCCATACGGCCGCCTTCTTCCGCGACAGCTACAAGGGAGGCCGCCACCGGGAAGCATTGAAGAGCATCAACGTCGATGGCACGGCGGCGCTGATCCGAGCCGCTTATGACGCAGGGGTTCGCCGCTTTGTCCAGACATCCTCCGTCGCCGTGTTGAATGGTCCGGTGGGGGCGCTCATCGACGAGACATCCGAGCGCGATCTGACGGCTGCCGACGATTACTACCGCAGTAAAATTCTTGCCGATCGGGAAGTGGCCGCTTTTCTTGCCGCCCATCCAAGCATGATGGCCTGCTTCATTCTGCCTGGTTGGATGTGGGGGCCGGGCGACATCGGGCCAACTTCTGCCGGCCAGGTGGCGCTGGACACCATGCGCGGAAAGTTGCCGGGCCTGGTTCCTGGCAGCTTTTCGGTGGTCGATGCGCGTGATGTGGCCGTGGCGGAAATTTCCGCCGCCGAGCAAGGCCGGTGCGGCGAACGCTACCTTGTTGCAGGCCGGCATATGACGATGCGTGAACTGATTCCATTGATCGGCCGCATCGCTAGGGTGGAGGTGCCGACACGGGCAATTCCTTTCCCTCTTCTCTACGTCATCGCCGGGATTCAGGAGTGCTACGCACGGATCACCGGCGAGCCGGTTCTGCTCAGCCTTGCGACCGTGCGACTTATGGCACGCGAGGCTGGCCGAACACGCTTCGATAGCAGCAAAAGCGAACTCGAACTCGGACTCTCCTTTCGTCCGGTCGAAGAAACCATCCGTGACACCATCGCTTGGTACCGGTCGGGAGGTTGGCCGCACTATCGGGCATTTAGCGCCCACACACCCTAATTCGGCGCGCAACGTCTCGGTCGAATCGATTGCTTAACCAAGCTTATAAATGGTGAGCGTAGTACCACGCGATATAGCCAGCGAACACCCCGTAGAAAAGGCTCACCGGTATCAGCCAGCGAGAATCCACGCGCCCGCGCCGGAACAGCCACCACAAGTAAACGATGGCGGCGCCGGTGAGTACCCCCGCCAGCATCAATGGCGCATCGAACAGCCAGGGCGTACAGAACAGGGCGAGTGCACTGGGAATCGTGGCCTGGATCATCATCGCGCCCGAGATGTTGGCCAGGGCCAGCCGCTCTTTGCCCTGGCGTACCCAGATCAGCGCATTCATGATTTCCGGCAGTTCGGTGGCCACCGGGCTCAGCAGCAGCGCTACCAGATGTGGCGATAACTGCAACGCCGCACCGATGGCTTCGAGCTGATTGACGAAGGTGTGCGACGCAAACGCGATGACGATCAGTGCCAATACCGTTTGCGCCACCACCCACCATAACGTGGGGTTCTCCGCCTTGGGTTGGAATTTCAGCGGCTCAAGTTCTTCTTCCTCGGGCGCGGTGTCCGAGTTTTTCAGCTCGTGCCACACATACACGCCATAGGCTGCGAGGAAGAGCACCCCCAACCAGGGTTTGAATGCGAACGCGATCAAGCCCAGCGCGCACTTCACTACAAAGATGGCGAGGAACCACGACTGATCCCGTGCCAGGCGGCCATACTCCACGCGCACCATGTTGTCGGTACGTTGCAGATGGTGGCGGTTCATCCACAGCGCCATTCCCACCACGGCGTAAGCGACAGTGGCGAGAACCAGGGGGCCACCTAACGCCGCGCCGACACCGACGTCTTTCTGCTCGGGCGAATTCCCGAGAACCACGGCGACGAAAGTCACCGCGCTTTCCGGTAACGCTGTGCCGAAGGCGGCCAGGATTGTGCCGGTGGCGGTGGCGCCCAGGTCGAGTTTCCGGCCGAGCCATTCCACGCCGTTTACGAAGTATTCGCAGGCAAGATAGATCGCGCCGGCTGAAAGCAAGAACAACAAAGCGGTAAGCATATTTTTTCAAGCCGGGCGAGCAGAAAACCATTGGCGCAACGACACGAACTCGCCCGGCAAGGGTAAGCGCGTCGTGGCCAAAGGTCTCACCGGGCTACCGATACCGGAAGATATCGGGCCATCCACACCATGAAGCCAGGGCTTCAAGTCTGTTGACGTGGATTCCTCTAAAGCCGCAACCGATTGCCGGTTGCGAGGGGGGCGAGGATGGTTACTCCCCAATGACGATCCGCAGGATTATAGGGGGATGGCGTGGTTTCAGAAAGGAGGAAACACGGCCGCCGGCTTTCAAATAGAAAGCGGGTCTTCCGCTGCAAATATCGGGTGCAAGCTCCAAAGGCAGCGCGAGCCTTAAAGCCTTCATTCATCAAGGTTCGAGCAACACCAATTCGCCAAACACAATCGCCCCCGTCGGCCACTGGTCGGCCGAGTCGATGCCGCGCACTCCGGCATGTACGAGTCCGGCGGCACGGATTACGCCCGCAGGCGTTACCCACAGCGCGCCCTGGCCGCCCGCGGGGATGTTGGCGAAATCCTGTATCCACGTATCGAATTCCGGGCGCGCAATGTCGCTCCACGCCCGCCCTTCCCAAGCGCCGAAATCCATCTCGGCAATGCGTGTGTCGTGGCGCGGCGCTTCTCCGCCCCGTACGCTCGGCGCGGCGCGACTTGCCGCTTTTCTGGCTGCCGAGAATCAGCTCGCGGTGTGCGAAATAGGGCGCATCGCACCTGGCGGTATCAGCTTATGCATTCAGCCAGCTCAATCCCACGCCAAGGCTCCGCCAGTTTGGTATTCGGTAACCCGCGTTTCAAAGAAGTTCTTCTCCTTGCGCAGATTCACCTGCTCGTCCAGCCAGGGCAGTACGTTGGCCGCGCCGGGATAAGGTTCGGCCATGCCGAGCTGGCGGGCGCGGCGGTTGGCGATGTGGCGGAACTGGCCGATGTGCAGGTCGGCCGAGTAGCCGAGGATGGGCTCGCGCAGCACGTAGCGCGCGTAGGCGGCTTCGGCCGCCTCGCACTCTTCCCACAGGGCGGCGACGGCGGTGGGGTCGAGTTGGAGATTTTCTTCCGCCAGCAACTGGCGCACGACACGGATGCCGAAGCCGCAGTGCATGACTTCGTCACGCATGATGTACTGCAACTGTTCGGCCGTGCCTTTCATGAGGCCGCGCCGCTGCAGCGCGAAGATTGGCGAGAAGCCGTTGTAGAACCAGCAGCCCTCGAAGATGGCGGCGAAGAAGAGGTAGGACAGCGCGAACGCGTGCAGATTGTCCCGGTCGGTAAGGTCCTGGTCGGAGTGCAGGATGTGTTCCAGCCGCCGATTGGCCAGCGCGATCTTGCCGTGGATTTCCGGGACGACGCGGTAGCGGTTGTAGATTTCGCCCTGATCGAGATTGAGCGTTTCGATGCAATGCTGGTAGGTCCAGGTGTGCAGCGCTTCCTCGTAAACCTGCCGCGCCTGGTAAATCTGCAGTTCCGGGGCGCTCATCTTTTCCATCACCGCCAGGCCGATGTTGCGCATGGCGAGAATGTCGGAGGTGGTCAGGTAGGCCAGCACGTTCTCGAAGACATGGCGCTCGGCGGGCGTGAGCTTGTGGTGGTAGTCATGCACGTCCTGGGCCATGTTGATTTCCAGTGGCGTCCAGTGGTTGCGGTTGGCCTTGAGAAAATATTCCCACGCCCAGGGGTACTTGAAGGGCGCGAGCTGGTTGATGTCGGCATGGCCATTGACGATGCGCTTGTCGGCGGCGGCGATGGGCGCCAGGGCAGCCGGAGTCGGTGAGGCCATCTTTGGCGCAATGGTCGAAACGGGTTGCGGCTCATCGAAGCTTAATGTCGGATTCACTGGCAGGCCTCGCAATCAGGATTGTCGATCGAGCACACTTTGGGTGCGGAGTCGGGTGCGGATTTGGCATAGGCCGCATCGACCGATTTTTCGGCCTGGGAGGCGCCCAAGGTGCGCAGGTAGTAGGTGGTCTTGAGGCCGCGCTGCCAAGCGAGTTTGTAGAGCCCGTCGAGTTGGCGGCCCGAGGGTGTCGCCACATACAGGTTGAGCGATTGGGCTTGGTCGATCCATTTCTGCCGACGTGCCGCCGCTTCGACCAGCCAGACCGGGTCGATCTCGAAGGCGGTGGCATGCACGCGCTTGATCTCGGCGGGTACGCGATCGATCTTCTGCAGCGAGCCGTCGAAATACTTGAGGTCGGCGAGCATCACTTCGTCCCAGAGGCCGAGTTGCTTCAGGTCTTGCGCCAGTGCTTCATTAACCATCGTGAATTCGCCGGAGAGGTTCGATTTCACGTAGAGGTTCTGATAGGCCGGCTCGATGGAGGCTGAAACGCCGACGATGTTCGAGATTGTCGCGGTCGGCGCGATGGCGATGCAGTTGGAGTTGCGCATGCCATGGTGGCGAACGTGGTCGCGTAGCACCTCCCAGTCCTGTGCCGCTTCGCCGGCAGGCAACTCCAGGTTGCCGCCGCGCTCCTGCGCGAGACGTGCCACCGTATCGGGCGGCAGAATACCCTGGGACCAGTCGCTGCCTTCGTAGCTCGGGTAGCGACCCCGCTCCCGCGCGAGTTCCGACGAGGCCAGGTAGGCCCAGTAGCACACGGCCTCCATCGAACGGTCGGCGAACGCGACGGCTTCTTCGCTGGCATAGGGAACGCGCGCGGCTGCCAGACAATCGGAAAACCCCATGATGCCCAGGCCCACCGGACGGTGGCGCAGGTTGGCGGTACGCGCCTTCGGGCTGGCGTAGTAGTTGAGGTCGATAACGTTGTCCAGCATGCGGATGGCGATGCGGATCGTGCGGCGCAGCTTGTCCTGATCGAGCTCGCCATCCGTGAGGTGGGCGGCGAGGTTCACCGAACCCAGGTTGCACACCGCCGTTTCGGTTTCGGAGGTGTTGAGGGTGATTTCGGTGCACAGATTCGAGTTGTGCACGACGCCGGCATGGCGCTGGGGCGAGCGGATGTTGCAGGCATCCTTGAAGGTGATCCACGGGTGCCCGGTTTCGAACAGCATGCCGAGCATCTTGCGCCAGAGTTGCACGGCGGGTAGCTGCTTGCAGAGCTTGATTTCGCCACGGGTCGCTTTTTCCTCGTAGGCGGCGTAGGCGGCCTCGAACTCGCGGCCGTATTTATCGTGCAGGTCGGGAACGTCCGAGGGTGAGAACAGCGTCCAGGGTCCGCTCTCGGCAACCCGCTTCATGAACAGGTCTGGAATCCAGTGGGCCGTGTTCATGTCGTGGCAGCGGCGCCGCTCGTCGCCTGTGTTCTTGCGCAGTTCGAGGAATTCCTCGATGTCGAGGTGCCAGGTTTCGAGATAGGCGCACACCGCGCCCTTGCGCTTGCCGCCCTGGTTGACCGCCACGGCGGTGTCGTTGGCTACTTTCAGGAAAGGGATCACGCCCTGGCTCGTGCCGTTGGTGCCGCGAATAAGGGCACCCAGCGCGCGCACCGGCGTCCAGTCGTTGCCCAGGCCGCCGGCGTACTTTTGCAGCAGGGCGTTTTCGCGGATCGCCATGAAAATGCCGTCCAGATCGTCGCTCACCGTGGTGAGGTAGCACGAGGAAAGCTGTGAATGGCATGTGCCGCTGTTGAACAGCGTCGGCGTCGAGCACATGAAGTCGAAGGAGGAAAGCAGGTTGTAGAACTCGATTGCGCGCGGCTCGCGCTCCACCTCGTTGAGCGCGAGGCCCATCGCCACGCGCATGAAGAACACTTGCGGCGTTTCGATGCGGCGTTCGTCGATGTGCAGAAAATAGCGGTCGTAAAGCGTTTGCAGGCCCAGGTAGCCGAACAGGTCGTCCCGCTCGGGCTTCAAGGCGGTGGCCAGCGCTGCCAGATCGAATTCGGCCATGCGCGGATCGAGCAGGCCGACCTCCACGCCCAGGCGCACAAAGCGTGGGAAGTAATCGGCCTGGGAAGCGCCGGCCGCGCCCAGCACCTCGCGCTCGATGGCCTGCAGTTGAAGCCGGGCGGTAACCTTGTTGTAGGCCGGTTCACGCTCGATCAGCGTGCGCGCGGCGAGAATCAGCGCATGGTGTACCTCGGCGGCCGGCACGCCGTTGTAGAGGTTGCGCAGGGCATGATCGACCACGTCCCGCGCGGCGACATCGCTCAACCCGGCGCAGGCGGACTCCACCATCGCGGTGAGGGCGGCGATATCGAGGGGGCGGCGTTCCTCGCCGTCCTGCACGTGCAGCACCGGGGCACCGGCGGGCATTGCCGCGGCGCGCTCGGCGGCGCGTTTTTCGCGGTAGAGCACATAGGCTTTGGCGATCTCGTGGCAGCCTTCGCGCATCAGCGCCAGTTCCACCTGATCCTGGACGTCTTCAATATGCACGGTGCCGCCATCGGGCAAGCGGCGCACCAGCGCCCGGCAGACCGTGTCGGTCAGGCGCGGAATGAGATCGCGCACACGGCTGGACGCGCCCGCCTCGCCGCCTTGCACGGCGAGGAAAGCCTTGGTCATGGCGACGGCGATCTTGTCGGGATCGAAGCCCGCGAGATTGCCGTTGCGGCGGATTATCTGAAACTGGGCGTAGGTGACTTCATCGGGTGCGCGGTCCATGCCGGGATTCCTCCGAGCGTTGCCTGGGGCAATTCGGGGACGATATGGCTGCGCGCGCGAGCCGGGCGTGCACGGCTATCGCCGAGCCCGGAATACGCAAAAAAACCCGCAAAGAAACTGATCCTGGAAAGATCTTCATTTCTCCTGCCAGGGACACCCCGCCCCAAACAATCGAGTAACGAATGTCGCGGCAGGTCTCCTGGCTCTCGGCTCAACGTTTCGCGTCGGCCTTCCCGGAAAAACTCCAGTGGCTCAATTAGGCGCGAAACTCGCCGATCACAGTTGCGGGGGCAGCCCCGGGATTCAAGCTCATCGCTTGGCACCGGATTCCCTCTTCGTGCCTTGCCCGAAACGCTTTCGGGGTTCGGCAACCGCGACGCTCCCGGAAAACCTGTGTAGTTGCGCAGGCATGCTTTCCGGACGGGCGCACTCTACCTCCGCGAAATTCCATTGGTCAAGTACGGGGCACTATATGTAGTTTAAATTTAACAAAGTACTACTAAATATAGGGTTTGAAATCGGGATGCGGCCCTTCAATATCCCAAGGGGGCCGGCAAGCCGGCTGGGCAGTGTTCACAAGTTTCCGATATGGAAGGGGTGATCCAAGCATCCGTCCACGGACGCGACTTTCAAGTCCATCAATGTGCTTATTGATCCGGCTCTCAAACAGTTTCATGCGGCGTATTTGATGCGAGGGCCTTGGAAGTAGGCTTTGACGCGTTGCGGCTCGTAGCGCACTATTCAGTGATTTTGCATCAACCTGTTAGCCGTCTTAGCGGTTGCACCATGAATCTCATCCTGGAAAAAACAGACCAAGTCCGGTACTTCACGGAAATGGGATCAGTGTTACGAGCACTGGGAATTTCCGCGTTCGATTACGACTGGTATCTGAGCGATCTCGAAACAAATTACAGTGCCCCTGGCTTCTCCCCCATCGACCAGTGGATGACTGGTGAAGAGCTGTATGCCCTTATCAATGGCCAGGAGCTTCAATTTATTTGGGGTGTGTTCAGCGCTGTGCCCAAAGGGTATCGATGTGAAATCAAAACAGCCCCCTATGCAGACGGAAATACCAGCTTTTGGGCGGACACTGAATGCGAGCCTCAACTTGAGGGCGCTACGTTTGAGATAGCCTGTTGGGATAGTGGCGCCACAATACTAGTTGGTATCAGCACCGAGGCGGCAATCAATTTTTCGAAGGTCTACTCTGATGCCAAGCCCCTTGCGGTTTTGACATGAACAAGGAATCGATAGCGCAATCCGGCTGGGTTGTTCGAGGCAAGACAATTCGGCAGTTGATCAAAGAATTGCAATCTTTCGAGAATCAAGACTTGTTTGTTGAGATTTCGCTCGATGGTGGCGATACCCACAAACCGATTAGCCTTGTAAAGAAGTCTGGGCAGACTTGCCTTCTGATGAACAGCGAAATTTAACGGGGCGAAGCATAAAGCTGAAAGCGTGCAGCAAGCTGCCGATTTATCAACGCATCTTGGGTACTTTCAAAAATACGGCCAAACTGGTGTAAAAGTGCTCGAAACCAGGGGGAAATAAGACAAATGTTCGATTTACTGAAGCTGTGCGCCCATGAACGGGCGAACAGGTTCCTGTATGTCAGCGTTGTGAAATTTCATGAGGCCATAGTTTTTTCCATCAGAAATGCGAGTTAAATAAAATGATTGCACGCGGATACCCTGATGGGCTTGATTGTGTTTGGCTGGCTGCCGATCGAGATGGGCATCTTGGAGCCTTTGTTACAGGGGGCATTGGCCCAATACCTGCTTCCGCATTGAGCGACTCTGCATTTCCTGTCGAAGCTGTTGCAGCTGCCGTGTGCGAGTTACCTAATATCTCAGAGGCTCGACTGCTTGTGCCGATGAAACGGCCAGACGATTTCATTGAAATGGCACGGCGTGGATTCTTCGTGTATGACTGGCATGATGTACATCGTACTGTGCATGAGTCCAAGCATGTATACGAGCCCATAGGTGTGCCACTGGCTCCAATAAAGGTAACTGAGCTACCAGAGCATCTCCGAAAGCTTGCAACGGATTCTATGTTGCCCGATTCGGCGTTTGTCGATGAGTTGGCTTTAGACGTTGCGGCTGTACTTCAATGCCGTCGTCCCAGCTAGTCATGGCAAGGGAGGGATGGTGATTGATGATGCAATTTAGCCTGGGCGGCAAACGAGTTGCCCAAGGTCAGTTCGGGGCGTAATCCCTCGGCAGCGAGCGACCCATAGGATGTTCAGGCGGCCATCGCATTGACGGGAGCATTGTCGACAAGCTCATCGACGATATCAGTTTGCATGCCCCAGCGTTCGAATTCCGGCGTGAAACCGGCCAGCGGCACCCTGCCCGCGGCGGTGAAGGCGCCGGCGGGCAAGGCTGTGCCGTGGGCCAACTGGCGGGCCAGCACGATGGCGGCCATGCAGGGAATTTCGGGGCCGTGGTCGTTGTCGGCGGCGATGTGCCAGGCGCGGCGCGCGGGGCGTCCGGCGCCATCAAGGCCTGTTACACGCACCACCATGCCGCCCAGGCGCGAGCCCAGCGGATTGAAGAGCGGCGCCAGGCGGTGCAGCCAGTGCGCCCAGCGTTCGGGCCGGCGGGCCCAGCCCGCCGTGCGCAGGGCGGCTAACGTGGCGAAGGCGCGTTGGGCGAGGCCCAATTCGAGCGCGGCGCGGAACATCACGCACTCGCTTACCTTGTAGCGCGCGGGAAATAGTTCGAGGTCGGGGATATCGCACAACGCGCCCAGGCGCGGGCGCAGCCGCGCGAATTCGATGCGCTGCGGCGCGGCCCAGCATCGGTCTTCCTGCCATTGGCCGTCGCGCCAGACGCGGATCGGGATGCCGCAATAGCCGAGCACCGCCGCCAGCGTGGCGACGCCGAGGGGCGCTGTTTGCGCGGGCGCGATGCAGGTGTCGATGGCGTCGATGCGCTGCCAGGCTTTGCACAAATGCTCCACCACCGCCGATGACAAGGCCGGGACGGTGCTTGCGCCGCTGATGCCCGTGCGGTTCGCCGCGAGGAAAGGCGCGTGCATTGCGTTGGGGAAATCGCAGACGAAGCGGCGGCCGTCGGCCAGATCGATGTAATGCGCGCCGGCTTGGGCGGCGGCGCGGGCTACCGTGTAGGGTTGATCTTGGAACGGTCCCGCTGCATGGATGACCAGGTCGACGCCCAAGCGTCCGAGCGCCGCGCTCAGGTCGGGGGCATGCCAATCGAGCGGTGCGGCCGTGGCACGTGCGCCGGAATCCAGGGTTGCGATCAGCGCTTCGGCGCGGCGCGCATCGCGCCCGCCCACCAGCAGCTCGATGGCGGGTTCGCGCGCCAATGCGCGGCAGATGCGTGCGCCGAAATTACCGTATCCGCCCAGTACCAGCGTTCTCATGGATTTGTGTCCCTCCCTGTTTTTTTTGCTTGATGCGACCGAGGATGCGCTGGCAAACACCGCTTTCGGCAACATGATTACCGATGCCGGATTCGCGCTCAAGCGCGCCGCGCCGTATTGTGGGTGGGTGTTGGCAAGGAGGAGGTCGCCGCTTGGCGCAGAGACGGCGGGGTCTGCTCTGCGCTCAAGGTGTCTTCACGAATACGAGTTGAAGACTTCCGCCGAGCCATCCTTGTGGATCAGTAGCACGCGATAGGGGTCGAGCCGGCCGTTGTAGACGGCGCCGTCCATGCCCGGCGAGCCGATCGGCATGCCAGGAACCGCGAGCCCCAGCGCGCGGGGTTTTTCCTTGAGCAGCCGTTGGATGTCCGCTGCGGGCACATGCCCTTCGATCACATAGCCTTGAACGAGCGCGGTGTGGCATGAGCCGTACTTTTGCGGCATGCCCAGCCGGGCGCGCGCCGCGTCGTTGCCCTGATCGATGGTGCTGGCGGTAAAGCCGTTTTTCTCCAGATGGGCGATCCAGTCCCCGCAGCAGCCGCAGTCCGGGTCTTTCCAGACCTGGATGGCGATGGGTTGCGGTGCCGTGGCGGCGGCCAGCGGGCTGATACCGAGCGCGAGCGCGCCCAGCAGTAGGGTACGCCGCCGGGGATTCATCAGGTGATCTGGAGATGACATGGCGCGGATTCCTTGTGTCCGGTGATCGAGGGAGCATGACTTCTTGCCGGCAAGGGTACGCATTATTCCGTAGCGCGGCCACAAGGGTAGCGAAAGCTCGAACGCGCGCTGTTCCATGGGTGTTTGAGCGCTGCCGGTGGCGGTATTCGCCGTGGCGGGGGTGCTTGCCACTGGGTGGCAAGGTGGCAAAAAAGTGCCGGCCACGGTGAGGGCCGGCATCAAGACGAAGTCACGGGGCTTCGTGGAGGAGAAGAGCCTTGCCGTGTTGGCCACGGACAAAAGCGGGACTGACGCTGTTTAGTGTAGGCGCGTGGGTGGAGGTTGCCGCCGCTGGGGCGCCCGCAGGCGGGTTCGATCTGCCGGATGCGGGCGTGGGCGGGGGTTTGCGGGTATTCCCGAAAATGGGTAGCGGGGCCGGTTTTATGCGGGCGGCAGCGCAGCGGGGGAGGTGGGCTTGGCGAGCAGCGCGGAGAACAGCAGGGCGAGGATGGCGCCGGGGCCGACGGTGATGCCGATGGCGTGGAGTACGGGGACTTGTGAGAAGGCGAGCAGGCCGAAGCCGCTGACGGTGGTGAGGGTGGCGAATAGTAGGGAGGCGAGGGTGCGCGGGGTGGGGAGCTTGCCGTCGCCGTGGACGAAGAAGAGGGAGTAGTTGGAGCCGACGGCGACGATGAGGAGCATGCCGACGAGGTGCAGGAGAATGAGTTGTTCGCCGGCGAGCGCGAGTCCAGCGGTGACGACGAGCACGGCGGCGGCCAGCGGCGCGGCGGCGCGGACGACTTTGGCCGGGCTGCGCAGGAAGAACAGGAGCATGGCGACGATGGCGGCGACGCCGCCGAGGGCGAGGTGGATCGCTTCGTCCAGGTAGCCGGTGTAGAGGGCGTCGGATTCGTGTTTGAGGTCGAGAAAGAGCGGCGCGGAAGATGGCGATGCGGCGGCGGTATTGTCTGGGCCGGCGGCGAGCGCGGCGCGTATCCGGGTGGCGTCGATGAGGTGGCCGGTGGCGGCCGGGGCGCGTAGCGGTAGCAGGGCGCGGGCGCCGTGTTCGGTACGGATCAGCATGGCATCGACGGCGAGTGCGAGCGAGGTACCGTGCATGGCGTCGCGCGTCAGCGGAGGACGGCTGCGGGCAGCGTCGGCGTCGTCGAGGAAGGGGGTGAGGCGGGTGGCGGAAAGCGGTAGGCCGGTGCTGGCGGCTTCGAGCCGGCGGGCGAGTTCGTCGCGCGGCGGCAGGCTGTCCAGCCGTGTGCGCTGGGCGGAGAGGCTGGGGAGGTAGCGCGCCGGGCTGTCCCAGCCGTCGATAACGCCGGCTTCGCGCAGGGCTTCCAGCTTGGGGGTGAGCGCTTCGGCGGCTTGTAGCGCGTGTTCGGTATCGGCGCCGTCGACGATGATGAGGTAGCGCGTGTCGGGCGCGCCCATTTCGCCGCGCAGGCGCAGGTCGAGTGCTTGCGCGGCGGGCGATACGGGGCTGAGCGCGAGCAGTTCGCTGTTCCACAGGCCGTCGCGCTTGACGGCGAGGATGGCGATGGCGGCTAGCGCCAGCGCCGGCACCAGCCACCGTAGCCGCGATGCGGCGCCGATCAGGCGTTCCAGCCGCCGGCCGATGGGGGCGACGTCGCGCAGGCGGAAGTTGTCCGGCAGCAGCGTGGGTAACAGGTAGCGGGTAATCAGCGCGGCCACGGTGACGCCGACGATGGAGTAGAGGCCGAGTTGGGCGAGGCCGGGAAAGCCGGAGGCGAGCAGGGTGACGAAGCCGGCAACGGAGGTAAGCAGGCCGAGACGGATCGTCGGCCAGAAGGTGCGCATGCCTTGTTCGGCGGCGGCGCGGCCGCCTTGGCCTTGGCCGGTGCTGGATTGGATGAAGAGGTAGATGGCGTAGTCCACGGCTTCGCCGATCAGGGTGGTGCCGAAGCCGAGCGTGAGCCCGTGCACCATGCCGAAGCCGAGACTGACGGCGGCGATGCCGGCGAGCGCGCCGGTGACGACGGGCAGGAGGCTTAGCAGGAGTACGGGCAGGGAGCGGTAGACGGTGAGCAACAGGGTGACGACGAGGGCGGTGGCGGCGAGCGCGATGCGGGTGACTTCGTGCTTGATGGTGGCGCGCGATTCGACGGCGAAGACGCCGGGGCCGGTCATGTCGAGCGTAACGGCGGTGGCGGCGGGCAGTTTGGCGCGGGCGTCGTCGAAGGCGGCGCGCAGCGCGTTCATGGCCGTTTCCTGGGCGTCGATGTCGGCGCCGGAGGCGTGGGTGAGTACAAGTAGCAGGGCGGTGGCGCCGTCGCGCGAGATCCATACGCCGCCGTGTTCGGTGTCGCGCGCGGGTTGGTTGCCGGGGTCGAGTTGGTGCAGCAGCGCCATCATTTCGCCGGTGGGGTCGCGCGGGACGAGCGCTTTGGCCAGCAGGCCGGCGGGCGAGGCCAGCAGGGCGAGTGTGTCGTCGAGCGCGCGGCGCAGTCCAGCGATGGAAAAGTGTTCGGCCGTTACCGCGGGGCTGAGCGCGTAGCGGTTGTCGAACAGCCAGCGCTGGTCGGTTTCGAGATGGGTGGTTTCGCCGTTGTTCACCGAGGCGAAGCGGTCGTCCGCGCGCAGGCGCTCGGCGAGGTGGCGGGATATCTCGGCGCGCTCGGCGGCGTTGGCGCCGGATAGGCCGACGAGGATGAGGCGCGACACCATGCCGTCGCGCAGTTGCTCCACCAGCAGGCGTTGTTCCGGTGTGGGGTTGCGCGGCAGGAAGACCGACATGTCGGCGGTGAAGGTCGTGCGCAGGACGAGGCCGGCAAGTACGGCAATCAGCGCCAGCCAGGCGCAGAAGACGATTGCGCGGCGCTGGGTATGGTGTTGGGTATGGCGCTGGGCGCGGTCGTTGCGGTCGGGTGTCATCGGTCCGGTTTTTCGATGCGCATCACTGAGCGGTCGCCGTCGGCCTGGAATATTTCCACGCCGCGCACGTCGCCGCCGCTACCGGTGACGCGGATGCGCAGTACCAGTTTGACCACCGCCGGGTCGGCGGGCAGCAGGTCGAGCGCCCACTGGGCGGCGTTGCCAGACAGGCTGAGGGCGTAGGTTTTTTCCAACGCGGCGCGGTTGCCGGCGAGGGTGGCGCGAATGCTGTCGATGAGCGCTGCCGCTTCTGGGTAGTCGCGCAATTTGAGGGTGTGGGTGCGGCCCTCGCGGGTAAGGCTGAGCGTATCGCCGTCGAGCACCATCGATTCGCGCCGGGGTGTTTCGGTGTGGCGTTCGAGGCGGGCGGGGGCGACGTAGACCAGTTCGCCGGTCGATTCCAGCGGCGCGTCGAGCAGCGCGAGGTGGCGGGTTTCGACGAAGCGCACGCGGCCGCCGCCGTTGGCGGAAAGCGTTTGCATCAGACGAGCGAGGTCCCAGTCGGCGGCGAATGCGGCGAGTGGGGTGAACGCGGCGGCGAGGCACAGGCAAAACGACAGGCAGCGCGTGGAGAGGGTTTGCCAGTAGTGGGTTTGCCGGCGCGGGTGGGCGCTTGCGCGTTGGATCATGACTGGGCCCAGAAATCGAAGAAGTTGAACCAGTTGCCCGGCGCTTCGCGGCAGCAGAGCGCCAGTGCTTCGGCGTAGCGCGTTACGGCGGCGCGGATGGCGGTGTCGCGTTCGCTGGGGGCGACGGCGGAGAAATCCGCCACCGGCAGGAAACGAATAGTGTAGCGATTGCCGCCGTGATACAGGCCGGCCATGAAGACGATACGCGCGCCGAGCATGGCCGCCATGCGAAAGGGGCCGAGCGGCAGCGCCGCCGGGGCGCCGAGCAGGGGCACGGTGAGGCGCGGGCCGTCGTCTTCGCCCAGGCTGCGGTCGGCCAGTACGCCGACGAGTGCGCCGTCGGCGAGGCGGTCGCGGATGCGGAGCATGGCGTCGAGCGTGCCGAGCGGAACCACCTCGGGGCGGGCGGCGGGGTTGATGGCGCCGAGCATGGCGTTGATCTTGCGCGCGTTGGCTTCGTACATCGCCAGCGCGATGGCGAGGTTCGGTTGCTGACGGCCGGCGGCGCGAATGACTTCGAAGCTGCCGAAGTGCGCACCGAAGAGTAGCGCGCCGCGCCGGGAGGCTGTGGTGTCTTCGCCGGCGATCAGCGCTTCGCCTTCGACGCGGATGTCGAACAGTTCGAAGCGGTCGTTGAGGAGGTAGATGCGGTCGTGAATCGTTGCGGCGAAGCTGAAGAAGTGGCGGTACAGGTCGGCCAGCCGTGGCGCGCGGCCAAGGGCGCGGTGCAGGTAGGCAGCCGAGGCGGCGCGCGCGGTGGGGGTGAAAAGGAGAAAGTAGGCGCTGATGAGGTGCAGCACCACGCGCCCGGCGGGGCGGCCGAGGGTCAGCGAAATCCACGTCATCAGCCGCAGCATGGCCATGTTGCTGCGCTCCGGGCGATTCGCCCATTCGGCGCTGGCGGCGGTGCGCGCGTTGCTGTCGCTGTTCATGCGCTGGCGGCGGTTCGGGATTGAGGTGACAGCGTGCCGCTTGCTACGGCGCGGCCGTCGCGCTCGATGACGAAGGCAATGCCGCCGTTGGGGTTTGGCGCCTGCCAGCGCAGTTGCAGCGCTTCGTCGGGGGCGACTGGGGCGAGAAATTTGGCGTTGGGTAACGCCCAGTGACAGTCCCTCAGGTCGAAGAGGGTTTCCAGCATGCGCGCCGCTTCGTCGATCAGCACCACGCCGGGCACGATCGGCCGGCCGGGAAAGTGGCCGGCAAAGGCGGGGTGGTCGGCGGCGATGACGAGCGCGCGTTCACCGCCCGCAGTGGCGCTTTGGTTGTGCGGGGGCGCCTCGTTCATGCGCGGTTCTCGTGGCGGGCGGCGAGCAGCGCTTCGCAGGTGGCGCGGGGCATTTTGCCGGTGGCGTTGCGTGGCAGCGCATCGAGGAGGATGAGCGGGCGCGGCAGGAAGATCGGGTCGATGCGTTGGCGCAATGCGGCGAGTAGCGCGGCGGTATCCATGCCTGGGGCGACGGCGAAGGCGGTCAGGCGCACGATGGCGGCGCTGTCGTCGGCGTTGTCGTCCGGTAGGTGGAAGCAGCCATCCGCGACGCCGGGAATGGTCAGCAATTGTTGGTTGAGCCAGCCGAGCGAGGTGCGCTTGCCGGCGATGTTCACCAGATCCGCATTGCGGCCCTTGAGGAGGAAATGGCGTGCATCCGCTTGTTCGACGATATCGCCCAGCGGTACGGCTTGCTCGATGTGGCCGCCGCTGGCCCAGGTGGCGTTGTCGCGTGTTTGCAATCCGATGTCGGGGAACAGCGCCCATTCCTCGGTCGTCGCGCTACGCCGAGTGGCGATCTGGCCGGTTTCGGTACTGCCGTAGATTTCCAGCAGTGGCGCGCCGAAAGCGGCCTCGGCTTCGCGCGCAAGCGTTACCGGCAGCGGCGCGGTGGCTGAAACGACAAGCGCCACCGGCGGCAGCGTGACTTTTTCGCCGAGCAGGCTGCGCAGGTGAAACGGCGTGGTGACGAGTACTGCCGGCGCGGTGGCGCGGGCGAGCGCGGCGGCGATGTCCGCCGGGTAGAAGGGCCGGCCGGCGTCGAACGCGGCGCCGTTTTGCAGTGCGACCAGCACGGTCGATTCGAAGCCGTACATATGTTGCGGCGGCACGGTGCCGACCAGCGTGGCGGGTTGCGCTGGATCGAGGCCGAGCGCCACGCCTTCGGCGCGGACGTTGATGACCAGCCGGCCCCAGGTTTTACGGTGCGGCACGGGCGTGCCGGTGGAACCGGAGGTGAATACCCAGGCAACCAGGCGGTCTGCTTCGATTTGCGGAATGTCGCACGGATTGCTGGCGGCGACCGTGGGCAGATCGGGAAAATGCAGTACCGGTAGTGGTAAGCCCGTTGTGCTGCTATCGGTCAGCACCGTGGCGTCGGGGGCGAAGACGGCCAGGTGGCGCAGTGTTTCGGGTGTGTAGGTGGATGGCAACAGACTGATGCGCCGGGCAATGATGCCGGCGGCGAAGCCGACCGCGAAGTGGTAGCGGTCTTCACAGGCATTGAGGATGTGGCGGCCCGGCGGCAGCATGGCGGCGATGTGGCGCGCATCGGCAATAAAGCGGCGGACGGTGATCGCCTCGCCGTTGCGCCAGGCGACCACGGCGTCGGCATGGGTATGGGAGATGAGCGGTAGCAATGGCAAAGGCGGCACGGCACCCTCTCAGGCGACGGGGGGTGTCAGGCGGCGCGAGGCGCGCATGCAGGCGCGCACTGAATCGGCCAGGCTGGTGCGCACGCCGCGCGGTAGAACCAGTACGCGGACGAGGTATTCGGCGGCGAACATGAGGCCGATGAGCGCTGGGGTGAGCAGGTTGACCAACAGCGACCAGAACGCGAATGGGCCGAAAAAGAACAAACCGGCCGAAGCCGCCGCCAGCGCGGCGAAAAATAGCGTCCACGCTAGCGTTACCTGGCGTGTATAGCGGTATACGGCGGGGTCGAGTTGCTCGCCGTGGATCAGGCGGGCGAAGCGGGTAATCATCGGGTCCGCGCCGGCTGCCAGGCTACGGGCGAAACCGATGGCGAGCAGACTGAAAATGCTGACGTGCTGAATCAGGTAAATCCATTCGAAGCGGCTTTTGATGACCGGCCAGCCGTACCACAGCAGCAGTGCGAGGCTGCCCCACAGCGCAAGCGCCAACAGGCGGGCGCGGCTTTTCCATGCCATGCCGAGGGCGATTGCCATATACGGCGTGACGGCCACCAATGCACCTGGTGTGCTGGGCGCGCCCGGTGCGGTGGTGAGGTGGGCGAGCAACAGGTAGATGCCGCCGGCGACGGCGAGCAGCAGTATGCGGCCCAGCCGGAGGGAAGACGCCATCATTGTGTCCGGTGGGCGGCGATGTGTTCGACCAGGCTTTGCAATGAGGCGAAAATGCGCAGATTGTCGTCGTTGTCGGCACGCAAGGAAAAGCCGAAGCGCTTGGAGACGACGAGCGCGACTTCGAGAATATCGATGGAATCCAGGCCCAGCCCTTCGCCGTAAAGCGGTGCGGCGGGATCGATATCCTCGGGGCGGATTTCCAGATTGAGGGCGGAGACGATCATCCGCGCGACTTCGTCTGACAATGAGCTTGTGGTGGTGGGAGAAACGGGAGGGTTCATCTCATGAAGCGGTATCGATGTTGGGGCAGAGAGTTGCAACTCGGCGGACGGGGTGATGTGAGAATCCCCAGCTGCCCAAGTTCAAACATTGAATGTTAACTGCCGCTGGCGTTTTGCGGTGAACTTTTGCCATTTAATGTTTTCTCTATTTTCAAGGCCTTGAGCGCGGCTTGGGTGGCGAACACATGTGGCAACCACCCCGCGAGCGGTATCGGTGCCGCGCGGCTTTGGGTATGCCGGTTCTGGGAATCCGCCCGGAGAGCCAATCGGCTGCCCGGCCGCAGGCGGTGGACGGCGTCTGCGCGGGCGTCAGGCGTACCATTGCACCCTCTGTGCTTGGCCTCGCCTGCGCCGTGTTCTGTTGTGGCCTGTCTTGAAGGGGTCAGCCCCTCAGGATGTTGCTTAGCGAAGCAAGCAGGTCATTCTGGTTGCCGACGCCCTGAGCCGGAACCTTTCCGTCCGGCGTGAGCTTGTCGATGATCGTGGGCAGCATCGTCACCAGCAGCGGCAGCAGTGTTGAGGCGTTCATGCCGAGTTTGGAAGACAGGCCGGAAACCACATCGTCGCCGAGCGCTTGATGCAACTGGTCGCCGGAGACGCTTTCGTTCTGCCCCGTGCCGATCCAGGAATTCATCGCGCCGCCTAGACCGGCCTGCTCGAATTTCGTCATCAGCCCGCCCAGACCGCCGTGCTGTCCATTATCGGCCAGCAGCCCGCCGAGTACGTCCGCCATACCTCCCAGGTCCGCCGTGCCGCCTTGCGGTTGTTGCGTGCCGCCCAACATCTGTCCTGCTACTTGCCCAAGTAGCGAATCGAGCAATCCCATGATGTTCTCCTGTTGTGTAGAAAACCCTTTGTGCCTTTGTGCGCGGGCAGCAAAGATCGATGTGTTGGCGCGGGGCCGGATTTTTATTCTGGCAGCCAGATTTGATTTTGGTAGGTGCGGTTTGAGCGCGCCAGTGGGGTGGCGATGTTCATCGTCATGACGTCGGCCGGCGTGCATCCAGTCCGCGCCGGTACTGCACCGCTTCGGCGATGTGCACGGCCCGCGGCCGTTCGGCGCCGGCCAGATCGGCCAGCGTGCGCGCCACTCGCAGCACGCGGTGATAAGCGCGCGCCGACAGGTTGAGCCGCGTCATTGCCTGGTCGAGCAGCGCGGCGCCGGCGGCATCGGGCGCGCAATGTTCGTCCACCTTGCCGGCTTCGAGCCGAGTGTTCGGTTCGCCCTGGCGAGCCATTTGTATCGTGCGGGCGCGGATGACGCGTTCGCGCACCTGTGCGCTCGATTCGGCTGCGCTTGTCGCGCTCAAATCGGCGTAAGCCACGGCCGGCATTTCGATGGTGAGGTCGATGCGGTCGAGCAGCGGGCCGGACAAGCGCCCACGGTAACGCGCGACTTGGTCCGGTGTGCACGCGCAAGCGCGCGCCGGGTGCCCTGAATAACCGCATGGGCACGGGTTCATCGCTGTGATAAGTTGAAAGCGTGCGGGAAAAGTCACTTTGCGCCGCGCCCTGGCTACCGTGACCGCGCCGGTTTCCAGCGGTTCGCGCAAGGCTTCGAGCACGCGGCGGTCGAATTCGGGCAACTCGTCGAGAAACAAAACGCCTTCATGCGCCAACGAAATTTCGCCGGGGCGCGGGTTTGCGCCGCTGTGAATTCCAAAAAATAACCTGAATAGAGCTATCATTTATCAATGGACTATGACGGTTCTTACATGAATTTTCCAGACTATTTTACATAAATAGATAGGACTGGGTATCAATGACACATAAAATTATCGGACTAGATTCAAGGCGGCCCGCCCGGACCATCGGAACCAGTCACCGAAGCATAACCGGACGGGTTGCCTTCGGCGGAGGATCTATTCCTTTCGAGTCATCGCTGGAGCGGGATTTTCTGGTCTTGCTCGACTTCGATCTGACGGTGGAGAACGTGTTGGAGCAGCCGTTCCGCATCACCTACAAAGGAGCGGACGGCCGGGAGCGCCACTACACGCCAGATTTCCTAGTCGAGTACGAGAACGGTGAGCACGTCATCTACGAGGTGAAGTACCGCGCCAATCTGAAGGAGGAGTGGACCACGCTCAAGCCGCGTTTTCGAGCCGCGATCCGGTACGCGAAGCAGAACGGGATGCGGTTTTCCATCGAAACGGAGGTTGAGATACGGGGATCCTCATATCTGGCCAATGTCAGGTTTCTTCGCCCCTATCGTGACTACGCTCTGACCCTGGCGATTGATGAGCACCTGATCAAGACGCTTGCGGTACTCGGGGAAACCACCCCTGAATCGTTGCTGGTGGCTGCCTATTGGACGTTGGAGAACCGGATCAAGGCCGTGGCTCCCCTTTGGCGCTTGGTAGCAACCAGGAGGATCCACGCTGATCTTTATGACCCTCTGACGATGGCAACACCGATTTGGACAACACTTGAGGACGGTCTCGGATGATGGACGCAGCATTCCTTTCCATGAAACCGGGATCGGTCGTGGTCTCGGGGGGCAAGCACTTCAAGATTACGCATGTGCTTGGTGTCGACAGTGTTCTTGCCAAAAATCTAGAGTCGAATGCAGTCGAACGATTGCGCGTTGATCTGATCCGGCCATTCTGTGAGGACGCCGCGGCTGATGGTGCCGGGGTGGCCGGGCAGGATATCGAAGACATCTGCGATGAGGATTGGAGGGAAGCGCAGCGTCGCTTTGCAGTGATTAAACCGCTCCTTGAGGATCCGTTCCGCACGAGGGAGAAAGTCCAGGCGATTGCTGGTTCGGAGGGAGTTTCAACGGGCACGCTCTACGAATGGATTCGTGCTTATAACGAAGCCGGGCAGCTTTCCGTTCTCATTCCGCAGAAACGTGGGCGTAAGCGCGGGCAGACAGGGTTGGATTCGACCTTGGAGAAGATCATTGAGACGGCCATCAAGGAGATTTACCTAAGCAAGCAGCGGCAGAAACCCCAGGACGTGGTGGACCATGTGGCCTATCTGTGCCGGAACGCGGGTATTCAGCCGCCGCATGCGAACACCGTGCGAAATCGCCTGAAAGAATTGCGTCCTGGAAAGGTGCTGAAGGCCCGGGGGATGGGGGATAAGGCCCGAAATCTCTTCGCGCCAATCATGGGTAATTTCCCCGGCGCGGATTTTCCGCTGGCCGTCGTACAGATAGACCACACTGAGGCCGACGTCATCGTGGTTGAGGAGATTACCCGTCTGCCTATGGGGCGTCCGACCATAACCCTGGCGATTGACGTCTACAGCCGCATGGTCACGGGTTGCTACGTCTCGATGGAGAAGCCCAGCGCGGTAGCGGCCGGCATGTGTCTGGCTCGCGCGATGATGCCCAAGAACGAGTATCTAGCTGACCTGGAAATACCGGGCGATTGGCCTGTTTGGGGGAGGATTGGCACCGTCCACTGTGATAATGCCAAGGAGTTTCGCGGTGCCATGCTCTCCAAGGCCTGCCAGCAGTACGCGATTGATCTGCAGATGCGGCCGGTGAAAGTACCCCACTACGGTGGGCACATCGAGCGGCTGATGGGCACCAGCGCCGGAGAAATCCGCAAGCTGCCGGGTGCGACCTTCTCTTCCCCGAAGGAGCGCAAAGGATACGACTCCGAGAAGGAGTCGGCCCTGACCCTCAGGGAGTTTGAACAGCGCTTGGTCGATTTCATCGTCAACGTCTATCACCAGCGCCGCCATAGCGAGCTGAATGTTCCGCCACGTCGGCAGTGGGAAATCGGTTTGTTGGGCGACACGTTTCAACCCGGCAAGGGCATTCCGGAGATACCGAGCGATCCTCGGCGGTTGAAACTAGATTTTCTGCCGTTCGTCGAGCGCACCGTCCAGCCTTACGGCATCGTGATCGATGACATTTTCTACTATCACGAAGTTCTCAATCCGTGGATCAATGCCCGCGATCCGGATCGCGCCAAAGACAAGCGCAAGTTCATCGTTCGCCGGGATCCGCGCGACATTAGCGTGGTGTATTTCTACGATCCCGAGGCACATCAATACTACGAAATCCCGTACCGGAACACGGCCCATCCCCCCATCAGCGTATGGGAACTGCGTGCCGCGCAGCAACGGGTAAAGGGAGAGGGGCGGGCGCATGTCGATGAGGAGACGATATTCGAGGCGGTGGGTCGTATGCGCGAGCGGGTCGAAGCGGCGATCACAAAGACGAAGGCCGCTCGTCGGCAACTGCACCGCATGAAGGCGACTCAGCAAAGCGCGAAAGCCCGTCAAACCACACCAACGGCTTCTTCCGCGCCGGTGCCGGCCTTTCCCGACAGTCCTGCGCCGATGGCTCCCCCGTTGAGCGAGGACGACATCTTCTCCATGCCCATTCAGCCCTTTGACGACCTGACGGTGAAGCAATGAGCGAACTGGACCACCTGGAGCCGTCCATACGCGGCGCTATGTCCCTCCCGACAGAAGAACGCGTTGCCTTTGCCCAGCAGGATCGCTGGATCGGCTACACGAAGGCTCAGGAGGCGTTGTGCTCACTTTCGGATCTTCTTGCGCATCCACGCACGCTGCGGATGCCGAATCTCCTGCTGGTCGGCGAAAGCGGCAATGGGAAGACCACGATCATCGAGCAGTTCCGCGAACTTCATCCGGTGGTGCCGCAGCCAGGTGGCGAGCCTTTGATGCCAGTGGTGGTCATGGGCATGCCCTCGGAACCCGTTGAGGCCCGTTTCTGGACCGAACTCTTGCTTGCTTTGAAGATCGCACACCGGGATTCGGATCCTGTGCAGCGCAAGAAGAACCAAGCCCACTCGATCCTTACGTATGTCCAATGCCGCATGCTGGTGATCGACGAGATTCACAATGTTCTCTATGGCCATGCGCGCCAACAGCGCCATTTTCTTGGTGTCATGAAGAATCTGAGCAATGACCTCAGGCTTCCAATCGTCGCTGTTGGCACCCGGGATGCGATTCGGGCGCTGCATACCGATACACAGCTTTCCAGCCGTTTCGAGCCCTTCGGGCTACCCAGGTGGCAACTCAATGCCGAATTTCTACGCCTGCTGGCGAGTTTCGAGCGCCTTTTGCCGCTTGCCAAACCTTCAAGCCTGATTAGCCGCGAGGTGGCGATCAAGCTTCATGGCATGAGCGGCGGCACGATTGGTGGGCTCTCACGTATCCTCAGACGAGCGACGATCCAGGCGATCAGAGACCGTAGTGAGCAGATCACCTTGAAGGTGCTTGACCAGATCGATTGGGTCAAGCTGTCCGACTATGGGAAGCAAGCGCAGGCGCTATGATCGGCGAGGCGTGGCCGTACCGCGTACCGCTGCGCGAAGACGAGCTGCTTTCCTCCTTCCTGATTCGCAACGCGTATGCTCATGGGACGACCCCCTACCGTTTCCTGAGCTATTACTGGCCTGGTAGGCATTTCTGGAATCGGGATACGGATCGGACAGCCGACAAAGCCTGGCTCGATGAGCTTGAGATATTGGCCGGGGTTCCAGCCGGGCGGTTGGAGGCGAGCACGCTGCTTCCTTTCCGCCGTGTCCTTGGATGCACACTCCAGAATGGCGACACGCCTCTGCTTCTCTCAGTCAGCGTCTTCCATCGGACGCGCCGACGTCACGGCCTCCAGTTCTGTCCAGTGTGTCTTGCCGAAGGGCGTCCTTGGTTCCGCCGGGTTTGGCGGCTTGGTTTCGTATTTGTCTGCCCCGAGCATGACGCCGCGCTTCTGGATGCTTGTCCCGGGTGCGGGAGTCCGGTGGTGCCACACCGCTCTGTGTGGAGTGATCCGTCCCGTTGCCATCAATGCGGTACATTTTTAGGTTGCGATGGACGTATGAAGCTGCCGCCTGCCGGTGTCCTGGAATGGCAGGGATGGTTGCTGGACGCTCTATCCGGGGCCTCGAAAGGCGCAGGGCCGTTCAATCAGTCGGAGATCTTCACTTCGGTGCGAAGCCTGTTGTCCATCCTTACCGTCCGGTCTGTACATGCAATGATTCGAGAGGCGCTACATCTTTCTTTGGTTGCCTTGCCAGCCGACAGGTTGAAGTTCGAGCATGCGCGGGCAACGGAGCGCGCATTGTTGATGGAGACCTTGGCAGTTTGGCTCGCTGACTGGCCGTTATCGTTCCGGTTGGGTGTCAGTGCGGCTCGGCTGACGCAGAGAGCGTTTTTGCGGCTAAAGCAGCCGGCGCCGCTGCGGGTGGAGGTGGAACGGCTCCCGTCTGGAATTAAACGTGACAGACAGTACGTACCGAAGGTATTCGACGACGAACTCCTGCGCTTGGCGCGAACGGACAGGAAGGCCTACCGTGCTCTGCGGGCGCGACGGCTTCAGGCTTTGGTGGGACTTGTATGACTGATCCGGCCGTGGAGAAAGTACGGTGTTGCGACGAATGCGGAAAGCCGATGGTCCGCGCAGTCCGGGTTGAGGATGGGTTCGCATATTGCAGAACCTGCTACAGCCGGGTCTTCAAGCAGGCTCAATGTTCCGCATGCGGTGGGCCAGCCCGGGTTCGCAAGGATGGTCGTGATCCCGTATGTTCCACATGCAAACGCAAGGATCGGTGCTGTAGTCGGTGTGGGAAACCAGTCGACAAGGCTGCCCGGATCGTTAGCGGTATGGCGGTCTGCGCATCCTGTGCGCCTTATTACGCGGAGCCGAAGGCATGTGCGAGCTGCGGGCGGCTGTCCCAGCGCCTCAGCCGGGCTCCGGGACGTGGCTTCGATGAGCTGGTGTGTGACCGGTGCCGTAACCAGGATTGCGAGACCTGTAGCGTCTGCCGCCGCTACCGCAAAGTGGAACGGCGTGACGAGGCAGACCGCCCTGTGTGTCGCCAGTGTGCGGCCGATGAGCCGGTGCGGCATTCCTGCCCTGCTTGCGGCATCAGTGTTCCGGGAGGTGGGTTGTCGCCGTGCGCGGACTGTTCCTTGAAGGACCGGATCCGTCGCCGGGTGAGGCTCAACGTGGAATTGCTGGAGCGGCCGTGGGTGCGGTCCTTGTTCGAGGGCTTCTGCGCCTGGGAGGGATTGCGCAAGGCGGCAGGCAATATGACCGCCAGGATTGACCAGTACGCCGTTTTCTTTGCCGAGATTGACGGTAACTGTGCGGCGCCTGGAGAAGTAACCCAACGTCGGCTGTTCGAGATTTTTGAAGCGGAAGGGCTGAGACGGGGCTTTCTTGCCGTTTCATTCTTATGTGAGCGGCTTGCACTTGAATGGGACGCCTCCGCTCTGGAAGACATGATCGAGACGCGACGCATCGATCAGCAAGCGCAGACATGGCGCGGCCAGCCCTGGGCCGCAGGCCTGCAGCGGTACGTTGACGAACTGGAGCGGTGTGGGCCGCCGCCGCTGAAGCGAAAGACGGTGAGGATGTATCAGACAGCCGCTGGGGGCCTTCTTGAAATGGCCGGCGTGGATTCACTGGGTGCGCTCATCCAGGCGCACTTGGACCGATATCTGAAGCGCCACCCAGGACAGGCAGCCAATCTGAGCGCCTTTATCCGGCACTTGCGGGATGGCTCGGGGATAGCCCTCGAATTGCGGAAGAAGGCCGGCGCGCCTCTCTCAAAGAAGGACCGGACGCTGGTACAGCGGGTTCAGTCCCTGACTCGGCTGCTTGATGCTGAGACCGATGGACGGCGGGCTAAAGCGTTGCTTGCAGCCTTGTTGGCCGCTCTTTACCAAGTGCCGATCAAGGACGTTTTGGCGCTGTCGGCTGCAGACGTGACGGAAACACCAAGGGCAATCGTGTTATGGCCTGGAGTGCGCGATATTCGTCTGGCAGGGCGTCTTGCGGCTCTATTCAGTCGCTGGATCGGCTTGCCCCAGGGGGATGGGTCTGGCCTCCTTTTTGTGGGCAGAAATAGCGTGCAGCCTTTGTCCTACGATGCCGTTCGGTATCATCTGAAGGTTTCCTCCAGGGCGGTGTCGGCGAGTACCGACAGCCGTGAACGCGCACGAGAAGCATAAGCGCTGATCTTGGTTCAGTTCGATATGATCAACAGTTTTGACAACTCATGATCTGTCGGGATATCGGCATAGTCAGCGAGCAGTAAAACGACTCATTACGGAACCTCGCCAACTAGCCGCGTACGAATGATTTGCAGTCACCCGAATAAGCATAATCTTAAAAACACGACTTCAAATAGCAGGGAGGGCCCATGAAGAAGATTGACTACAGCCAACTCAGGCTTGGTGACATCCTTTTAACGACTAGCCTTGCCGCTGAAAGCTGGTCCGTTCGCTTTGGGACGAAAAGTGACATTTCGCACGCGATGCTATACGTCGCTTCCGGCTCGGTCATTGATTCGACCAGCGAGGGTGTGCACGCGCACAACCTGCAGAAGATGCTATATGACGACAAATGTGCTATCTACGCGTTGCGTCCGAAACATCCATTGACTGCGGAACAATTGGGCAAGATCATCGCATACGCTCGGGCGGAAATCGGAACGCAATATAGTGTCATCGAAGCCATGCGGGCCCTCAAGGCTCCTCGCCGTGAGGGTAGCAGCAAGCAATTCTGCTCGCGCCTCGTCGCCCGCGCGTATGCCGATGCCGACATTAAGCTAGTCGAGAATCCAGACTTCTGTACGCCTCAACATCTCAAGGAGTCGCCCCTCCTATCCCTGCTCTCCAGTCCGGCAGTCAGCATTTCGGACGAGGAATGCCGTGGCATTGAGGCGCAGCCTAAGGGCGCGGAAGTCATGATGCGCGTGACGAATGACTTTCTGGAGAAGGTCAGAAAGCTCTCGCCAAAGATTCAGTCTGTCGAGGATGCCCTCCTATTTTTGGTTGAAAACCCGGAGGAGGACGATATCTTCCTCGAAGCCCTAGCCTCCTCCGGCTATTTAGATCATTGGCGCGAACAGCCTGAGCGCTTTCCATGGCGCTATGACCAAGATGAAATGGAGGTTTTTTCCGAGAAGAACAAAATTGAGGACGATGTTCGCGGTTATTGCGAAAAGTTGCTTGCAGATGACGATGCCGGCACCTTCAAACATTGGGAAAAATACCTTGCAGCTGTCGAAAACTTGGCTAGACAATTCCCGTTGAAGTCGCTCGTAGCCATTGTTCTGCTGTATGAGAACGTGGTCGGAAGCCACCGAGCGCGAGTTAACGTTGCTCGAGGATGGCTAGCATCTCGTCCAAAGTGAGCGCGCACGGATACCAAGTCAACGTCACCACCGATATCGCCCAGCGCAAGAGTATCGCGTTACGTCGGCGAACCACATGTCTGTGGAGAGGCGTCAGCTGTGGAACTAGACTGTGTCGCGCTTGTGATACTTCGATGCACGAGAAAACGGTGCGCCCGATAACAACGGTACACCACGGCACACCAAGACATATCCGGCGGTCTCCATGACCTGCCTAGTCATCGCTCCGGCCATTTGCTTGAATCGATCATGGTGCGGGTAGCTCTTGGCGAACTGGTCGCCGAACTTGTTGATAAGGTCCTTGGCCACGGCTTCCAACGCAGGCCGATCGTGATCGGACGCCGTCATCATCTTGATCTTTGCGTGCTCGTTGTTTAAAAACAGCCAGAGTTTTTCGCCCTCTGGCCGCTTCGAGAGTTCAGCGAAGGAGCGTGCATTAAAAGGCGGGATGATCATGATGATCTCCGTTTAAAAGACCATAGAATGTACATCCAATTTGATGGCGTTAAAACCGATCAACCTGGGGTCGTCGACTTCCCGTAGGGCTTCTTCCACGTCACGGGTTGGCTGCAGATGTGGCGGATGGACTGGAGGCAATCATCCTATGGCCTGGATGGAGTGCGCGATCTTCATGTGGAAGGGCGTCTTGCGGCTCTATTCAGGCGCTGGATCGGCTTGCCCCAGGGGGATGGGTCTGGCCTTTTTGTGAGCAGAAATAGTGTTCAGCCCTTGTCCTACGATGCTGTTCGGTATCATCTAAAGGTGTCTTCAAGGGCGGCGCTTGCGAGAACCGACAGCCATGAAAGCGCAGGAGAAGTATGAGATGGTGTTTGAGGGTCGGGGGCTTCCAGGAATCACTACTGTATGGATTGTTCGCTAGTTGTTCATCTGATCCGGCATGGGGAGAGTGCTGCAAACGCGGGCCAGGCTTCCGATGATCCGGCGTCCATTCCCCTGACTGAACTTGGTTTGTCTCAGGCTGACTACCTGGCGAGCACGCTGTCTTTTGTTCCCGATAGGATCATCGTTTCATCGTACCGCCGTGCCAAGCAGACGGCTGCCCCGGTCATTTCGCGTTTTCCGGGAGTATCGGCCGACGAATGGCCGATTCACGAGTTTACCTACCTATGCCCTGAGCGCTGCAGGGGCACTACGGGTACCGAACGACTCGGTTGGGTGAAGGCATATTGGGATGCGGCGGATCCGGATTATGTTGATGGGCCAGAAGCTGAGTCCTTCTCTGCTTTCCTGGTACGGGTCCGGTGGGCAGTCGTTGAGCTGGCCGCGCTGGGGCAACAAGGCGCAGAGCAGGTTGTACTATTCGGACACGGCCAGTTCATTCAAGCGATGCGCTGGGTGATGCAAGAGCCCGGTATTCTGGCCAGCCAAGAGTTCATGAAGGCCTTTCGGCGGCTTGATCGTGAGAGTCCGGTCGGCAACTGCGTTGGTGTTATCGCTTGCTTCGATGGAGGGCAGTGGGCGGTGACGTAAGTTTCTATGCTTTAGCGTTTGGGTCGTCGACTTCCCGCAGGGCTTCTTCCACCTCGCGTCTCATTCGCTCATACTCTTCCGGCCACACCACTTGTTCCATGCGCAGCGACGCTTGGCCTAGAAGATGCAAGAGGCCAAATAGCCGAATGTCGTTGGTAGCGACGATGTGCTCCCGAATCCGCTCCTGAATCGCCTCGCAGGCCCGATGTGCCTCCGGTGTCGCCGTGCCTTCGTAAGTGGGTGGAAGCTTCTCTGCTTCGGCGGCCCGCGACCAAGCGCTAGCCAGCGCTTCGATGATGGATGTGTTCATTTTCATGACTCCTACGCTCTGGCGTGATTAAGCGGTCACGTGATGAGGATACACAGCGCGGTTGCAATTGTTAGCGGTGACATGCCGCTGAAGACAGCCAAGCCGGCGAGTGCGCCGAGGCGGTATGATTTACCAAATTAGGGCGATGCCATCGTCCCAACTCCTCACAAAGAGCTGCCGTAACAAAGGACCTGAAACCTTGGAACTGGCGTTTGCTGAGCGTGAACTCCGAGAGCAGTGCTTGAACGAACTCAAAGCCGTGCAAAAACTCGGCCTCCGGGCCGCCGGGAAGTTGAAGCAGCGGTTGGCAGATATTGCTGCCGCGTCTGCAGTATCTGACCTGCTCGGGTTTGCAGGGAACCTCCGCCAGCATCACGATCATCAAACTCAGATCGTGGTGGATTTGACTGATGGGTGGCAACTATTCTTTGCATCAGGCCATGTGGAGAGCCGCACGCTGGACAACGGCGAGATCGATTGGGCACGGACCAGACGTATCAAGATTCTTCGGTTGGAGAAACAGTCGTGATTGAGACAACCAGTTTCCTACCAGAGTGGGCTTCTCCTCCAGGCGCAACAATTAAGGATCTCCTTGAGGAGCGAGGACGATCGGTCGGCGATTTTGCACGTGAAATTGGCTGGCCAAACTACTACACGGAACAATTGCTAGACGGCTCGCTACCAATAACCGAGGAAATTGCGAGTAGTCTTTCAAAAGTATTAGGCGCCACTACGAACTTTTGGCTTTCGCGAGAGCAGCAGTTTCGTGAGTCCCTTTCTAGACAAACTGTTAGTGAACAGTGGCTTAAGGGAATACCCGTCGCTGACATGATACGGTACGGATGGTTACGGCAGGTTCAAGCTACGAGAGATAGTATAAATACTTGCCTAGAGTATTTCGATGTACCTACTGTTTCGGAATGGTATGAGAAGTATGAAGGGGCCGCTAGATTAGCTGCTTTCCGGACGTCTGAGACATTTACTTCAGCGGAAGGTGCCGTCCTGGCTTGGTTAAGGAAGGGCGAGATCGAGGCCGCGAAGATTGAGTGCGGGAAATGGAATCGGGATCAATTTTGTAAAGCCCTTCCAAGCCTGCGGGCATTAACCCGTATAAAGGACCCTTCCAAATTTATTCCACGATTGGAAAATATTTGTGCCGAATGTGGCGTTGCTGTTGTGATTGCACGAGCACCGAAAGGATGTCGTGCAAGCGGCGCAACCCGCCTCATTGCGCCTGACAAAGCGCTTTTAATGCTTAGTTTCAGATATCTTTCCGATGATCACTTCTGGTTCACTTTCTTCCATGAAGCAGGCCATCTGATCCTTCACGACACAAGAGCGCTGTTTCTGGAAGGAGGTGAGTTTTGCTCTGGGAATGAAGAAGAGGAAGCAAATAGTTTTTCGTCCAATATGCTGATACCCCCAGAGCATCAAGCCGCTATGCGTTCCCTGCCACTCGATGGCAGGGTGGTTATGCGGTTTGCGCGTGAGATTGGAATTTCGCCAGGTATTGTTGTGGGGCAACTGCAGCACCTTGGAAGATTCTCGGTCAGACAGCTAAACAACTTGAAAGTCAGATACTCTTGGGGTTAGGGCGTCGCGAATGCGAGTACCATGTGGAGAGTGTTTCATGCTCTTTGAGATGAGTTTCTAATTTTTCTTGTTGCTCAGCAATAGACCTCGCCGGCACTTTGGGTAATCCATTGCTGAATTGACTCCTTGACCTTAGTTGTCACCCCAAAGCTGCTCTGTATATTGTGACTGTAGCCGAGAACAGATATTTCTCGACCCAGTCCGACACCCGAAAGCTGGCAGATCGTCCCCGTATAGGCGTATCCACGGACTCCGTCGCCTTCTCGCCTTGGTAAAGTCCACTCTGGAACGACTTCGCGGGCAAACGTGCAGCCAGTCACGGCTTGAAGATGTTCAATTACAGACTGGCCGTTAAGGATTAGCACCTCTACGGTGGACTCTCTGAGCAATAAGCCTAGAGCATCTCCTGAACTCTTTAATAGAGCTGATCGCTGTCCATTGCTAAGTTCAACCCATTTGCGAGAGGTGGCATAAGGCACTAAATCAAGGTGGCAGGCTTCGGCAAACATCCCGTAATAGGATGCGTTAGCCCCGACGATCAGCTTGTTCAGCGCCTGAAACCAACTATCGTATGGATTCCCCGCAAAGTAATAATTGCATGAATCCTGAATTTTCTCGAAGTGGGTGCGTTTAGCATCGGACCAACGCTTCAGTCCCAAAGAGCTGAGTGTGTGGAAGCGTCGATGGTGTCCATTCAATTCACTCCCTACGACGTCAACAAATTCGCGATTACTAGGGTTAAGCCCAAGAGTGGCTATCCTAGCTTGAGACGGATTACCAAACGATAAAACTGGGGCTGCCCAGGGAATGACGTTGAGCCCGCGGAGATGTGATCCGTCGAGGCGATGTGCCAATATTTCCAATATGTCCAGTGTGTTCACGCGTCCCTCTTTCTTGCATGGTCCGGCCTAAATGTGCGCGCACAGGCTTAACCTGGATATGAGTTTCATGAGCAAAAAAGACACAACTGTTCCGGTGCTTGGGCACTCTGCACATCAAGTTCTTCTTTCAGCCTGCGAGCACAGGCAATGATCTGATGCCGGTTTCCTGACAACGCCCCAAGCTCAATCGCACGCTCCCGGACCCCCACTGTGATGTCGTAATGCGGGTATGAAGCGGACCGCTGAAACCATGTTCTCCGCAACCCCAGCCTATGGGCGAACTGATGTAGCTCGTCTACCGAATCCGCCACGAGGTGGCACCACCGCCGCCCCCTCCAGGCAATTCGAACGTTATCAACATAGACGGCCACGGTTCCCTTTCACAACATGCATAATTTGCATTATATTATGCAAAATGGCCGAAAAATTCAAGTCCCAGGAGGACGTCAAACATCTTGCTAGGGCGCTAAGGGTGCGCAGAAAAACCCTTGGTTTTACACTAAAAGAGGCCGAAAAGCATGTACGTATTAACTGCGGGCAGCTCTCCCGGTTTGAGAAAGGCAGCTTCAAGACCAACTCTTTGAATTTGCAAAAATATGCAAAATTTTTGCAAATTTCAGACACAAAATTCTGCCAGGACCAGACTTCGCTTGGTGGCCGGCTGGAACAGTTTGCAGCACGATCTCCTGCGCATCGTGAGGCGGCAGAAGAGATCTTGAGTGCTCTTGAACGTCTGAGTTAACCTTGGTGCGTGCGTTCTGGGTCCGTCAGTTGGCGGGGATGATGGGGAGGTTGTGATAACCGACGTTTACACGGCTTTCAAGCTGCCCATGGGTTCACGGCTTGGCGTGCAATGGCCCTTAACCCTGAAAGAAAACGTAGTACGACGGATGCTTTTGCCAATTACACAGTGCGTCCTCGACAACCTGCATATCAACGTCTAGCGCATCCCCAAGTGTTATTAGCCGGTGTTCCAGTTCATGCGTACTTAGCTCGACGGCCGTGCTCCCTTGCAGCATTAGCCTCGCTCCATTAAGTGGGCCTGTCGCTCCTTGCAAGTAGGCGTGGGGTGGCGTGATTGCAGCCAATCCTGTCTTCGCTAACATCGTGAGATAGTCGAACCGTGCAAGCCGTCCAAATGACCTCACCTCTGCCATCGACCGATACAGATGCTCAAATGCTTTCCTAGGATCACCGTAGCAAGCATTGAACGCATCGGCGATCAAGTCTTGGTGGTTCCCATACCTTCTGACCCAAAAGGCATAGCTTTCGACTGCAGCACCAGTGCCGTTCGGCTTATCTGCACTCAAACTCGTGTACCGTCTATGGCCGCCAAAGCCGCGCTCAGTTCCCCGGCTGATATAAAGTTCGTTCTCCCGTAGCCAGTCGCGGAAGTCACTTGGGTACCCGGACACATTGACCCAGGACCAATGCGGTTGGGCCCCCAACTTTCCGTACACCTCTTGTGCGTACCGCCATTTAGATTTGGAGTGTCTGCCGAAGTGGGTGGTCAGGAAGATTAGCCAGCATGCCTCGTCAAAGTTTCCCGCATCCTTGTGAAGCAAGGCCGCACGTATGGGATCGAAGATATCGCTATTCGGATCCATCCGCTCGGGACTTATCGGCCTTGACGCGACCATCCTCACAAAATCAACTCGCCGAATACTATCAATTAACTGCCTGATGAAGGCTATCCGCTCCCGTGACGCGATGATTCCAGGTAACGGATAGTGCTGCTGCTCAAACACTGCAAGTGCCGCGCCAATTCGATTGGTCTCTTGCATATTGTGCCTTTGTATCGGCATTGGATTGCCCCCTTTTTTATCAGTACGGCATCTTGCTATCAATAAATGTATTGTAGAATTTGCTCTTCAATTGGCTTTGCAGTTTGCTACATTCCGCAAGATTTTTATCCTTTATCTGTCGCCAGATAGCAAGCATTAAGCAGATATCTTTCCAGTAGTCATCAATATCGGTCTTGGTGAGGTCGCTTAAGCGATCTTGTCGAATTTGCCGCTCGATACCTTGAACTACTCGCAAAGCAGGCCACGGATCACCAACTGGCATTGGGTCCATAGCAATTCCTTCTTGCCAGCCTTCTTCCAGGTATGTTTCGGCCTTTGATCGATGCTTCTCATAAAGATGCAGGCTGCCAACGAAATGTCTATAGCTTCCAATACCTGCATTTAGGCTACATGCAACAAGTTCTTGGATCATGGTAAATGCGAAGACATCATGTGGAAGGCCCAAGTACGCGTCGTTCGACCTCATGTTAACTACTAAATCAAGGTATTTATTGCGCAATAAAAATTGCAGCGTACAGGTACAAGGGACTGATCTATATTGAAAGTCAGAGGCGGAGAATATCTGAATAACAGCCTTTCGTGATGTTGGGCTGTTCGTCAATTGTCTTATGACGAACTCAAATTGATTGACGTTAAAACGATTAAAAAATCGGTCGCCGTATCCACTGTGGACGACCCCGTTTTCTGACTCTTTTTCGTAAATTTTCGGTATATAATAATCAATAAATTTTAGTGTGTTTGAGCCCGACATATACCAAAAAAATTCACCCAGGGCGCTAAATATCTTTCCTTTGCTCTCGCTTCTGCTCAACCTAGCCCGTGGATTAGATAAAACTAACGATGCACCAATTATCTCTGTGAAAGGACCAAGTTCGTCTGATCGCGTGGCAGTGATAAAGCTCCTATCCTCCAAGAGCGTCCGTAGGACCTCCCCCATAAGGTCATCCAGCGAAGGAGCTTCGTAGTTTGTTTTTTTGATCATGACTCTTTAAGCCCTCTTTTTGAAATTAACTCCAATTTTTGTAATATGTTCAGGGAGGTACGACGGTATTTGATGCCGGTTAGCTTGTGCTCTTGAACAACTGAGCGACTATTGATCCGGTCCGCATTTTGAAGTGATTTGCAATATATTTTATCTATATAAAACACAGACTTAAAAGTCTGAAAATCACACTTAATGAGGACCAGAGCTATAAATGCACATGCCGTTATTAATCTGGCCAGATATCTTTAATGAGAAGTGTCAGGGTGTTTTGCGAGCGTGTGCGTCAATGCTTTGTTGCTTTGATCAATGGTCAAAGCAATAGTCTTTAGGGCACGGGTTTTATTTAGATGCCCGCCCTTCCCTTTACCTGTCTTACCGATGTAGCTATGTGTCCAGAACTCAGCCCAAGTTACGCCTGTTGCCATGATCAGATCATCGAGGTGTGGCCAAACGCCACGGTTCGGGGCGGCGACGTCAAGCAATCGAAGGATGCTCGATGTTTGGCAGGATGATGGTACGGTGAAAATGAGCGACCGCAATCCCCCGTTGCTCTGGCCAACCTCAATTTCAAGCCAATAGAGGGTGCTTTTGCGGTACTGAATTTCGCATACGAGCGCGCTACGAAGTCGCCTGTCTTTGCGACCAAGATAGCAGAAGCCAGGGGGCTTTTTGGTGCCGGTCACTTTGGTTGGAAAGTGCCAGACGGAGAGTCCGCCGACGACCAGTTTTGGTCTGGGATGAGGGATTGGTTTCCAATGCTCAATTCCTCCAGCCGCTTTCAGCCGGTCCAACATTTGGACTACTTCGACAAACCGGAGGCTGGAGTCTCTGCGCTCCTGCGAGTAGGTCGCGGAGCCGGAACTGGTTTCGCCATACCATCCTGTGCCAGCTGAGACGCTCGTCAGCGTGTTGTCTTCATCCCCAGCAGGCACTCCACCATAGGTGAAACTTTCCAGTTTCTTTTTCTTCTCGAGTTTTGGTGCGTTGTGCCATCGGATGGAAGGTGGAGAGAAGTTCTTTGATGTGGAGTTCGCGGAAGGATCTTCGTTCGAGTTTGCGTTAACGAGACCCTCTTCATCGAGACTTGGTGTAGCTCCCTTTGTGGCATACGGTTTGGGTTTGTCGGTGGGGGTTTGGATCTCCCCCTTATCGGAACGGTTTTGGCGGCTGTAGACCATTTCGACGTCAATTGGCCAAGTCATGCCGGTGATCTGAAGCGCAAGGAACTTGTGTGGGTCTTTTTTGTGTGGGTCTTTTTCAAGCCAGATTCCGCGAGCCTCCAGTTGCAGTCGTGAGATGTCGAAGGGTATCGGGGCCTTCATGTAACTTGGGCCGTCATTTTCTAGGAAAGCTTCATAGATGCCGTTCGCGCTGGCCTTGCCTGTCTCGGTGAGGCAGAGGTTTGCAAGCACGCTTGCGAATTCGTCCTTAATTTTCTGACGAAGGACGATCTGCCAACGGCCGTCAGTACGAATGCCTGTTTCACTAGGTTTGAGGACTCGGGTTTTCGTCATCTCCCAAGGGCCTGATGTGAGTGCAAGTGCAATTTCCGAGTTCGGTGCGTACATCGTTCGGAAGACTTCATGGCAGGGCAGCACGATTGTCATGTTTTCCGATGTAACAACGACCACATGGCTCTTTAGAAAGTCTGCGAGGCAGTAGTCCCGACGGTTGATGACCCGATATGGGAGTGATGGTGTCCACCAGCTCGGCTTCCTAGGAGGTTCATCCATGACATTGTGTGTCGCGGGTCGAACCACTTCTGCGTTGATCTGCATCGTCTGAAGTGGAAGGCAAGCTACTTCCACTCCGTCCAGAAAGATTGTGCCAAGGGCTAAACGTGGGATGTACCCAGTAAAAAGACGGATTGGACGGAGCGTTTCGGTGTTTGTGACAGTTTTTCTGAGGTCTAGGCTACGAACTTCGTCCAAGGGGACGTCAAGTGGACTGAGGGCAACTTCAACCCACGGGGTCGCAGAGCCTCCTTGAGGCATGAAGTACCGGTCCACCCACCGGACCCACCAAAGTCGGCCGTCTTTGGGAAATTCTTCGATTCGGTCGATGGCTTCCGCCATTGGCTTTACCTCGAACTATGCAGACTGTAGTGACTATGCCAGTTGGTATTATTTTTGGGTAGTCCGGATTATTCGTGGAATTCACAGCCGCCGCCAACCAGTGCAGCGGCGGAAGCGGAGTGATGCGGGGCGCGGTAAGGACGCTCGGCCCAGCGCAACGGGTCGAAACTGCCGTCAAGCGAATGCAGCGCGGCCGCCTGTAGGGCTTCTTCCTCGCTCATTGGCGGCAGAATGCCCGCCAGCCGTTGGGCGAGCATGGATTTGCCGGTGCCCGGCGGCCCGAACAGCAGCAGCGAATGCCCGCCTGCGGCGGCGACTTCCAAGGCCCGTCGTGCTTGTAATTGGCCGCGCACGTCGGTTAGATCGGGGCCGGCGCGCGCAGCTTCGGCGCGGTGTTCAGGCTGGTGCGCCTGCAAGGGCGTATGGCCGTTGAGGTGAGCGCACACGGCGGGCAGGCTGCTTGCCGGTAGAACGCGTATTTCGCGCGCCAGGGCGGCTTCGTCGGCGTTGGCCGGTGGCAGGATCAGGGCGCGCCCGGCGCGTCCGGCGGCGAGCGCGCCGGCCAGCGTGCCGCGCACCGCGCGCAGGCTGCCATCGAGCGACAATTCGCCGCAGAACTCATAGTCATCCAGGCGTGCGCCGTCGACCTGGCCGGACGCGGCGAGAATGCCGATGGCAATAGCAAGATCGAAGCGCCCGCCTTCCTTCGGTAAATCGGCGGGTGCCAGGTTGACCGTGATCCGGCGCGCGGGAAAATCGAACTGCGAGGTGACGATGGCGGCGCGTACGCGGTCGCGCGCCTCGCGCACTTCGGTTTCGGGCAAGCCGACGAGATTGAAGGTGGGCAGGCCGTTGGCGAGGTGGACTTCGACCGTTACCTCCGGTGCGGCCAGCCCGTCGACGGCGCGAGCGTGGACGCGGGCGAGCGTCATGCGCCGCTCCGCGTGTGTCGCGCGGATCTGTCTGTGCTACGCAAGGGTGTTCGGCGGTGCCGCAACGGCACGCTCAGCCGCCGGTCTTGTCCTGGGTGGCGCGGGCGGCTTCGAGCGCGGCAACCCGGGCTTCCAGTTCGGTAAGGCGGCGGCGGGTTTGTTCCAGTATTTCACGCTGGATGTCGAACTCTTCCCGTGTCACCAGATCGAGGCGTGAGAAGGCGCTGCCAAGCAAGGCCTTGGCATTTTTTTCGATGTCGCGGACGGGGCTGTTGGTGGCCAGTTCGGAGAGTTTGGCGCTGATTTCGTCGAAGATACGCGGCGTCGCCATGACGGGCTTCCTGAGTATGAATATTTGTTGTGAGTCTAGCATGCGCCGCCGTGCGCTCCAGGGGGTTTGCGGTGCGTGGGGGCGGCGGCTTGTCTTGCCGTTACTTTTCGCTCAAGGCCAATTGGGTTCCGAGAGCGGCGAAGGTGGTGGCGAAGCCGTAGCGCAGCCAACGCTGAACGCGCGCCGATTCGATGACCAGCGTTCGAAACGCATGGGCCGCACAACCATAGAGGACGAAAACGACAAAAGTCATCGCCATGAAAACGGCGCTGAGAAGCAGTAACTGCAACAAGGGTTGGCTTAGCGAAGCTGGGATAAATTGCGGCAGAAAGGCCAGGAAGAAGATGGTGAGCTTGGGGTTCAGGGTATTCAGCAGGAATGCTTTAGTCATTAAGCCCAAGGCGGAAGCCTTGGGCAGGCTGTCATCGACGGCGAATGCCGATCGGGCGCGCCACGTGGCGAAGGCGACGTAAAAGAGATAGATCACGCCAGCGTACTTGAGGATCTGGAAGGCCACAGCGCTGGTATGCATGATGGCGGCCAGCCCGAGAATCGTCGCCAAAAGGTGCGGGACGATTCCGGCTGTGCAGCCTAATGCAGCGTAGAAGCCGGCTTTCCGCCCTTGGGCGAGCGCGGTGGAGACGGTATAGATGACCCCCGTGCCGGGGATGAGAACGACGATGAGGGAGGTGATGAGGAATTCGAGGCTGATCATGGCGTTTCCCATGAAGGAAGCCGTGAATATAGGCCACCCATTGATTTCATGCCGAGGGATTCGCGGATTTTGTTCTATTGCTGTTTGGGTGCCAAAAGTTGGTGCCGCAGCGCTTCGGTAATGCACCGTCATGGTGCGCATAATTTTCTCGTTGTAGCAGAGAGAAAATTATAACGATCTGTTTTATTTGATTGTTTTTGTCCTTTTTGGCTACTGGCACGGGCTATGCATGGTGAGACTCGTAGCAAGATCACTTGCTCTACAAGGAGAACCCCATGCGCCATAGTTCGCTTGCCGTTACTGTTCTCGCAATGCTGCCTTTATTCGCCTCCGCTGAGGAAAAAAGTCCATTCAGCGCCAATGTGGCGATCGTTTCGGATTACGCCTATCGCGGCATCAGCCAGACCGATGAGCGCCCTGCCTTGCAGGGTGGATTCGATTACAAGCACGAAAGCGGTTTTTACGTGGGCACCTGGGGGTCGAGTATTTCCTGGTTGCGCGATCTTGAGAAAGGGACGGGGGAGTCTTCCAGCAACAGCCTGGAACTCGACGTGTATGGCGGTTTCGCCCATTCCTTCGGCGATTTCGGTATCGATGTCGGGCTGTTGCAGTACTACTACCCCGGCAGCTTCGATCGCGGCTGGAAGGCGGCGACGGGGTTGAAAGACCCGAATACGCTGGAAGGCTATCTCGGCGCGTCGTGGAAGTTCCTTTCTTTCAAATACTCGTATGCGTTCACCGATCTGTTCGGCGCGCCGCACTCGGACGGCAGCCAGTATTTCGATTTCTCCGCCGCTTACGAAGTCGCTGACGGTATTACCTTGAATGGTCACTACGGTTATCAAGAAGTTGCCGGGCCGGGAGAGTCTTACGGCGATTGGAAGATGGGCGTCACTTTTCTTGTCGGCGGTTTCGGCATCGGCCTGCATTACGTCGATACCGATCTGAAAGACAAGCAGGATTTGAATGCCGATGCCCGTTACATCTTATCGGTCAGCAAAACCTTCTGATTACGGATGCAAGGAGCGTGTCATGAAACTCGTTACCGCCATCATCAAGCCCTTCAAGCTCGACGAAGTGCGCGAAGCGCTGTCGGCCGTGGGCGTGCAGGGAATCACCGTGACCGAGGTGAAGGGATTTGGCCGTCAAAAAGGGCACACCGAGTTGTACCGGGGCGCGGAGTACGTCGTCGATTTTTTGCCGAAGGTGAAGATCGAGGTGGCGATTGGCGATGAACTGCTCGATCAGGTGGTGGAAGCCATCGAAAAGGCGGCCGTTACCGGAAAGATCGGCGACGGCAAGATTTTCGTCTGCGACCTGGAGCAGGCCATCCGCATCCGGACGGGCGAAACCGGCACCACAGCGCTGTAAGGGGGGAAGCATCATGAAAGCATTGCTCGCTATCGCGTTGGCGACACTTTGTTTTGGCTTCGTGGGGAGTGTGTCCGCGCAGGAAAGCGCCACCGTGGTTACGGCGGCGGCCGAGGCTGTCGCAGTCGCGCCAGTGCCAGTGTTGGACCGTGGCGACACGGCATGGATGCTGACTTCGACCATGCTGGTGATTTTGATGACTGTTCCCGGCCTGGCATTGTTCTATGGCGGCTTGGGGCGCCGGAAGAACATGCTGTCGGTGCTGATGCAGGTGTTCGTCATCTTCTCGCTCGCTAGTCTGTTATGGGCTATTTATGGCTACAGCCTGGCTTTTGTCGGCGAGGGACGGTTTTTCGGCGGTCTGGACCGGGTTTTCCTCAAGGGTATCGCGCCGGATACGCTGTCGACGGCTTTGCCGGCGATTCCGGAATATGTGTTTGTCGCGTTTCAAGGCACTTTCGCCGCCATCACCTGCGCGCTGATCGTTGGTGCCTTCGCCGAGCGCATCCGTTTTTCGGCGGTGCTGTTGTTCATCGGCCTGTGGTTCACCTTCAGCTACATTCCGATGGCGCACATGGTCTGGGGCGGTGGTTTGTTGGCCAAGCACGGTGCGTTGGATTTCGCCGGTGGCACCGTGGTGCACATCAACGCCGGCATCGCCGGGCTGGTGGGTGCTTATCTGGTGGGTAAACGCTTGGGATTCGGCCGGGAAGCATTCACGCCGCATTCGCTGACGCTGACGATGGTGGGGGCGTCGTTGCTGTGGGTGGGCTGGTTCGGCTTCAACGCCGGTTCGGCCGGCGCGGCGAACGGGGTTGCCGGCCTGGCCTTCGTCAACACCGTGCTTGCCACCGCCGCCGCCACGCTGGCGTGGATTGCGGGCGAGGCGTTGTTCAAGGGCAAGCCCTCGATGTTGGGTGCTGCGTCCGGTGCGGTGGCGGGTTTGGTCGCGGTTACGCCGGCAGCCGGTTTTGCCGGGCCAATGGGTTCCATCGTGCTCGGTCTCATTGCCGGCTTCGTTTGCCTGTGGGGCGTGAGCGGCCTGAAGCGTATGTTGGGCGCGGACGATGCGTTCGATGTGTTCGGCGTGCATGGCGTGGGCGGCATTATCGGCGCATTGCTGACGGGGGTGCTTGCCTCCCCGGCCTTGGGTGGCACCGGCGCGGCCGATTTTTCCATCGCTCACCAAGTTTTGGTGCAGGCCGAAAGCGTGGGCGTTACCGTGATCTGGAGCGGTATCGTTTCGCTGATCGCCTACAAGGTGGCTGATGTTTTGATCGGCTTACGGGTGCCGGAAGAGGAGGAGCGCGAAGGGCTGGATATCACCGCGCACGGCGAAACCGCTTACCACTACTGAGGGTTGGTGAAAGGTGGCAAGTAGAAAAACAGCCGGCGGGCTGAAAGGACCGCCGGCTGTTTCCGTTTACGGGTATTTCGACAAAGGGTGTTCAGGCGAGAGGGCGCTCCAGGGCGTATAAGCCTTCGATGGTTTCGCGCTCGCGGATGAGGTGGATGGCGCTTCCATCCACCATGACTTCGGCGGCGCGGGCGCGGGTGTTGTAGTTGGAACTCATCGACATGCCGTAGGCACCGGCCGAAAGCATGGCGAGGAGGTCGCCTTCGGCCAGGGCCAGATCGCGGTCGCGGGCGAGAAAATCGCTGCTTTCGCAGATCGGACCGACGATGTCGTAACGCTGTGGCGGTGCGGCGTGCGGGGTAACGGCGGCGGCTTCGTGGTAGGCGCCGTACAGCGAGGGGCGAACGAGGTCGTTCATGGCTGCGTCGACGACGGCGAAATTCTTTTCCGCGCCGTGCTTCAGGTATTCGATGCGGGTCAGCAGCAGGCCGGCGTTGCCCGTCAGCGAGCGGCCGGGTTCGAAGCAGAGCTCTTCCGTGCGACCGGCGAACACGCGCAGCAAGGGCGCGAGGTAGTCGGCGACTGGCGGTGGCGTTTCGTCGTGGTAACGGATACCCAGGCCGCCGCCGAGGTCGATGTGATCAAGCGCGATGCCTTCGGCGGCGAGCTTTTCCACTAGGCCCAGCATTTTTTCGGCGGCTTCGGCGATCGGCGCGCGGTCGAGCAGTTGGGAGCCGATGTGGCAGGCGATGCCCGATATTACCAGGTGCGGCCGTGTGGCCGCGCGGCGGTAAAGGTCGAGGGCTTCGTCGAAAGCGACGCCGAATTTGTTGCTCTTGAGGCCGGTGGAGATATAGGGGTGGGTTTTCGGGTCCACGTCCGGATTGACCCGCAAGGCGATCGGAGCGCGTTTGCCGAGCGCGCCGGCGATTTCGTCGATGCGGTCGAGTTCGGAGGCGGATTCGATGTTGAAACAGCGGATGTTTTTTTCGAGCGCGTAGCGGATTTCCTCGCGGCTTTTGCCGACGCCGGAGAATACGACCCTGCGCGGATCGCCGCCGGCGGTGAGAACGCGGGAGAGTTCTCCGCCGGAAACGATGTCGAAGCCGGCGCCTAGGCGGGCAAATACGGAGAGTACGCCCAGGTTGGAGTTGACCTTGACCGCGTAGCACACCAGCGCGCGGCGGTCCGCCAGCGCGGCGCGCCAGGCGTCGAAAGCGGCGATGAGTGCCGCTTTGGAATAAACGTAGGTGGGGGTGCCGAAACGCTCGGCGATGGCGCGCAGGCTGGTGTCTTCAAGATACAGCTCGCCGTTGTGGGCGGCGTGCAGTGTCGGCATGGGGAAAGCGGGCTTCATTCTTGGTCGGCGTCGTCGGATGGGGGGGTGGGCTTGCTATGATCGGTTTGCGGCGTCGATGGGTGCGTGTGGACGGCTTGCGGCCGTGAGGCGCGCGGAGGCGGGGCGTGCGGGTCGTACAGCGGCCCTTTGATGCCGCAGGCGGAAAGAAGCAGGGCGCTGGTGAGCACCGTCAGGGGAAGCATCGCGCGCATGGCGGCTCGTCGCGTAAAAGACAAAATGCTATCAGAAGGCATCGGCATCGAAAGGAATTGACATGGAAGAATCCGAGTTCAACGCGCTGGCGGAGGCGGAGTTGCTGCGCATCGAGGCGGCGCTGGAAGCATGTGGTGTCGATCTGGATATCGAACCCAAGCCGGGTGGGGTGCTTGAAATCGAGTTCGACAATGGCAGCAAAATGATCATCAACCGCCACAGTGCCGCGCGTGAAATTTGGGTTGCGGCGCGCGCGGGCGGTTTCCATTTCCGCCCCGAAGCGGGGCGTTGGATTGCCACCCGCGATGGCGCGGAACTGTATGAGCGGCTTTCCGCGCTGGTCTGCGAACAGGCCGGCGCGGCGGTTACTCTGGTACGGGTTTGACAGGGTGCGGGCCTGTCAGCGCCGCACGGGCGTTGGTATGCGATCCACAACAGGCGCCGGCGCCTGTGCCGGTGCGCTATGTGTGGGTGCCGGCGGCGCGGGAGGAATCGCTTCCTCGGGCGCTTCCATGGCGGGCGAGTACAGTTCCGGGGGTTGTATTGGCGGTGTGCGCGCCGTGGTGCCATCCGGCGCTGCCGGAGGTTCCGGCGGACGGTTCTCTTCGTAAACGTAGTCCTCACGCGCGCCATGAACGGCGATCAGTCCGGGCGGCCGGGTACGTTCCGCTTCGGGCACGTCGTGTAGGGCTACGCGCATGTAGTTGATCCAGATCGGTAGGGCCGCGGCGCCGCCGGTTTCTCCCCGGCCCAGGTTTTTGGGTTGGGAAAATCCAACCCAGGAGATGGCGACCAGCTTGGGGTTATAGCCGCAGAACCAGGCGTCGAGGTAATCGTTGGTGGTGCCGGTTTTACCCGCGAGGTCGTTGCGGCCCAGGCTGCGAGCTCGTGTGGCGGTGCCGCGGCGGACGACGTCCTGCAGCATCGAATCCATCAGCCAGGCATTGCGCGGGTCGATGACTCGTGGAGCGCTTTCGCCGGCGACGGGTGGGTCGAATTTGGCGATCAGGCGACCGGTGCTGTCGTAAATTTCCTTGACCACATAAGGTTCGATCCGGTAGCCGCCGTTGGCGAATACCGAGTAGGCGGTCGCCATTTCCCATGGGGTGACCGAACCGGCGCCCAGGGCCATGGTCAGGTAGGGCGGGTGGTGGCCCGGATCGAAGCCGAAGCGGCCGACGTAATCCTGGGCGTAGGCGGGCGTGATCGATTGCAGCAGGCGGATTGAGACCAGATTTTTCGAGCGGGCGAGGGCGTCGCGCAAGGCCATGATGCCATCGTATTTGCCGTCGTAGTTTTTAGGCTCCCATGCTTGGCCGCCAGTGACGCCGGGAGGGAAATAAAGTGGTTCGTCCTCGACAAGGCTGCTGGGGCCGTAGCCGCGTTCGAGCGCGGCCGAGTAGATGAACGGCTTGAAACTGGAACCCGGCTGGCGTTGAGCTTGAGTGACGTGGTTGAACTTGTTGCGATTGAAGTCGAAGCCGCCGACTAGGGCGTGTATCGCGCCGGTTTGAGGGTCCATCGACACGAGCGCGGCTTGTGCTTCGGGCAGTTGCACGATCTCCCAGCCCGCGTCGCTATTGTCGCGGATGCGGATGATGGCGCCGCGGCGAATGCGGCGCGTTTGCGGCGCTTTGTCGCTGAGCATTGGCGCGGCGAAGCGCAGGCCGTCGCCGGAGATGTCGATCATGGTGCCGTTGCGGTAGGCGCGTACATTTTTCGGCGAAACCGCGATGACGACGGCGGCGAGCAGGTCGTCGGAATCTGGGGTGTCGCTAAGGATCTCGTTGAGATGGGCGTTATCGTCGTCGGGCGGCAGGTCGACGAATCGTTCCGGCCCCCGGTAGCCGTGGCGTTTGTCGTAATCCATCACGCCTCGCCGCAATGCGGTGTAAGCAGCTTCCTGGTCGGCTTTGGTGATGGTGGTGACGATACGCAGCCCGAGTTGGTATGCCTCGTCGCCCGACTGTTCGATGGCAATCTGGCGCGCCATTTCGGCAACGTAGTCGCCGTGGATGGGACTGGCGCCGTTGCTTGCCTGGCGGGCGTTGCGCACCGTGGCGGCTGGCGCGGCGTCGCGAAAACTGGCTTCATCGATAAAGCCTGCCGTCACCATGCGGCGCAGCACATATTGCTGACGAATCGCGGCTTGCGTCGGGTTCACGACCGGATTGTTGGTGGAGGGCGCTTTCGGCAAGCCGGCCAGCATGGCCGCTTCGGCAAGCGTGATGGCGTCGAGCGGTTTATCGAAGTACGTGCGCGCCGCGGCGGAAAAACCGTATGCACGCTGCCCTAGATAAATCTGGTTGATGTACAGCTCAAGAATCTGGTCCTTCGATAAGTTACGTTCTATTTTCAAGGACAGCAGTATTTCGTAGAGCTTGCGGTTGTAGGTTCTTTCCCGCGAGAGGAAGAAGTTGCGCGCTACCTGCATCGTGATCGTTGACGCGCCCTGGCCCCGGCTGCCGCTGGTAAGGTTGGCCAGTGCGGCGCGCATCATGCCGATGATGTCGATGCCAGGGTGGTCGTAGAAACGCTCATCCTCCGCGGCCAGAATGGCTTGCTTGAGTATGGGCGGCACTTGGTCGATGCGAACGACGGTGCGGCGCTCTTCGCCGAATTCGCCCAAAAGATAGCCGTCGGAGGTATATACCCGTAATGGGATGCGGGGGCGATAGTCTGTCAGCGATTCGAGCGAGGGCAGGTTGGGCCATGCAAGTAAGGCCATTGCCGCCAGCGTGGCGAGACCCAGGATCGCCAGTGCGAGCAGGGTGACAAATGGGTAAAGAAACCAACGCATTCGCAGGCCCAATCTAGTGAGAGATGGGCATTATAGAAGGGCGGCAACGCAACACTCTAGCCATTGTCGATGATGCAATTTGCTTTACAGCACCCATTGTTGTTGCTAGCATTTGAGAGACTGACTCAGAAATGACGTCTAACATAAAGAAATTTAAGGGTTTTCTTCGTGATTGAGTTCTCCTTGTTTGGATCAAAATCGCGACAGCTCGCTGGGCTGGATATTTCATCTTCATCTGTAAAAATGGTGGAGTTGAGCGATAGCGGGAAGGGCGGCTATCGCGTCGAGCGCTATGTGATCGAGCCGCTGCCGCGTGACGTGATGGTCGACGGCAACGTGGCCAATCTGGAAGCCGTCAGCGAGGGCGTCAAGCGTGCCTTGCGCCGTTTTGGCACGGGTATCAGAAACGTGGCGTTGGCGTTGCCGGCATCGTCGGTCATTACCAAAAAAATCATCCTGCCCGATGGCTTGCGGGAGCAGGAAATGGAAATGCACGTCGAGTCGGAGGCCAATCAGTACATCCCCTTCGCGCTCGACGAAGTGAATCTGGATTTTCAGGTGGTTGGTCCGGCGGGCACCGCAGGCGAAGTCGAGGTGCTGATCGCCGCATCGCGCAAAGACAAAGTCGAGGATAGAGTCGCCGTGGCCCAGGCTGCGGGACTCAAGACAACCGTGTTGGATGTCGAGTCGCTCGCGATGGAATCCGCCTTCGAGCTTGTCAGCAAGCGCCTGTCCAGTGCGCAAAAAATCATCGCTCTCATAGATATAGGCGCCAATGTCATGCACGTTACCGTGATGCGTGGCGGGCAGCCCATCTATACGAGAGAGCAGGTTTTTGGCGGTCAACAGCTTACCCAGGAAATTGCCCGCCAATACGGCATGAGTGGCGACGAGGCGGAAACCGCCAAGCGCAGCGGCAATCTCCCGGAAGATTACGCGCGCGATCTGCAGCGTCCGTTCATGGATAATTTGGCGCTCGAGGCCTCCCGCGCCCTGCAGTTTTTCTTTACGTCCACCCAATACAACGAAGTCGACTGCATCGTTTTGGCCGGCGGATGCGCTGTCATGCCTGGCTTGGCCGAAGTGGTGCGGGGTCGAACCCAGGTTGAGACAGTGGTTGCTAATCCGTTTGTCGGCATGAGTCTTTCTTCCAAGGTCCGCGCCAAGAATTTGGAGGCTGATGCGCCGTCACTGATGGTCGCATGCGGTCTTGCACTGCGGAGGTTTGACGAATGATCCGGATCAATCTTCTTCCGCATCGCGAGCAAGGGCGTCGTGAGCGGCGGCAGCGGTTTTATCTTGTCTCCGGGGTGATGATTGCCGCCGGGATAGTCATCGGCGTGCTTGTTCATACGATCTATGCGGGTTACGTAGAACGGCAAGAGCGAAGAAACGATATCTTCAAGACTGAGATCAAAAAGCTTGATACAGAAATTGCCGAGATAAAAAAGCTGCAAGAGCAAATCAGTGAGTTACTCGCTCGCAAGCAGGTCATTGAGGCGCTGCAGGCAGATAGGGCGCAGACAGTGTTGTTATTGAATGATTTGGCGCAAAAGATGCCGGAGGGCGTTTATCTCAAATCAGTCAAGCAAAATGGAAATAATGTCGGGCTCAGCGGCTACGCGCAATCCAATGCACGCGTATCGCATTTAATGAGCAATCTTGGAGGTTCGTCATTTTTCGCCCAGGCGAAGTTGGTGGAAGTGAAGTCGGCAAAATTGAACAATCGTGACGTAAGCGAATTTACTCTCGATGCCATGCGTGCTCGACCCGCTGCGGATAAAGGTGCAGAGAAAGTGGTGGAGAAGGGGGCGCGGAAATGAAGGCGAAAAAAACAGCCGCTGACTCCCGTGGCATCGATTTTCAGCGACTGGCACAAGACTTCAGGGTAGATCCGAACGATCCTGGAATGTGGCCGCTTGCGCCGCGTATTACGGTGTTTATTGTGTTGTTGGTGGCGACCGTAGCGGCTTTTTGGTGGTTCGATTGGCGTGGGCAAGGAGAACTGCTGACGCAGCGACAGGCAGAAGAGCAGAAATTGCGTGAAGATTGGCGAGGGAAAAAGCAGCAAGCGCTCAATCTCGACGAACACAAGCGGCAGTTGGCGGAAATAGATCGCCAATTTGGCGCCTTGCTCAAACAATTGCCAAATCGCGCGGAAATGGACTCCCTGTTGTCGGATATAAATCAGGCAGGTCTAGGTCGTGGGTTGCAATTTGAATTGTTCAAGCCTGGTAGCGATGTCGTGAAGGATTTTTATGCTGAAATGCCTATTGATATCCGCATTGTAGGGGGGTATCACGAATTGGGGGATTTTGCCAGCGATGTCGCAAAGATGCCGCGTATTGTCACGCTGAGTAATATTGCAATAAGCGGTTTGCCGAATGGAAAACTGAAATTTGAAGCCAAGGCCATAACGTACCGCTATCTTGACCAAGAGGAGCTTGCAAGCAAGCAGCGAACTACAAAGACGAAGGCAGCTGCAAAAGGAGGCAAGCAATGAAACGCGGGCTGGTTCTTTTTTGTAGTCTGACTTTGTTTGGCTGCGCAAGCGATCAGGAAAACATCCAGGCTTGGATGAGTGAGCAGGCCAAGGAAATGCGTTCCAGGCCAGTGGCACCGTTGCCTGAAATAAAGCCTGCTCCTGCCGTGGATTACGCTGCCGCGGAATATGTCGATCCGTTTCAGGCAAGCCGAATCGAGCCAACGCGTAGCGGAACGACAAAAAACAATGAGCCGGACCGCACCCGGCCCCCCGAGCCTCTTGAGGCATATCCGCTCGAGTCCTTGAAGATGGTCGGGTTGCTGATGAAGGGGAAGGCATCGAATGCTCTGATTTTGGCGGGGAAAAATCTACATCAGGTTAAGGTCGGGAATCACATGGGACAGAATTTTGGTGTTATCACCGGAATCAGTGAATCGGAAATAACGCTTAAAGAGCTTGTTGAGGATGCGAATGGCGATTGGGTCGAGCGCACCAGTACGCTAGTGCTGCAGGAACGGCAGGAGAGTGGAAAATGAAAATCGGGATAACGACGTTTCTAACAGCTGCTCTTTTTGCAGCTTTTGCGCCAATGAATCTGGTGCAGGCGCAAGAAGCCGCAGCGCCTGCCGTTGCCGCGCCAGCTGAAAATCGGCTGGAGTCTTTCGAGGCTGCCGAGCGGGGAGGAATTCTCTATATCCGCTTGACAATGCGGGATGCATTGGCGAATTTGCCCCCCAGTTTCACGATTGCGAATCCAGCGCGTATTGCTCTTGATTTTCCGCAAACGATGAATGGGCTTGATCGTAGTGTTCAAAGTGTCGAGCAGAGCGATTTACGTAGTGCGAATATCGTCCAGGTTGGGGATCGCACGCGGGTTGTGCTCAATCTTGTCAAGATGGTGCCCTACGATATTCAGGTAGAAGGGAATGTCGTCATCGTTGCGCTGAATCAGGTCGGAACAAAGTCTGCTCAATCGTCAGGAACGAAAGCATTTTCGGGTTTCGAAGATTCAAGAGCGTCTATTGGTGACAAGAGAAGTATTCGCGACGTCAACTTCCGGCGCGGTAAAGATGGTGAGGGTCGTGTTGTTGTTCAATTGTCGAATGCCGATACCAGCATTGATATTCGGCAACAAGGTGGCAATCTCGTTGTCGATTTTGCGGGAGCATCCCTGCCCGAACATTTGCGGAGGCGGGCGGATGTGACTGATTTCGCCACGCCGGTAACATCCATGGTGGCGCAGCAAGAGGGGGATAAAGTACGCCTTACCGTTACGCCACATGGAAAATGGGAGCACAACGCTTATCAAAGCGACAACATGTTCGTGCTTGAAGTCAAGCGAGTTGTCGAAGATCCCAATAAATTGGTTCAGCGCGGGCAATATCAAGGCGAAAAGCTGTCGCTCAATTTCCAGAATATCGATGTTCGTTCTGTATTGCAGGTCATTGCCGATTTTACCAACTTCAATATCATCACTTCCGATTCGGTACAGGGCAGCCTGACGCTTCGTTTGAAAGATGTGCCATGGGACCAGGCCCTGGAGATCATTCTGCAGGCCAAGGGCCTGGACATGCGGAAAAATGGCAACGTCATTTGGATTGCGCCTGGAGAGGAGTTGGCGCTACGCGAGAAACTGCAACTGGAATCCAAGGCGCAAATTGGAGATTTGGAGCCGCTTGAAACGGAAAGTTTCCAGATCAACTACCATAAGGCGAAGGAAATTTTCGATTTCCTCAAGAGTAAAGACCAGACGATGTTGTCCAAGCGGGGCAGTGTCGTTGTAGATGATCGCAGCAACAAGATTTTTGTAACCGACGTAGCGAGTCGTTTGCAGTCATTGCGTCGATTGGTCGGTGAGATCGATGTTGCTCCGCGACAAGTGCTCATCGAGGCCCGAATTGTCGAGGCCAATAAAGACTTTGCCCGGGATCTGGGGGTTCGCCTGGGATACGGCGACATGAAGAGCAAGAGCCTGGGTAATGGTGCGCAGGTAGGATTTGGCTCTTCCGAGTTTGTTTCCTTCAAAGATGATGGGACAGTTAATACGGATTCAAACGCCCTGATCAATGGCATGCTTCAGAGGGTAGGGGAGTCTGCCACAAGCGGGAACGGGTTTATGCCGGTTGGGTTTGGTAACCTCAATCTGACATTGTTTAATAGCTCGCTTACCCGTTTTCTGAATCTTGAGCTGTCTGCACTCGAATCTGATGGCCGGGGACGGATCGTTTCCAGTCCTCGGGTGCTGACTGCCAATCAGGTTGAGGCGACAATTGAGCAAGGGAACGAAATTCCGTATCAAGAGGCCACGAGTTCCGGCGCGACGAGTGTTTCTTTCAAGAAAGCTGTATTGTCCTTGAAGGTTAAGCCGCAAATTACGCCGGATGGACGAATTCAGCTCCAGGTGGTAGTCAACAAGGATCGGCCTGAAGTCATTGCAGGGTTTTCAGTGCCTGCAATCAATACAAAGAACGTAAAAAGCGAAGTACTGGTAGAAAATGGGGGTACGGTCGTTATCGGCGGGATTTATGAGGAAGAAGAGTCGACCAATGTCACCCGTGTGCCATTACTTGGGGAATTGCCGGTGATTGGGGCGCTGTTCCGCGAAACAACCCGGGATTCCAAGCGCCGTGAATTGCTGGTGTTTATTACGCCTCGCATAATGACCGATGCGCTAACGCAGAGATAGCATGGTTTAATTCGAGTTAGGTTATAGTTTGGGGCGGCTCCCCTTCAGGGAGCCGCCCCAATTTTTTTGACCGATTGCCGGCGGGTTTTGCGTGAGTTGCTTGATACTGATCGGCATGATGGGTGCCGGAAAGACGACGATTGGGCGAGAGCTGGCTAGGCGCCGGGGCACACGCTTTGTCGACTGCGATCACGAAATCGTGGCGCGGACCGGTGTTAACGTCCCGACGATTTTTGATATCGAGGGCGAGGCCGGTTTCAGGCGGCGCGAATCGCAGGTGATCGATGAACTGACGCGTGAGGCTGATATTGTTATTGCCACGGGGGGCGGGGCAGTGCTTGATCCGGACAATCGTGCATTGTTGGTACAGCGAGGCATCGTCATTTACTTGAATGTGCCGCCACAGATTTTATGGGAACGCACCCGGCATGATCGCAACCGCCCGCTCTTGCGCGTCGATAATCCACGGGCGCGGATTGAGGAGTTGCATGCCGCCCGCGACCCGCTGTATCGCGAAGTAGCCGACATCGTTGTCGACGGCGGGCGTGGCAATCCTGGTGGAACCGTGCGCCAGATTGAGAGGGCACTATTGGCGCTACATAAGTCGACATGCGAACACTGAACGTTGCCTTGGGTGCGCGCGCGTACCCGATCCATATTGGTTCTGGACTACTGGGTCAGCCGGCTTTGATTGCTGCGCATTTGAAGACGCCGCGCGTAGTCATCGTCACTAATGATACTGTCGGGCCGCTTTATCTGGCCGGACTGCGTTGCGGCCTGGAGGCGCATGGGGTACGGGTGGTGGAGGTCGTGTTGCCGGATGGTGAGGCACATAAGGACTGGGTCACGCTCAATCGTATTTTCGATGCGCTGCTCACCGAACGCTGTGAGCGTTCGACGACGTTGATCGCGCTTGGCGGCGGAGTGGTTGGGGATATGGGTGGTTTTGCTGCGGCGACTTACCAGCGTGGCATGCCATTCATCCAGATACCGACGACGCTGCTCGCCCAGGTCGATTCTTCCGTTGGCGGTAAAACGGCCATCAATCATCCGCTGGGTAAGAACATGATTGGGGCTTTCTATCAGCCCAGATTGGTGTTGGCCGATACCGCCACATTGGATACCTTGCCGCCGCGTGAGTTATGCGCGGGGCTTGCCGAGGTCATCAAGTATGGCCTTATCCGCGATGCGGAATTCTTTGCCTGGCTGGAAACCAATATGGAACGTCTGCTGGCCCGAGAGCCACAGGCAATGGTTTTTGCCATTGAGCGTTGCTGTGCGAACAAGGCGGAGGTGGTCGCGGCGGATGAAACCGAGCAAGGCGAACGAGCGCTGCTCAATCTCGGCCACACTTTTGGCCATGCGATTGAGACCGGACTTGGCTACGGGGAATGGCTGCATGGTGAGGCGGTGGCGGCGGGAACCCTGATGGCGGTGGAGCTGTCCCGCCGGTTGGGGTGGTTGAATGCCACCGATGTGCAGCGGATCGAGGCGCTATTCGAGCGCGCGGGTCTGCCGGTCCATGGGCCCGTACTGGGCGCATCGCGTTATCTGGATTTGATGGCGCACGACAAGAAGGTGGAGGCGGGCCGCTTGCGCTTGGTGTTGTTGAGGGCCATCGGCCAGGCCGTTGTACATGGGGAGGCGGCTGTTGCCGATATCAGCGCCGCGATCGAGGCCCGTAGCCGGTGAGCACGCTGGCGTCTTATGCGGTGACCGAAGCCAACGCAGGCGGCCGGGAACATGCTGAGCCGCCGCCCGCGCCGCGTGGGGAGTTTCAGCGCGACCGCGATCGCATCGTGCATTCGACCGCTTTTCGCCGGCTCGAATACAAGACCCAAGTGTTCGTCAATCACGAAGGCGATTTGTTTCGCACCCGGCTCACGCACAGCCTCGAAGTCGCTCAGCTTGTCCGTAGCATGGCGAGGGTGCTCGAGCTCAACGAGGATCTGGCCGAAGCGATCGCGTTGGCGCACGATCTCGGTCATACGCCGTTCGGCCATGCCGGGCAGGATGCGCTCCATGCCTGCATGAAGGACTACGGTGGGTTCGAGCACAATCTGCAATCCTTGCGTACCGTCGATCTGCTTGAAGACCGCTATGCGGCCTTCGATGGTCTGAATCTGATGTACGAAACGCGGGAAGGCATTCTGAAGCATTGCTCTCGCGCCAACGCCGAACAACTCGGCAGGCTTGGGCGGCGTTTTCTCGATGGCATGCAGCCGTCGCTGGAAGCGCAGCTCACCAATCTGGCCGATGAGATCGCCTACAACAACCACGATGTTGATGACGGGCTACGCTCCGGCTTGATCTCGCTCGATCAGCTCGATGCCGTGGCCGTGTTCGCCACCCATCGGCGCGAGGTGCAGGCGCAATGGCCTGGGCTTACCGGGCGCAAGCTGATCAACGAAACCCTGCGGCGCATGATCAATACGATGGCGTTGGATCTGGTTGCCCAGACGCAGGCCAATATTGCGGCCGCCAGTGTGCGGACGCTTGCCGATGTGCGCGCCGCACCGCGCCTGGTCGCCTATTCCGACGCCTTGCTGCCGCGATTGCGCGAGTTGAAGCAGTTTCTTGGCGAAAACCTCTATCGGCACTACCAGGTGCTGAGGATGACGAATAAGGCCCGGCGCATCATCGCCGATCTGTTCGGCGCGTTCATGGCCGATCCCCGCTTGTTGCCGCCGCAGTACCAGGAGCGCGCGCGCGTGGATAAAGCGCGCACGATCGCCGACTATATCGCCGGAATGACCGACCGCTATGCGGTGAAAGAACATCGCCGTCTTTTCGCCGTTGGCGAAATCCACTGATTTGTATCAATTTCTGCTGCGGCGCAAAAAATTCTTGAAGCAGAATTTTTGCGCGCGTATATTTGTCCATCCGTTCGAAGAGTTTTTTGCAGCCGTGCGCATTCGCCCGGTTGTCCAAAGAGCCGGTGCACCCTGCACCCGGCTCTTTTGGCGTGTCTGCGTGCTTATCATGCGGATGCGTTGAGCGGTGCGGTGCTGTTTGAGCCGTATTCCCTGGATCGCGCCGGCTACAAGGCGGCGTGTGTAGTGTTTTGAGGAATAGCGAGATGGATTTCCCCCAGAAGCAGGGGTTATACGACCCGGCCAACGAGCACGATGCCTGTGGTGTCGGTTTTATTGCGCATATTAAGGGCCGCAAGACCCACGACATCATTTTGCGCGGCCTTGAGATTCTCAAGAATCTGGACCACCGGGGCGCGGTTGGCGCGGATCTGCTGCAGGGCGATGGCGCCGGAATTCTGATCCAGATCCCCGATGTGCTGTACCGTGAGGAAATGGCAAAACAGGGCGTGACCCTGCCACCTCCTGGCGATTACGGCGTCGGTATGGCGTTCATGCCAAAAGAGCGCGCGTCCCGCCTCGCTTGCGAGGAGGAAATGGAGCGCGCCGCGCGCTCCGAAGGCCTGGTCGTGCTCGGCTGGCGCGAAGTGCCGGTGAATGGCGCTATGCCGATGTCGCCGACGGTGAAGGCGACCGAGCCAGTGATCTATCAGTTCTTCATTGGCTGCGGGCCGAACATCATGGTTACGGAAGCGTTGGAGCGTAAGCTCTACGTTGTTCGCCGCCGCGCCGCCAACGCCATCAACGAGCTCAACCTCAAGCACGGGCAGGAGTATTACGTCGTCTCGATGTCGGCGCGCACGGTCAACTACAAGGGGCTACTGCTCGCCACGCAGGTCGGCGAGTATTACCCCGATCTGGTCGATCCGCGCGCGGTGTCGGCGCTTGCGCTGGTTCACCAGCGTTTTTCGACCAACACCTTCCCCAAGTGGAATCTGGCGCACCCCTTCCGCTATATCGCCCACAACGGCGAAATCAATACGCTGCGGGGTAATTACAATTGGATGCGCGCGCGCGAAAAAGGCGTGCATTCACCGGTGCTCGGCGACGATCTGCAAAAGATCTGGCCGTTGATCTATCCCGGCCAGTCCGATTCCGCCTCGTTCGATAATGCACTCGAATTGCTGGTGATGAGCGGCTATTCGCTCGCCCACGCGATGATGATGATGATTCCCGAGGCGTGGGAATCGCACACGCAGATGGATGATCGCCGCCGCGCCTTCTACGAATATCACGCGGCGATGATGGAGCCGTGGGACGGCCCCGCCGCCGTGGCCTTTACCGACGGCCGCCAGATCGGCGCCACGCTCGACCGCAACGGCCTGCGGCCGGCGCGCTACCTGATTACCGATGACGATCTTGTCGTCATGGCGTCCGAATCCGGCGTGTTGCCGATTCCCGACAGCCGTATCGTCAAGAAATGGCGTTTGCAGCCGGGCAAGATGTTCCTGATCGACATGGAGCAGGGCCGCATCATCGGCGATAAGGAGATCAAGGACAGCCTGGCGTCGGCGCGCCCTTATACCGACTGGCTGGGCCGCATCAATATCAAGCTCGACAGCCTTGCCGCGCCCGCTGGGGCAGCCGCGCCCGAGTGCGCCGCGTCGCTGCTCGACCGTCAGCAAGCCTTCGGTTACACGCAGGAAGATATCCGCTTCATCCTCGAACCGATGGGCAAGACCGGCGAGGAAGGTATCGGCTCGATGGGCAACGACTCGCCGCTGGCGGTGCTGTCGTCCAAGGAAAAGCCGCTGTACAACTACTTTCGCCAGTTGTTCGCCCAGGTCACCAATCCGCCGATCGACCCGATCCGCGAGCAACTGGTGATGTCGCTCGTCTCCTTCATCGGCCCGCGCCCCAATCTGCTGGAGATCAACGAAAGCAACCCGCCGTGCCGGCTGGAAGTGACGCAGCCGGTGCTGGATTTCGCCGAGATGGCGAAAATCCGCAATATCGCCCGCTATACCCATGACAAGTTCCACTCGACCGAGCTCGACATCTGCTACCCGGCGGAGTGGGGCATGGAGAGCGTGGAGGCGCGCCTCGCGTCGCTGTGTGCCGAGGCCGAGGACGCGGTGGGACAGGGCTACAACATCCTCGTCGTTTCCGACCGCAAGATCGATGCCGATCACGTCGCCATTCCCGCGCTGTTGGCAACGTCCGCGATCCACCAGCACCTTGTTGCCAAGGGTTTGCGCACGCGCGCCGGTCTCGTGGTCGAAACCGGCTCCGCGCGCGAGGTGCATCACTTTGCCGTGCTCGCCGGCTACGGCGCCGAGGCGGTGCATCCCTACCTCGCGTTGGAAACGCTGCAACAGCTCGCCGGCAGCGCGGAGGCGGGTGAAAAGTACATCAAGCACTTCACCAAGGCGGTCGGCAAGGGGCTGATGAAGGTCATGTCCAAGATGGGCATTTCCACCTACATGTCCTATACGGGCGCGCAGATTTTCGAGGGCGTCGGTTTGCAGCAAGCCTTCGTCGATAAATACTTCACTGGCACCACCAGCCAGGTGGAAGGCATCGGCGTGTTCGAGGTCATGGACGAAACCTTGCGCCAGCACACGCGCGCCTTCAGTCCCGACCCGGTATTGGCGAACATGCTCGACGCCGGTGGCGACTATGCTTTCCGCGTTCGTGGCGAGGAACATATGTGGACGCCGGATGCAATCGCCAAGCTCCAGCACTCGACCCGCTCCGGCCAGTACGCGACCTATAAGGAATACGCCAGCATCATCAACGATCAGTCGCGCCGGCACATGACGCTGCGCGGTCTGTTCGACATCAAGCCCGCCGGCCTACCGGTGGCGCTGGATGAGGTGGAGTCGGCCAAGGATATCGTCAAACGCTTTGCTACCGGCGCGATGTCGCTCGGTTCCATTTCTACCGAGGCGCACACCACGCTGGCGGTGGCGATGAATCGCATCGGCGGCAAGTCGAATACCGGCGAGGGCGGCGAGGATCCGATGCGCTTCAAGCCGATTACACAGGCGACGAAGCTGTCCCAAATTGTCGGCGAAGGGCGCATCGAGCGCGATCTCGATCTGGTGGCGGGCGACTCCCTGCGTTCGTCGATCAAGCAGATCGCCTCCGGCCGTTTCGGCGTCACCACGGAATATCTGGTCAATGCCGACCAGCTTCAGATCAAGATGGCCCAAGGCGCCAAACCCGGCGAGGGTGGTCAGTTGCCAGGTCACAAGGTGTCCGAGTACATCGGTTTCCTGCGCCATTCTGTGCCGGGGGTCGGCCTTGTTTCGCCGCCGCCGCACCACGATATCTACTCGATCGAAGACCTGGCCCAACTCATCCACGATTTGAAAAACACCAACCCGGTGGCCGATATCTCGGTCAAGTTGGTGTCGGAAATCGGTGTGGGCACGGTCGCGGCCGGTGTGGCCAAGGCCAAGGCCGACCATATCGTCATCGCCGGACACGACGGCGGCACCGGCGCTTCGCCGTGGTCGTCGATCAAGCACGCCGGCTCGCCGTGGGAGCTCGGTCTGGCCGAAACGCAGCAGACGCTAGTGCTCAACCGCCTGCGTGGGCGCGTGCGCGTGCAGGTGGATGGCCAGATCAAAACCGGGCGTGACGTCGTCGTCGGCGCACTGCTCGGTGCGGATGAATTCGGTTTCGCCACCGCGCCGTTGGTCGTGCAGGGCTGCATCATGATGCGCAAATGCCACCTCAACACGTGTCCGGTTGGCGTTGCCACGCAAGATCCGGTGCTGCGCCGGCGCTTCTCCGGCCAGCCCGAGCATGTGGTGAATTTCTTCTTCTTTATCGCCGAGGAAGTGCGCGAACTGATGGCCCAACTGGGCATACGCAAGTTCAACGAACTGATCGGCCGCGCCGATCTGCTCGACATGAAGAAGGGCATTGAGCACTGGAAGGCGCGGGGCTTGGATTATTCGCGCATCTTCTACCTGCCCGACGTGCCGGCGAGCGTGCCGCGCCTGCACGCCGAAACGCAGGACCATGGGCTTGGTAAGGCGCTCGACAATCGGCTTATTGAACTCGCTCAAGCCGCGCTGGAGAAAGGTGAAAAAGTGTCCATCGACCTGCCGGTGCGCAACATCAACCGCACCGTCGGCGCCATGCTGTCCGGGCGTGTTGCGGCCAGATACGGCCACGCCGGGCTACCGGCGGATACCATCCACATCCGCCTGACCGGTACCGCCGGCCAGGCGTTTGGCGCTTTCCTCGCGCGCGGTGTGACGCTGGAACTGGTCGGCGAGGGTAACGACTACGTTGGCAAGGGCCTGTCCGGCGGGCGCATCGTTGTCCGTCCGCAAGCCAGTTTCCGCGGCGCTACCGAGGACAACATCATCGTTGGCAACACGGTGCTGTATGGCGCGACCGAGGGCGAGGTGTATTTCGCCGGCGTCGGCGGCGAACGTTTTGCCGTGCGCAATTCCGGCGCGACGGCGGTGGTCGAGGGCGTGGGCGACCATGGCTGCGAGTACATGACTGGCGGCACCGTCGTCGTACTCGGCGAGACCGGGCGGAATTTCGCCGCTGGCATGTCGGGCGGCGTCGCCTACGTGCTGGATGAGGACGGCAGCTTCAGCGGCCGTTGCAACATGGCGCAGGTCGCGCTCGAGCCGTTGGAGGAAGAGCGCGCCGCGCGCGAAGGCTCCGAATTCGGCGATGAGTTGGAATCCCATGGCCGGGTGGAGATCGATCACCTTGAAATGGGCGACGAACTGATCCTGAAAGGCTTGATCGAGCGCCACGCCCGCTTTACCGGCAGCGCCCGCGCACGCCTGATCCTGGATGACTGGAGCGCCTGGCGGACGAAGTTCGTCAAGGTGATGCCGGAAGAGTACCGCCGCGCGCTCGCCGACATGGCCGGGCAGCGCCGTTCGCAATTGGAGGCCGCGTAAGACTATGGGCAAACCCACAGGTTTTCTTGAATATCAGCGTTTGTCCGAAGCCTATGCGCCGGTCGCCGAGCGGCTGAAATCCTACAAGGAGTTCGTCGTCCGGCTGAGTGACGAGCAGGCGTCCGTGCAAGGCGCGCGCTGCATGGATTGTGGCGTGCCGTTCTGCAACAACGGTTGCCCGGTGAACAATATCATTCCGGATTGGAACGACCTTGTGTATCGCGGTGCCTGGCGTGAGGCCATCGAGGTGCTGCATTCGACCAACAATTTCCCTGAATTCACCGGCCGTATCTGCCCCGCGCCGTGCGAAGCGGCGTGTACGCTCAATATCAATACCGACGCCGTCGGCATCAAGTCGATCGAACACGCGATCATCGACAAGGCGTGGGAAGAAGGCTGGGTGCGGCCGCGTCCGGCGGCAACACGCACTGGCAAGAAGGTGGCCGTGGTCGGTTCCGGCCCGGCGGGGCTTGCCGCCGCGCAGCAGCTTGCCCGCGCCGGTCACGACGTGACCGTGTTCGAGAAGAGCGATCGTATCGGCGGCCTGCTGCGCTACGGCATTCCCGATTTCAAGATGGAAAAATCGTTGATCGATCGCCGCATCGAGCAGATGAAGGCTGAAGGGGTCGCCTTCCGCACCGGCGCGTTGGTCGGCGTGCGGGTCATGCCCAAGGGTATTGCCAGCGATACGGCGGAAATCGTCGAAGCGGCATGGCTGCAAAAGCACTTCGATGCCATCGTGCTCGCCGGCGGTGCCGAAGTGCCGCGCGATCTGCCGGTGCCGGGGCGCGAACTGGGCGGCATTCATTTCGCGCTCGAATTCCTCATTCCGCAGAACAAGGAAGTGGCCGGTGGCGCGCCCAATCCGATTTCCGCCGAGGGCAAGCATGTGGTGGTGATCGGCGGTGGCGATACTGGTTCGGATTGTGTGGGCACCTCCAACCGCCACGGTGCGGCTTCGGTGACGCAGTTCGAGTTGATGCCGATGCCGCCCGAGGAGGAAAACCGGCCGATGACTTGGCCGTACTGGCCGGTGAAGCTGCGTACTTCCAGTTCCCACGAGGAAGGCTGCGAACGCGACTTTGCCGTTGCCACCAAAGAGTTCATCGGCGAGCACGGCCGCGTCAAGGCGTTGAAAGCGGTTCGCCTGGAGTGGAAGGACGGCAAGATGGGCGAAGTCGCCGGCTCGGAATTCGAGGTCAAGGCCGATCTGGTGTTGTTCGCCATGGGTTTCACCCAGCCGGTCGGTGGTGTGCTCGACGCTTTCGGCGTTGCCGCCGATGCGCGCGGCAACGCCAAGGCGACGACCGATGGCGAAGGCTGTTACGCCACCAACGTCGCCAAGGTGTTCGCCGCTGGTGACATGCGGCGTGGCCAGTCGCTCGTGGTGTGGGCAATCCGCGAAGGCCGTCAGTGCGCGCGCGAGGTGGATGCGTTCCTGATGGGCGAGAGCGTGCTGCCGCGCTAGGATTGAAAGCCCCTCACCGGCTGGCGGGTGGGTACGACAACGGGCATAGGAAGGCGGCTTGCGGGCCGCCTTCTTTTTTGTCGCGACGAATGAGGGAGAGAAAGGCTTGGAACTGGGTGTAACCGGCTGGATTGTCACCGCTGTCGCCATTTTGCTTACGGGCATTTCCAAATCCGGCCTCGGTGGTGCGCTTGGCGGCTTGGCGGTGCCATTGATGTCAATATGGCTGTCGCCGCGCGATGCGGTAGCGGTGGTATTGCCGATCCTGATCGCGATGGATTTCGTCGGCATCCGTGCCTGGCGTGGCAAGGCCGATTGGGCGGAATTACGCATGCTGATTCCCGCCGCGCTGCTTGGCATCCTGGTCGGTACGTTTGCTTTCGGCGTGCTGTCGGAGCGCGCGGTCAAGGGCGCGCTCGGTCTTATTTCCGTCGTTTTCGCGCTGGATCGGCTATTGCGCCGTCCGAGCGCGGCCAGTGACGGTGGCGTCATACGGCGTGGGTGGGGTTGGCTGTGCGGCGCGGGCGCGGGTTTCACCAGCACCTTGTCTCACGCCGGCGGGCCGCCGCTGATGATTTATCTGCTTGGGCGGCGGATGTCGCGTCAGACGTTTGTCGCCACGTCGGTTTTCTTCTTCGCCGTCATCAACCTGGCAAAGCTGCCGTTTTATCTTGGGCTGGATCTGTTTTCGCGCGAAACTCTGCTGCTTTCCGCCACTTTGCTGCCGCTGGTGCCGTGTGGCGTCTGGCTCGGCATGCGCTTGCTGGCGCGCATTCCAGAACGTCCGTTCCAGTTGTTCGCCATTTCGGCGCTGGGTTTATCCGGGGCGAAGTTGTTGTGGGATGCCGTGGTCGGGTAGTACGGTGGCAAACACCGACGGGCGCTGACCGTGTGGTCAAAGCGCCCGCCGGGTTGGGAGTTTCCGTTTGCAGCCCCGCTTACAGTCCCAATACCTCGACGGTATAGCGGGCGATCATCGCTTCCTCGTTGGTCGGGAGAACGACGACGGCAACGCGGCTGTCGGCGGTGCTGATGTGGGTCGCGTGGGCGGCGTTGGCGGTCGGGTCGATTTTCACGCCCAGCCAGGCGGACAGCGCGGCGACACGCTCTCGCACCGGCGCCGCGTGCTCGCCGATGCCACCGGTGAATACCAGCGCGTCCAGCCCGCCCACGGCGGCGGCGAGCGAACCGAGCTCGCGCGCGATGCGGTAGCAGAACAGGTCGACCGCCTCGCGTGCCTCGGGGGCAGTGGAGGTGAGTAGGGTGCGCATGTCCTGGCTGATACCGGAAACGCCGAGCAGGCCGGATTCCTTGTACAGCAGATTGGTCAGCGCCCGCACGTCCATGCCCTTTTGCTCCATCAGGTAGAGCAATACGCCGGGGTCGAGGCTGCCGGTGCGGGTACCCATCATCAGGCCTTCGACGGCGGTGAAGCCCATCGTCGAAGTCACGCTGCGGCCTTCGCGCGTCGCGCACATCGATGCGCCGTTGCCAAGGTGGGCGATAACGACCGCGCCCCGCGCCCGCTCTTCACCAAGCAGCGCCGGCAATTGGCGCGACACGTAGTCGTAGGACAAACCGTGGAAGCCGTAGCGTTTGACGCCTTCTGCGGAAATCGCGCGCGGCAGCGCAAAAGCCTGGGCGATGGCCGACTGGGTGCGGTGAAAGGCGGTATCGAAGCAGCCGACCTGCGGAATGGCCGGCAGCAGCGCCGTTACCGCATGCACTGCGCGCAGGTTGTGCGGTTGGTGCAGTGGCGCCAGCGGGACGAAGGCTTGCAAGTGTTCCAGCGTTGTCGCGTCGAGCCGTACCGGCGCGCTATAGCGTTCGCCGCCATGAACGATGCGGTGGCCGGCGGCGACGATTTGCAGCGTCGGGTTGTGCGCGCCAAGCCACTTGAACAGATGGTCGAGCGCTTCGCGGTGCTGTTCGTTGGGGTTGTCGCTTGTTACCGTTACCGGCTCGCTGAAACGGTGTTCGGCGTTGTCGCGGGCGTTCAGCATCGGTTTTGCGCCGATGCCTTCCACCTGGCCGGAAAGCGCCGGTTCTGGCGTCAGTACCGGTTCGATGGGAAACAGGGCGAATTTGAGACTGCTCGATCCGGCATTGAGTACGAGGACGGCTTTCATACCCGTGCCTCGCGCTTTTTGTGTGCTATCAACTGCGCCACCGCGCACGAAACGGCGCGGGTTTCGGCGGTATCGGCACGGCTGGTGAGCACGATGGGCACGCGCGCGCCCAACACCACTCCGGCCATCAGCGCATCGGCAAGGTATTCGAGCTGCTTGGCGAGCATGTTGCCGGATTCGAGATCGGGCACCACCAGGATGTCGGCATTGCCGGCGACCGCCGAACGGATGCCCTTGGTTTTGGCTGCGACCAGCGATACCGCATTGTCGAAGGCGAGCGGGCCGTCGAGCAGGCCGCCCTTGATCTGCCCGCGATCGGCCATTTTGCACAAGGCGGCGGCGTCGAGTGTGGAGCGGATTTTGGAGGTAACGGTTTCCACCGCCGACAGAATCGCCACCTTGGGTTCGGCTTGACCAAGGATGTGGCCGAGTTCGATGGCGTTCAGGATGATGTCGACTTTATCTTCGAGCGTCGGCTCGATGTTGATCGCTGCGTCGGTGATCATCAACGGGTGCGGATAGGTCGGCACATCGGCGAGGAACACGTGGCTGATGCGTCGCGCGGTGCGTAGGCCGGTGGTTTTGGATACGACCGCGCTCATCAGTTCGTCGGTGTGCAACGAACCCTTCATCAAGGCCTCGGCGGTACCGTCGCGGCACAGGGCGACGGCGGCTTCGGCCGCTGCATGGCTGTGCTGTACGTCGATGATGCGGTAGTTCTTCAGATTCAGACCCTGTTCCTCGGCGACCGAGCGGATCTTCGCTTCCGGTCCGATCAGAATCGGAATCACCAAGCCGGCTTCGGCGGCCTGAACCGGGCCGCGCAGGGATTCGGTGTCGCACGGATGCGCGACGGCAATGGGAATCGGGCTCCGCCCCTCGGTCATCGACAGCAGGTGCTGATAGCGCAGTTCGCGGTTGGAAATATTCACCTTCGGCAGGCTGATCCGCAGGCGCTTGATTTTCTCCGTCGGCGCGAGCACTTCGGCAGTGCCGTCGATCACCTTCAATCCATCCTGATTGACGGCGATGCAGTCGAAAATGATGTGGTGGTTGTGCTGATACTTCTCGCGGCAACTGACGGTGATCGTCAGCGTATCGCCGACGGTGATCGGGCGCCAGAAGTTGAGCCCCTGAGACACATAGACCGTGCCCGGACCGGGGAACTCGGTGCCCAGCACGGTCGAAATCAGCGTGCAGCCCCACATGCTGTGGCCAACTATCTCGCGGAACTGGCTGGAGCGGGCGTATACGGGATCCACGTGAGTCGGATTGACATCGCCGGACATGACCGCGAATAGATGGATGTCTTCCGGCTTCAAGGTACGGATGAGCTGGGAAAAGTCGCCAACGGCGATCTCGTCGAAAGTACGATTCTCAATGAAATCCTGCACGATTACCCCCGTTCTTGGTTTTGGCGGTGTGCGCCGCAATATCGCATTTTAGACTGTAAAAATGGTAATTGTGCGAACCTAGGGGAATTGCTTATGTGCAGTGCAACATGCCGCCCAGTTTGGCGTCGGCGCAGTGGTCCGGGTTGTGCGGTTGCAATGGCGCACGGGAAGAATGGGCACAACCCGCATGCTAAAATCCCGCTCCTTCCGATTCCCGCCACGGTGCCTTCATGGACGTAGTGATTCTGGCCGCCGGCCAGGGTAAGCGCATGCGTTCGGCGTTGCCCAAAGTATTGCAACCGATCGCCGGTAAACCCATGCTGGCCCATGTGCTCGATACCGCCCGCAAGTTGGACGCACGGCGGATCTGCGTGGTTTACGGCCACGGCGGCGAAACAGTACGGCAGGGGTTCGATGCCGCGGCCGATCTCGTCTGGGCGCGGCAGGAACGGCAACTCGGTACTGGCCACGCTGTGCGGCAGGCGCTGCCGAGCCTGGGCGACGATGGCTTGGCGCTGATCCTGTACGGCGATGTGCCGTTGATTGGCGTGCCCACGCTGCAAGGTTTGGCGCGCGCCGCCGAAGGCGGACGCCTTGCGGTGCTGACCGTCGAACTGGACGATCCGACCGGCTATGGCCGCATTCTGCGCGACGAGCAAGGCCGGGTAAGGCGCATCGTCGAACAAAAAGACGCCACCGAGGCCGAACGCCAGGTGCGCGAAATCAATACCGGCATTCTTGTCGCCCCGCTTGCCCAACTGCGCGATTGGCTCGGACGCGTCGGCAACGATAACGCACAGGGCGAGTATTACCTGACCGATATCATCGGCCTGGCCGTGGCTGACGGCGTGGAGGTCGTTACCGCCCGGCCCGGCGCCGTGTGGGAAACGCTGGGCGTCAACAGCAAAAGCCAGCTTGCCGAACTGGAACGGATTTTCCAGCGCAACGTTGCCGCCCGCCTGCTGGATGAAGGCGTAACCTTAATCGACCCCGCCCGCATCGATGTGCGCGGAGAACTGATTTGCGGGCGTGATGTGGAAATCGACATCAACTGCGTGTTCGAAGGCCGTGTGGAGCTTGCCGACGGTGTGCGCGTGGGCGCCAACTGCGTGCTGCGTGACGCCCGCATCGGCGCCGGTACGCGCATCGCGCCGTTTTCCCACATCGAGCGCACCGCCATGGGCGAGGATTGCATCATCGGCCCCTATGCCCGCACCCGGCCGGGTACCGCGTTGGGCAACGGCGTGCATGTGGGCAACTTCGTCGAAATCAAAAACAGCGTCATCGCCGACCATTCCAAGGCCAACCATCTTGCCTACGTCGGCGATGCGGATGTGGGCCAGCGGGTCAACATCGGCGCCGGCACCATCACCTGCAACTACGACGGTGCGAACAAATTCCGCACGGTGATCGAGGACGACGCATTCATCGGCTCCGACACCCAATTGGTCGCCCCCGTGCGTGTCGGCCGTGGCGCCACGCTCGGCGCCGGCACCACCTTGACCAAGGACGCGCCACCCGGGCAGTTGACCGTTTCGCGCGCCAAGCAAATAACGTTTTCCGGTTGGAAGCGGCCGGAAAAAAAACGCTGAACCCCGGTTTATCTTCAGCTTATGAGCACGAACGAATCGCCATCCTCTCCATCCTTTGACGGTGTTCGTCTGCGCGAAAAGCTGGAAACGTTGCGGAGCGCGTTTGAGACCAAGGGGCACTCGGTTTCCACGAGCCTATTGCCGCCGGTTGGAGAGCAGGATTTACGGCGGCGTTGCGCGTGGTTTCCCGCCGAGTTGCCGGATGAACTTGTCGCGCTGTACGGTTGGCACGAAGGGCAAGCCGGCGATGATGCCTGGGATGAAAGCGCCCCGTTCTGGTTCAGGGATTACGCTTTCTCCAACCTGCGCATTGCGGAGCGCGAGCACGCGGCCATGATGGAATCCTATGGCGTCGATCCGAAATGCCATGAATTATTGAAGCACGCTTTCCCCTTCGCTGCTTTCAACGGTGGCTGGCTCGTTCTGCCATGCAAGGGGCAGAAGCTGGATGGGCGTTTGCGGCGGCCAGTCATTTCGGTGATGCAGGGCGTTAACGTTTTTTTCCATTCCGTCGAACACATGCTCGATACCTGTATCGGCTGGGCTACGCATCCGGCGTATGACGCCGACGGCGGCTCGCTGCCTGAGGATATCGAGCTTGAAATCTGGCGCAAGCACAACCCTGGTATTTTCGGCGCGTGATGCCCGGCTAATTTCCCCCGGTACGCCGTGCGCGGTAACGCCCGGGAGGAAAAAGTCCCTTGGCGGGATTTGGGCGTCGGCGTTACTGTGCACGCTTTCGAACACGCTCCACACCCGATAAGGAAACATCGACATGTGCGGCATCGTTACCGCCATTGCAACCAACAATGTAGTTCCTGTTTTGTTGGAGGGACTGCGCAAGCTCGAATATCGCGGCTACGACTCGGCTGGCCTTGCCGTGCTTGCCGAAAACCGCCTCGCGCGGGTGCGCTCCACCGGGCGGGTTGCCGAACTCGCCGCGCTGGCGGCGGCTCGTCAGCTCGAGGCCACCGTCGGTATCGCCCACACGCGCTGGGCCACCCACGGCGCGCCCAGCGAGCGCAATGCCCATCCGCACATCTCCGCCGGCTTGGCCGTCGTCCATAACGGCATCATCGAAAACTTCGAGGTGCTCAAAAGCAGTTTGCAGGCGCGCGGCTATGTGTTCGAGTCCGACACCGACACCGAGGCCATCGCCCATCTGATTCGCAGCAAGCTCACGCAAACCACCGATTTGTTCGATGCCGTGCTGCAAGCGACGAACGAGCTTGTTGGCGCTTACGCCATTGGTATTGTTTCCGAGGCCGATCCGCAGCGCATCATTGTTGCCCGTCGTGGTTCGCCGCTGTTGCTCGGCATTGGTGAAAACGGCATGTATGCCGCATCCGACACCGCCGCGCTGCTGCAAGTCACGCGCAAAGTGATTTATCTGGAAGATGGCGATCTGGCCGAACTACGCTTGGATGGCTACCGCATCGTGCATTCCGACGGCACATCGGTGGAGCGTGAAGTTCACCTCTCCAGTTTGTCGGCGGATGCTGTCGAGCTCGGTCAGTTCCGCCATTACATGCAGAAGGAAATCTTCGAGCAACCGCAGGCGCTGGGTAATACGCTGGAAATGATCACCGGCGGCGGCGGCATTATCCCGCAGCTTTTTGGCGCGCGCGGGCCCGAGGTGCTGGGTGGCGCCCGGCGTGTGCTTATCATTGCCTGTGGCACCAGCTACCATGCCGGCCTCGTCGCCCGCTACTGGCTCGAATCGGTGGCGAAAATTCCCTGCACGGTGGAAATCGCCAGCGAGTACCGCTACCGCGAATCGGTGCCCGATCCCGACACCCTGGTTGTCGCCATCTCCCAGTCTGGCGAAACCGCCGATACCTTGGCTGCGCTCAAACATGCCTGCGCCCTTGGCATGACACGTACCCTGGCGATCTGCAACGTGCCGGAATCGGCCATCGTGCGCGAAACCGCGCTGTGCTTCATCACCCGTGCGGGCCCTGAGATCGGTGTTGCTTCCACCAAGGCGTTCACTACCCAGCTTGCCGCGTTGGCGTTGCTCACCCTGACGCTGGCGAAACTGAACGGCCGCCTCGATGAAGATGCCGAAGCCCGCCACCTCACCGCCATGCGCCACCTCCCGGTCGCAGTGCAGAAAGTGCTGGAACTCGAAGCGGACATCGCCAGATGGGCGCAAGGCTTCGCGGCCAAGCACCATACCCTTTTCCTCGGTCGTGGCCGGCACTGGCCTATCGCGATGGAAGGCGCGCTCAAGCTCAAGGAAATCTCCTACATCCACGCCGAAGCCTACGCCGCCGGCGAACTCAAGCACGGCCCCCTGGCGCTGGTGGACAAGGACATGCCCGTCATCGCCATCGCCCCCGCCGACGAACTGCTCGAAAAGCTCAAATCCAACCTACAGGAAGTCCGTGCGCGTGGCGGCGAGCTCTACGTTTTCGCCGACGCCGGCAGCGAGATTCCCGAATCCGAGGGCGTACACATCCTCCGCATGCCGGAGCACTACGGCATGTTGTCGCCGGTGCTGCACGTCATCCCCTTGCAATTGCTGTCGTACCACGCCGCGCTGGTAAAGGGCACGGATGTGGATAAACCGCGTAATCTGGCGAAGAGCGTGACCGTGGAGTGAGGTAGGGCAGCGCCTGATTCCCGGCACAATGCCGCCGCCAACAGCCTATTTTCTACACGCGTAGGCTTTGGCGGTCTGCCCGTCAGTCACGCTCCCACTCGGCAATCATTCCCTTATAGCCAGACAGGATCACCGATAGCCTTTTGATATTTCCGCCAAAGACCGTTATTTCATTTCTGACGTCTTTATGGACATGGATGGTCTTGCAGGTGGCATTTTCAGTGCCGACCCGTTGCGTCGCGCCAGGGGTTGATGTGCAGGCGGCGACCCAGCTATCGCCCATTTCCGCGCCGCCGTCCGGAGACGATGAAAAGTATTGCCACATCACCGGATAGCCCGATTTCGGATAGATACGATATAGCTTTACGTCATCGTCGAACTCGATGATCCGGTTTTTATAGAGGCCCGTCGCATTCCATGCGTTGATCGCGTCCGGCCTCACCGGTTTCAGTCCGTCCGGCCCCTCGGCGGCGGAAACAAGAACGATCATCGTGTTGTTGAGCCCGGCCGTTTCTTCGAGCTTCAAGTCGCCCAAGGGTATTTTCAGCGATATTCCGCCCCCGCCATCGAGCCCTTCCGCGGGAACGATCGAGGAAGGTAATCCGGGCAGTAGGTACTTCTTCGGAATGGAGAGCGCGGTGCGGCCGAACTTGAATTTCAGCTCGGCGCCATTGTGCGCTCTTGCGCAGGACAAGCCGCATCCCATGATGAGCAAGGCGAGAATGAATACTAAGAGCCATTTCATTCGCGAATCCTTTACGGTGTGGAGTCGCATCCTTCGCACCATAAGTTACTGTAGGTGTTCGGATCGAACATCACGGGCTGCCAGCCCCCCGGAGCGGGAACCTCAACACCTGGAATGGGCTGTGTTCCGCCAAAGATATAGGGCGGGATGTTGTGCCTTGCGAATACCTCGTGGTGATAGTTGGCGACCTGAGTGGGGCTCAGAAGGTTGGGCGTGCCGCTCGTATCGCCCATGACGGCGGAGGCATGGGCCAAGGCAAGCTCGCCGCCGATCTGCTCCATGGTGACGGGCAATTTGTTGGCTGAAATATAGGAGCTCATGCTCCACCAAGTATATTTTGCGGCGCCTCTTTCAAACCAGCTTGCGTTCACAAAGCCAGGGTCGCCCCAGCCCGTCAACGCGGTTCTGGCAACCGGATCCCCGGCCAGATGCCGCGATCTCCAGAACTCCATGAATTTACCTTCTCTTGCAAGCGCCAGTTGCTCTTCGGTAATGGGCTGTCCGCATTCCAATCCCCACGGATCGACCGCCCCGGTCGGATTGTTCGCATACGCATAGAGATTGATGCCACCCGTGAGCCCGATCGGATCCTGCGTAATGTATCTCCCCAGCCCCGGGTCATAGAACCGGTACCGGTTGTAATGCAGTCCCGATTCCGCATCGTGGTGCTGGCCCTGGAAGCGGATCGGCTGGTACAGATCGTTGGGGTTGTGTTCCACCAGCGTGTTCCCCCACGCGTCCAGCTCGATTTGCCAATCGACCCCGCCTTCTTCGTTGATCAGCGCTATCGGTGTTCCCAGGTGGTCGCAGTGGTATAGATGGATCGCGCGCGTATCCGGGGTGGGCTGTTCCAGCAGCGCCTTGAGTTGTGCCGGTTCGATCCGCGCTTGTTCGAGCGCGCGTTGGCTGTGCGCGCTCAGCTTGCCTTGCTTGAGTTCGCGTTCGGCCTCGTCAAGGAGGCGTTGCAGGTCCGCGTCCCGCGGCATGCCCTCCTTCTGCGCCAGACTCTGCGGCACCGCGGCGCCGCTCTCGATGCGCAGCAGCGGCACAAAGCTGTTTGGCTGGTAGACCGTGTGGATGCGCGCGTCGTCGGTCTGTGTCAGCACCAGCCGGTCGCCGTCCCAGCCGTACCAGGTGGTGCGGACTTCGCCGATGAGCTGGCCCTGTGCGTCGGCATGGGCGATCTGCTTGGCGATGCGCCGGCCGAACGGGTCGTAGAGGTAGTTGGTGGCGCGCACCTGTTCCGGGCTCTCGCAGGCGTACTGGATCAGGCGGTTGGCGCTGTCGTAGGTGTACAGATGCAGTTCGCCCTGGCGGTGCTTGAGCGTGAGGTTGCCGTGGATGTCGTATTGGTAGCGGTAGCGGTCGTCTTCGTCGATGCGGTTGGCCGGCCAGCAGGCGACGGTGTCGCGGGTGGCGGACTCGGGTTTGCGGCGCAGGACGTTGAAGTCCGGGTCGGCGAGGTTGCGGCGCACTTCTTCGGCCCAGTCTTCGCGCTCGCTGGCGACCGCCTGGGTGTGGAACAGGCGGTTGCCGGCGGCATCGAACCGGTAAGTTTGCGCGGCTTGCCCCGGCAACTGGGCTTCAATGAGCCGGCCAGTGGGGTCGTAGTGGTACGCGAGTGGGCCCTGCGCGGTGTCGATGCGGGTGAGTTGGCCGAAGACGTCGTAGTGGTGTTGGCGCTGAAATTGGCCGCCGATGAGCGGGGAGTGGGTATTCAGGCTGTGCAGCCGCGACAGGGGGTTGTAGCGGCGCTGCTCGGTGGTGGCGTGAAAGCGCCGTTCGGTTTCGCGGTGCAGTTTGTCGCGCTCGAAGTCGATCAGGCTGCGCCCGTCGAGCACGACGCCGTGTAGGTGGCCTGAGCCGTAAGTCTGCCAACTGAGTGGGGGTAGCCCGTCGAGGCCGGTTTCGCGCTCGTTGCCGAGGGCGTCGTACTGGTGGGTGACGCGGTGCTGCCAGAGGGTTTGTTCCTGGCTGTTTTTGACTTCGAGCTCTTCGGCGGTAATGCGGCCCAGCCGGTCGCGTTCAAAGCGCACGCTGATGGGATTGGCGCCGATGGCGCTAGTGTGCCGCGCTTCGGCCAACTGGCCGTTGCTGTTGACGATGAAGGTTTCGAGGATTTCGCTGCCGCCGGCCGCGGATAGGGTGCGCGCGCTGAGCCGGCCGCCTTTGTCATAGTGGTAGCGGCAGACGAGGCCGGCGTCGTCGCGGGTGCTGATCTGACCTGCGGCATTGTAGGTGTAGTGCTGGGTGCGCCCGTCAAAGCCGCTCTGCAGGATCAGGCGGTCCATCGCGTCGTATTCGAGCAGGGTGCGCGCGCCGTTCTCGTTGGTCAGTTCGGTGAGCCGGCCGGCGATGTCGTAATGGTAGCGCTGGGTGCGCCCGGCGTAGTGGTAGGCGGTGAGTTGGCCCCCGGGGTCGCGCTCGAAACGGGCGTCGGAGCCGTCCGGATAGATCAGCGCGGCGAGGGCGCCGGCGGCGTCGTAGCGGTAGGCGCTTTTGTGCCCGAGGGCGTCAGTGCTGCCGATGATGCGCCCGCGCGGATCGTATTCGTATTGCGCGTTCAGGTTTTCTTCGCCCCGAACCTGGGTCAGGTTGCCCCAGCGGTCGCGCTGGTAGGTGGTGGTGGCGCCGGAGCAGTCGGTGTAGGCGGTGAGTTGCCCGAGCGCATCCCATTGCAGTTTCTTGCGCCCGCCTTGAGCGTCTTCGATTTCGTCGGGCCTGTCGCGGTGGCGGTCGGCGTAGTGGTAGTGGGTGCGGTGGCCGAGGGCGTCGGTTTCGCTGCTCAGGCGGCCGTATTCGTCGCGGTCGATGCGTTGGATGAGGCCGTCGGCGCCGTGAATGGCGCTGATCTGGTTGTGCTGGTTGTATTCGATGCGCTGGCTGCGCCCGTCCGGCAGGGTCACGCCGAGGACGTTGCCACTGGTAACGTCGAGCTCGTAGCGGGTTTCGCGCCCCATGGCGTCGGTCTGGCTGATGAGCCGGCCGCTGCGGTCGAAACGGCTTTCGGTGGCCGAGCCGTCGGCGCGCTCGTGCCTGACGAGCCGGCGCAGGCCGCTTTGGCCGGCGAAGTGGTAGGTTTCGATGCGTCCGAGGTTGTCGGTGACGACGGTGCTGTCGCCCTGGTAGTCGAAGCGGTAAGAGAGTGCGCCGGGGTGGGTCTGTTCGATGACCCGGCCTTGCGGGTCGTAAAGGTAGTGGCGGGGGGGCTGGCCGGCATAGGCGTGGGCGGTGATGCGGCCGACGAGTTCGGGGTGGTAGTGGAATTGGCGGGTGAGTTGGCCGTCGCGGCCATGGACGGCGGCGAGTTCGCCATGGCGGGTGTAGTCGTAGCGCACAAGGGGCTGGGTGGGCAGCGCGGAGCCGTGGGGGTCGCGCACGAGGCGCACGGCGGCGAGGCGAATGCCGCTGTCGGCGCCCCAGCCGTGGGCGCCGTCGTGGGCGAGGCCGGGGAGGCGGATGAGGTCGAGGGCGTAGCCGCGTCCGGCACTGTCTTGGACGGCGGTGACGAGTCCGGCGAATTCGCCTTGGCTGGCGCGCTGGTAGAGCACTTGGCGGCCAAAGTGGTTGGCGAGCCCGAGTTGCCAGAGACGCTGGCCTTCAATATCGCCGTTGTGCCGGTCGGGGGCGTTGCCGACGGGGCTGCCAAATATCCACCAGGGGCCGAGGAGATTGTTGGTGAGGAAGAGCAGCCCGCTGTCGCGCCGGGCCGCGGGGGCGAGGCCGTGCCAGGCAGCGTGCAGGCGCGCTCCCCAAGCGGGGTCGTCGAGGGTTTCCTTGCCGCCGCGCACGATCCACAGGCTTTCACTGCGGCTATAGGCGATTTCACCGGGCGCGAGGGGGTCGAAGCGGATGCTGCGCCCTTTGCTGTCGTTGATGGTGAGAAGGCCGCCGGTTTGCAAGGCGGAGACTTCGGCGGGTAGCCACCAGCCAGGACCAAGCAGGCCGATGGGGGCGGGGGTGTCGGTCTGGTAGCTGGAGTAGTCGCGCGACAGGATGAACGGCAGGGGGGCGGGCAGGGCGAGGTCGATTTCGCCGCTTTGCACTTTGGCGCCAAGCATGGGGTTGACGGGGTTGCCAACGGCAACGCCACCAGGGCAGCTTGAGCAGGCCACACCGCCTTGGGTGCCGATCAGTACCGTGCGCGAGCCTTGGACGATGACGCCGTAGGCGACGCCATCGCTGATGCGCGATGCTGGTTTGCCGCTCATGCTGAGAGTCCTTGCTGAGAAGATGAGGATAGGGCTTATGTATATTTTATATGCCCGCGTATTGGGCGTGGGGATGTTTTGCGGGGGAAGAAGTGACGAAATTGGGCGTAGTTCGAACCCGTATATTCCCCCATCCGTGGCCAGTTGCCGGGTGAGCACAGTTTCGGCACGGCGATGGACGGATTTCGATTATGGTTGGCTGCCATGTTGAAAGCGAAGATTTATGCCATTACGCTTTAACGGGCTTTATTTACCCATAACAGGGGTGCATCCTATTTGCCTTCACCGCCGATTGAGATTAGCGTTGACGCGGTTTTGCCGAGAGCGTTGTTCTTAATGTAAGAGCCATAAAGTCTGCTGCGGAGATTCCCGATGACCGATATTGCTACCCCTTCGAAAGACAAACTTGTATCCGACCTGAAGGTCGTGGTTGCCGACGCTGAAGAGTTGCTCAAGCTCACTGCCGGTCAAGCCGGCGAGAAGCTGACCGACGTCCGCAGCCGTTTGGGCAGGCGCCTGGAAGCGGCTAAGGAGCGTATTGCCAGCGCCGAAGCCGTGGTTCGGGAGCGGACCAAACAGGCGGCTCACGCCACCGACGATTACGTTCACGATCATCCGTGGCAAGCGGTTGGCGTTGCCGCCGGGCTGGCTTTCCTGCTCGGCTTGCTTGCCGGCCGTCGCTGAGCCGCATGAGCGATACGCAGAAACCGCGTCTGGCCGAAAGTCTGCGCGGTTTGATCGATGCCGGGCTGCACACGGTGCAGACCCGACTCGAACTTTTCGCGGTCGAGGCGCAGGAAGAGAAACTGCGCGTGGCAAGCCTGCTGCTCAACAGCGTGCTCACCGGTTTTTTGCTTGGCGCCGGTTTTGTCGTTCTCGCGGTTTTTTTCACCGTGCTGCTGTGGGATGAGCATCGTCTGATCGCGCTCGGCATTGCGGCGTTCTGTCTGATCGGCGGCGGTTTGCTGACGGCGAGAAATGCGGCGCGTGAATTCAAGCGCGGCAACCGCTTGTTCCACGCCAGTCTGGCCGAACTGATGCGCGACCGTGATGCGTTGCGGCGGGAAGAATGAAGCCTCACGAAGTCGAGCTGGCCTTGAAAAAACAGCGCCTGCGGATTCGGGCCGAAACGCAGCGCGCGGACATGCTGAACCGGCTCGCCGGAATCGAAGCCGCGCTCGACTCGATCGACCGTGTACGCGACCACACCCGTTGGGCGGTGGCAAATGCGCCGTTGCTGTCCGGGGCGTTGCTTTTTCTTGTGTTGCGGCCGCGCAGGTTATGGCGATTTGCCCGGCGGGCATGGGTAGGGTGGCTGTTGTTGAAAAAAGCGCGTCGTAGCGCCGGCCCGTTTCTGGCCGCCTTGCAGGGTTTTTGGCGCCGCCGCACGACGTCTTAGCCAGTCTGGCGAATTTGACCGCGCGGCGCGTAAGTACGGAGAGGGATAAAATACGCGCATCGTCACGGCAACGCGGCGATGGTTCGCTCACCGTGTTTTACCCGTCGTTACCGGAAGCGCCACTATGCAAAATTCTGGAGCACCTAGTTCGATGGAGGAAATTATCCGGGCCCGCGAAGAGGCGGATTGTCTGGTCGACGCGGCCACGGTCGAAAGCGCGTTGGAGCGTATGGCGAAGGATATTTCCGCGCGCTTGGGGGCAAGCAACCCGATTGTTTATGTGGTGATGAACGGCGGCTTGATTTTAGCCGGCCGTATTCTGCCCCGCCTGCCGTTTCCGCTGGAAGTCGCTTACCTCCATGCCACCCGCTACGGTCACGAACTGCAAGGCGCGCGGCTCGATTGGCGGGTGCGGCCGATGCAGGATCTGCGCAAGCGCACTGTGCTGGTGTTGGACGATATCCTCGACGAAGGCCATACGCTGGCCGCGATCATCGAATATTTGAAAGGCGAGGGCGCTGAAGAGGTGCTTTGCGCCGTGCTGGCGCACAAGGTTCATGCGCGTAAGGCCTATCCAGGCATGCGCGCCGATTTTACCGGGGTGGAGGTCGCCGACCGTTTTCTGTTCGGTTGCGGCATGGATTACAAGGGCTACTGGCGCAATGCGCCGGGCATTTACGCAGTGAAAGGGCTCTGAGGACGGTTTTTATGTTGATTACCTTCAAATCCGCCAGCAGTGCCGATGTCCTCATGTTCGGCGACAGCGCGAAGAAAATATTGGCGGCTATCGGCAAGGATGCCGGCGATGCTCAAGGCATCGTTACCGTAGAGCAACTGCCGCAAGCCATTTCCCGCCTGCGCGCCGCTATCGAGGAAGACCGGGCGAATCAGACCCGGCCAAGCGAAGCCGATCAAGACGCGGCACACGAGAAAGGCGAAACCGGCATGGCCGCGCCCGTCGGCTTCGCCCAGCGCGCCTGGCCCTTGCTCGATATGCTGGAGCGCGCGCAGCGCGACGGTGTGCCGGTTACGTGGGGCGTTTAAGGTATTGATTGGAGCGCGAGCGATCCATGCGCTTGTTGTTGGCTGAGGACGACCCGATGATTGGCGCCGGCGTGCAGCGCGGCCTGCGCCAGGAGGGCTACGCGGTGGATTGGGTGCGCGACGGGGCGGCCGCTTTGCTCGCGCTTGCCGTACCGTCCGCCGAGACCACCTACGATTTGTTGCTGCTCGACTTGGGGCTGCCGAACAAGGATGGCATTGCCGTGCTCCAGGCGCTGCGCGGTAGCGGCAATGCGATACCGGTATTCATTCTGACCGCGCGTGACGCGGTTGCCGAACGTGTGCGCGGCCTGGATGCCGGCGCCGACGATTACCTCGTCAAACCTTTCGACCTCGACGAACTCGCCGCTCGCGTGCGTGCGTTGTTGCGCCGCCGCGGCGCTAGCCCTGGGCAGGTGACGCACCAGGCCGCTGGGGTGGTGATCGACCCGGCCACGTATGCGGTGACGGCGGATGGCGAGCCGGTGAAATTATCGGCGCGCGAATTTGCCTTGCTGCGAGCGTTGTTGGAGCAGCCGGGCAAGCCCCTGTCGCGCGCGCAGCTTGAAGAGCGCCTGTATGGATGGGGCGAAGAGGTGGAAAGCAACGCTATCGAGGTTCACATCCACGCTTTGCGGCGGAAGCTGGGCGCTGAGCGCATCCGTAACCTGCGCGGCGTCGGTTGGTTCGTGCCGCAGGAAGCATGAGCTTCAACGTCATTCACAGGAGGCACACCCTCTCGCTGCGGCGGCAATTGCTGCTGTCGTTGCTCGGCGCCATTCTCGGCGTCTTTCTGCTTGGCGGCGTCGCTACTTACCATATGACGCGCGCCGAGGTGGACGAGATCATGGATTACCACTTGCGCCAACTCGCCCTATCGTTGCGCGCGCCGCCGCTGTCCGGCACGCCTGCCGAGCCGTATCTCGACCCCGACGATCAAGCTTTCGATATGGTGATCCAGGTTTGGGACGATAAAGGCGCGCGCCTGTATCTCTCCCGTCCCCGCGCCGCGCTGCCCGACCACGCGCAGCTTGGTTACGCTACCGTGCCCACGGAAAAAGGCGACTGGCGCACTTATTCGATCATGTTCGGCAACCGCGTGGTTCAGGTGGCACAGCCGATGTCGCATCGCAACCACTTGGCCGCCGCCGCCGCATTGCGTACGTTGGTGCCGCTGTTGCTATTGCTGCCGCTCATCGGCGTGCTCATCTGGTATCTCGTCGGGCGAGGCTTGCAGCCATTGGAGCGCCTGGCCCGCGCCGTGCGCGCTCGCAGTCCGGGCGCGCTTGCCCCGCTTGCCAGCAACGATGTGCCGGAAGAGGCGCAGCCGCTGGTCGAGTCGCTCAATGGCCTGCTCTGCCGTCTCGACCAGGCGATGACCGGCCAGCGCGCCTTTGTCGCCGATGCCGCGCACGAACTGCGCACGCCATTGGCCGCGCTGCAATTGCAGCTTCAGCTTACCGAGCGCGCCGCGTCGGAGCCCGAGCGCCGCGCCGCGCTGGCCGATTTGCGGCAAGGCTTGCTGCGGGCGACGCGGGTCGTGCAACAACTGCTCACGCTGGCCCGCCAGGAGCCGGACGCCGATCCGCCGCCGCCGGCACCGGTCGATCTGGGGGAACTGGCCGGCCTCGTCGTTGCCGACTACCAGGCTTTGGCCGAAGCCAAGAATATCGATCTCGGCGCCGACCGGCTCGATGCCGCCGTCACCGTCTTGGCCGATATGAATGCGTTGCGCACCTTGCTAGGCAATCTGGTGGATAACGCCATCCGTTACACGCCGGTCGGCGGGCGGGTGGACGTCAGCGCATGGTGTGAGGAGGGCCGCGCGTGGCTGGAGGTGGCCGACAACGGTCCCGGCATTCCCGCCGAGGAGCGCGAGCGTGTGCTCGATCGCTTTTATCGCCGTGCCGGCGAAAGCGAATCCGGCAGCGGTCTGGGTTTGGCAATCGTCAAGACGATCGCCGATCGCCACGGCGCCCGTTTGCTGCTCGATGCCGCGCCGGCTGGCGGTTTGCGCGTGCGAGTGGGTTTGGAAAAAACGGGCGCGGAGATATTCGGTAACATTTCGGCGAAGGCGTCTTAAGGTTTATTTAAGTCACGTTCTTCTAAGGTAGCGTCCAGCACGCAACACCAAGGAGAACGACCATGCAAGACCGCCGCCCGCGTACCGCCGTAGCCGCCTTGATTCTGGCTCTCGCCGGCGCCTATGGGCATACCGCTTTTGCCGATACCGTCCCTCCCGCGCGTCCGCCCGTGGTAGCGCCTGCCGCCATGGGGCTGCCCACGTTCGATGGCATCGTTCAGCGCGTCGGCCCGGCGGTGGTCAACATCAGCACCGAAGGCACGGTGCGTACCGCCGAGGGGATGGATCCGGACGATCCTTTCAACGATTTCTTCCGCCGCTTCGGTCCGCAGTTCGGCGCGCCGGGGCGTGCGCCCAAGCGCGGGCAAGGCTCGGGTTTCATCGTCAGCGCGGATGGCATCATTCTGACCAACGCCCACGTCGTCGATGGCGCCAGCGAGGTGACCGTCAAGCTGACCGACAAGCGCGAATTCAAGGCGAAGGTCATTGGCGCGGACAAGGCCACCGACGTGGCCGTACTGCGCATCGACGCGAAAGATTTACCCACCATCCCGCTGGGCGATCCGCAGAAATCGCGCGTGGGCGATTGGGTGCTCGCCATCGGCTCGCCCTTTGGTTTCGAAAATACGGTGACGGCGGGTATCATCTCCACCAAGTCGCGCTCGTTGCCGAATGAAGGTTACGTTCCGTTCATTCAGACCGACGTGGCGGTCAATCCCGGCAACTCGGGTGGGCCGCTCATCAACCTTGCCGGTGAAGTGGTCGGCATCAATTCGCAGATATATTCCCGTTCCGGCGGCTATCAGGGCGTTTCCTTTGCTATCCCGATCGATGTTGCCGCCGGGGTGCGCGACCAGATTCTGGCTCACGGCAAGGTCATTCGCGGCCGTATCGGCGTGACCGTGCAAGAGGTTAATCAGGCGCTGGCCGAATCTTTCGGCTTGAAAAACGCCAATGGCGCGCTCATCAGCTCGGTGGAAGGGGATGGCCCGGCGGATAAGGCCGGACTCAAGGTGGGCGATGTGATTCTCGAATTGAACGGCGAAAAAATCGCCTCCTCTTCCGATCTGCCGCCGCGAATTGCCGCCATCGCGCCCGGCACAAGTGCCAAAATGCGCGTCTGGCGCAAAGGCGACAGTCGCGACGTAGAGGTGAAAGTCGGCAAATTCGCCGATAGTGATGAGGTTGCCAGCGCGGCTGACAGCAAAGCCGGCCAGGGGCGTCTCGGCGTTGCCGTGCGCGCCTTGTCGACGGAGGAGCGGCGGCAAAGCGAGATTCCTGGCGGGCTCGTCGTCATGGACGTGAGCGGCGCGGCCGCCCGTGCCGGCATTCGGCGTGGCGATCTTATTCTCTCGCTCAACGGCCAGCCGGTGGAAAACGCAGAGCAGCTACAAAAATTGGTAACCAAAGCAGGCAAACATATCGCCTTGCTGATTCAGCGTAACGATGCACGGATTTTCGTTCCCGTCGAACTCGGTTGAAAACGCCGTTTTCGTCCCCATATAACGTAGCTAATTCAGGAACGACATAACATGATGAAACTACCTGCCCTTTCTCGCGCCGCCGCTGCGCAAGCGATTCGGCCTGCGTGCGCGGCTCCGGCTCGGCTCGATTCTGGTGTGATTCGCCGTTTCCTTGACACCACCGCGACGGAGTTCGGCCTTGCGGCGCCGGCGCAGACACCGCTCAGGGCGCGCACCCGGCGCGCCACGGCGGAAGGTGCGGCCACGCGGCCCAAATGCACGCAGCCCAAATCGACCGCGCTGGCCATTGCCACTACGCTGCTCGGCTTGACGCTCGCCACGCCCGCTGCCGCCATCAGCGGACGCAACAATTACCCGCTGATCGTTACGCCGGTACAGTCCGGTTCCGAGCAGGACGAAGAGTTCGGCCAGATACGCGTCGGTATCTTCGATACCGCCGGCCAGCGCTTGCTGCACGCTCAAGTGCACGGCCGCACCCGGCTCGGCGCCTTGCCCGCGGGCGAATATACGGTTGAAGTCAGCAGCGCGGCCGGTTCCAGCATCCATCAAGTGAAACTCGGCCCAGGCGAGCGCGGCATTGTGCGTTACGGCGGCCGGTTGCAAGCGTAGAAAGCGTGGGGTGGCCCTACGCCGCCCCCGCGCTTCCCTCGTGCGGACGCACCCACCACCACCAGGCCGCCAGGCCGGCCCACATCACCGCCGCTATTACGGCTGCCATGGGGGTGGCCGAGGACTGTAAGCCGTGGCCGACGGCGATGCCGGCCAGCGCGCTGAGTCCCATCTGAACGAAACCCATCAGTGCCGCAGCCGAGCCCGTCATGCGCGGATAGGCTGCCAGCCCGATCGCGGTAGCGTTGGGAAAAGCCAGGCCGACCGCGCAAGTCACAAACAACATCGGCACCATCACCGCCAGCGGATGATGCGCGCCAGCCAGCGACAGCAGCAGAAACACTGAACCCGTCGCGCAGCCGAACATCACGCTGTAACGCAACAGCCGGTATGCGCCGATACGATGCGATAAACGGCCGGAAATCATCGTGCCGGCCAGATAACCCATCACGTTAGCGCCGAAAGCCAATCCCATGCCCTGTGGAGACAAGCCGAACAAGCCGATATAAACGAACGGCGCACCGGAAATGAAGGCGAACAACGCCGAATAGACAAAGCCATTGGTCAGCACCGCGCCACGGTAAAGCGGATCGCCTAGCAGGGCGCGGTAGTTGGCGGCAATGCGGGTTGGACGCATCGCTTCCGGGTCGCGATGGAGATTGGTTTCCATCAGCATGCGCCAGACAAAAACCGATTGAACCGCGGCAAACAGGACCAAAAATATGAAATTGGACCGCCAGCCGAAAGCCACCGTCATCCATCCTCCCAATAGTGGCCCGAGCAGCGGCGCCAGCGCCATTGCGCCGCCGATATAGGACAGCATGCGCGCGGCATCCCGTGGGCCGTACAGGTCGCGCACGATGGCGCGCCCCAGCACCGGGCTGGCGCATGCCGCCAGCGCTTGAAAGAAGCGTGCGCCGATCAGGCTTTCGATGGTCGGCGCCAGAGCGCACATGGCCGAAGTCAGGACGTAAACAGCCATCGATACCAACAGCACCGGCCGTCGCCCATAACAATCCGACAATGGGCCGATGACAAGCTGGCCGACACCGAAACCGACCATGTATACCGATAGCGTCAACTGCACGTTGGCGATATCGGTGGAAAAAAGGCGGGCGATGGTCGGCAAGGCGGGCAGATAGACATCGACGGACAGCGGTCCGATCGCCACGAGGGACGTAAGCAGGGCGGCAAAGGCGAGGGTAGGGCGCATCGATCAATTATCTCATGCTCAACATGAGCGCCTTTTATTTCCGGGCGATGCGGCTCCGGCTCAAGACCCGGTACGCCAATCCGGGCTAGACCGGTTATGATCGTTTTTCTTTTTGAACACGATTGATGGCATTGCTATGAACACGCTATTTCGTACTACCCTGACCGCCGTTGCAGGAACGTTGGTCGCCACCGCCTGCTCCACGCTTTCACCGAAATCCGAACAGAGCGAAGTGGGTTCGTCCCCCACCCAGACCGCGACCACGCAACAGCAGACGAGCACTCCCGCTGTTCAGCAAACCGCGCAACCGCAGCAACCTCCGTGCACGCCCGCCAAGCCCCAGGGCAAGAACCAAAAGAAGGGTAAAACCGCGAAGGGTAAAACGCCGCCGCCGGCAGACGAGTGCAAGCCTGAACAAACGGCTGCCGCCAGTACGCAAACGGCGAATACCGCCAAGGCGTCCAGCGCCGCGGCCGATGTATCGGCCGCGGGCTGCGGGTCCAGCGGCAAGGATGGCCCGGGCATGCAAAACGGCCTGGTCATCGATTCCTCGAAGGTCGAGGCGGGCTACGGCAAGACCGTGAAGGGGTTGAATGACTGGGAAGGGGAAATTACCGGCTGCCCCGCGCCAGGGAGCAAGTTCACCCGCCTGCAGATTGGTATGTCGATGCGACAAGCGACCGATTTGGTCGGCAACGCTTCGGACGAAGGCGCCTATGTGACCGGTAAGGCGTGGATTCCCTTTTATTTCGGTTCCGATCGCCACCGCTATGAAATGATCTACAAGAATCAGGGGCGCTTGATTTTTGCCGGCGGCGGCATGGGCGATTGGAGTGCTGGCCACCTGGTCTGGATCATTCACAGCGCCAATGAGCCGGCCTATCGTCAGTAAGTTGGCTGGTTGTTGTTTCCGCCGGGGGTGAAGAGCACCCTCGGCGTGTCATGCCATATTTGAAGTAGGGCTGGTCGCGCGTTGATACAAGGCGGGGCGGAGAAATGTTCGCCCGCCGGGCTAGTTCCTATTGGCTATCGCGCCCGGCTGTTTCGATGCGTTCCAGTTTGCGCTCTGGTTCGTCCCCGCTTGCCGAGGCCGGTTTTTCCACCAGCTTCGCCAGAATGATTCCGAGCTCGTAAAGCAGACACATCGGAATCGCCAGCATCAACTGCGAAACAACGTCGGGCGGCGTCACGATGGCCGCGATGACAAACGCGCCGACGATGACGTAAGGCCGAACCTCCTTGAGCTTGGCGATTTCGACCATACCGGCCTTTACGAGCAGGACCACCACCACGGGTACTTCGAAAGTCAGGCCGAAGGCAATGAACATCGACATGACAAAAGACAGGTATTGCTCGATATCCGGCGCGGGAACGATGCTCTTGGGTGAAAAGTTGGCAATGAAACGGAAGACCGTTCCGAAGACGAAAAAATAACAAAACGCCATGCCGAGGAAAAACAGGAAGGTGCTGCCCAATACCAAGGGAATTGCAAAGCGCCGCTCGTGTGCATAGAGGCCAGGGGCGATGAATGCCCACGCTTGATAGAGCACGACCGGCAGCGCAAAGGTGAAGGCCACCAGCATCGTTACCTTGACCGGCACGAAAAACGGCGTAATTACGCCGGTGGCGATCATGTGCGTGCCCTCTGGCAAGGTTTGCATCATCGGCAAGGCCAGCAGGTCGTAAATGTCGCCGGCCCACGGCATCAGGCAGAGGAACATTACGGCGAACGCGGCAAGGGCGCGCACCAGGCGTTTGCGTAGCTCGATCAGGTGCGAAATGAAGGTTTCGTGCTGCTCGGTCATGGGCGCGCCTTTGCGTTTTGCGCCTTGTCAGCGGATGACGGCGAGTCTGTGCGTGGTGCGGGGCTCATATTCTGCCCGATGATTGTTCCGGCGCTGCCGGCCTGGATGCCACGGCGGAATCGAGACTGAGTTCGAGTTGCGGGCTTGGCTCCACGGGTTCGGCGTCGGCGATATCTGTCGTTTCCGTTTGCGCGGTGGCTTCCGCAGGCGCGGGCAGGGGTTCGGGTGAGGATTCGCCGGGCAGCGCGGATCGGACTTCCTCGGCGGTTTTGCCCAGATCGGCTTCGACGCCGGCAACTTGGCTGCGTATCGAACTCTCGAAATCGCCGGCTTGCTGGCGCACTTCTTCCTGCAGCTTCTTCAATTCCTCAAGCTGCATTTCGCGCTGGATGTCGGATTTGACGTCGGAGACGTAGCGCTGCATCCGACCCAGCAGATGGCCGGCCGTGCGTGCTACCTTGGGCAGACGTTCCGGGCCGATGACGATGAGCGCCACCGCGCCGATGACGGCAAGCTCTCCGAGACTGAAGTCGAACATGATCGAGGTTGTCCGCCGCGAAAACGAAGGGGCGCTCGCATCGGCGCCCCCTTGCATCGCGCATTACGCGTCTGTCAGATCAGGAATGGTTTTTTTCGACCTTTTCCCGTGCCGTGCCTTCGATGGTCTGCCCATCGGCGGCGGAAATTTTTTGTTGCGGTGTCGCATCGCCGCCGGTTTCGGCTTCTTTGATGCCTTCCTTGAAACCTCGGACAGCACCACCCAGATCCTGCCCGATGTTGCGCAGTTTCTTGGTGCCGAACACCAGCATGACGATCACCAGCACGATCAGCCAGTGCCAGATACTAATGGAACCCATCCCGCTCTCCTTAACGCTTCAACATGGGCGGCAGCGGATCCGGTCCGCCCAAGATGTGAACGTGGAGATG
>JAVBJT010000038.1:0-66386 GCA_031546845.1 Azoarcus sp. | reverse complement strand
CCCCTGCCCATCCCGAACAGGACCGTGAAACAGGACCGCGCCGATGATAGTGAGATCCGCTCTCGTGAAAGTAGGTCATCGTCAGACTACCCCATAACTACAAACCCCTCAGTCCTCTAGGCCTGAGGGGTTTGTGCTTTGGAAAGCACGTTATGTTCGGATGTAGGCACTGTATCGGACTGACAAATTCTGTAACGAGAGTAGAGCGCGCGATACGATAGTCTTCCCACTTCAATGTGGCCGATTTTCCATATTTTCATTCCATTGCTGATTGGTTTTGCGTTTGTCGCACCTGTGTTCGCGGCCGATCAGTTGTCTCCGCGCCTGCTTTCAACGTATGACGATGATCCGCGGCTCAGCCTGCGCGCGGGTAGTTCCGGAGAGTCTGGCGGCACGGACGAACTGGGGATGCATCTTGAACTGCCGCCTGGCGATATCGGCCGGACGCGCTTCGACCTCGCCACAACCTCGCAGGAAGGCAGCGCGCCGCAGTTCAGCCGGCTGACCGTCGACCAGAAACTGCGTGTCGACGGGCTCGACGGCATACTGCCGGGTAAGTTCGATCTGGGCGTGCATGCTAGCCGACAGCGGGACGCATCGGCCTGGGGGCTCGCGTTGAAGCCGACCTTCAGAATGCAACAGGGCGGGCTCGCCCTCGATGCGGACATGTCGCTCGGAAAGCTCGCCGATACAGATGGTCCCGGGCTCGGCGCAAACTACACGCTCACCACATCCTATGCGCTGAACAACTCGGTTTCACTGGGATTGAATGGGCAAGGCGCACTCCGCCGAGATGGCTCGCGTCCCCAGGTCAGCATCGACCAGATGACGCCCCAACTGAGCGGCCGCTACTTCATTCGCGATGGCGCCACACTGCACTATCGCATGGGGTGGGACATGAATCTTGAAAACGGCGAGCGCAGCCCGGATGTTGAACTGAAACTCGACCTGCGTTTCTGACTGCCTCAGCCGATGGAGGTCGAGCAAAGCGCCTCGGTTTATTTTTCCTCTGAAAACAAGTGTTCATCCAGACGCGCCGTGAGCGTGGAGAGCCGCTTCATTTCTTCCCACAGCGAGTGATCCAGGCGCATTTTGCGATAGGTTGCGGTGACCAGTGGGAGCAGTACTTTGTCGTAATTCTCACGCATTTCACGCAATGTATCGGCAAAGCCGCTGGTGTCGGGCGCGCCGATTTCGATTGTCGGCTGTAGTTTGGCCAGTGTCGCGGTGAGTTCGGCGAGGCCCGCGCGCAGGCTGTGATCAAGGGAAGTATCTGTTTTCAGTTTATCGATCGCTTGAGCGACGTCGAGCAACGTGGCGGAGATGCGTGTGGCGCCGTCGGTGTCGCTGCCACCGAGCTTACGGTTGCGCACGAAGTCGGTACGGATCTCAGTCCAGCGCGCCGCTTCCTCGGCATTCTGGCTACCGAGCAGTTCGGCGAGCTTGAGCAAGTTTTCCTCGGCGCCATTCGTGAGGGTTTGTGCTTCGCCGCGATAGTGGTCGCGCAGCAGGGCGTCGAGTTCGTCGTCGTGCATCAGCGGGGTGATGCGCGCGGCGAGTTTGGTCATGTTGCGGTAGCTGCCTTGTAGCTTGAATGGCGGTTCCGTGCGATAGGCGTCATGTTGCGCGGCGGAGTCGATGTAGGCGAGGTTGACCTTCAGCAGCAGGTCGCGGGCGCGGAACAGGCGCTGAATCAGCGTGCTGAGTTCGGTCAGTTCGGCGCTGCTGTAGCCGTGGCTGAAGTCGCTCGCGGCCACCTCTTCGCCTTCGGCCATGCGTACCAGCAGATGGACGTCTTTCGGGTCGCGCGCGGCCAATGGTTGTAGCAGCGGATTAGCGGTAAGGCTGTTCTCGATGTAGGACAGGGCAAACAGTTTTTCGCGCCCCGAGAGTACGTCGCCAAGGTTGTAGATATCGGCGCGGTTGGCGAGCATGTCGGGGATTTTGAATACGTCGCCGGATTCGGTATACGGATTGCCAGCCATGACGATGGCAAAGCGTTTGCCGCGTAGATCGCAGGTTCTGGATTCGCCGTCGAGAACTGCTTCGATGCGACGGGTGCCGTCAGCCAGCGCGATGAATTTTTGCAGGAATTCGGGGCTGGTGTGCTGGATGTCGTCCAGATACAGCATGACGTTGTTGCCCATCGTCAGGCCGAGATTGAGTTTTTCCAATTCCTGGCGCGCGGCGCTGTGATGGGCGCTGGCGGGGTCGAGCGTGGTGGTGTCGTGGCCGAGCGTGGGGCAGTTGATGCGCACGAAAATGAGGCCGAGGCGATCGGCGACGTATTCCATCAATGTAGTCTTGCCGTACCCCGGTGGCGAGATGAGTAGCAGCAGACCCATGCGGTCGGTACGGTTGGCGTCGCCGGCAGCGCCGATCTGCTTGGCGAGGTTGTCGCCGATGATGGGCAGATAGACTTCGTCGAGCAGGCGGTTACGGACGAAGGACGACAGCGGTTTGGCTTGGAATTGGCCGAGGCGCAGGCGATGCTTTTCGGTTGCGACGATATCCAGGCGTAGCGCTTGCAGGCGTTCGAAGGCGGGGACGACGACGTTGTGGTGATGCAGATAGCGGCGGCGGAAGTCGTTCAGGTTGAGTGTTGCCGATCCATTGGCGATACGCGGGTGTTCACCGAGCAAGCCGTCGATTGTGCGGTCGAGATTGGCATTGACCCGTGCGCGCTCTAGTGGCACGGCAAGTTGGGTGGCGGCGTCGGCAATCCAGGGGAGGGCGGACCGGTTGGCCGGATCGGCGGTAGTGAAAGCGGTGACCCAGTCGAGCGCCAGCCGCCAGCGTTCGGCCGATGGCGCGGCGTCGAGATCGCGCTGCCATTCCGCGAGTTGCCCACGGTGCTCAAGTTGGCGCAGCAAGGCTTGAGCAAGATCGGCGCCGGCGCCGGAGACGACCCAGGCTTCGGCGCCGCGTGGTGAGGCCAGTTGGCGTACCAGGTAATGCGCGGCCTGGGGGACCAATGTGTCGTCGGCGGCGGTGAAGCCGAAGCCCGGCGCGAAGGCTGTGAGTTGTTCGGCACAGTCGCGTTCGAGGCGTTGCAGACAATCGGGCGCGGCAAACTGTTCAAACAACTGCAGTGCGGAGCGGGCTCGGCGTTGCAATGCCTCATGTTCGGCGTCGTCGCTATATTGCCAGTAGAGGAGGGCGAGGGCGCGCGCTTCGGGGGCGTCGACGAGCAGGCCGGCTGCGGCCTGCATCGTCGTCAGCGCGCTGAGGAGATGCACAGCGTCGTGATCGTGGACGCCTTTTTGGTATCCCTCCTGGTAGCGCGTGGCGCTGAATTCGCGGATGGCATCGAGCAGGCGGCGGCCGTGCGCTGGATCGTTGCCATTACCTGCGCACAGGGCGAGCAGATCGTTCCAGGAGAGGGGGCCGGAGCCGGATTGCACCGCGTCGAGCAGTGCGCCGGCAAGATACTCTGCGCGATACAGTTCCGCGCTTTCCGATACCAGCGCCTGTTCCCAGTAGGGTTTGAGTGTATCGAGGCGCGTGTCTTCGACCGGTGAGAAGTAGTCGGTGCCGCTGAGATGGAAGGCGAGTGAGCTGTCCTTGGGCACCAGCGTGAGATCGAGCGATTGCCGGTTGATGGTGAAGGTATGGCGCCCCAGGCGCAGCGTTTGCCCGTCGTCGGCGACCAGTTCATGGCGGTCGCGCACGGTGCGCAGCGCTTGATCGCGCGCGGTTTTGAGACGCGTGTCGAGATCGTCGGCGGCGACCGCGGCGCCGAGCGCGCGTAGGTCGTCGATTTGTTTGCGCAGTTTGGCGACGAGCGCATCGGCGGCGAAATAGGTGTGTACTTGTTCGATTTCGCCGAATGTGGCGATGCGGCGTGGAATGCCGTCGAGGATACGGCCTGCTGCGTCGGTAAGCGCCTGGGCGCGGCGCTGGCGGGCTTCGAGCAGGCTTTGACGGCGAGCCGAGAGGGCTTCGTACACCGATTCGCGCTTGGCTGCGATGTCGTCGGCGAAGTTTTCGTGTTCGGCGAAGCGGCCTTCGAGTTCTTCAAGCTGGGCGAGCAATCGGGTCAGCGCGTCGTCGCATTTTTCCGGTGTGTCGGCCAGTTCCAGCGCGTTTTCCACCGCCTGGCCGAAGAGTTTGAATTGCGCGCCGAATTCGGCCGTGGCCTCCGTGGCGCCGAGTGATTTGCGCCGGTTGCGGGCTTCGGCGCGCAATCGGTTGACGTCGGCGTAAATGGCCGAAATGTTATCGAGGATGCGGGTGCGCACCACCGCGTCCCCACCGGGCAAGCTGCCGAGCTGCTCGGTGAGCAGGTCGAGCCCGGCCGCGATACGGTCGAGTTCGGCCAGCAGGGTGGCGATGTCGGTGCTGGTTGCGGTGGCGGGCAAGGCGGAGGCAATGCGCGCGAGCTCGCGGCGTTGGCCGTCGAAGGCTTGCTCTTCGGCCAGGAAACGCACGGCGCGTTCGCCGATGCGTTGCTGTTCGGTGGACAGGGCTTGGTCCATCGTGGCAATGCCGGGCAGATCGGCGTAGCGCAGTTCTTCCAGTGTTTTCAGGCGGCCGCGCTGCTCGCGCAGCAGGCCGAGCGCACGGACGAAATCGTCTGGCTGCTGCCACAACATGCTGGCGATGTCGGTGAGAAGAGCGCGCTGGCGCGCTTCGGCATCGGCCAGTGTGCGCGCGGTGTCGCGGCGGATGCTTTCGACTTTGTCGAACTCGTTCAGCGTGGCGTGAGCACCGTCGGCAATGGCGCGCACGTCGGTTTCCAGGCTGTCGGTTTCGGCTGCACCGAGCCAGAAATAGGCGTCGAGCGCTCGCTCACAGTGCTGGATCAGCGCTTCGTATGCGGCGCGCGTGGGCGTTTGTTCGTCGACTGCGCGGGCGATGGCGGTTAGCTCAGAGATGCCGCGCACCAGTTCGGGGTTGCCGATGCGGGCGAAAAACCCCTGGGCGCCATTCGTGTCGGCGGCATAGTCGTCGCTGGCGAAAGGCGTTTGCCACAACTGCATCGGGTGGTTGCGCGTCGGTTCCGGGCCTTCCGCCTGGAAGACGAGGAATCGGCCGTCGTCGAAGCGGGCGTAGCCGTTGCAGAGGATGGGCGCGCTCAGCGTTTTTTCGATCAGGTTGTAGGAGAACAGCGCATAAAGACCCGTGCCCGGTTGGTAGAAAACATAAAGCACGTCCTCGCCGTTGGGCGAGCGCAGCATGCGCTTGAAGCGCAGCGCGCCGACTGCTGTTTCGACGGGAAGGTCGAAACGCTTGTGTTCGCCGGATTGCAGGTAATAACCGCCGGGAAAGATGATGCCGTGGTCTTCCGGTAACTGTACGCAGGAGCGCCCGATGGCGTCGATGCGCACAACCTGGCGGGTGCGCGCGTTGAAAACAAGGAAGCGCTCGTCCTTCTCGCGGTAGGGACGGATTTTCAGCAGGATCAGCGCGCCGAGGCGGGCGTAGGCGATTTCCGCGTCGGCGAGCGATTGGTTGCGATCTTCCACCGGTTCGGCGTAAATGCCGAGTCCGCTTTCGGTGTTGTTCTCAATCTTGACCGTGAGGTCGCCACCCGTGGTTTCGACGAAAATGGTGTCGAGAATATTGATGTGGGGATATTTCCCGCCGACGTGGTTATCGCGTGTGGTGACGGTCCATTCGAAATCGTGTGTCGGCGGCAGCGCAATGTCGCGCTCGCCGCGATTGTCGATGTAGCGGATGTTGCCGCCGGCTTCCAACTCCCAGCGAAACACGCGCATGTCGTGCGCCTGCTCGCCGATCTGGAAGGCGGCCAGCAGTTTTTGCTGATGTACGCGCAACTGAATCAGATTCGCTTGCTTGTAGTAGGCGTACAGTTCGCGGAAGTCGGCATTGAAGCGCGGATCGTCAAGGAAGGTGCCCGCGGTGGGCACGGCTTCGAGTTCCTCGGCGTCGCCCTGGGCCTTGAAGCGGTAGAGGGCAAATACGTCGCCGACGGTGATTTCCTTGCGCAGGCCGATGAAGACGTTGTAGCCGAACAGCAGCAGATCGCCGATATACACCAGATCGCGGGCGATGCAGTTGTTTTCGGTGCGGGCGCGGGTGCGCAGTACCAGCGATTGTTCGGCACGGCCGAACTCCTTCAGCCGCGCGTCGTTGAGGCTGCGCGTTTTCCGTTGCAGCGTGGCGCCGCGGTCGGTAAGCCGCTTTTTCAGCAGCTCGTAGCTGCCGCTGTCGGCCGTCAAGGTTTCGGTGGGATTGGCGGCTGCGAGAAAGGTCGGATCGGACATGATCTTCCGTGTCGGCGTAGCGGTGTCGGAGTAGTGGCGTCTAAGTCGGGGAGGGGCGATCAGCCCGCCCGGCGCTTGACGTTGAGTTCGGCAAGGATTGCGGCGCGCTGCGGGTGGTCATCCAGCCAGGATTGCAGGCGACGGACTTCGGCAAAGGTTTCATCGCCGAGCCGGGCGCGCAGCGCGGCGTCACGGCCCGCCTGCATTTCGGCTGCTTGAATGCGCTGTTGCCAGGCATCGGTCAGCACGATGTCGAGCTGGGTGGCAAGGCCGGCTTCTTCGAGTTGCTGCCATTCACCGTCGTCCAGCCATACCAGTTGGCACGGACTGCACCGGTCGAGGTGGAAGTCCGGCGCGGTGCCGCTACGGTGCCGGCTCATCAAGCGCTGGCAGGCGGGGCAATGGCGCGCTTGCGCGGCTGCTCCGGATTCGGGCTTCGCGCCGTTCGCCGATGGGGTTGTCACTGTGCCACTGGCGGGTTGGCGCTCCCGCCAGCGGCGGTAATCGTCGAGCGCGAGCAGGACGTTACCGCAGGTCGGGCAGCGTTGTGCGGTAAGGCCGGGTGCGAGGAGATGGCCGTCGAGTTCCGCATGGGCGCTGCAGGTACAGTGAAGTTTGCGCATTGTCGTGTTGCTCTTCAGTTTTTGCGATGGCTGTCGAGCAAGGTATGCAGCGCGTTTTTCTGTGTCTCATCGCCATCGCGCGCGATTTTGGCCAGCAACGCGGTGACGCCGAGGTTCTGCAGCTCGCCGGTGGAACTGCCAAGCGCGCCGACGAGGCCTTGCAGGTCGCCGACGAGGTCGCGTTCTCCGGTGAGGTGGTCTTTCAGCGCGATCTGTAGGGTGTTGCTCTTGGCGATGGCGCCGTCGATACCCTTGCCGACGGCGAGCGCATTGACGAAGCGCTCGAAGTAATCGCCCTGGCCGCCGACGATGTCGATCTTGGCGTTGCCGAGCGCGGTGCCAAGCACCTCGGCCTGCTCGCGGGCAATGCCGGCTTGGGCGTCGATGGTTTTCAGCGTTTCGATGTGGGCGTTGCCAAGCCGCATACGGAATTCCTCGTGCGCGCGGGTATCCGGGCTCATCGCCGCCATTGCCTCGAATTTTTCCCGCAGCCCCTTGGCTTCGGCCTGGAAACGCGCCTCGATGACCTGTGCTTCAGCCAAGCCGGTCTTCACCGTGGCGTCGGCATCGGCAGTGCGTACCTGGACATTGGCAAGGCCGAGCTTTTCCTGGCCTTGCGCTTCGGCTTCCATGCGGGCATGCAAGGCATCCGCTTCGGCCTGACCGTATTTGGCGACGGCTTCGGCCTCGGCGATTTTCACCTTGGCATCGACCATGCCTTGTTTTTCCTTCGCGTCGGCGTTGACCAGCATGACCTTGGCTGCGGCGAACCCCGGCGCGGCGGCGATGGCTTCCATGCCTTCCGCTTCGCGTTTTTTGGCCTCGGCGTCTTTTTCGGCGACCTTGAGCTTGGCTTCGGCCAGCGTCAGTTCCTCGGTCGCCTTGTGGCGGGCGCGGCGTTCCTGCGCTTCGGCGGATTTGACTTCCATCACCATCTTTTCTTCGGCGTGGCCTTCGGCGAGGATGATGGTGGATTTCTTCGTACGGTCGGCTTCGGCGACAACGCGCAGTTCTTTGATCGCTTCTTCCTGCTCGGCCACGGTGCGTTCGACCACGATGCGTTCGCGGATGACATCGGCAATGGCCTTCTTCTGCACTTCGACCGCTTTTTCCTTGTCGATCTGTTGCAGGGTGACTTCCTTTTCGCGGTCGACTATTTCCAGTTCGCGTGCGCGGATGACTTTTTCTTCTTCGATCGCGACGGCGCGTTTGCGGTTGTTTTCGGCGACTTCCTTTTCGCGCAGCACGTTTTCCTGTTGCACGGTGATGGATTGTTCGGACTGCAGGCGGGCGAGCTCGGCCTTGGTATGCTCTTCGGAGCGGACGCGTGAGGCCTCGGCTTCCTCACGTGCGCGCACGGAAGCGATTTCGCGTTGCTGACGCGCCTCGGCGTCGGCCTGCTGACGTTCGAGCTCAAGCAGGGTTTCCTTGGTTTCGACGTCTTTTTTCTTGATCTGCATTTCCTCGTTGCGGCGCAGTTCGTTGGTGCGAACGTTTTCCTGCGCGGTCAGTTCGGTGATCTTCTTGATCCCCTGGGCGTCGAGGATGTTGCTCGGGTCGAGTTTGGCAAGCGGCGTCTGTTCGAGGTAATCGATGGCCGCGTCTTCGAGCACGTAACCGGACAGATCGTCACCGATCTGGCGGATGATTTCGTCGCGGAAGCGGTCGCGCGCCTGATATAGCTCGACGAAATCCATGGCCTTGCCGACCGTTTTCAGCGCTTCGGAGAATTTGGCCGAAAACAGTTCTTCCAGCGTTTCGTGATTGGAGGCGCGCTGACAGCCGATGCCTTGGGCAACCTTGAGCACGTCCTCGGCGGTCTTGTTGACGCGGACGAAGAATTTCACCTTGATGTCGGCGCGGATGTTGTCCTGGCAGATCAGGCCTTCGTTGCCGGTGCGGTCGATTTCCACTGTCTTGAGCGCGATATCCATCATCTCGGCCTTGTGGATGATCGGGTACACCATGCGCCCGGTGAAAGTCACCTCCGGTTCGCTGCGCAGGGTGTTGACGATCATCGCGTAGCCTTGTTCCACCTTGCGGTAGAACTTGGCGAACATCGTGAACAGCACGAACAGCAGAACGGCCAGTAGGCCGATGGAGATGTAGATGGGTTCCATGAAATCCTCTTCAGATTTAGCCGGGCGGGCCCGGCGGAAAAATAGACCGTTACCCGGTTCGGTTATCGTTGGTTATCGTTTATTCCTCGGCGCGCACGTGGTAGCGCGCACCGCTTGGATCGTAGTCAGCGATGATCGCGGTCGAGCCGCGAGTAAGGGAATTGGGCGTATCGGCATAAACGCGGATGTTATAGCTGGCGCCGTGGCCGGAAACTTCGGCTCGGCCGAATTTTTCATCCACGGTGCGGGTAAGAATGCGGCAAGTTTGGCCAACCAGCGCGGCGTTGGAGATTGCGCCGTGGGTCACGAAAAGCTTGCGCAGCGGGCGTACCGCCGCGGCGGTCAGTGGTAAGGCGAGCGCGAAGGCGCCGAGCAATCCGGCCGTGCCCGCCACCAGCCGCAGCACGGAAGTGGGTACAAGCGGCAATAGCCACATGGCGAACAGGCAGCATATCGTCCATCCGATCAGCACGAGCAGGCTGACCACGATCGAAAAGGGTACGCCACCGAGTCCGAAAGCAACGAGGTAGGCGGCGATGGTGCCGATATCGCCAACATCGCCGTCCAGATCGAGATCGAAGTCGGACGCGCCATGGTCGAAATCGACCAGGCCGATCAGTGCCAGCAACCAGTAGAAAACCACCGCGCCAAGCAGCGCGGTGTAAATTGCCGTCGGATAGCTGAGTGCGGCGGCGGCAAGATCGCCCATGAAAGCCCTCCCTTGTTGTTATCAGGCTGTTTCAGGTTGTGCGTGCAAAGCGGATCAATTCGTCGGTGACGTGTTCCTTGATGGCTAATCGGTCCGTTTCCGCCAGAGCGTAACGCGCGGCCAGCGTTTCATAGTCGGCCGGCGTCAATGAAACGGTGAGGCGCGGGCGCTTTGGTCGTCGCGTCACGGCAAGGCCAAGTACGCTACGGATCTGATCCGAGGTGGATAGGTTGTTTTCGAAGGCGGCGCGGCGGACTGCTTCAAGCACCGCGCCTTCCACATCGAAAGCGACTTGCACCGCGCGAATCGCTTCGTCCGACGCTTGCCAACGCGCTGGCTTGCGTGTTGTCATGCCTCGTCCCGCGGCGCTGCCTGGCGTGCGCGAATGCGTTCCATCGCCCGCCGCTTGCGGTCGCTGTCGGCGCCGATGCCTGCTTCGGCAAGCTTCGTTTCCAGCGCTTTGACGCCGATTTCCTTGTCTAGCGTTTCAGCCGCGCTCATGCGGTCGGCGAGGTCTTCATGGCGCCGTTTGATGCGTTCCAACGATTCGCGCGCGCTGACCAACCTGGAGCCACTCGCGCCGATGCTATCGGAAATTGAGCGGGTAGCGCGGTAAACGTTTTCCGTGGTGCGTGCCATCGCCACTTCGCGCTCGTGTTCGCGCACCTTGTTTTCCGCCGCCTTGATCAAGTCTTTCAGTTTGCTTACCTGCAGTGCATAACTGGCGTGGGTGCGTGTTTGCTCTTCGAGTGCGGCTTCCGTTTCGGCAACCTTGCCGGCGACCTCTTCGGCGAGCGCCTCTTTACCCTTGTCCAGCGCTTCAACGGCCAGCGCTTCGAAACGCAGCATTTCACCGCGGATGCGTTCGATTTCGCGCGCGCTTTGCATTTCCTTGGCCATTACGCCGGTCAATTCGCTCTTGGCCTGCAGGATGGCATTACGCGCGTCGATGATTTCTTGCTCGTAGATGCGCGTGGCGTTGGCGTCGATCAGGCTGTCGCCGAGTTCGCGAGCACTGCCGCGCAGTAAAGTCAGAATTTTTTCGATCACACTCATGTTCGGCTCCTAATTAAGCGAGATATCCGGAAAGCGCTTCCAGCGCATCGAGCGCGTTGTCGCTCAGTGCGACGATATCCTGCGCAATGTCTTCCATACGGGCGTCGTGGGAGAGCGCGCCGAACAGCACGTAGCGGCCATCCACCCTGCCGAACGAGGACAAGGGAATCGACAGGTTGAGGTCAAGCAGGAGTTCCAGCAGCTCGATACGTTTGTCCGGCGCGATTTCCGAATCGGTCCACAAGTAGCAGATGCAGAGGATTTGAGCCTCGGATGCGGTGATGAAAATCGGCAACTCTTCGCGCCCGCCAATGGCGACCTGAATGACCGGCACCGACCCCGGAATGGGCTGCAGATCCACGGTTGCACCGCTCAGCCGCATGCTTATCGACAGATCCAGGCCCGCAATTTTTTCTTGCAGCGATTTCATCGTTTCCCCTTTTCAGGAATGTGTCGGTTATCGACATGGGCAATGTAAGTAGGCGGACATAAAATGTCAAGACATTTTATGTCCGCCTGCGATGGTGCGCTGAAATAGGTGCCGGTCAATGCCGGCCGCTTATTTCAGGCTGCGATCCGGGCATGAACAAGATAGTTGACGCTGGTGTCGGGCTGAAGGGAATACGTTTGGGTGAACGGGTTGTAATGCATGCCGGTGAGCTCGACCGGATCGAGTCCGGCTTGGCGGCAGTAGGAGGCTAGTTCGGATGGCTTGATGAATTTCGCGTATTCATGCGTGCCGCGCGGAAGCAGTTCAAGCACGTACTCGGCGCCGATGATGGCGAGCAGATAGGCTTTGAGGTTGCGATTCAAGGTGGAGAAGAAAACATCTCCGCCGGGTTTGACCAGGCGCGCGCACGCGGCGATTGTGCTTGCGGGATCGGGAACGTGCTCAAGCATTTCCATGCAGGTGACGACATCGAAGCAAGCGGGATTTTCGGCGGCGAACGCTTCCGCGCTCGTCAGGCGGTAATCGACATCGTGGCCACTTTCAAGCAGGTGGAGGCGGGCGACGCCAAGCGGTTTTTCGCCAAGATCGATGCCGGTAACGCAAGCTCCGCGCGCCGCCATGCTTTCGGAAAGAATGCCGCCGCCGCAGCCGACGTCCAGAGCGCGCTTGCCGGCGAGTTGGGTTCTGGCGTCAATCCAATCGAGCCGTAGTGGGTTGATGTCGTGCAGGGGTTTGAATTCGGAGGTTGGATCCCACCAGCGGTGAGCCAGATCGCTGAATTTCTGCAATTCGGCGGGATCGGCATTGCTTGTATTCATGGCGTGTGCTTCCCAGTGTGCAAGGGCGCTGGATATCCGGCCAGAAAAGAAAAAAGCCCCGCCGAGGCAGGGCTTTTCGCGATGCGGAAGGGCTTACTTGGAGCCGACCACTTCAATCTCAACGCGGCGATCCGGCTGCAGGCAGCTGATCAGCGCTTTGCGATTCTTCTCTTTGTCGCACTTCGCACCGGTCACGGGCTGCTTCTCGCCCTTGCCTTCGGTGTAGATGCGGTTGGCTTCGACACCCTTGCTGACCAGGTAGGTCTTCACGGCGGCGGCGCGACGCTCGGACAGTTTCTGGTTGTAGGAATCGGAGCCGAGGCGGTCGGTATGGCCGACGGCCAGGATGACTTCAAGCTTGAGGTTCTTGGACTGCGCGGCGAGATCGTCCAGCTTGGCTTTGCCTTCGGGCTTCAGCACGGCCTTGTTGAAGTCGAACAGCGCATCGGCGGACAGCTTGATCTTGTCGGATTTCGGGTCGACTCGCGCGCCCGGCGGCAGTTTGTCCTTTTCAGTGGGAGTCGTGCCAGCAGCGGTCGTGCACTTTTCCTTCGGAACGATATCGCTGTCGCATTCGCAGCCGACGGGGAACTGGCCCGCCATGGCGGTGCCCGCCGCAGCCGGGCTCCAATAGCCGGTGCGCCAGCACAGGCCGGTACCGCTACGGGCGACGACGTTGCGTGCATCGATGACGTACGGAATTTCTCCCGAGCCACTGACAACAACATCTTTTACCTGCGCAAATGCAGCGGAGGCAGACAGGCCGATCGAAGCGATAGCGGCCAGCATGAACATCTGTTTCTTGGTTTGTCTGATCATGGTTTCCTCTTAAGGGCGAAAGACCGGAAAATGCCGCTGTAAAAAATGAAGAAAACAGATCCACTGCCTTCCTCGTTTCGGATCGAACCGGCTTTATTTAGTTCAACTAACAATCCTAGTTTGCCATACGGCCGCGAGCCTGAGCAATTCTTTGTCGCTAATTTGCAACAGCGGAAAACCTTGATCCACGCGGGCTTCGCCGTCAACCCATACATGCGAAACCTGTTCACGGCCGGCTACATAGACAAGATGGGCGACGGGATCGAAGCAGGGTTGAGTTGCGGGCGTATCGAGCGCCACGGCGCATAAGTCGGCTTGCTTGCCAGGGGTAATGGAGCCAATGCGGTCGTCCAGGCGGAGCGCGCGCGCGCCGCTAAGCGTTGCCATATGCAAGGCGGTATGCGCGGATATCGCGGTTGCATCGCCTCCGGCGACTTTTGCCAGCAACGCGGCGTGACGCATTTCCTGAAAGAGGTCGAGGCGATTATTGCTCGCCGCGCCATCGCTACCCAGGCCGACGGTCATTCCCGCATCGAGTAATTTCGTTACCGGCGCGATACCGCTGGCCAGCTTCATGTTGGAGGTCGGGCAGTGGGCGATGCCGCAGCGATGGCGGGCAAGGCGCTCAATGTCGTTTTTGTCGAGGTGAACCGCATGTATGCCCACCATGCCTGGGCCGAGCAGGCCATGGCGCTCAAGCCGGGCTGCGGGCGTGACGCCGTGGATGGCAAGGCTGTCACGGACCTCTTCCGCGGTTTCCTGGAGGTGGATCTGAACGGATAAATCCAGCTCGGCGGCAAGATGGGCGATACGTTCGAGTGTGGCGTCGGAGACGGTATACGGGGCGTGCGGGGCCAAGGAAAAGCCAATGCGGGGATGGTCGCACCAGGCATCGCGAACGGCCAGGCCGTTGCGCAGGTAGCCGTCGGCATCGACGGCATAGGGGGTTGGGAAATCGAGTACGGTGATTCCGAGAATGGCGCGCATGCCGAGTTGCTCGAACGCTTCGGCGGCGGCCTCAGGGTAGTAGTACATGTCGTTACATGTGGTAATTCCTCCGCGAAGCATTTCGGCCGCGGCCAGTAGCGTGCCGTCACGAACGAACGCGGGGGAGAGGTGCTTGGCTTCAACGGGCCAGATCGCTTCTTTCAGCCAGTGCATCAACGGCAGGTCGTCGGCGATGCCGCGCATCAGATTCATGGCCGCGTGCGTGTGCAGGTTGACCAGACCGGGGATCAGTACGTGATGAGCAAGGTCGATTTCGCGCGTCGCGCGGTAGTGCTGTCGAGCGGTTTCTTGCGGCAACACGGCAACGATGCGGCCGTTTGCGATGGCGACGCAGTGATGCTCCAGCACCAGGCCGGCCGGCTCTACCGGGACGAGCCAGCGGGCGTGAATGAGTAAATCGATCGACTCGTTCAAGGATGTACTCCGAGAGCTAGAAAAGGCTAGAAAAGCGTGCAGCGCGTACCATACTTTGGATGCAGCTATTTCCTTTCGTATTCAAGGGTATGAAGCCGCGTAAGGCGGCGATTATTACCGATCGGTCAATTTATCGGGTATGACGCTACCGTGATGTATTCAACTGACGCCACCATGGCGCTTTATGACACAATCACAGCAACACCTTGCGCGATATAAGAGCGCGGTATTTGTTACAGGTTTACATGAGCATCCCTGAAAAAATCGGTAAGTACAAAATTGTCCGCGAGGTGGGGCGCGGAGCCACGGCGACGGTTTATCTGGCGGAAGACCCGGATAGCCCCGAACCGGTCGCGGTAAAGTTTGTTCGCTTCGATGACAAAGCCAAGGACGAAGCCAAGTGGAATCGTCGCATGCTCAAGCTTTTAAAGGCGGAGCAGGCGGTTGCCAGCCGCTTGAATCATCCCAGCGTGATTCGTATTTTCGACGCGGTGGTGGAGCCGAATCAAGCCTATGTGGTGATGGAGTATTTCCCCGCCGATACGCTGGAACGTTATTGCTCCTTTGAACGCCTATTGCCGGTTCACCGTGCCATCGGCATTGTTTTCAAGTGCTGCATGGCGCTCGATCATGCGTATCGGCAAGGCATCGTTCACCGCGATATCAAACCGGCCAATATCCTGGTGGATGACCAGGACAATGTGAAGATCACCGATTTCGGTCTGGCGCTCAATATCAGTAAAAAGACCGATGTGGATTCGACTTTCATCATGGGGGTCGGTTCGCCTGCCTATATGAGCCCCGAGCAGATCAAGGGATATCCGCTCAATCAAAAAACGGATCTCTATTCGCTTGGCGTGGTGTTGTTTCATTTGCTTACAGGTCGCTTGCCTTTTCGCGCCTCGAACCCTGCGCAACTGGTATACAAAATCATCAATGTCGACCCGCCTTTGGTTTCGCAGCTCAATCCTGACGTGCCAGAGCAGTTGGATAGCGTGATTCGCAAAGCGCTGGAAAAAGATTTGTACTCGCGCTACAAAAATGGCGCCGATTTTGCCAAGGAGCTGGCCGCTGTTCGTTACAAGCTTTTGGACGAAAGCGAGCAATCGGTGTCAGTCATGTCCGGGCGTTTTTCCGTGCTGCGTAGATTGGCGTTTTTTGTCGATTTCGAGGATGTCGAGCTGTGGGAGACGTTGCGTATCTGCTCATGGCGGAAAGTTGGCGAGAAAGTGTTGTTGATGCAGGAGCAGAACACGGACCAGCGATTTGGCATCGTGCTCGAAGGCAAGGTCGAATTGTCGATCGAGGGCCGCAAGGTCATGGAGTTGGGCGCGGGCGAGGTTTTTGGCGAACAGGCATGGTTGAACCACGTGGAGCATTGCCATGTGATGACTGCTGTCTCGTTGTCGCCGCTTACATATCTGGAAATCAACCCGTCGGCTTTGGCCTTGGCCAGCGAAGAGGTGCTTGAACTGTTTCGTCAGCAGATTGCCACGGTCGTTGCCCGCCGGCTGACCGATCTCGCCAAGGCATTTTCCCGCCATAGCGAACCGGCTACCCGCAGCGAGGGTACCGTGTCGGGCGGTTTCGAATTGCAGCTTGTGGGGGATTGAGCAACTTGAATAGAACGAATCCGGTGCTGTTTTTAGTGGTTGCTCTTGCCTTTCATATATAGGTAGGCTAGAATGCTCTTTCTCTGACGCGGGGTGGAGCAGCTTGGCAGCTCGTCGGGCTCATAACCCGAAGGTCGCAGGTTCAAATCCTGCCCCCGCAACCAATGTTGAATGCAAAGCGCCGGCAAGTCCGGCGCTTTGCATTTCTGCGGTCAGAGAACCGTTTTCTGGCGCCAGCCGTACTTCTCCGATTAGGTCGCGAAGCGCTTCACGGGCTGTGCCTACGTCTTCGATCGCCTCCAGTTTTGCTACGAGATCCCGGAATATTTCTCGCGCGCGTGGCAACATCTGCGAGGGCTCGAAAGCGTTGCAGGCGCGGATTCTGGTCTCTGCCGCTTGGGCGCGTTGTTCGGGTCTCCTCAAGGGCGGCCTTGGTGCTGGTGGTCACGATGTCTGCACGAATTGCAGTCAGGATATTTTCGATTTCACTCTTGGCGGAGGTGAGTTGCTTCCGTGCTTGTGTGGCGTCGAGTTTGCTTTGCTTGAGCAGGGAGCGTGCTTCAGTCTTGAATTGGCGATAAGCGCTTTCTGAAAGTAGGTCTTGTTTTACGCCAGAGAGCAGGATCTGCTCGATGGTCTCGCGCTTTACCTTGAGGCCGTTTCTACATACGGAGTCGCCGCAGTTTTTGTGGGTGGCGCAGCCATAGATGTTGCGCCCCTGGATGACGTAAGCCCCGCCGCAAGTGAATCGCCCCGTGTTTGAACTGCCCCCCAGAAGTTGGACGAACTTCAAGGGGGTTTCATGGCAAAGTACGAAACAGCGTTCAAGCTCAAGGTAGTCAAGAGCTTTCTGGCTGGTGACGGCGGAGCGAAGCTGCTGGCGCGGCGCTGGTCGGTGTCCGAGGAGAAGATTCGCACCTGGGTGAGTCACTACCGATTGCATGGCATCGACGGCTTGCGGCCCAAGCGAAGCGTTTACAGCGCGCAATTCAAGCTGCAGGTGCTGTCCCACCAGGATCGTGAACAGCTATCGAGTCGACAGGTGGCTGCGATCTACGACATCCGCAATCCCAATCAGGTCGTGGTCTGGCGGCGCAAACTCGACATGGATGGAGTGGCAGCACTTGAGAACTGCAAGCAAGGGCGCCCCAGTATGAAACCGACCCGATTTCACCCCGTGCCGCCGAGCACGGTCACTACCGACTCAATGTGCAACTTGCGCGAAGAGAACGAGCGGTTGCGCGCGGAGGTGGCCTACTTAAAAAAATTGCATGCCTTGATCCGGGCGAGAAGATCAGTTGCGCCGATAAAGCGCGCATCATCCTCGGATTGAGGCGGTACCACAAATTGGAGGTCCTGTTGCAGGTAGCGGACCTTGCCCGCAGCACCTTTTACTATCAGCGCCGGGCTATGCAACGTACTGACAAGCACGGCGACATAAAGGCCCAGATCTGCGCCATTTATACCGAGCACAAAGGGCGTTACGGCTACAGGCGAATTGCAGCAGCGCTGTGCAATGCACTGGCGCAGCCCGTTAATCACAAGCGCGTACAGCGTCTCATGCAACAGATGGGGCTACGCTCTCTGATTCGAGCAAAGAGGCGCTACCGGCGTCCTCACGGTCTCAGCGATGTGTGCGTTCCCAATGTTCTACAACGCGATTTCTGCGCTACGATTTCCGCCCAGAAGTGGGTGACCGATATCACCGAATTCAACGTCAAGGGGTAGAAGCTCTACTTGTCAGCTTGCATGGACCTGTACAACGGCGAAATCATCGCGCACCGTATGGCCAGACGCCCCGTGTTCGAGTTGGTCTCATGCACGATTAAGGCGGCACTTCCCCGGTTTGCTACCGGGCTAATCCTGCACTCCGATCAAGGCTGGCAATACAAGATGCAGCCGTACCGGGCGATGCTTGCGCGTTACGGTGTCACACAGAGCATGAGCCGAAAAGGTAACTGCTTTGACAATGCGGCGATTGAGAGTTTCTTCGGCACGCTCAAGGCAGAATTCTTCCACCTTGCCAAGTTCGACAACCTTGCACAGCTCGAAGTTGGTGTGCGCGATTACATTCGCTACTACAACCATGAGCGCATCAAGCTCGGACTGCAAGGGCTCAGCCCGATTGAATTCCGGCTGAGAAATGCCGCATGATCAGCAGATCGTAACTATCCAACTTCTGGGGGGCAGTTCAAACACGGGGCGATTCCCTTCGGTGAATCGACTCTTTCTCATGGGCTCCTCCCGCATATGGAGCCATCTTCCTAGAAATTATTGGGCCGAAGAAAGCGGGCAGGTCAGGTGGCCGGCTAGCAAAATGGAAGCTTTTATACTGTCTGTAAGGCTGCGTTATATAAATGACATATCAGAAAATGCCTTGCCGGGTTGTCGATTTCTTTTGCATAATTCACGTTAGTTGCATTGAGCCATGTGTGGGCCAGTGCACACATGTAAATGCTATTTATTGTCCACAGGAAATAAAATGAATGAGTCAGGCCTTCATCCTCCAAAAGAAACACCTCCGTGGTGCATGCAATGCAAGAAATTCATTGATGGGTACAAGCATTATTACGCCCTCTCCCTCCGCTGTCTTGGTCAGCTTTTATGGTACGTTGGTGTTCCCATAATCATTTTTATAATCTATATTGAAAGAGAAAAAATATTCGAATTTCTAACTGGCAATGATTTTCCCGCTCCAGTGGTGCAATTCATTGCAGCTGTTTTTGCTCTTCTTTCCGTGTTGATTGCTAATTTGTTTCTACACAAACGCTCAGAAAAGGATATAAAAGCAAGGTTTGAAATGATTGAAAAAGAGCATCAATATAAAAAGGCTGCTGAATCTCGAAAGGAGCGGTTTCAGAAGGCTGAAGAGATTTTTGCGATCATTCATGAATTAATGGTTGAAATGAAAGGAGTTTCATCCTCCTGCGAAAAAGTGCGCGATATTTTATCTTCTAATGACAATGAAGAAATAAGTGAGGTTGTTAAGGGTTTTTTTTTGGAAAATAAAAAATTACTTCAATCTTGTGTTTTTAAGCGATTAAAGGTTCAGTTATTTATTGGCATATATGAGCGTGATTTAGTTAAATTTTTTGATGAATGGATATGCAAAGAAGATGTATTTAATTCCTGCTTTATTTCGTTTGAGACGGAACTGCGTTTGCGTAAGTCTTATGAAAATGTAAATATTCTTTATTTTCATGATGTTTACATTGATTTTCTCAGGTATTTAGAAGAATCTGTCAAATTGCTGTCGAATTTCTTAAGAGAATAAGTAATTAAAACCCAATAAAACGGCCCAGAGGTTCCTTGGTGCAAGATAAGGTTGCAAAAAATGACGCCAAACATTTCCTCGCCGACTGACAATATGATTCTGCCTTTTATCCAGCCAGAAAGCTGGCGCTTACTTTCCACAAATGCCCAAAGATTGCGGGCATTGACGATCTGAACACTGCTGTCCGCCATATCGTGGATTTCGATCCGAATGAACTCGTTCATGCTTTTGCTCCTTCTGGGAGGTCCGCCAAGATCGAAGTTCAATAGCCGCTTTCGCCATCTCGATGAGGCAGGCGGGGGCGTAAGCCTCATCGCCGCGTTGGTCCGCCGCGTAGCGGTAGGCGGTGTCCCTTGCTGCGGCAAACAGGTTGGATGCCGCTTGAATTTCCAATAGCGGTATGCTTGGGCACACGGCGAACAACGGGCCGATGTCGGGAGAAATGGAGAAGAAGGAGACGGTTTGGGTGGTGCAGGTGGGCGCGGGTGCGTCTTGGGCGATGTTTGCCATGATGTGCAGATCCGTAAGTGGTTCTGAACCGCCCGTCCCGCTCTCAAACGGGTGGGCGACCGAAACGGAGGTTGAGAGACCGGCTACGGCATCCGGCGCACCTTGCGGCGCCCTCCGCCCGGTCGCCCATAGAAGGCACACCAAGGCGCAAAAAAGCCGCACAGCTTGCGCGTGTGGCGGCTCATCGCCGCCGCAGTCCGGGCTCTCACCCCCGGTCGCCTCTGTATCGGCGACACGGGGAGCATAGGCCCGGCTGCGGCTAAAGGTCAAGAAGCGTGCCCATGTGTAGGCAGCTCAAAGATAAAAAACACACGGGATTACCGTAAGCCTTCGAACCTGATTACTTGAGGCAAACAACGGTCGAATTCTGTCCCCGCAACCAACGTTATTTGCAAAGCGCCGGCTAGCCCGACGCTTTGCATTTCTGCGGTCAGAGTGCCGTTTTCTGGCACCAGCCGTACTTCTCCGATTACCACGCCATAAATGAGCGTGTTCAGCCGGGTGGCTATTCTACGGTCTGAGCACGCTTGAAATTGGCGTCATCCTTACAGTGTTCTAGCGCGTCAAAGATGATTCCAGGAATACACAGCAGATATTCAGGCTGCGGAAGAAGGATGGAATCTCCTGCCCCTATTTGCAAACCGGCGCGGATAATTTCGTGCTTTCTTTCTTCCGTCATCGGCACACAAACGGTAATCGTCGGTTGCCGTCGGTTGCCGTAGTAGCGTAGCAACCAACGATTGGCCTTGTTCTGGTACAGGACAGAGAAATAGTTTTCCGTGTCTCGTGCAATGATATCCGCATCGCCAACAATGTTTTTTGCAACTTCGAAAATACGCCGCTCGGCATAGGTTGTAACTATCTTCGGGTTGTCCGGATCGATAATGTCTTGCTGTTCATCTGTCGTTTCAACCGGCTTTGAATTTATGGGTTTTGTCGTCAGGCCGGATACCGCCATTTTACTGACCGACCGTTCTACCGCCTGCTTGACGATAGGCGTGGCCGACTCGATGAAGCGAGCATTGATCTGACGCTGGATGCCTGCTCGTCCAGCCACGTAACGGACAAACTCGGCGTCCGGTTTGCACAAGGCTTGGCTGATTACGTCGGTGAAGGCGTTGAGGTACACCGTTTCCTCGGCCAGCATGCGTAAAACTTCCGGCTGGAACTCGTCATGGCGGAAGCGGGATAGACGATTAACCAGCGTGCCATCCATGTTCTCGAAGCTGACGGACAAAAACGGCGTTGCATCCATCACGTTCTTGTTGTTGAGACCAGTAAAAAAGCGCCATTCTCTGCCGTTCGTGATGGCGGCAATGGTCATTTTCGGTGTTGCATTGAAGTACCGCGCCAGTTGTGGGCAGTGATTTTCCAGCGTTTCGCTGTATGCCTTAACCGCTATAAGCATTACCGGCATACCGTGGCAAAAAAGCGCGTAATCAATGCGCTCGCTGCTTTTTACGCCAGGAAGGTCAGCGCCATATTCGGCTTTTACCTTTGTCGGGTCGAACGGTGAAAAACCAAGAATGTCGAGCATAGGCAGGATCAGCGCCTGCTTTGTGGTTTCTTCTGTATTGCAATACGCACCGACGCTTTTGACATGCTTGGCGTGCTTGCGGATGCGTTCGTTGAATACGTGCATTGCTTTCCTCCTGAATTGTTGTGTTTTTCGTCGGAAAACTCTATTTATCGTTGTGCGCTGTAGTTATCCCCGCTGGGGACTTCATCTATGCACGGCCATTGCGGCGCTTATAATTACAGCATAGTGAATAGTAAGTGCTCAACGCACCTTTTGCTAGCAGGGGCAGTCGGTCTACATCGCCACGCGGCTACGCTTTCTTGGTCTTGCCGCTACCTTCGATACGTTCCGGGCTCAACTGCTTGGATTTGAATACAAAAATGATGGCTTTGGGGTGTCGGATTATGACTAATGCGTAGCTGCGGGAGCTCTGCGCTTGAGCCGGGGATTTTCGGCGCAAAGCCTGGAAAGTTCTCTTCCCTCAGTCACCACGATTCTGCCGCCGGCATCGTTTAGCTTGCCGTCCGCTGCTGCCTTGACCCCGTTGCGCAACGTCTGATCGCCCAATCCGAGTTCCCTGCACCTACGCTTTGTCCGTCAGTTCTTTGAATTCGAACGTGTAGGCTTCGGCATCTCCGTTTTCTGCCTTCCAAAAATGACGCCCCTTTTAGGGCGCCCTTGGCAGACGAAATTCCGGGGGAGGCTTCGCTAACGCTGAGCTTCTTTGGGGATAGTCCAGCCATGCATGTCTTCTATCAGCAAAAAATGAAGATCGCGCCAACTCATTGAGCGGACTCTTTCCGGCAACCAGCCGAATTTGACGCACAGGTAGTAATGAACCGCGCCGAGTCCGCTGTGGACTTTGTATCCCTCCCTTCTGGCGAGCTCATTGCCAAAAACACTGATGGTGTAATGCAAGCTGGCTTCCACCATGGAAAAGCTGTGCAGCAAATTGTAGTCATCCTTTTCATTTTCCTTTTCCATGGTCGGCCCCGTGTGATGAATGGATATTGTTGCTGCGGATATCGTAGGCGGGTTCTAAGGTAAACGTGGCACAACGCCATCCCGAATAGCGCAGACGCGTTGCACGACTGCTGCGCGCGGGGTGGTGATTTCGCCTTGTTCGAAGGCGACGATGGTCCAGTTTGGCGCGAGATGCTGGAGCAATTCCCCTGGCGTCAGGAGAAAATCCGGGTTGTTCGGTTTGCCGAAGCGTTCGTTGCCGATCATGAAGGTTTCGTAGATCAGCACGCCGCCTGGGTTTAGTGTGTCGAGCAGTAGATTGAGGCGTGGGCGGAACAGGTAGTTGGTGACCACCACGGCATCGAAGCGGCGGCCGTTGTAGGGCCACGGTTCGTTTTCCAGATCGGCGCGGCGCGGTTTTACGCCCGGCGTGCCGCGCAGCAGTTCAAGCGCGGCGCTGTCGCGGTCTACCGCTTCGACGCGAAACCCGCGCCGCGCGAGCCAGCGCGCGTGCCGTCCGCTGCCGCAGGCGTAATCGAGTACCTCGCCGCCTGGCGCGATCAGGGGTGAAAAACGCGCCACCCAGGGTGACGGTGCGGATTGTCCAGCTATTTCAACCATTTGATTCGTATTGCCGCCATTGAAAAATGCGTGTTGAGCAGGGCCATGCTACATCGCCGGGGCGGGAAGTCTGCCGTCGATTTCGAAGTCGGCGCGGGCGAAGCGGTGAACCTCGCCGTGCTCGGTACTGTAAAAATTCACGCCGGCTGGGGTGGTTTCCGCCAGCCACGGTTGAGTCTGGGTAGGTCGTGTCGATGCCAGCGCGGCAGGGGTGAGCAGGGCAAGGTTGATGCCGTGCGCGCGATCCCGCGTGGAAGGGTATTCGAAGGCGGCGATGCCCGCTGCGCGCATTGCGCCGCCAAGAGCTTGGGTGGCCGTATAGTCCGTCGGGTCGGTGATGGTGTCGAACCATGCGTCGAAAGGCGCGGCTTGCAGGCGCAGGCCACGGCTGCAGCGGATTGTGGCGCTAAACAAGGTGTGTTGCGTTCTTAGCGGTGTGGCGGGGGGCTGTGCCATGCCGTGGAGAAAAACCAAACGGTAATAAGCCGCTTCGGCCAGGACGGTTGTTGCTTTGCGCGCGCCGTAGAACAGGCTGGGTTCAAAGCGCCCGCCAAAGCGGGAGCCGTGGCGCAGCGGCGGGTAACGGAACGGCGTGGCAAGCAGGTAGTGCAGCCGCTCGGTGCCCGCGACCAGCGGGGGTTTGGAGGATTCCAGCAGGGTTTCGAGCAGGGCTTGTTCGTCCAGCGTATCGACAAGGCGGTTGGTGGCGACCTGTGCCTGGCTTTCCACCAGCCGCAGGATGGCGCCACCGAGCGCGACTTCTTTGGCCCGCGCGCCGGCAAGTGCCCAGAGGTCGAGGTGCGCGCTGGAGTTCACGCCTTGCCGCGCATCGCGTCGAGATATTCGACTACCCGCAACAGGCCTTGCACACTGCGGATTTGTTCAGCCGGCACGCCACCGGTGTGGTGGTTGCCGGTGTGCATCCAGTGTTTCATTTGCGTTGAATCGCCGCCCATCAGCACGAACAGGGCGCGATAGGCCCGGATCAGCAGCAGGGCGAGCTCGCCCGACTTGGTTGTGGGGTCGATACCGCCACGGCTGATTGCGCTGCGATCCTTGCCGATAACGGCACCGAGCGCCGCCTGGGTCAGGCCGAGCTCCCTGCCGGCGTTGATCAGCGCCTTGCCTAATACTTCGCCAGGATCGGTACGGCGTATGGCTGCGGTAAACATATCAGCCCTCGCTAGTGTGCATGGTGCAATTTTGATCGATAGAAGTTGGAGATTCAACAAGCGGTAGAAGTGGGCTTGGCGCGGCTTCAGCGGCCTCCTGTCACGTCGAGTAAAGCACCCGTCGTATAGCTGGCTTCGGGCGACAGGAGCCACAGTACCGCCTGGGCGACTTCTTCGGCCGTGCCGGGGCGTTTGATCGGCACCGTGGGCGCGAGTGCGTGGGCACGGTCGGCCATGCCGCCGCTGGCGTGGATTTCGGTATCGATCAGGCCAGGGCGCACCGCATTCACGCGGATGCCTTCCGTCGCCACTTCGCGCGCCAGACCGAGGGTGAAGGCGTCGATGGCACCTTTGCTCGCGGCGTAATCCACGTACTCGCCCGGTGAGCCGAGGCGCGCCGCGGCGCTGGAGAGGTTGACGATGGCGCCGCCCGCGCCGCCGTGGCGCGGGCTCATGCGCCGCACCGCTTCGCGTGCGCACAAAAAGCTGCCGATTACGTTGATGCGGAACATGCGCGCGATGCGTTCGGCGCTCATTTCGTCCACGCGCGCCTGCACATCCACCACGCCGGCGTTGTTCACCAGTGCGGCCAGACGGCCGAATTCGGTGTCGATCCGCTCGAACATCGCCAGCACCTGGGCCTCCTCGCCGACGTCGGCCCGTATCGCGGCAGCGGTGCCGCCGTGGGCGCGAATGTCGCGCACGACTTCATCGGCGGCGGATGCCTTGCTGGCATAGTTGATGACAACCGCGAAGCCGCGTTGTGCCGCCAGCCGTGCGATGGCAGCGCCAATGCCACGGCTGGCGCCGGTGATCAAAAGTACGGGTTTCAAGAAATGCTCCTCCTGTGCTCCGCAGGTTCATGAATCGCTTCGGATAAGGTCGAAAATGCCTTGAGTAGTGCTCCGCCGCGGTTGATCGTGATCGTCATGCCGGGTCCAGCCGTAGCACGCAACCGTCGCTGTCATCCAGCAGCCACAGTTTGCCGTCCGGTCCCTGGCGCACGTCGCGGATGCGTTTCCCCAGGTTGCTTAACAGGCGCTCCTCGCGCACGATTTTGTTGCCGTCCAGTTGCAGGCGGACGAGCATTTGGAATTTGAGCGCACCGACGAAGACGTTGCCCTTCCACTGCGGATAGGCGTCGCCGGTGTAAAAGGCCATGCCCGACGGCGCGGTCGAGGGTGTCCATTGCAGCAGCGGCGGTTCGACGTCGGCGCGCTCGGTGCCCTCGCCGATCTTGAAGCCGGTGACGTACTCGCGCCCATGGGTAATCACCGGCCAGCCGTAATTGCGCCCGGCCAATACGCGGTTTACCTCGTCGCCGCCCTGTGGTCCGTGCTCGTCGATCCAGAGTTCGCCGTTGGCCGGGTTAAGCGCCGCGCCTTGCACGTTGCGATGCCCATAAGACCAGATTTCCGGCAAAACGCCGGGGCGGCCGGCGAAGGGGTTGTCCGCCGGCACGCGGCCGTCGGCTTCAATGCGGACGATCTTACCCAGGTGGCTGCCGAGGTCTTGCGCTTTGTCACGGTGATCGTAGCGGTCGCCCAGTGTGACGAACAGCTTACCGTCGGTTCCGAACACTAGGCGGGAGCCCCAGTGGTTGCCGCCAGCGGGGTCGTCGCGCTGGGCGAAGATACGTTCGACGTTGCGCAGGCGCAGTGCGTCCACATCCAGTGTTGCCCGCGCCACGGCGGTGCGCGCGCCGTTGGCCGTTGGTTCGGCGTAAGAAAAGAAGATGGCGTGGTCGCTGCCGAAACCGGGGCCGAGCACAACGTCGAGCAGGCCGCCTTGGCCTTGCGCATGGACTTTGGGCACGCCCGCCAGCGGCGCCGACAAAGTGCCGTCCGCCGATAGGATGCGCATGCGTCCGGGCCGTTCCGTAATCAACATGCGCCGATCCGGCAGGAAGGCAAGCGCCCAGGGATGCGTCAGGCCGCAAACGATTGTGGTGGCGCGAACCGTTTCCGTTTCGCCGCGCGCCACCGCCTGGGTTGGCGCCTGAGCTTGGGCGAACACGGGCGAAACGGCGCAGGGTAGGCCAGCGGCCAGCATAAACAGCGTGGATGAAAGGCGAGTATTGAGCATGGCGTCGGCAAGCCTTTATGTCGATGATGTGGAAAGAACCCAACGGCCATAGGTAGGTATGGCGCGCATCCCGGCAGTATCCATATGCCTTGCGCCACCTCTGCAAAGCAGAAAACTATGGTATAGAGAAAACATTCTCGCGGCGACTCGACGATCAATGCACAGTGGATAACACCTGTTCCAAGCGCCAACTCAGCGGGGCGTGCGTTCAAGCTATCGCGTTGCTGCCGTTGTGTATGCCGCTGCCCGCTTTGGCCGACGGTTTTATCATCGACGGCGATCCCTGGACGCTGGCCGTTCTGGCGTTGATCGGGCTTGCGCTTGTTGGGGGTGTTGGCTATCGGGTAGGGCTGGCCCGCGCTACGCGCCTGCAATCGAAGCTGATCGAGCGCTCGCGGATGCGTGCCGCCGTTGTCGAGCTGGCTTCGGACTGGACGTGGCGCACGGACGAGGATCACCGCTATGTCGCTGTCAGCAGAGGATTTCGTGGTTGTACCGGATTGAATCCGGTTTCGCTCGTTGGCCAGCATCCGTGGGATCTGGCAGGCGCCGATATTGTCGGCGCGACCGACTGGGAGCCTTATCGCGCCAGTTTGAAGTACCGCGAAACGGTGACGCAGATTTTTTCCCTGCGTGGCGCCGACCGGCGCATCCGCTACCTCGAACTCGTTGGGCGGCCCTTGTCGCGCGGCGGGGTGTTTGCCGGTTATCACGGCATCGGGCGGGACGTGACCGAGCGGATTGGCACCGCGCGTGCGTTGCATGAGAGCCAGCGGCGCTATTCCGAAGTGGTCGAATCGGTCAATGAGGTCATTTTCCGTTCCGACGCGGAAGGCCGCCTGACTTTTCTCAACCGTTTCTGGCAGGTCGTCAGCGGCTATCGCGTCGATCAGGGCTTGGGCAAGCCTTTGGTCGATTTTCTGCATCCCGACGATCGCGCCGACGCACAAGCCCAATTTGCCGGCGTCATCGGCGGCACGCAGCCGGAATGCCGTTGTGAATTGCGCCTGCGCACGCGCAAGGGGGAGATCCGCTGGATCGAGGCCGCCTGCCGGCCGGTTCTGGATATCGATGAGGCGCCACAAGGCATTGCCGGCACGCTAACCGATATTTCCGCGCGAAAGGTGGCGGAACTGACGCTGAAGAATGTGAATCAGGAACTGGAAGCCCGCGTCCGCCTGCGTACCACCGAACTGGAAGCCTCCAACCGCGAGTTGGAAGCTTTTTCCTACTCCGTCTCTCACGATTTGCGCGCGCCGCTGCGTGCAATCGATGGCTTTGCGCGTATTCTCGAGGAAGAACTGGCGGATCGGCTCGACGACGATTCGCGCGGGCATATCGAGCGCATTCTCAAAGCCACGCAGCGCATGGCGCATTTGATTGACGCATTGATCGAGCTGGCCCGCCTTACCCGGGAGCCGCTGCAAAAGGAAACCTTCGATCTGTCCGATCTGGTGATGCAGGTCATGGATGAGCTACGCGCAGAGGAGCCCACGCGCGTTGTTGAACTGGAGATTACCCACGGTTTGATGGTGACGGCGGATCGCACGCTCGCCCTCGCGCTGATCGAAAACCTGCTGAGAAACGCGTGGAAGTTCTCTTCCCGCGAGCCGGTCACGCGCATTACCTTTCGTGCCGAGCGTGAGCGCGAGCAGCGTGTGTTCTGTATCGAAGACAACGGCGCGGGTTTCGACATGGCGTTCGCTTCCAACCTGTTTCGCCCTTTCCACCGCCTGCACCACGCTACCGAATTTGCCGGTACCGGCATTGGCCTGGCGACTGTGCAGCGCATCATTCAACGCCACGGCGGCGTGATCTGGGCATACTCCAAGCCCGGTGAAGGCGCCCGCTTCTGCTTTACCCTCGGGAACTGAGCCGCATGCCGGGCCATTCCGCCAAGCCGCGTAAATTCGGACATTTCGTGCATTCCATTGTGCACTGCAGTATCATTTTCAAACTATTCTTCAAGCGCCTTGTCCAATTTGCGCGCTTTTTTCTAGCGGCGCCATTCCGCATTTTTCGAGCCCTTCCCGCGATGAACGAAAAACATTACCTCAGCCCTCTGCTCGAACCTCAATCCGTCGCCATCATCGGTGCCAGCGAGCGAGAAGCCTCTCTTGGCAACGTACTCATCCGCAATATGCTCGACGCGGGCTACAAAGGGCGCTTGTTCGCGATCAATCCGGCGCACGAATCGGTACTTGGCCTGCCCTGTTACAAAACGGTGGAGGATGTTCCCCACCGGCTCGATCTCGGGGTGATTGCCGTCCGCGCGGATAAAGTGCCCGCGGTTATCGATAGTTGCGGCCGTGCCGGCGTGAAAGCCGTCATCGTGTTGTCGTCGGGTTTTTCCGAAACCGGCCCGCGCGGCAATTTGCTTGAGCGTAAAGTGGTCGAAGCCGCGCGCAGGCATCGTATCCGCCTGCTCGGCCCCAACTGCATCGGCATCATGCGTCCGGAACTGGGCCTGAATGCCACGTTTGCCCAAGCCAGCGCGGTCAAGGGCACGATCGGCCTCATTTCTCAATCCGGCGCGTTGTGCGCGGCGATTCTGGACTGGGCCAGGCCGAACAACGTCGGTTTTTCCACCGTGGTTTCGCTCGGCTCCTCGTCCGACATCGATTTCGGCGAAGTGCTGGAATACATGATTTCCGACGCGCGCACCGAAAGCATCTTTCTGTATGTGGAAGGCATCCGCGATGCCCGCCGCTTCATGAGCGCGCTGCGCGGCGCGGCGCGAGTCAAGCCCGTGCTGCTGATCAAGGCCGGCCGGCATCCGGGCGTATCGCAGGCGATCCTGTCGCATTCCGGCGCGCAGGCGGGCGACGACGCGGTGTTCGATGCCGCGCTGCGTCGCGCCGGCGTCATCCGTCTGTACAACATGGGCCAGCTTTACTCGGCGGCGAACGCGTTGTTCTCCCATTTCCGTCCGCGCGGCAACCGTCTGGCGATCATCACCAATGGCGGCGGGCCGGGTGTGATGGCGGCCGATCGCGCGGCCGATCTCGATATTCCGCTGGCGACGCTTTCCGAGAGCACGATAGAAAAGCTCAACGCCGTGCTGCCGGCGAGCTGGTCGCACGGCAATCCGGTGGACTTCCTTGGCGATGCCAGTGTCGAGCACTACCGCAATGCGCTGACGGCGGTCTTGGAGGATGACAACGTGGACGGCACGCTGGTCATGCTCACGCCGCAGGCGATGAGCGACCCGGATGGTGTTGCCGAGGCGGTGATCGACCTGGAAAAGAATGCCGACAAACCCGTGTTGACCTGCTGGATGGGCGAGGAGCAGGTTCTGAAGGCCCGCCATGCCTTCATCGAGGCCGGCATCCCCACGCTGCGCACGCCGGAACCGGCGGTGGAGCTGTTCAGCCACATTTCCGCCTACTACCGTAACCAGAAGCTGCTGATGCAGACGCCGGCGTCGTTGTCGCATCTGTCGCCGCCGTCGATCGAAAGCGCCCGTCTGGTTATCGAAACCGCGCTGGCCGAGCGCCGCAAGGCGCTCAACGAAATGGAATCGAAGGCGCTGCTGGCCGCCTTCCGCATCCCCATCGCGCAGACGGTGATCGCCCGCTCGGCCACCGAGGCGATGGTGCTGGCCGAGGAAATCGGCCTGCCCGTGGTGATGAAGATCGATTCGCCGTCGATCATCCACAAATCCGACTCCGGTGGCGTGCGCTTGAACCTTGGCAGCCTTGCCGCGGTGCGCACGGCTTACCAGGAAATTCTCGACGAAGTGCGCAAGAATCTACCCGAGGCGGCGATCAACGGCGTCGCTATCGAGCCGATGATCCTCAAGCGCCACGGCCGCGAATTGATCGTCAGCGCCCGCCGCGACCCGGTGTTCGGCCCGGTCATCGCCTTCGGTGAAGGCGGTAACCGCGTCGAGGCCAACCGCGATCTCGCCATCGCGTTGCCGCCGCTGAACAACTACCTGGTGCACGACCTGATCCGCTCGACCCGCGTCTATCCGCTGCTGGGCGAATTCCGCAACATGCCGTCGATCAACATGGACGCGCTCGAACTAGTCCTGCTGCGCGTGTCGGAGATGGTCTGCGAACTGCCGTGGATCAACACGCTCGAAATCAACCCGCTGATCGTGGATGAGCATGGCGCCGTTGCCGTCGATGCGCGCATCGTCGTCGATAACGTTTCTCCGGCGGCCGATCGCTACGACCACATGGCGATCCACCCCTATCCGTCGCACCTCATCAGCCGTTGGACCATGCCGGACGGCGTACAGATCACCGTTCGCCCGATTAAGCCGGAAGATGCCGATATGGAGGTCGAATTCGTTCGCAATCTGTCGGCGGAAACCAAGTACTACCGCTTCATGAACTCCATGCGCGAACTGCCGCCCGCGATGGTCGCGCGCCTGACCCAGATCGATTACGACCGCGAAATGGCCTTTATCGCCACCATCGTGGTCGAGGGTGCGGAAAAGGAAATCGGCGTCTGCCGCTACGCGGTCAATCCCGATGGCGAATCGTGCGAATTTGCCGTCGTCGTTGCCGACGACTGGCAACATCGCGGTCTCGCGCGCCGGCTCATGGGCGTGCTGATCGACACCGCGCGCGGCCGGGGCATCTCTTACATGAACGGTGTCTTCCTCGCCAACAACGAGCGCATGCTCAAATTCGTCCAGAGCCTTGGTTTCGTTCTGTCGAACGATCCGGACGACAACTCCATCAAGAACGGCGTGCTGGTCCTGCAGGACTGATTCGCGCCGACGCGCATCTCGCCCGCCTTCCGTGAAGTGGAAGGCGGGTTTTTATTTTTGCCCGCCCGCGTTTATTCGCCTGCCACCAACTTGCCCGAGCCGCGCGATTGCTGCACCATCGCGCCCTTCCTGTTTTGTCCGATTTCCGCGCACCAGCGCGAACCATCCGCATGCTTCCCTCGATCGAACACCGTATTGCCGCCGAAATCGGCGTTCCGCCCCGCCAGGTTGTCGCCGCCGTGGAATTGCTCGATGGCGGAGCCACTGTTCCCTTTGTCGCCCGCTACCGCAAGGAAGCCACCGGCGGCCTCGACGACACGCAGTTGCGCACCCTGGAAGAACGCCTGGGCTACCTGCGCGAACTGGAAGAGCGCCGCGCCAGCGTCATCGCTTCGATCGAAGAGCAAGGCAAGATGACCGCCGAATTGCGTGCCGACCTCGACGGCGCCGAAACCAAGCAGCGTCTTGAAGACCTTTACCTGCCGTACAAGCAGAAACGCCGCACCAAGGCGCAGATCGCGCGCGAAGCCGGCCTCGCGCCGCTGGCGGAGGGTTTGCTAGCCGACCCGATGCTGACACCCGAGGCCGAGGCGGAAAAGTACTTCAACGCCGATGCCGGTTTTGCCGATGTCAAAAGCGTGCTCGATGGCGCGCGGCAAATCCTGGTCGAACAATTCGCCGAGGACGCCACGCTACTCGGCCAGTTGCGCGCTTATCTGGAAGAGAACGGCAAGCTGCGCTCCAGCGTGGTGGAAGGCAAGGAAAACGAAGGCGCCAAATTCCGCGACTGGTTCGATTTCAGCGAACCGGTTGCCGCCATGCCCTCGCACCGCGCGCTCGCCCTGCTGCGCGGCCGTAACGAAGGCGTACTGCGTCTGGCGCTGGATGTGGATACCGACCCGGCGCAGCCCAACGCCCCGCACCCGTGTGAAAGCCGCATCGCCGGCCGTTTCGGTATCCGCGATCAGGGTCGGCCCGCCGACCGCTGGTTGGCCGATACCGCGCGTTGGGCGTGGAAGGTCAAAATTTCGCTGCATCTCGAACTCGAACTGATCGGGCAGTTGCGCGAACGGGCGGAAATCGAGGCCATCCGCGTCTTCGCCCGCAACATCAAGGATCTACTGCTTGCCGCGCCAGCCGGAACACGGGCCACGATGGGGCTCGACCCCGGTATTCGTACCGGCGTCAAAGTGGCCGTTGTCGACGGCACCGGCAAGCTCGTCGATACCGCCACCGTTTACCCCTTCGAGCCGCGCCGTGATTATGATGGCGCGCTCGCCACGCTGGCGGTGCTGGCCGCGCGTCACAGTGTCGAACTGGTTGCCATCGGCAACGGTACCGCGTCGCGCGAAACCGACAAGCTTGCCGCCGACTTGATGAAGGCGCGCCCCGAACTGCAACTGACCAAAGCCGTTGTTTCCGAGGCGGGCGCCTCGATCTACTCCGCTTCCGAACTTGCCGCGCGTGAATTCCCCAACGTGGATGTTTCCCTGCGCGGCGCCGTCTCCATCGCTCGCCGTTTGCAAGATCCGCTCGCCGAATTGGTCAAGATCGACCCCAAATCCATCGGCGTCGGCCAGTATCAGCACGACGTCAACCAAGGCTGGCTGGCGAAGAGCCTGGATGCGGTGGTGGAAGACTGCGTGAACGCCGTCGGCGTCGATGTGAATACCGCCTCCGCCCCGTTGCTCGCGCGCATTTCCGGCCTCAACACCGCGCTCGCTGCCGGCATTGTCGGTCATCGCGATGCCAACGGCCCTTTCCGCAGCCGCGAAGCCTTGCGCGATGTATCCCGGCTTGGGCCGAAAACCTTCGAGCAGGCGGCTGGCTTTCTGCGCATTCCCGCTGGCGACAACCCGCTCGACGCCTCGGCGGTGCACCCGGAAACCTACCCCGTGGTCGAACGGCTGCTCGCCCACACGCGAAAGAACGTGCGTGAGCTGATGGGTAATGCCAGCCTGCTCAAATCGCTCCAACCGGAAGCCTTTACCGACGAACGCTTCGGCCTGCCGACCGTGCGCGACATCCTTTCCGAACTGGAAAAGCCCGGCCGCGATCCGCGCCCGGAATTCCGCACCGCCGCCTTCCGCGACGGTGTCGAAACCTTGAAGGATCTGGCGCCGGGCATGCTGCTCGAAGGCGTCGTCACCAACGTCACCAACTTCGGCGCCTTCGTCGATGTGGGCGTGCATCAGGACGGTTTGGTACATATCTCGGCGCTGGCCGACCGTTTCGTCAAAGATCCCCACTCCGTCGTCAAGGCCGGCGATGTGGTCAAGGTCAAGGTGCTGGAGGTGGACCTGCCGCGCAACCGCATCGCGCTTACCATGCGCTTGAGCGACGAAGTCGCGCCGCGCGGCGCGCATGCCGGCGATAAACGCGACCCAGCGCCACGGCGCGGTGGTCATGCACCGCAATCGAAACGGGACGAGCCCCCCGCTGGCAACGCGCTTGCCGCCGCCTTCGCCCGCGCCCGCCGCCAATGACCGAAAAAACCCCCGTGAAGCCGGCAAGCGATGAAGTCGTGATCCACGGCATCAAAAATTGCGACACGATGAAAAAAGCCTTCGCCTGGCTCGCCGGGCGGGGTGTTGCCTATCGCTTCCACGATTATCGCCGTGACGGTCTCGACGCCGACATGCTCGCCGCCTGGTGCGCCAAGCTGGGCTGGCGCGCACTGCTCAATACGCGCGGCACGACCTGGCGCAAACTCGACCCCGCGCAGCAAGCGGTGGATACCGAGCAAGCCGCCATCGCGTTGATGCTCGCCCACCCCAGCATCATTCGCCGGCCCGTGTTGGCGCTGCCGGATGGCGCTATCCTGCTCGGCTTCGACGCCGAAACCTGGGCCCGCGCCCTGCCTGCAACTGGAGCGCACGCATGACCCTTTCGCCTTCCCATACCCTGCCATCCAGTTACGTCCAGCGTTTTCTGTTCGAGCAATTGGACATTCGCGGCGCCGTGGTGCGCCTGACCGACGTGTGGCAGACCATGCAGCGCGGCCGCGATTACGCCGCTCCGGTTGCCCGCCTGCTTGGTGAGATGAGCGCGGTTTCCGCCATCATCGCCGGCAACCTCAAGCAATCCGGCCGGCTTACCTTTCAGGTCCAGGGCCACGGCCCGGTCGGCTTGCTGGTGGTCGATTGCACCGAGCAGCTCAATTTGCGCGGCTATGCCAAGGCCGAAGGCAAAATCGCCGGCCACACGCTGCCCGAACTCGTCGGCGACGGACGCCTGCAACTCAGCCTCGACGTGCCAGGGCTCGACCAGCCCTATCAGAGCTTGGTGCCGCTCACGGGCGACAGCATCGCCGCCACCTTCGGCCACTACCTCGCCCAATCCGAGCAACAACCCGCCGGCCTGTGGCTTGCCAGCGACACCGACACGGCAGCGGCCTTGTTCGTGCAGGCGCTGCCCGGCGCCGATCAGCGCGACGCCGATGGCTGGTCGCGCATCCATCAGCTTGCCCACACTGTGCGTGCCGAGGAGCTTCTCCGCCTCACGCCCGAGTCCTTGCTAGGGCGCCTCTTCGCCGAAGAAGAGGTGCGCCTGTATGCCCCGCGCCCCGTTACCCATCACTGGCCGGCCGATCCCGCCAAAATTGCCGCGATGCTGCGCGCCTTGGGCGAAGAGCAAGTGCGCTCGGTATTGGCCGAACAGGGCGAAATCGTGGTGCGCGACGATCTTTCCAACCACACTTATCGTTTCGGCTTGGACGACGTAAACGCGCTGTTCCAGCCACCCACACTGCATTGAAACGAGCACGCCGCACCACCGCCGGCCTTGCCGGAAATCCTGTCCGTCATTAGACTCCATAGGTTTTGAAATCACGCTGCCCAATGTCGACTCCCACTCACCGCTCGATTGAATTCCGCAACACGGCCCTTGGCGCGACCCTTGCCGTGCTGCATGAAATCGAGCCCGCGCGGCTGGCCGACGACATGCACAAAATGCTCGGCGGCATGCCCGATTTTTTCAGCGGCGAAGCAACCGTGCTGGATTTTGCCGCGGTGAAGCAGGTACCCGAACGCATCGACTGGGCCGGCATGCTGTCGCTCCTGCGCCGCTACCAGTTGCAACCCATCGGCGTGCGTAATTTGGCGCCAGCACTGGCCCAAACGGCACGGCAAGCTGGCCTGGCGATACTCGACACCGCAGAAATACGCGCCGATGCGTCACGCCCGGTGATGCCGGCCCAAACGCCCGCACCAGCACCCGCGCCTGCTCAAACGCCAGCGCCTGCCGTAATCCAGGCCGGCACGCTGTTCATCGACCGGCCGTTGCGGTCAGGGCAACAGATTTACGCGCGCGGCGGCGACCTTGTTCTGCTCGCGGGCATGAGTAATGGCGCCGAAGTCATCGCCGACGGCAGCATCCACTGCTTCGGCCCGCTGCGCGGCCGCGCGCTTGCCGGTGCGCAGGGCGATACCGCAGCGCGTATCATCACCACCCATTTCGGCCCGGAACTGGTCTCCATCGCTGGCGTCTATCGCACCTTTGAAGCCGGCATCCCGGAAAAGCTCGCCGCGCGTCTTGTGCAAGCGAAACTTTCCATTACCGCCGAAAACCAGACACTCAACATCGAACCGCTGCAGCTCGACTGATGCGGCGCCAATCATTCAACAAGGGGACAGCGTGAGAGTCATCGTCGTCACATCGGGCAAAGGCGGAGTGGGCAAAACCACCACCAGCGCGGCTTTCTCCTCGGGACTCGCGATGCGCGGCTTCAAAACCGCCGTCATCGACTTCGACGTCGGCCTGCGCAACCTCGATCTCATCATGGGCTGCGAACGCCGCGTGGTGTACGACCTTGTCAACGTCATCAACGGCGAAGCCAAGCTCAATCAGGCCCTGGTCAAGGACAGGCATTGCGAAAACCTCTTCGTGCTGCCCGCCTCGCAAACACGCGACAAAGATGCGCTTACCGAGGAAGGCGTCGAGCAGGTACTGAAAGATCTCGAACATATGGGTTTCGACTACGTCGTCTGCGACTCGCCCGCCGGTATCGAGCGCGGCGCGGTCATGGCGCTCACCTTTGCCGACGAAGCCATTGTGGCCACCAACCCGGAAGTCTCCTCGGTACGCGACTCCGACCGCATCCTCGGCATTCTCCAATCCAAATCCAAGCGTGCGCGCGAAGGTGGTGAGCCGGTCAAGGAGCACCTGCTCATCACCCGCTACTCGGCCAAGCGGGTCGAGGAAGGCGAAATGCTCTCGTACAAGGATGTACAAGAGTTGCTGCGCGTTCCGCTGATCGGCGTCATTCCCGAATCCGAATCCGTGCTCCACGCCTCCAACCAGGGCACCCCGGCCATCCACATCAAAGGCAGCGACGTTGCTGAAGCTTACGGCGACATCGTCGCCCGCTTCCTTGGCGAAGAACGCGAGCTGCGCTTCGTCAATTATGAAAAGCCGGGCCTTATCAAGCGCCTGTTCGGAGGCAAATAGCCATGTCCCTGCTCGCCCGTATTTTTGGCGAAAAGAAGCGCACAGCTGAAATCGCCAAGAACCGGCTGTCCCTGCTGATCGCCCACGAACGCAGTGGCGGTGGCGGGGCGGCCGACTTTCTGCCTGCCTTGCAGAAAGACCTCATCGCCGTCATTTCCAAGTATGTCGCGGTCAACCCGGACGACATCAAGGTCCAACTCGAAAAGCAGGACAATTACGAAGTATTGGAAGTCAATATCGTGCTGCCGGAGCAAAACCGTTGAGCCGTGCCCATTGCACGGTCTGGTAGCGCAAGCACACTTCGATCAAGCGCCGCCCTGAGGCGGCGCCATCCACGCCCGGATGATGAAACTGGTAGACATACCGGACTTAAAATCCGGAGCCGCAAGGCGTGCGGGTTCGACTCCCGCTCCGGGCACCAAACTCTAGCAGCGCTCTAAGGTTCTTCGAGATACAACGTGACCTCGACGTAGAACCATTCTATTTCGCCCCAGTTCGCCCGCTGCGAGGTCACAGTCTCTTCCGACCCCATGCTTACGACGTAGGGGCTGGGATTGTTGCCAGGAAAGACATAACCGCTATCGAAATGCCCATAGCGCGCATCGCCTGAGGGTGCCGTTTCCCACACGCAGCAGAGGAAGCGCAAAGGCTGCATGCCGGCCTGCCGGACGAAAAAATCCTCCACCCGCGAAGCAAACCTGCCATTGACCTTGTAGGCGGCAGTCATAACGTGCAACTGTCCGGAGGCGTCATCCTTGCATGCGATGAATTTCAGATGTTCAGGCCTGCGCGAAATGCGGGAGAGAAAGTCGCCGCATTTCGCCGCCGCAACCGGTGTAGAGGGCGCAGCCTTGGCAGCCTGGGTTTCGGCCGTGCGAGAAGCATGCGAAGCCATAGCGACCGACAACATCAGCAACGCAAGCATGTGCTTCATTCGGAATCCTTCCGGGTAATACCGCGCGAAAGTACAAGACTTAAGGAAGCTGCGCATATCCCTGGAGTAACGCTTCGCGGTTTCATCCGCCCGTTTTCGATTGAAACGCTGGCTGGCGGTTATGGGGGCGGGCGCATGAAAAAAGGCGGGGATTTTCATCCCCGCCTTTGTGTTTTCGCGTGTTGCCGTGCTCAGTCGTTGTTGAACACGCCCAGCAACTGCAGCAGGCTGACGAAGATGTTGTAGATCGCCACGTACAGCGTGACCGTGGCCATGATGTAGTTGGTTTCGCCGCCGTGGATGATGTTGCTGGTTTCAAACAGGATCAGGCCCGACATCAGCAGGATGAACATGGCCGATACCGCCAGCGACAGGGCCGGCATGCTGAAGACAATCGCGCCGATACCGGCGAGGAAGGCCACCAGGATGCCGACGCAAAGGAAGCCGCCCATGAAGGAGAAGTCCTTGCGCGTGGTCAGCGCGTATCCCGACAGCCCAAGGAAAATCACCGCCGTGCCGCCTAGCGCCTGCATGACGATGTGGCTGCCGTTGGAGAGCGAGAGGTAGTAGGAAATAATCGGCCCCAGCGTGTAGCCGAGGAAGCCGGTGAGCGCGAAGACGCAGACGATGCCAAAACTGCTGTTGCGGAATTTGGTGGTGAGGAAGAGTAGCCCGAAATAGCCGACCATCGTGAGAATCAGGCCGGGGTGGGGCAGCTGGAGCGCCATTGCCGTGCCGGCGACCAGCGCCGAGAACGCCAACGTCATCGACAGCAGCATGTAGGTGTTGCGGATGACCTTGTTCGTCGAGATGACGGCGGTGGCATTGTTGGCAGCGGAGGGGGTTGTGATGCGATTTTCCATGGATGCTTGTCTCCGTGGTTTAGGTTTACGAAATTCAGTCTAACAGATTGCGAGCCGATGCTTTCTGTAGCGGTTCAGTCCGGCGGGCTGTCGGTGGCGGCGGTGGTTTCGTCGCCGTTGGGCAGATGGGTGGCGAGGATTTTGTCGATACGTTTGCCGTCCATGTCGATCACCTCCAGGCGCCATTGTTCCCATGTGATGATGTCGCCCGTGCAGGGCAGGCGCCCGAGTAGCCAGAGAACCATGCCGGACAGGGTGTGGTAACGGCCTTTTTCTTCTTCCGGGACTGTTTTCAGTTCGAGCCGGTCTTTCAGCTCGAGCAAGGGGATCAGGCCGTCGAGTAGCCACGAGCCGTCTTCGCGTTGAATGGCCCAGGAGTCGGCGAGGTCGTGTGGCAGGAATTCGCCGGTGACGGCTTCGAGAACGTCTTGCATCGTTACGATGCCGAGCACTTCGCCGTATTCGTCGATGACGAACATCATGTGCGTGCCGGTGGTGCGGAACTGATCGAGCAGTTCCATGCCGGTGAGCGATTCCGGTACGTAGATCGCGGGCTGTAGCTGGGCGGTGAGGTCGAATTCGTTGCCGCGCAGCGATTGGTTGAGCAGTTGTTTGGCGGCGATCACGCCGACGATATCGTCGAGGCCGCCCCGGCATACGGGAAAGCGGGAGTGTTCGGAGTCGGCCAGCCGCATCAGGTTTGTTTCCTGCGGTTGGTTGAGATCGATCCACAGGATGTCGGCGCGCGGCACCATCAACGAGCCGATCTGGCGGTCGTCTAGCCGGAACACGTTGCGCACCATTTCGTGTTCATGCTTTTCGATGACTCCGGCTTCCGAGCCTTCTTCGAGCATGGCGTGGATTTCTTCCTCGGTCACGCTCGGGGCGCCGGTGTCGCGCTTGCCGAGTAGGCGCAGCAGGGTATTGGTCGATAACGTCAACAGGACGACGAACGGGCGGGAGGCGATGGCGAGCGCGTTCATCGGTTTTGCCACCAGCCGGGCGATGCCTTCGGGGTTGATCTGGCCGATCCGCTTGGGCACCAGTTCGCCGATGACGATGGAGATGTAAGTGATGACGATGACGACGAGCGCTGTCGCCCCGATGTGGCACGCGCGCAGGGGCAGGCCAAATTCGGACAGCCACTGCGCCAACGGCGCGGCCAGCGCGGCTTCGCCGACGATGCCGTTGAGGATGCCGATCGAGGTGATGCCGATCTGGATCGTCGATAGAAAGCGGGTTGGATCCTCTCCCAGCTTCATCGCCACGACCGCGCCGTTGTCGCCTCCCTCGGCGAGTTTGGCAAGACGGGCGCGGCGGGCGGTGACGAGGGCGATTTCCGACATTGCGAACACCCCGTTCAGCAAGACGAGGGCGACAAGAAACAGGGTTTCCATTTTTCAGTTACCCGGGAGGGATGTTGGGGGCAGGGTACGCGGCGCGCGTTGCGGAACGACGGCGGGGCCGATGTGAAGCGCGGAGCGGGGGGCGGGGAGGTAAGACGGAAAGCGATCTACCGTGGTAACGCCGTTGCCGGGCACGGGGCGATATCGTCCGGGCGCGCCGGCGTCTGCGGGAAGGCCGGGTCGAGGAACTGCGCGGGAATCTGTGTGCGTCCGCGCGGCAGGAATGAATTGCGCGGGCAAGGCGGTGAGTGACAGCGTTGGCGGTGAACTTCGACTACCCATGGGACGGGGCACGGAAAACCCCGCTCCTCCTTCTGTTGTTCAAGGTGCTGCATCATGCCGTATACGTTCGGCGCTGTCACGGGGGGCCGCTAGCGGGAGCGGGCGCGGTACAATGACGGACTTTTTTGTTGGGAACGGTTTGATGAAAACCACCTTTCTGGAGTTTGAGCGGCCGGTTGCCGAGCTTGAAGAAAAAATCGAGCGGCTGCGGTTTGTGCAGGACGATTCGGCGGTCGATATTTCCGAGGAAATCGCCCGCTTGGAGGCGAAGAGCCAAGCGCTGACGAAGGATATCTACAGTAAGCTCACGGCGTGGCAAATCGCCCAGGTGGCGCGCCATCAGCAGCGCCCGTACACCCTGGATTACGCGCAGCACATCTTTACCGATTTTGAGGAATTGCACGGCGACCGCACTTACGCCGACGATAAGGCGATCATCGGCGGTTTGGCCCGTTTCAACGGCCAGAGCTGCGTCGTCATCGGCCACCAGAAAGGGCGCGATACCAAGGAAAAAATCGTGCGCAACTTTGGTATGCCGCGTCCCGAGGGATATCGCAAGGCGCTACGGTTGATGCGGCTGGCGGAGAAATTCAGCCTGCCGGTGTTTACTTTTGTCGATACGCCCGGCGCTTATCCTGGCATTGGCGCCGAGGAGCGTGGCCAGTCCGAAGCCATTGGCCGCAATCTGTACGCCATGGCCGAGCTGAAGGTGCCGCTTATCTGCACCATCATCGGCGAGGGCGGTTCCGGCGGTGCGCTTGCGATCGCCGTGGGCGACCAGGTGTTGATGCTGCAGTATTCGATTTATTCGGTGATCTCGCCCGAAGGCTGCGCTTCCATTTTGTGGAAAAGCGCGGAAAAGGCGGCCGAGGCGGCGGAAACCATGGGTATTACCGCCGCGCGGCTGAAATCCTTGGGGCTCATCGATAAAATCGTCAACGAGCCGGTGGGTGGCGCTCACCGCGATTATCGCGTCATGGCCCAGAGCCTTAAGCGCGCGCTTGCCGAGGCTTTGCGCCAAGTCGATTCGATGTCGCCGTCCGAACTGGTGGAGCAGCGCCTGGAGCGGCTCATGGGCTATGGCCGCTTCAAGGAACAGCGGGTCGCCTGATTCGCCGCTGCCGGCCGTTGCCGATCATGAGGCGTTGGTCGGTATCGTTGCCGGTGTGCTCGACGAAGCCGGCGTCCGGGCGCACAGCAAACTGTGCTGCGCGCTTTCCGGGGGCGTCGATTCCGTTGTTGTGTTTGATCTGCTCGTCCGCTTGCAGCCGCGCTTCGGTTATGAACTGGTCGCGGCGCACGTTCATCATGGTCTGAGCCCTCACGCCGACGCCTGGCAGGCGTTCTGCGCGCGTTTGTGCGCCCGCGTGGACGTGCCGCTGCACGTTTTCCCTGTCGATGTGCGCCGCAATCATCCGGAAGGTCTGGAGGCTGCTGCCCGCCACGAGCGCCATCGGGCCTTGGCAACGGTCGAGTGCGATTGGCTGGTGTTGGGCCATCATCAGGACGATCAAGCCGAAACGCTGCTTTTCCGCTTACTGCGTGGTACCGGGTTGCGCGGCGCCGGCGCGATGGCGGCGCGGCAAGGCAAGCGCCTGCGCCCTTTGCTCGCGGTGCGGCGCGAGCGCATTGCCGCGTATGCGCGGGCGCAGGATTTGGCATGGGTCGAGGATGAGAGTAACGCCGACCGCCGCTATACGCGCAACGACTTACGCCACCGCGTGCTGCCGGCGATCGAGGTGGGCTTTCCGGCCGCCGTGCCGGCATTGGCGCGGGCGGCGGATCATTTTCACGAGGCGGGCGAGTTGCTCGACGAGTTGGCCGCGCTCGATGAACGCGGCTGTGGCGGCGCCGAGCTTTCCCGCGCGGCTTTGCTGGCATTGAGCGATGCGCGCATCGGTAATCTGTTGCGTTGGCAGGCGCGGCGCTTCGGTGTGCCCGCGCCATCGCGGGCGCGGTTGGGGGAGGCGGTGCGGCAGTTGCGCGCCGCAGCCTTGTTGCGCCCGCTGCATGTATCGCTCGGGGCGTTGGACTGCTGCGTTTATCGGGATAAGGTGTGGCTGGCGCCGCCGGTTGTGGCTGTGCCAGCTTTTCCGGTGTATTGGCGCGGCGAAGCGCAGCTTGCCTGGGCTGGTGGTGTGGTGGAGTTTGCGCCGCTGCTTGGCGCTGGGGTTGGCCGCGAATTTTTGGCGCAGGCAGATGATGTTTGCCTGAGCGCGCGCACGCCGGGCTTACGTTTTTGTGTGGATGCCCGGCGGCCGAGCCGCAGCTTCAAGAATCTGTGCCAGGAGGCTGGTGTGCCGGCGTGGATGCGCGAGCGTTTGCCGGTGCTGCGGATCGATGGCGTGGCGGCGTGGATCGGCGGGATTGGCGTGGCGGCGGCGTTTGCGTGCGCGCCTGGCATGCCGGGCGTTCTGCCGTGCTGGCGGCCGTTCGGCGTTGCGGACGAGTGAATGAACGTGGGGTGGGGGTAAGCGCGGCGGGGTGTGCGTCAGCCATGCCGCGCCGTTAGCAATTGCGCCAGTTCGACCGCCGAGCGCACCTGCATTTTGTCGAATACGCGTGCGCGGTGTACTTCCACGGTGCGGACCGATATCGCCAACTCGTCGGCAATGACTTTGTTGTATTTACCTTCCAGTATCCGGTTCATGACTTCGTATTCGCGCGCGGTGAGCGTGGCGAGCCGGGTTTCGGTGGTGTCGCGCGCGGTTGCGGCGCGGTGTTGTGTGGTGTCGTGCTCGATCGCCTTTTCGACCTGGGTGATGAGGTGTTTGTCGTCGAACGGTTTTTCGATGAAATCAAATGCGCCTTTTTTGAGTGCGCCGACAGCCATCGGTACATCGCCGTGGCCGGTGATGAAGATCACGGGTAGTTGATTGCCGCGGGCGAGCAGGGCATCGAAGCACTCGAGGCCGCTCATGCCGTCCATGCGGATGTCGAGAACGATGCAGCCGCGCCAGTCGGGCCGCCAGGCGTTGATGAAGGTTTCGCCGGTGGGCCATGCGCGGCTGGCGATGTCGCGGGTTTTGAACAGCCACGTGAGGGCGTCGCGAATAGCTTCATCGTCGTCGATGATGTGGACGTGGGTGGGCGTCATGCGAGGGTCAGGGGGAGCGAAAGGGTAAAAATGGTACCGCCGTTCGGGGTTGGCTCGAAATACAGGCGGCCGCGGTGCAGCTCGGCGATTGAGCGGCAGATGTTCAATCCCATGCCCATGCCTTCTTCCTTGGTGGTGAAGAAGGGTTGAAAGAGGTGGCGGGCGGTGTCGGCGTCGATACCGCAGCCGCAATCGGTGACGCGGACGACGAGCGCGCCGCCTTCGAGCGCGCTGGGGTCGAGGGCGGTCGATATATGGATATGACGTAGTCCCACCGGGGTGTCGCGCATTGCGTCCATGCCGTTACGCACGAGATTGACGATGGCTTGTTCGATCATGACGGGGTCGACGGCGATTTTCGGTAATTGCGGTGCAAATTCGGTGGTAAGGCGCATGCGGCGTTTGCGTGCGTCGGCTTCGATGAGGCCGATGGCATCGCGGATTACGGCGCTGAGGTCGAGGAGTTCGCGTTTTGGTTCGGAGCGGCGGACGAAATCGTACACACGGCGGATGATTTCGCCCGCGCGGTGTGCTTGGCGGTCAAGTTTTTCGAGAATGCCGTGTAGTTCTCCGCGGTCGATTTCCGCCGCTTCCAGGCGGTTTATGCAGCCGCTGCTGTAGCTGGCGATGGCGGTCAGCGGTTGATTCAGTTCATGCGCCAGAGTGGAGGCCATTTCACCCATTGTCACCAGGCGCGATGTGGCTTGCAGGCGCTCTTCCTGCTGCTGGGCCAGCGCGCGCGTGCGTTTCTGCTCGGTGATGTCGAGCAAGGATCCCATCCAGCCGGTATGGCGGCCCTGGGCGTCGATCAGCGGCGCTTCGAACAGTAGTACGTCGAGGCGGTCGCCGTTCTTGCGACGAAAACGGATTTCGACGCCATTGGGTGTCGAGCCGGTGTCGCGCAGGCATTCCTGAAGCTCGCGCCGGCGCTCGTCGTGGTCCGACTCCCAGTAAGGTAGGGGCGGTCGGCGGCCGATCAGATCGGCGGCGTCGTAGCCGGTCATGCGGCAAAAGGCCGGGTTTACGTAAGTCAGTTGGCCGTCGAGATCGCGCGCGCGTAATCCGGTGAGCAGTGAGTCCTCCATGGCTTTGCGGTAGGCCGATTCTTCAAGCAGCGCTTGTTCGGCTGCTTGGCGGCGGGTGAGTTGGCGGCGCAGCTGCCAGATGCTCCAGATGATGACGCCACCCAGCAGCATGATGGATGCGCTGAGCAGTAGCGGCATCCAGCGAGTTTCGTTCTTGTACGGGGTGATCTGCAGCAGGAGGCCGTGGCCGGGTGGATCGAGGCTTGTTGTGTAGCTGCGGTTCGCGGCCAGTGGTGCGATCTTGGATTTGGCCGCGATCTCCTTGCCGTCGGCGTCGAGCACGGCCACCCGATAACGTTCGGAAAACCACCACGGCAATTCGCGCATGACGAGATCGGAGAGTGAATACACGCCGATCACCGTGCCGAGAAAGGCGCTGTCCGACCAGGTCGGTATGCTGACTTCAAAGTGGATTTGACCGTCGGCGGTTGGGTAGGGTGAACCGAAAATCGGGTGGCCGATGGAGCGGGTGAGGCGGGAGAGGGCTTCCGGCGTGGTGGTGGTGGTGTCGTCGGTCGGGTGTTTGTCCGCGAGATGCTTGTCTGTAATAGGTGGCAATGCGCCAACCAACTGTCCGTCCTGGTCGCGCCACAAAATACGGATGAGGCCACGGTCCTGGGTCAGCAACTGGCGTAGTTGCGCCTCGGCTTGCGTCGACAGACGCTCGCCGCTCAGTAGCGCTGGCGCGATTTGCTGCAATTGTGCTTCGTTGCGGTCGAGTTGAAAGCGCAGATTCTGCTCCATCCACAACGTGTCGCTGATCAGCGTGGCTTGTTGCTCTTCGGCGTCGTATGCGCGCGTGAACCAGACCAATGCGGTGATGGCGGCAAGGCAGAGAGCCAGACTCAGCGGCGCGAGGTTGTGAAACCAGCGTTCTTGCATGGCGGCGGGTGGGGCGAGTGCGAGGGCGGATCGGTTCATGGGGTGTGACTTCACGAGGTCTGTGCAGTCATGTGGAAGACCACAATAGCGACCGTGTTGATGTGGCAAGGATACTTATTGGATGCTCAGCTCCGGCGCACGTGCCTGAATGGCAAGGGTTTCACGTTCGTCAGCGGCGGTGCGGGCTGAATAAAACGCAATGACTGCGAGCATTCTTCACCATAAATAAAGGAGGAAACATGAAAATTCGCGCGCTTCTGTTTGGCTTGGTGGCAATGGGCTTGTCCGCTGTTACCGTGGCGGCGGACCCGATCATGATCAAATTCAGCCACGTTGTCGCCCAGGATACGCCGAAGGGCAAGGCCGCCGAACGGTTCAAGGAACTGGCCGAGAAGTACACCAACGGCGCGGTGAAGGTGGAAGTCTACGCGAACAGCACGCTGTACAAGGACAAAGAGGAAATCGAGGCCTTGCAGTTGGGCGCGGTGCAGATGTTGGCGCCCAGTCTGGCGAAGTTCGGTCCGCTGGGTGTGCGTGAATTCGAGGTTTTCGATCTGCCTTTCATCTTCGACAACTACGAAGATCTGCATAAGGTCACTTATGGCGCGGTAGGCCAGCAACTGCTTGCAAAGCTCGAACCCAAGGGCATCAAAGGGTTGGCGTATTGGGACAATGGCTTCAAGTCTTTTTCGGCGAATACACCGATCAAAAAGCCGGAAGATCTGCGCGGCAAGAAGATACGCATTCAGTCATCCAAGGTGCTTGAAGAAGAAATCCGTGAGTTGAAGGCCTTGCCGCAGGTGATGGCGTTCTCCGAGGTCTATCAGGCTTTGCAGACCGGTGTCGTGGATGGCACGGAGAATCCGATTTCCAACCTCTACACGCAGAAGATGCACGAGGTGCAGAAGTATTTGACGCTGACCGATCATGGTTATCTGGGTTATGCCGTCATCACCAACAAGAAATTCTGGGACGGTCTGCCGGCCGATGTGCGCAGCCAGCTTGAGCGTGCAGTGAAGGAATCCACCGAATACGCCAACCAGATCGCCAAGGAAGAAAACGTGCATGCGCTGGAGGCGGTGAAAAAGGCGGGCCGCACCGAGGTCTATCAGCCGACCCCGGAAGAGCGGATGGCGTTCAAGAAGGCGTTGCTGCCGGTGCATAAGGCGATGGCGTCGCGCATCGGCGCCGATCTGATTCAATCCATCTACCAGACGACCGGTTTCGATCCGAACAAACTCTGAGTCGCAATCCGTTCAGCGCCCGCCGGCTTTGTGGAATCGGCGGGCGTTTTTCGTGGTGAGAAAAATTTATGTTGAAAATACTCGATCATCTCGAGGAGTGGCTTATTGCTTTCCTCATGGGGGCGGCGACGACGATCATTTTCGTGTCGGTTTTGCACCGCTACGGATCCGGCGTTGCGATTCCCGTAGTGCAGGACTGGCTGTTGTCCATCAATTTGGGTTGGGCGCAGGAACTGACGATCATCATGTTCGTGTGGATGGCCAAGTTTGGCGCTGCGTATGGCGTGCGTACCGGTATTCACGTCGGCGTCGATGTGCTCATCAATCGCCTGTCCGCGAAAAATCGCAGCCGTTTCATCATTTTCGGCTTGATGGCCGGCGCCTTATTTACCGGCATCATCGGTACCCTGGGGGCGAGATTCGTCTGGGAAAACGGCGCGCATTACCAGATATTTACCTGGCTTGGCCTGGATGTGGGCGATTTGTACGAAGGGCCGACAACGCCTGACCTGGAATGGCCGACCTGGATCGTCTATACCGCCGTGCCGCTGGGGTCTTACTTGATGTGCTTTCGCTTTCTGCAAGTATTGACGAATTTCTGGCGGTCGGGCGAGTTGCCGCACCACGATCATGGTCATGTCGATGGTATTGATGAAGAGCACTTGCCGGTGGATGTGAATCCTTACGATATGGACGACAACCTTCATCCACGCGATCTGGTTCACAAGAATATGGGCACGGGGGACGGCGCCCAGAAAGATGACGCCGGTAAGGGAGACAAACAATGAGCGCCGCAATCATCTTCGTTATTCTGCTGACGCTGATGCTGACGGGCATGCCCATCTCCATCTCGCTCGGGCTTACGGTACTGACGTTTCTGTTCGCCATGACGCAGGTGCCGATCGAATCCGTGGCAATGAAGTTGTTTACCGGGATAGAGAAGTTCGAAATCATGGCGATTCCGTTCTTCATTCTTGCCGGTAATTTCCTGACCCACGGCGGCGTGGCGCGACGCATGATCAACTTTGCCACGGCAATGGTCGGTCATTGGCATGGCGGTCTCGGCTTGGGTGGCGTGCTGGCTTGCGCCTTGTTCGCCGCGGTGTCGGGGTCCAGTCCGGCCACCGTGGTGGCGATCGGCGCCATCTTGCTGCCGGCGATGGTCAAGCAAGGCTTTCCCAACCGCTTCGGCGCCGGTGTCATCACGACTTCCGGTGCGCTCGGCATCTTGATTCCGCCGTCCATCGTGATGGTCATGTATTCGGTATCGACCAACACGTCGGTGGGGGCGCTGTTCATGGCCGGCGTGGTGCCGGGATTGATGCTTGCGGTTTTCCTTGGCTTCACGACGTGGTACCGGGCGAAAAAGTTTGGTTATCCGCGTTTGCCGAAGGCAAGCTGGGGGGAGCGCTGGAGAGCCTTCAGGGAGTCCTTCTGGGGCCTGTTCCTGATCGTCGTGGTGATGGGCGGTATCTACAAGGGCTATTTCACGCCGACCGAAGCGGCGGCGATGAGTGCGGCGTATGCCTTTTTTGTCGCGGTGTTCGTGTACAAAGACCTGCGCATGAGGGATGTGCCCAAGGTTTTGCTGAACTCCGCCAACATGAGCGCGATGCTGCTCTACATCATCACCAACGCGGTTCTGTTCTCTTTCCTGCTCACGCACGAGGGCATTCCGCAGAGCATGGCGGATGCCATGATCGGCACGGGCGTCGGCGTGATCGGCTTCCTCATCATGGCCAACATCCTGATGCTAATCGCGGGCAATTTCATGGAGCCTTCGTCGATTGTGCTGATCCTGGCGCCGATCCTGTTCCCGATTGCCATCAAGCTCGGTATCCATCCGGTGCATTTCGGCATCATCATGGTGGTGAACATGGAAGTCGGTATGTGCCATCCGCCGGTGGGCCTCAATCTTTATGTGGCTTCCGGTATCACCAAGATGGGGATCACGGAGCTGACCGTGGCGGTGTGGCCGTGGCTGCTGACGATGTTGGTGTTCTTGGTGATCGTCACCTACGTGCCCGAGATTTCGCTGTGGCTGCCACGCTTTTTGGGCATGCTCTGAGTTAGATCGCGCGATGAGGAAAGAGGCGGTTCGGCGAGCGCCGAGCCGCCTCTTTTTCGTTTTGTTGGGGGCGCCACTCGGTCAGGGCGGCTTATGGGGGCGTGTTGGGATATGATCGAACACACTCTTTCTTGTGTGTCCGTTCATGGAAGTTGTCGATTTTTTCGTCCAGTTGTTTTTTCATTTTGTCGATTTGCTGCTGCATCTGGATCAGCATCTTGAAGCGTTGCTGGCGCAGTACGGCGTTTGGCTTTACGCCATTTTGTTCGCGATCGTGTTTTGCGAAACCGGATTGGTGGTAACGCCTTTCTTGCCGGGCGACTCGTTGTTGTTCATGGCGGGCGCGTTGGCGGCGGGCGGCGGACTGGACCCCGCGGTATTGATTCCCTTGCTGTTTGCCGCCGCGGTGTTGGGCGATACAGTGAATTACACCATCGGCCGGCGTTTTGGCGCGCGGATCGCAAAGTGGGAGAACAGCCGTTTTTTCAACCGCAAGGCGCTGGAGCGGACCCAGGCGTTTTATGCGCGCCACGGCGGTAAAACTATCGTTATCGCGCGCTTCATGCCCATCATTCGTACCTTTGCGCCTTTCGTCGGCGGAATGGCGCGCATGGACTATCGGCGTTTTGTCGCCTTCAATGTGTTCGGTGGCGCGCTCTGGGTGGGACCGCTGGTCATGCTCGGGTATTGGTTCGGCAATTTGCCGGTGATCAAGAACAATCTTTCCGCTGTGGTGATCGGCATTATTGTGGTGTCGTTGCTGCCCATCGTCGTTGCCTGGTGGCGTGAACGAGGTGCACCCGAGCGCAAGCAGGCGTGATGCGGAGCGAAGCGTGCCGGATGTGGCGTGCGTGCCGGGCTGTTGCCGAAGTCTGCTAAAATTGCCTGCTTTGTCACAAACAATCCCGGAGCTTTTCCATGGCTATTGAACGCACCCTTTCCATCATCAAACCCGATGCCGTTGCCAAGAACGTAATCGGCAAGATTTATCAGCGTTTCGAGGACGCAGGCCTGAAGATCATCGCGGCCAAGTTGGTGCGTTTGTCCGAGGCTGAAGCCGGCCAATTTTACGCCGTGCATAAGGAACGTCCGTTTTTCAAGGATCTGGTTTCGTTCATGATTTCCGGCCCGGTGATGATTCAGGTGCTCGAGGGCGAAGGCGCGATTGCGAAAAACCGCGATCTGATGGGTGCCACCGATCCGAAGAAGGCCGCGCCGGGCACGATCCGCGCCGATTTCGCCGACTCCATCGATGCCAATGCCGTGCATGGTTCCGATGGTTCGGATACGGCCGCGGTGGAAGTGGCGTTTTTCTTCCCCGGAATGAATGTCTACGGTAAGTAATCGATTTCATCGCTCCGGCGGATTTTTCCGTGGCTGGCATGCCCGATGTATGCCAGCCAGAATTTTGAGCCGGGAATGGTAGAAGCAATGGCGACGATGAGGGCTCCGGTCAATCTGCTCGATTTCGATGTCGACGGTTTGATCGCTTGGTTTGCCGGATTAGGCGAAAAGCCGTTCCGCGCCCGCCAGGTGATGCGCTGGATGCATCGAGAGGGCTGCGACGACTTCGCTCGCATGACCGATGTCGCCAAATTGCTGCGCGCAAAGCTTGCTGCCGAGGCGTGCATTTGCCCGCCGGTGCCGGTGCGAGATTCGATATCGGCTGACGGCACGCGCAAGTGGCTGCTCGATGTCGGTCAGGGCAACGCGGTCGAAACCGTGTTCATCCCCGAAGCGCGCCGCGGTACTTTATGTGTGTCGTCGCAGGCTGGTTGTGCGTTGGATTGCGCGTTTTGCTCCACCGGCAAGCAGGGTTTCAGTCGTAATCTTTCGGCTGCCGAGATCATCGGCCAGCTATGGCTGGCGAATCATCTGCTGGGTGCCGCGCGCGAAGTGGAGGCTGCGGATGGCATGGCGGCCGGGGAGAGCGATGGGTGCGATAACGACCGCGTCATCAGTAACGTGGTGATGATGGGCATGGGCGAGCCGCTGGCGAATTTCGACAACGTTGTTACCGCCTTGCGCCTGATGCTGGACGATCATGCTTATGGTTTGTCGCGCCGTCGCGTTACCGTTTCCACGTCCGGTGTCGTGCCGGCGATGGACCGTTTGCGCGACGAGTGTCCGGTGGCGTTGGCGGTATCGCTGCATGCGCCGAACGATGCCTTGCGTGACCAATTGGTGCCGATCAATCGTAAATATCCTCTGGTGGAGTTGATGGCTGCCTGCCGCCGCTATCTTGACCGCGCGCCGCGTGATTTCGTGACTTTCGAGTACGTTATGCTGGACGCCGTCAACGATGGCGAGGCGCATGCGCGCGAACTGGTCAAACTGGTGCGCGAGGTGCCGTGCAAATTCAATCTGATTCCGTTCAACCCATTTCCGCATTCCGTTTTTCGTCGTTCTCCGGTGGAGCGTATCCGGCGCTTTTCCGCTATTCTGACTGATGCTGGCATCATTACCACGACGCGTAAGACTCGGGGGGAAGATGTCGATGCCGCTTGCGGCCAACTGGCTGGGCAAGTGCAGGACCGGACCCGGCGGCGCGTCGTGCGTCTGGAAAAAACACTGGAGGTGCGTTCATGAAGCGTACGGCTGCGATTGCGATGGCCCTGCTTGCCATTGTTGTGGGCGCTTGCGCCACGACACCGACGAAAAACAGCGAAAGTAGCGGAGGCGGTGGAAATAGCGGAGGTGGCGGATTCAGTGGCGGCGCGGCGCCAACCCGGCCGCTGGCCGATGCCGCGGCAGCTTCGCCCGCCGACGCGAAAGCGCTGGTGCACGTTCAGTTGGGCATGGCCTATGTCAGCGTTGCCCGCTATGAAGTCGCGCTAGATGAAGCCAAGGCCGCGCTGGCGGAAAGCGCCAACTACGCACCGGCCTATCATCTGACGGGCGTCGTCTATATGTTCCTTGGCGATATGGGAAGAGCGCGCGAAAATTTGGAAACGGCACTGCGGGCCGCGCCGGGCGATCCTGATTTCAACAACAGCTATGGCTGGTTCCTGTGTCAGCAGGGGCAGATGGACGAGGGTTTGGGATATCTGGCTCGTGCCGCGCGTAATCCGCATTACCGTTATCAGACCCGTCCCTACACCAATGCGGGGATGTGTTTGTTGCAGCAGAATAATTTCCCTGCCGCGGAAGCGCAGTTCACGAGCGCGGTGGATGCCGATCCGACGAATTCGCAGGCGCTGTACCAGTTGGCGCTGATCGCCTACCAGCGGGGTGACTACGTGGTTGCGCACGAGCGGTTGGTGCGCATGCATCGCGGGGTGGGGCCGAGCGCCGCGTCGGCCTGGTTGGGGGTGCGTACCGAGCGCCGGCTCGGCAATCGCGACGCGGAAGCAAGCTATGCCGCGCAACTGCGCAGCCGGTTTTCCGAGTCGCCCGAATATCAGCAGATGCAGCAAGGCCGATACGAGTGAGCTCCATGTTGCCCGAGCAGGATCCGGTGGAGGCTGGTGCGCCCGCGCTGAGCGCGGGTGAGCGGCTTCGGCGCGCCCGCGAGGCGCGTAGGGAGTCACTTTCCGACGTGGCTGCGGCGCTCAAGCTCTCACGCCGCCAAGTCGAAGCCTTGGAGAGCGGCGATTACGATGTGCTGCCCGGGCCTGCTTTTGTGCGCGGTTTTCTGCGCAACTACGCGCGGCACCTTGGGTTGGATGCGGCATCCTTGCTGGCGGATGTGCCTGTGGAGGCCGCGCCGGCGACGACCGAGCTGACCCCGGTTTCCAATGCGCACGGCGATATGCCGACCGATGATCGGCGCTATAGTGCCAAGCCGTTGGGCATGGCAGTGGTGGTTTTGTTGTTTGCTGTGTTTGCGGGTTGGTATTTCGATTGGTTTCAGGCCCGGTCGCTCAACGTGATTGGTGGGGGTGCGGCACAGCCAGGCTTGGCGCAGGAAGAGTCCCCCGAGGAAATGCCCTCCGAGACATTACCGCTTGTGGCCTCGGATTCCGCTGTGTCGCCGTCTGCTTCTCCAGCGCCCACGGCGGCTGTTTCGGCAGCGCCGGTTTCCGCGCCCGTTGGTACGAGCGAAGGTGCTCCAGCCGAAAAAGCCCAGATCGAAAGCGCTGGACTCGTATTTATCTTTACGGGGGACTCATGGGTCGAAGTGCGCGATGCCGCGGGCGAAATCGTCTATACAGGCACCGGAAGCGCGGGTGTTCGCCGCAGCGTGCAGGGCACGGGGCCTTTTTCTCTGGTTATCGGCAATGCCAAGGATGTTCAGCTCGAATACAAGGGCAAGCCGATCGATCTCGTTCCTCATACGCGGGTATCCGTTGCCCGTTTGACGGTGCAGTGACAACATGACGCGAGAAGTACTACCGATGGGCCCGCTGCCGCGGCGCTTGACCCGCCAGGTGCGCGTCGGTCGCGTTATGGTCGGCTCCGATGCGCCGGTGGTCGTGCAGTCGATGACCAATACCGATACCGCTGATGTGCTTGGCACGGCGATGCAGGTGGCTGAATTGGCCCGGGCTGGTTCGGAATTGGTGCGCATCACGGTCAATAACGAGGCTGCGGCAAAGGCCGTGCCTCATATCCGCGATCGCCTGTTGGCGCTGAACATGGATGTGCCCTTGGTCGGCGATTTTCACTACAACGGCCACAGGCTGCTTGCAGATCATCCCGCCTGTGCCGAGGCTTTGGCCAAGCTGCGCATCAATCCGGGCAATATCGGTGCCGGCAGCAAGCGTGATCCGCAGTTTGCCTCTGTTGTCGAGATTGCGTGCAAATACGATAAGCCGGTACGTATCGGGGTGAATTGGGGCAGTCTGGATCAGTCCGTTCTCGCGCGTATCATGGATGAGAACGCCCGCCGCGCGGAGCCGCGCGACGCCGGTGCGGTCATGCGTGAGGCGCTGGTGGTATCCGCGCTGGAATCCGCCGCCAAGGCCGAGGAGTACGGTTTGGCGGGTGACAGCATCATCCTGTCGGCGAAAGTGTCGGGCGTGCAGGATCTGGTGGCGGTCTATCGCGATCTGGCGCAGCGTTGCGATTACCCCTTGCACCTCGGCTTGACCGAGGCCGGCATGGGCAGCAAGGGTATTGTGGCGTCTACCGCCGCGCTGGCGGTGCTGTTGCAGGAAGGTATCGGCGATACGATCCGCATTTCGCTCACCCCCGAACCGGATGGCGACCGCGCCCAGGAAGTTGTGGTGGCGCAGGAAATTCTGCAAACCATGGGGCTGCGCGCGTTTACGCCGATGGTTACAGCCTGCCCGGGTTGCGGGCGGACTTCCAGCACGTTTTTCCAGGAACTGGCGTCCGGCATTCAGACTTATGTGCGCGCGCAAATGCCGGTGTGGCGCGAGCGGTATGATGGCGTCGAAAACATGACGCTGGCGGTGATGGGCTGTGTGGTGAACGGCCCGGGCGAGAGCAAGCATGCAAATATCGGCATTTCACTGCCTGGCACGGGAGAGACACCGGTTGCGCCGGTATTTGTCGACGGCGTCAAAACGGTAACGCTGCGTGGCGATAATATCGCCGCTGAATTCAAGGCCATCGTTGACGATTACGTGGCCACCCGATATATGAAAAAACAGGCGGAAGCCATTGACAACAACGAACAGCAGCGAAAAAACGCCCGCCAATGAGTAGTCAGACCTTGCAGGCCGTGCGCGGGATGAACGACATCCTGCCCGACGAGGCCGAAATTTGGGAACACTTCGAGGATATCGCGCGCGATTGGCTGCGCAGTTACGGCTATCGCCCGATCCGCATGCCGATCGTTGAGCCGACGCCGCTATTTGCACGCGCCATTGGCGAAGTGACCGACATCGTCGAAAAAGAAATGTACTCCTTCGAGGATGCGCTCAACGGCGAGGCCTTGACCTTGCGGCCCGAAGGCACGGCCTCGTGCGTGCGTGCCGCCATCGAGCATAACCTTGTTGCCGCCGGCGGGCCGCAGCGGCTTTATTACCACGGTCCGATGTTCCGTCATGAGCGTCCGCAGAAAGGGCGCTACCGGCAGTTTCACCAAATCGGCGTCGAGGCGCTTGGCTTTGCCGGGCCGGATGTGGATGCCGAGCACATGATGATGTGCGCGCGCCTGTGGGACGATCTTGGCATCGACGACGTGCGCCTCGAAATCAATTCGCTCGGTGTCGCCGAAGAGCGGGCGCGGCATCGGGAGGCGTTGATCGCCTATTTCGAGTCGCATGCGGAGCAGCTCGACGAGGACGGCAAGCGCCGCCTGTACACCAACCCGTTACGTATTCTCGATAGTAAAAATCCCGCCCTGCGCGCCGTGGTCGAAGCCGCGCCGCGGTTGATGGATTACTTGGGCGACGACAGCCGCGCGCATTTTGCGGCGGTGCGGACCTGGCTCGCGGACGCTGGTATCCCGTTCCAGATCAATCACCGCTTGGTGCGCGGTCTGGATTACTACAACCATACCGTATTCGAATGGGTTACGAACCGCCTCGGTGCGCAGGGTACGATCTGTGCCGGCGGGCGTTATGATGGCCTTGTCGCCCAGCTTGGCGGCAAACCGCAACCGGCCGCGGGTTTTGCTATCGGCATCGAGCGCTTGCTTGCGTTGTGGCGCGAATCCGGCGGCGAGGCGGAAAATGTGCAGCCCGATGCTTATGTCGTTCATCTGGGCGATGCCGCGCAACGGCTTGCTTTCCGCGCGGGCGAAGCGCTGCGCGGGCACGGTTTCGCCGTGGTCTTGCATTGCGGCGGCGGTAGTTTCAAAGCGCAAATGAAAAAAGCGGATGCGAGCGGCGCGGCGGTGGCGGTCATCATCGGCGACGATGAGGCGGCGAGCGGCGAGGTGGGGCTTAAGCCTTTGCGCGGACCGGGCGGCCAGCAGCGGATCGCGGTCGATGATTTGCCGGAGGCGGTGGCCGGGCTTCTGTATACCTACGAAGAGGATGACGATGGCAGCGTATGACCTGGAAGAGCAGGAACAGATATCCGCGCTCAAGGCATGGTGGGACCAATACGGCACGCTGGTGACGGCAGTGGCGGTGGTGGCCGCGCTGAGTTCGTTTGCCTGGCAGGGATGGCGCTGGTATCAGAACAAGCAAGGCGTTGAGGCCAGCGCGATTTACTTTGTCGTGCAGCAGGCGGCCGACGCGGAGGATGCACAGAAGGCGCGCGAGAGCGCCGGCCGCTTGATCGAGCAGTACGGCGGTTCCGTTTATGCCCAGATGGGCGCTTTATTGTCGGCGGGCGTCCAGTTTCGCAAAGGCGAGTTGGATAACGCCAAGGCGCAGCTCGAATGGGCGGTGGGTAAAGGCGCGGACCCCGCGCTGCGTGATCTTGCCCGCCTGCGTCTGGCTGTGGTGCAGCAGCAGCAAGGCCAGACAGATCAAGCGCTGGCGGGGCTGCAAGCCGCGCCGTTGCCTGCGTACAAGGCTCGCTTCGACGATCTGCGCGGCGATCTGCTCGCCGCCCAGGGTAAAACCGCCGAGGCGCGCGCCGCCTATCAGGCGGTGATCGACATGCCCGGCGACACGGATCAGCAGGCTGCGACATTGCGTGAAATCGTTCGTATGAAACTCGAGTCCTTGGAAGGTTGATCGATGAGACGCGCCCGTTTCCGTTTATTGCCGTTGTTGGGTGCCGCTTTGCTGTCGTCGGCGTGTTCGTCGCTCAATCCGTTTTCCAGCGACGGGCCAAAGCCGACCCCTCTGGTCGACTTCCAGCCGTCGACCGGGTTGGTGCCGGCATGGACCGCCGATATCGGTAAATCCGGCCCCTATGTGTTCTTCCCCGCGGTGGTTGGTGACAGCGTATATGCCGCGGCGAACGATGGCGCTGTCGCCCGTTTCGAGGATGGGCGCGCGGTGTGGCGCGTTTCGGCCAAAACGGAGTTGTCCGCCGGTGTCGGTAGCGACGGCGTGCTTGCCGTGGTGGCGACAGCCGGCGGTGAAGTGATCGCTTACGACGCGACCAATGGCACCGAGCGTTGGCGCGCGCCGGTCGGTACCGGCGTGTTGGCGCCACCGGCGGTCAATGCCGATTTGGTCGTGGTACGCGGGGCGGATCACCGCCTGGTTGCGTTCGATGCCAAGAGCGGCGCGCGCCGTTGGGTTTTCCGGCGCGACAATCCCGCGCTGGGCTTGCATGGCTACGCGGGTGTTCTGCTTGAAGGCGGCGTCGCGTTGGCGGGTTTCCCAGGCGGTAAGCTGGTTGCCGTCAATCTATCGAACGGTGGCATGCTGTGGGAATTGTCGGTATCGCTACCGCGCGGCTCCACCGAGTTGGAACGTGTTACCGATGTGGCCGGCACACCGGTGATTGGCCGCCGCGAGGTGTGCGCGGTGACCTACCAGGGGCGGGTTGCTTGTTTCGACGTGAATAATGGCAGTGCCTTATGGTCGCGCGACTTCTCCAGCAGCGCCGGCATGGATCGGGATAATCGCTACGCCGTCATTACCGATGAGCGCGATGCGGTGAGCGCGCTCGATGTGTATAGCGGCGCGAGTGTGTGGAAGCAGGATGCGTTGGCGCGCCGTGTCGTGTCGCGGCCGCTGATCGTGGGTGAATACGTTGCCGTGGGTGACAGCGAAGGCTATGTGCATTTGCTGCGCCGCGAGGATGGCGCTTTCGCCGCGCGGCTGCGTATCGACAGCAGCGCGGTGACAGCCGACCCCCGGCCTTTCAGGTATGGCTTTGTGGTACAGAGCCGCGACGGCGAAATCGCCGTACTCGAAACGCGTTAAAACACAGGCACGCGCAAGTGAATCCTACCCTCGTTCTTGTCGGGCGGCCCAATGTCGGCAAGTCGACCTTGTTCAATCGTCTCACCAGGACACGCGATGCGCTTGTCGCCGATCAGCCGGGACTGACCCGCGATCGGCATTACGGCCTGGGCCGTGTTGGCGACCGCCCCTACCTTGTCGTCGATACCGCTGGCTTCGATCCCGTTGCCAAGGACGGAATCATGCACGAGATGGCGCGGCAGGCCGAGCAGGCGATCGCCGAGGCCGATGTGTTGCTGTTCCTGGTCGATGGCCGCGCCGGAAGAACGCCCCACGATGAGCAGATTGCCGAGCGCCTGCGCCGTGCGGGGCGGCCGGTTTATCTGGTCGTGAATAAATCCGAGGGCATCGAACGCGCGATGGTTGAGGCGGATTTTCATGCACTTGGCCTGGGTGATCCGCTGGCAGTGTCGGCCGCGCACGGCGATGGCGTGAAGCAACTCGTTGAGCTTGTGCTGGCGCCATTCCCGCGCGACGAGGACGAGGCCGATGATGCCGATGCCGGTCCCAAGGTGGCGATCGTCGGGCGGCCCAATGTAGGTAAATCCACCTTGGTCAATACCCTGCTTGGCGAGGAGCGTGTTATCGCGTTCGATTTGCCGGGCACGACACGCGATGCGATTTCGATTCCGTTCGAGCGTGGCGGAAAGCATTACACGCTGATCGACACCGCCGGATTGAGACGGCGCGGCAAGGTTTTCGAGGCGGTCGAGAAATTTTCCGTGATCAAGACCCTGCAAGCCATCGAAGGGGCCAACGTGGTCGTGTTGGTGCTCGATGCCGCACAGGATATTTCCGAGCAGGATGCCCATATCGCCGGCTTCATCCTCGATGCCGGACGTGCCTTGGTGCTAGCGATCAACAAGTGGGACGCGGTGGACGATTATCGCCGCCAGCGCTTGAAGGAAGACATTACGCGCAAGTTGGCTTTTCTGTCCTTCGCGCGTCTGCATCAGATTTCCGCATTGAAAGCCGAGGGCATCGCAGCACTGCTCAAATCGGTCGATGCCGCCTACGCTGCGGCGATGGCCAATCTGTCCACGCCACGGCTGACGCGAACGATGCAGGCCGCGGTCGCCAAGCAAGCGCCGCCACGCCACGGCACCGCCCGGCCCAAGTTGCGCTATGCGCACCAGGGGGGAACAAATCCCCCGATCATCGTGATACATGGCAACGCGCTGGACGATATTCCCGCCGCGTATGTCCGTTTTCTCGAACGTACTTTCATGGAGGCGTTCAAATTGCAGGGGACGCCCCTGAGAATCCAGTTTCGCACCGCGCACAACCCTTATGCGAGCAAGCTTTGAGCATGATGGGAACGAGGCGCCGCAGTATGTGTCGGATACTGTGTTGTGCGATGCAGAAGAGAGTTTGATACATCCCTAATCCACATCAACGTAAGTAACGAGGTTCGACCATGAGCAACAAAGGGCAACTTTTACAAGACCCATTTCTGAACACCTTGCGCCGGGAGCATGTTCCGGTATCCATTTATCTTGTGAATGGCATCAAACTCCAGGGGCAGATCGAGTCCTTCGATCAGTACGTTGTGTTGCTGAAAAATACCGTGACGCAAATGGTCTACAAGCACGCCATTTCCACCGTAGTGCCGTCGCGGCCGATCGCGATCCAGCAGCAGGAAAATGGCGAGGGCGGAAACTGAATGCCGTTGTGCGTCGGCGGTTAGTTCCGGGTGTGGCCGTTCGCTATGTTTGAGCGGCCCGAAACCGGCGAGCGGGCGGTACTCGTCCAGTTGGATTTCGGCCAGGGTGCCATTGCGGAATGCTTGTCCGAACTCGAACTGCTTGCGAGCAGTGCCGGCGCGGTTGTCCAGACGGTTGTACAGGGCCGGCGCGCAGCGCCGGATCCGGCTCTGTTTGCTGGCCGAGGTAAGGTTGCCGAGATCGGCGAGGCCCTGCGCGTCCACGATGCGGACTTGGTGATTTTCAATCACACCTTGTCTCCAGGGCAGCAGCGCAACCTCGAACGTGAGTTGGCGTGCCGTGTCATCGATCGCACCGCGTTGATTCTCGACATCTTCGCGTTACGCGCGCGCAGCCATGAAGGCAAGTTGCAGGTTGAACTGGCGCAGCTTCAGCATTTGTCGACCCGCCTTGTGCGCGGCTGGACTCACCTTGAGCGGCAAAAAGGCGGGATCGGTCTGCGCGGGCCGGGCGAAACCCAGCTTGAAACCGACCGCCGGTTGTTGGGTAATCGCGTCAAGCTGCTGAAGACGCGTCTTACCCAACTGGAAAAGCAGCGGCGGGTGCGGCGGCGTGCACGTGAACGGCGCGATGCGCTGTCCGTTTCCCTCGTCGGCTATACCAATGCGGGTAAATCGACGCTGTTCAATGCGCTGACCAAGGCCGGTAGCTATGCCGCCGACCAGCTTTTCGCCACGCTCGATACGACTTCGCGCCGCTTCTATGTGGAGGGTGGGAACGTTGTACTGTCCGACACAGTCGGATTCATCCGCGATCTGCCGCATGCCTTGGTGGCGGCGTTTCGCGCCACGCTGGAAGAAACCGCGCAGGCCGACGTGCTGTTGCATGTGGTCGATTCCGCCAGCGAGGATCGAAATGCGCAGATTGCAGCGGTGAATCAGGTTTTAGCCGAAATCGGCGCGGCGGACGTGGAGCAGATCATGATTTGGAACAAGATCGACTTGACTCAGGCCGCGGCGGCGGTCGAGAGGGGCGACTGTGATAGAATCAAACGCGTTTTTTTGAGCGCGAGAACGGGCGAAGGGCTCGGTCTTCTGCGAGGCGCGCTGGCCGAAACAGCGCATCGGATCGTCCATGCCGGCAGCATGCCGGATGTTGTGGACAAACTTCCAGTACAACAGGGATAACAGGCGTTCTCATGTCTTTAAACGACCCGCGCTGGGGTGGTCAGGGCGACAAGGGGGATCGGGGCGACCGCGGCGAAAATGGCCGTGGTGGCAAGCAAGGTCCTCCCGACCTGGAAGAAGTCTGGCAAGACCTCAACCGTCGTCTTTCCGAACTGTTCGGCGGCAAACGCCAGAGGCGCGAAGGCGGCTCCGGGGGCGGCCGGCAAGGCGGTGGACCGGATCTGCCGGGTTTTTCGTCCAAGCAGTTCGGTGGCGGCATCGGTATTTTGATCGTGCTGGTCCTGCTGATCTGGGCCGCGAGCGGCTTTTACACCGTCGATGCCAATCAGCGCGGCGTCGTGCTGCGCCTGGGCAAATTCGCCGAGACGACCGAGCCTGGCTTGCATTGGCGTTTGCCCTACCCGCTGGAAAGCCATGAGATCGTCGATTTCACCGGCGTACGCACGGTGGAGGTCGGTTATCGCGGCTCGGAGCGGAACAAGCTATTGCGCGAATCGTTAATGCTGACCGATGACGAGAACATCATCAACATCCAGTTTGCCGTGCAGTATGTGCTCAACAGCCCGGAAAAATACGTATTCAACAACCGTAATCCGGACGAATCGGTCGGGCAGGTTGCGGAAACCGCGATGCGCGAGTTGGTCGGCAAGAGCCGCATGGATTTCGTGTTGTACGAGGGGCGCGAGCAAATCGCCGTGGACGCGCTGGCGTCGATGCAGCGGATTCTTGACCGTTACGAAACCGGTATCCAGATCAGCCGTGTGACGATGCAGAACGCTCAGCCGCCGGAGCAGGTGCAAGCCGCGTTCGACGACGCGGTGAAGGCCGGGCAGGATCGCGAACGGCAAAAGAGCGAGGGCGAGGCGTATGCCAACGAGGTTGTCCCGCGTGCGCGCGGTACCGCGTCGCGTCTTCTCGAAGAAGCCAGCGGCTATCGCGCGAAAATCGTTGCCAACGCCGAAGGTGAAGCCAGCCGCTTCAATCAGGTGCTGACCGAATACCGGCGCGCCCCGGAAGTGACGCGTGAGCGCCTGTATATCGACACCATGCAGCAGGTTCTGTCTAATACCTCGAAGGTCATGATCGACGCCAAGGGCAACGGTAACTTGATGCTTTTGCCGTTGGACAAGTTGCTTCAGTCGTCTGCTTCGGGAGGCGGTTCCGCCATCGCCCTGCCGACGCCGGAGGCACATGGCGCGTCCACACCGCCGAGCAGCGGTACGAGTACCGATCCGCGGAATCGCGATCTGATGCGCAACCGTGAGCGGGGAGAACGATAATGAGCAACAAAATGCCCTTGATCGGCAGTATTTTGCTGTTTGTCGTTGTACTCGTTTCGACGTCGCTGTTCACCGTCGATCAGCGCGAATATGCGATTGTCTTTCAGCTTGGCGAAGTCAAGCAAATCATCGATGAGCCCGGTCTCAACGTCAAAATACCCCTGCTCCAGAACGTGCGCTATTTCGACAAGCGCATTCTGACCATGGATACGGCGGAGCCGGAGCGTTTCATCACCTCCGAGAAGAAGAACGTACTGGTCGATCTCTTCTTCAAGTGGCGCATCATTGAGCCTCGGTTGTATTACGAATCGGTGGCCGGCGACGAGGCGCGCGCGCGCACCCGTTTGTCGCAAACGGTGAATGCCGGTCTGCGCGAGGAGTTCGGCAAGCGCACGGTGAACGATGTGGTGTCCGGCGCGCGCGATCAGATCATGGAAGACATGCGCGCCAAGGCCGACCAGGATGCGCGCAAGATCGGCGTGCAGATTCTCGACGTGCGCATCAAACGGGTCGATCTGCCGACCGAGGTGTCCGATTCGGTGTATCGCCGGATGGAAGCGGAGCGTAAGCGGGTCGCCAATGAATTGCGTTCGCAGGGCGCTGCCGAGGCCGAGAAGATTCGTGCCGACGCCGACCGCCAGCGCGAGGTGATCGTTGCCGAAGCCTATCGCGAAGCACAACAGATCAAGGGCGAGGGCGATGCCAAGGCGACCGCGATCTATGCCGACGCATTCGGCCAAAGTCCAGAGTTCTACTCGTTTTATCGCAGCCTCGAAGCCTACCGTGGCAGTTTCGACGGTAAGGATGACGTGCTTGTGCTGGACCCGAGTTCGGATTTCTTCAAATTCATGAAGAGCGCCGGAGGGGCGCGGAAAAATTAATTCTTCGATGGCCTTTCGATGGTCAACTCACTGCTGACTGCTTTTGCGCTGATGCTGATCATCGAAGGCATTCTTCCCTTCGTCGCTCCTGCCGCCTGGCGGGAGACTTTTCTTCGCCTTGCCCAGATGGCCGATGGGCAGATACGATTCATCGGCCTTTCCTCCATGCTGCTTGGCATGATCTTTCTCTACGTTTTTCACTGAGTTTTCCATCATTTCCATGCGCTGGGTATTGCCAGATCATATTCAGGACGCGCTGCCGCCCGAGGCCGCCAGACTCGAAGCCTTGAGGCGAAAACTGCTCGACGTGTTTCGTGTTCGCGGTTACCAATTGGTGATGCCGCCCATGTTGGAATATCTCGATTCGCTCGTGACCGGCGCGGGGCAGGATCTCGGCCTGCGTACCTTCAAGCTTGTCGATCAGCTTTCCGGTCGCACCATGGGCGTGCGCGCCGACATGACGCCGCAGGTGACGCGCATCGATGCGCATCTGCTCAATCGCGGCGGTGTTTCGCGCCTGTGCTATTGCGGCAGTGTGCTGCATACGTTGCCGTCGTCGGTGACGGCGACGCGCGAGCCGCTGCAGCTCGGCGCTGAGCTGTACGGCCATGCCGGGCTGGAGGCGGACATCGAAATCCTGCGCCTGCTTGCCGAAGTCATGCGGCAGGCGGACGTGCCGGCAACGCGTATCGATATCGGCCATGTCGGCCTTTTTCACGCCCTCGCGGCGCGAGCCGGGTTGATGCCGGGGCGTGAGGAAGCATTGTTCGATTTGCTGCAGGCCAAGGATGTGCCGGGATTGCGCGATGCACTTGGCGATGTCCCCGAGCCGGCGCGTGCCGCGCTGTTGCTGCTACCGCAGCTCTATGGTGGCGCGGAAGTGATCGAAACCGCCGCACGGCAACTGCCGCGAGATGCGCAGGTCGATGCCGCGCTGGATGATTTGCGACGTGTGGCCTGTTCGCTGGCCGACCTGCCGATCAGTTTCGATTTGGCCGATTTGCGTGGCTATCACTACCACAGCGGTGTTGTTTTTGCCGCTTATGGCGGTGGCTCGCCCGCTGCCGTGGCGTTCGGTGGCCGCTACGATCATGTTGGTCAGGCTTTTGGTCGTGCCAGGCCGGCAGTGGGGTTCAGCCTCGATCTGCGTGAATTGGCGCTACGCTTGCCGGGGGGGCAGGTTGCTGCGAAGGGGGTTCTTGCGCCGCTGCTGAACGATGCCGCGCTTGCGGCGGCGATCGATGATTTGCGCGCGCGTGGTGAAATTGTCGTGGCCGCCTTGCCGGGGCATGACGGAACATGGCGCGAAGCCGGTTGCGACCGGCGATTGGTGCTGCGAAACGACCGCTGGATGGTTGAAGCGCTTCAAGAGGAATAAGCACGATGGCAAAGAATGTAGTGATCGTCGGTACGCAATGGGGTGACGAAGGTAAAGGGAAAATCGTCGATTGGTTGACTGATCATGCTCGTGGCGTGGTGCGTTTTCAAGGCGGGCACAATGCCGGTCATACGCTGGTGATCGGGCGCGACGAGTACAAACTTAATCTGGTGCCCTCCGGCATCGTGCGCGCGGGTGTCGCGTGCTACATCGGCAATGGTGTGGTGCTCGATATTCACCACCTGCTGGCCGAAATTCGCACGCTTGAGGCGGGTGGTATTCAGGTTCGCGAGCGCTTGCGCATCAGCCCGGGCTGTCCGTTGATTCTTGGCTATCACGCCGCGCTCGATCGCGCCCGCGAGGCCGCCAAGGCGGATAGCGATAAAATCGGCACCACTGGCAAGGGCATTGGCCCGACGTATGAGGACAAGGTCGCCCGCCGCGCGTTGCGGGTGTATGACTTGTTCGATCGCGCCCGTTTTGCCGAGAAGCTAAAGGCCAACCTCGAATACCACAATTTCGTTCTCGTTCATCATCTTGGCGCCGAGGCGGTCGAATTTCAGGCGGTCTTCGATCAGGCCATGGCTGATGCGGCGGAGATTCTGCCGATGGTGGCCGACGTTTCCGCCGAACTGTATGCGGTCAACAAGGCCGGTGGCAGTCTGTTGTTCGAGGGCGCACAAGGAACCTTGCTCGATATCGACCACGGCACGTATCCCTTCGTCACATCGAGCAACTGTGTGGCGGGGCAGGCCGCGGCCGGTTCGGGGGTCGGCCCGGGCAGGTTGCATTACGTGCTTGGCATTACCAAGGCTTACTGTACCCGCGTTGGCGGTGGCCCGTTCCCAACCGAACTGGATATTGAAACCACCGGTTTGCCAGGAACGCAGATGTCCGTCAAGGGGCGCGAGTTCGGTACCGTCACCGGGCGCAAGCGCCGCTGCGGCTGGCTTGATCTGGCGGCCTTGAAGCGCTCGATCATCATCAACGGCGTAACCGGTCTGTGCATCACCAAGCTTGACGTGCTCGACGGCCTGAATGAGCTGAAACTGTGCACCGGTTATCTGCTCGATGGCAAGCGGATCGACCTACTGCCGATGGGGTCGGAGGAAGTGACGCGTTGCGAGCCGATTTACGAAATCATGGCTGGCTGGAGCGGTACGACCTACGGTGCGCGCAGTTGGGATGCGCTGCCGCAGGAAGCGCGCGCTTACTTGCACCGGATCGAGGAAATTTGTGAAATTCCGATCGACGTGATTTCCACCGGTCCCGAGCGCGACGAAACCATCCTGCGCCGCCATCCGTTCGGTGCTTGAGCCGGCCTGATCTTCGCGCCACGCTGTCGTCGAGGCGAGAGCTTGCAATCGGTTGATATGCCAAGTCGCCGCTGTGCCGGGTAGCCGTGTGAGTTGAGGGGAAGCGTTGAACGGGAAGATGAGGCTTGCAGGCTGGTACCGGCGTTTGTGCGGCGGGCTGTTGTTGCTTGCGTTGTTTTGCGCCACACCGTGGGCGTGGGCCGATGTGCTGCTTTGGGAGGTCACGGGCGGTTCCGCGCCGGTCTGGCTTTTCGGTTCGGTGCATCTATGCCGGGTGGACTGTTTCCCGTTACCAAGGGCTGTCGAAGCGCGATTTTCCAAGGCCGCTGTCTTGGCGGTCGAGCTTGACCCGACACAGCCTGGAGTGGCCGCGGCGCTGTTTCAAAACGACGAGGGTGGCGGGAATCTGCGGTTCGATCTGAGCGAGGCCGAATGGGGCAGCTTGAAGCGCCAACTCCAGGCTTTGGAAATGCCGGAGTCGGCGATGGAAAGGCTCACGCCGAATATCGCCAGCCTCATGGTGACGTTCGCGGCCGCGCAGCGGGTGGGGTTGCTCCCACTCTACGGGACGGATCTTCACTTTCTCGATCGGGCAAAGAGGGGCGGTAAGCGCCTGGTGGAGCTTGAGACGGCCGAGCAACAGGTGCGAGCGCTCAATGCCGGTAGCCGCGCCGATTCGTTAAATGGCTTGCGCGCCATAATGGCGGCGGTGGACGACGGATCGTTGAACGAAGTGCTTGGAGAGATGGTTGCTGCCTGGCAGGCAGGTGACGCCGAACGTTTGGAGGAAACACTCCAGAAAGCGGAGCAGATCAGCCCCTCAAGCGAGTCATTCACAGAAGCGATGTACGGTCAGCGTAACCGCAGGATGAGTGAATCGATTGCCAGGCTGGCACGTAAAGGTGAACCGGCTTTTGTTGTCGTTGGAAGCGGCCACCTCGTCGGTCGCGATTCGATTCCCGCGCTGCTTGCTCGGCAAGGCTTCAAGGTTCGTCAGCTAAAGACCTCCGAAAGACCGTAGCGGTGCCGGGATATGGCTGCGGGGGAGCCGGAGAGGGCTGCTGTTGTTTTCCGATTATTCAAACAAAAACCGCCGTTTTTCAACGGCGGTTTTTTTCGTGCCGCGGCAACTGTGCAGGCCGCTACGCGTGGCGTATCACATGCGCGCGATCATCGCATCGCCGAAGGCGGAGCAACTGACTTCGGTGGCGCCTTCCATCAGGCGGGCGAAGTCGTAGGTCACGACTTTGTCGCCAATGGCGGCTTCCATCGATTTGATGACCAGGTCGGCCGCTTCCTTCCAGCCAAGGTGGCGCAGCATCATTTCGGCGGAAAGAATCAGCGAACCCGGATTGACCTTGTCGAGGCCGGCGTATTTCGGCGCGGTACCGTGAGTGGCTTCGAAGCAGGCGTAGAAGTCGGAGATATTCGCGCCGGGGGCGATGCCAATGCCGCCGACTTGCGCCGCCAAGGCGTCGGAGATGTAGTCGCCGTTGAGGTTGCAGCAGGCGATCACATCGTATTCGGCCGGACGCAGCAGAATTTGCTGCAGAAAGGCGTCGGCAATGACATCCTTGACGATGATTTCGCGGCCAGTCTTCGGGTTCTTGAACGCGCACCACGGGCCGCCATCCTTCTCCGTGGCACCGAACTCGGTTTTGGCCAGTTCGTAGCCCCAGTCACGGAAGGCGCCTTCCGTGAACTTCATGATGTTGCCTTGGTGCACCAGCGTGACGCTCTTGCGATCGTTTTCGATGGCGTACTTCATCGCGGCGCGCACCAGGCTGGTGGTGCCTTCCTTGGAAATGGGCTTGATGCCGATGCCGGAGGTTACCGGGAAGCGGATCTTCTTCACGCCCATTTCGTTCTGCAGGAAAGCGATAACCTTCTTCGCGGTGTCGGTCTGCGCCTGCCATT
>JAVBJT010000006.1:0-343217 GCA_031546845.1 Azoarcus sp. | reverse complement strand
CCCCTGCCCATCCCGAACAGGACCGTGAAACAGGACCGCGCCGATGATAGTGAGATCCGCTCTCGTGAAAGTAGGTCATCGTCAGACTACCCCATAACTACAAACCCCTCAGTCCTCTAGGCCTGAGGGGTTTGTGCTTTGTAGAGCGCACCAGAATACCCACTGGTAGCCCGGATATCAGCCGTTAGGGGTTGGCCGTCTATGCCCAATATCCATCGTTTATCCGATTTGCTAGTTAATCAGATCGCCGCAGGTGAGGTCGTCGAGCGACCTGCTTCCGTGCTCAAGGAAGTGCTGGAGAACGCGCTCGACGCGGGTTCGCATGCGGTTGATGTGCAGTTGGAGCAGGGAGGGGTACGCCGCATCCGTGTTGCCGACGACGGCTGCGGCATTGCCCGTGATGAGCTTGGTCTTGCGCTCGAACGCCATGCGACCAGCAAGATATTGACGCTAAGCGATTTGGAGTGCGTCGGTACCATGGGTTTTCGTGGTGAGGCATTGGCTGCGATTGCAGCGGTGGCACGCACGACGATCACGAGTCGTGCCGAAGGCAGTACCCATGCCTGGAAAGTCGATGCCACGGATGGTGTTTTGACGCCTGCGGCGTTGAACGCGGGGTCTGTCGTCGATGTTCAGGATCTTTATTACAACACGCCGGCACGGCGGAAGTTTCTGAAATCGGAAAGTACCGAGTATGCCCATTGCGATGAAACGTTTCGCCGCATTGCGCTAGCGCGTCCCGATGTCGGCTTTCAGCTTGCTCATAACGGGCGTGTTACACACAGGCTCGCGGCGGGGGAGCAGGTACGCCGGGTTGCTGCCTTGATGGGCGACGATTTTCTCCAACATGCGCGTCCGGTGCATGCACAAGGCGGTGTGCTGAGCGTGACCGGCTTTGCTTCGTTACCCGCGTATTCACGTTCCAGCCGCGACGCACAGTATTTTTTCGTCAATGGGCGCTTTGTTCGTGACAAGCTACTGACGCATGCCGTGCGCGAAGCGTATACCGACGTTCTACACACCAACCGCCATCCGGCTTACGTGTTGTTTCTTCAACTCGATCCGGCGGGTGTCGACGTCAACGTTCATCCAGCCAAGATCGAAGTGCGCTTCCGTGAGGCGCGCGCGGTGCATCAGTTTGTTTTCCATGCACTGAAGAATACGTTGGCGCCATCCAACATAGCGCGCACGGATTCTGTGGATCCTCTTCCAGGAGGGCCGGCCGCGCCGCCGTCGTCTCGTGAGGCTTGGCCGCGATCTGTCCCTGCGCAGGGTCATCTAGCGATGGAGCCGGCGAGTCGTTCGTATTTCGATTTCGTCGGTCGAGCTCGTCAAAGCTCAGCTCAAAGCCTGGCGGGTACCGAGGCGCTATCGCCGGCACCCCCCGCTGGGGAAGAAAACCTGCCACCGCTCGGTTATGCCTTGGCACAGCTGCATGGCATTTATGTGCTGGCGCAGAATGCTACAGGGCTCGTGCTGGTCGATATGCATGCCGCACATGAACGTATCCTTTACGAAAAGCTCAAGGTTGTGTTCGATGGCACGCCGGCCGTGCAGCGCTTGCTTATTCCTGCGGTGTTTGCCGCGTCGCCCGTGGAAATGGCGGCCGCCGGGGACTGCATGGATGTTCTTGCCCGGATGGGTTTTGAGGTGAGTGTGGCCGGCCCACAGGAGTTGGCCGTGCGTGCCGTGCCCGCGCTGCTTGCTTCTGCATCTATCGGGGATTTGATGCGTGAATTGTTGGAGGATTTACACGCCTACCCGGCATCCGAGGTTATTACCGCGCGACGGAATGAGTTGTTGGCGACAATGGCTTGTCACGGCGCCGTGCGAGCCAATCGCCAGTTAACCTTACCGGAAATGAATGCGCTGCTGCGCGATATGGAGGCGACTGAGCGGGCGGACCAATGCAATCACGGGCGACCGACGTGGACGCAACTGAGCCTGACTGATTTGGATCGCTTTTTTATGCGCGGGCAGTAGCAAGAAATCGAAAGGCGCGGTATGGAAAAGGAGGTGGGGTAGTACGCGCTAGAACTTGTTCAAGTCAGCGGCGCTGCGTTTCAAACAACAGGGGCGAGTCAAATATCGCCACCGGTGAAATGGCGGGTTCGTTCATCGGGATCCGGTCGCCGTACCGCTCACGTAGCTTGGCCTTGACCGGCGCTGGCGAGAGATCAAAATCCTTGATTTTCTGCAGGCTGCCGATTTCCACGCCGAGCGCGCGCTGGTAGATTTTCCACACAAGTTCGGAGCAGTACATGCGTTCGTCCGACCATTCGAAAGTCAGGTCGTAGGGCTTGCCGTGCAGCGCGTCGCTTTGGTGGCGCAGCTTCGTGAGCGCGGTGGGTGTCAGCAGGGTGTCCGCGTTGCGCAGGCGCTTGGCCACGTAGTGGCCGCCTTCGCCACGCGCGATCCATTTGGCCAGCGACGTGTAGCGCACGGTGGCGCTGGCTTCGTACACGTAGGGCTTGCCGTCGCGGTACAGCACCATGCCCATGTGGCTGTAGGGCGAGTGCGTACTGAGTTGGATTGCGAGGCTTTGCGAGGAGCGCGACTTTTGGAAGATCAGATCGCCGTCCCGGAACTCGGTGCGGGCCTGGGCCAGCGTGCCGGCCAACAGGCACAGCGTAAAGATAATCCCATGGACGATGCGGTGTGAAGGGCGGCGCAATTCCTTCTCCTTTCAGGCGCGGAACGTGAACCCTCAACATGCGGAAATTGTGTCCGTGTTCAGAATTCGACCTAGGGCCGGCCCACACAGCCGCTGATTGTGGTCATGCCTGCGCGGTCCCGAAAAGAACATTGAGCAGATTCTCAGTCAGGTAAAGCTCCCTTCTGCGCGGGTCTGGCGCTGTTGCTCGGAATCATCGCGGCGGGCTTTTTCGGTTCATCCTTTTCTGGGCGTGTCGATGGCCGTGCTGGTTTTTGCGGTTCACGAGCCGGAGGGCGTAAAGCTGGCGAGGTTGGAGCCGGCCAGGTTTGAGGTGGTGGGTGTTCCCAGGCCGGGCGGCGTTGCGGGACGACAATGTAGCGCCGCCCGACCGGTTCGCCATCGTCGTTACATTCTTCCCGGTATCTTTCTTCACATTCGGCGCGGGCTTTGGTGCGTTCGACTTCACGCGCCTCGCTTTCCTGCCGCAAACGCCGTTCTTCTTTCAGTTCTTGTTCCAGGAGCTCGGCGCGTTCTTTGGCGCGGCGTGTTTCGATGTCTTCCGGAGCCGGAAGCGGTGGCGCCGGTACGACGGAAACGCTACCACGTTCGCCCAAGGGTTCGGCGCGCACGCCCTGCGGCGGTTGAGTGCCATAAGAGACACGGCCGTCACGTTCTGTCCAACGATATATCTGTGTATCTTGCGCGAAGGCGCTACAGGTCAATGCCGTGCAGAGCAGGTTTACCACCCAGCGTATAGTTGTTTGCATGCCTTATCCGCTGTTTCGTGTGTACTGGATTTTGAGTGGGGATTTTTTACGGCAGCTTATGCGGGAAAGGGGGCGAAGTGGCATCCACGCGTGTTTGAGCGGATGCCACTGGTATTGAAAGTTTTTACATCTTCTTTTGTACGTCTTTGGCGCTATCTTGAACCTTCTCTCCGCCGCGTTCGATATCTTTTCCTACGCCAGCGACCGTATTGCATCCGCCAAGCGTAAAGCTGATTGCGGCAATGAGGGCGAGAATCGCTTTCATATTGATCTCCTGAGGTGGGTGATAGTTGAAAGGCGAGGCTATGTTGCAGGTTGTCTGGCTACTTTGTCTATGCTAATCGCGATACGCCGAAAGCTGCAAAATGATGTGTGTCATCGGATTTCCGTACTGTACAGCGTAGGCTGTATGAGTGATTCGCGGCAAGTGAGTTTCAATAAAGGGAGATGAGAAAGATGAAGCTGCTACAGGTCGATTTCAAGATGGAGGGCCCGTGGGGAGACGAGATGTCCAAGGCGTTTTCTGGTTTGGCGGCCGATATTGCCGGTGAAAAAGGCCTTGTCTGGAAAATATGGACCGAAAACCGGGAGACCGGGGAGGGCGGTGGTATTTACTTGTTCGAAACCGGGCAGGACGCGGAGCGTTACATCGAAATGCATACCGCGCGTTTGAAAGGGTTCGGTATCGATCCGGTCAACGCGAAAGTTTTCGACGTTAACGTGCCGCTTACGGAAATAACCCGAGGAAAGCTTTCTTGACGCCTTAGCCGCCGATGGGCGAGCAGAGTTCGACGAGCGTGCCGTCGGGGCAGCGTACGTAGGATACGGTCTGCCCCCACGGTTTTTCCGCTGGGACGCTGATTTCGATGGCGCCGGCGGCGAGGGCTGTGGCATGCGCTTCGGCCACGGAGGAAGTGACGAAGGCGATTTCCATTCCAAGAGGCTGCGCCGAAGCGCTCGCGGAGATGTAGCCGGAAGGGAAATGCGCTGTGCCTAATGCGTGAGAGGCGAAGGCCAGGGTGGTTTCCCCTGTGTCGAGCTCGCCATAGTCGCCGGATTCGTGCAGAAAGCGGCGAGAAAAGCCAAATGCTCGTTCAAAGAAATCAAGCGATGCCGCTACGTCGGGAACGTAGATGATGGCGTAGCCGAATTTCATGCGGGATCCCAATTATTGAGCTGCGGGCGTTGGTGCAGCAGGAGCCGGCGTGGCAGGAGCTGGAGCGGCTGGAGTGGTGGGGGCCGGTGCGGCAGATCCCGGCGGCGCCATGCGCGGATAGCCGGCGTCATCGAGTATGCGGTTCCAGCGTTCGCTTTCGAACCCTTTTTGGTTCAGCCGGCCAATGGTGACGGCGGGTACTTCCTCGGGTGCGCCGAAGATTGCCCGGTAGGCGGTGAAATCTTCTGGGGTGCTTATTTTGCGTTCCGAGAACGGAATGCCGCGTTTTTGCAGGAAGTCGCGGGCGGAAGTGCACAGATCACCGCAATTGTCGCTACTGTAGAGAACGACCGGGAAGTTTTCGGCGGCTTTGCGTGTTGCAAAGCCGGGGGTGCTGTCCGCGCCGCTCGGGGCGTAATTTTTCACTTCCGCTTTTTTGGCGGTGGGCGGTGGCGGTTGATCGGTATAGTGGACTTGGCCGTGTTCGTCGACCCAACGGTAGGTTTTTTGCGCGGAAACATCGCCGCTGCTTATTCCAAGCCCCAGGCAGAGGAGTAGCGGGGCAACCAGGCGGGAAAAATGGACAAGCGTATTCATGCGTCTACCATACCATGATGACGTAGCAGTGCGTCTACCTGTGGTTCTCGTCCGCGGAATGCCTTGAACGATTCGAGCGCTGGGCGGCTGCCGCCGACGGCGAGAATTTCGTGCCAGAAGCGCGCGCCGGTATCGGCGTCGAGCAGGCTTTCCTTGCCAGCGCCGGCTTCCTCGAAGGCGGCAAAGGCGTCGGCCGATAGCACTTCGGCCCATTTGTAGCTGTAGTACCCAGCTGCGTAACCGCCGGCGAAGATGTGCGAGAAGCTATGCGGGAAGCGGTGCCAGGGCGGCGGAACGATGACGGCTACTTCGCGCCGCACGTCCCCAAGCAGGGCGAAAACGCGCTCCATTGGCACGGGCTGGCCGTTGGCGGCGACTTCGCTGTGCAGACACAGATCGAACAAGGAGAATTCGATCTGGCGCACTGTCTGCATGCCGCTCTGGAAGTTTTTCGCCGCGATCATTTTGTCGTACAGCGCGCGCGGTAGCGGTTCGCCGCTATCGACGTGGGCGGTCATGCCGCGCAGCACGTCCCATTCCCAGCAGAAATTCTCCGTGAACTGGCTTGGCAGTTCCACGGCATCCCATTCCACGCCGTGAATGCCGGAAACGGCCAGTTCATCTACCCGGGTCAGTAGGTGGTGCAGGCCGTGACCGCATTCGTGGAACAGGGTGAGTACGTCGTCGTGGGTGAAGGTGGCGGGTTTGCCGGCAACCGGTCCGGGGAAGTTGCAGACGAGGTAGGCCACCGGGGTTTCCAGGCCGGCAGGGGTCAGCCAGCGGCTGCGGGCGGAGTCCATCCAGGCGCCGCCGCGTTTGGTTTCGCGGGCATGAAGGTCGAGGTAGAAGTGGCCGACGAGGTTGCCGGCTTTTTCGATGCGGAAGAAGCGCACGTCCGGATCCCAGCAGGGCGCCTGATCGGGCAGGATATCGACGCCGTATAGTGCGCGGATGACGCCGAACAGGCCATCGAGTACTTTCGGTTCGGGAAAGTATTGTTTTACTTCCTGCTCGGAAAAATCGTAGCGCGCCTGCCGCAGTTTTTCCGATGCGTAGGCAATATCCCAGGGTTGCAGTGGGTCGAGGCCAAGTTCGCGGGCGGCGAAGCTTTCCAGCTCGCGTAAATCGCGTTCGGCGAAGGGCTTGGCCTTGGCGGCGAGCTCGCGTAGGAAGGCGAGCACTTGCTGTGGCGTATCGGCCATTTTCGGCACTAGCGATACTTCGGCGAAATTCCGGTAGCCCAGCAGCTTTGCTTCTTCTTCGCGTAGCGCGAGGATGCGGCCGATCAGCGGGCCGTTGTCCCAGGCGGTATTACCTTGTTCGGATGCGCGGGTGGCGTAGGCGCGGTACAGGCGCTCGCGCAGCCCCCGGTTGTCGGCGTATTGCAGTACCGGCAGATAGGAAGGCATGTGCAGGGTGAATTTCCATCCGGCGCGGTTTTCCGCTTCGGCCGCCGCGCTCGCGGCGGCGCGTGCGTCGTCGGGAATGCCGGCGAGTTCCGCTTCGGCGGTGATCCATTCGGAATGGGCGTTGGTGGCGTCGAGCAGGTTTTCGGAGAACTTCGCCGCCAGTTGTGAGAACTCTTCCTGAATGGCCTGGAAACGTGGTTTGAACTCGTCGGCCAGTTCGGCGCCGGACAGGCGGAAGTCGCGTATTTCGTGATCGAGGATGCGGCGCCGGGTGGGTGATAGGGCGGCGTATCCAGCGCTATCGCACAGCGCTTTGTATTTGTGGAACAGGGCGAGGTTTTGCCCCATTTCCGCGTAAAAACGCGAAACCTCGGGCAGCATGCCGTTATAGGCCTCGCGCCACTCGGGCACGTCCATCACGCTATGCAGGTGGCCGACCACACCCCAGGCGCGGCCGAGACGTTCTCCCGCCTCGGTCAAGGGCGCGACGAAGCTTTCCCAGGTGGGGGGCGTGGTGTCGGCGACGAGGCGTTCGATCAGGGCGCGGTTTTCGTCGAGCAACTGGCGTACGGCGGGGGCGACGTCGGCCGGACGAATATCGGTGAAACGCGGCAGGGCGGTGAAATCGAGCAGCGGGTTGGCGTCGGCGGGCAGGGTCATGAGCTGGGAAGGTGCGGAAAAGGATGGGTCGTATTGTGCCGAAAAAGCGCAAAGGGCGCCCGCGGGCGCCCTGGTCGATGGTGCTACGCCTTATTCGACCATGTCGCGGTAGGCATGCCAGCTTGCGTGGCCGAGCAGCGGCAGCAGGATGATCATGCCTAGCATCAGTGTGGCAAAGCCCAGCATGGTAAGCAGGACGACCAGCGCGGCCCATACGATCATGGCGCCGGGATTGACGCTGGCTGCTTTGAGGCTGGTCATCGCCGCGGTGATCGGGTCGATGTCGCGGTCCATCAGCATGGGGATGGCGATGGCCGACAAGGTGAATACCACCGCTGCGAGTACCGCGCCGACGGCCAGATAGGCGACGACGAAGTCGGTGTACTGGCCGGACAGGAAAACATCGCGGAAGAAGTGAGCCAGGTTGGGTGAGGTGTCCCGGTAGAACAGCGCGAACAGGATGGCCGAAATGCGCTCCCAGCCGATGAGTGTGACGGCGAGAAATGCGCCGAAGTAAAACAGATCGTCGCTGCGCCGGGCCAGGCCCTTGAGTGAATCGGCAAAACTTATGCCGCGTTCGCCTTTGCTGTGACGACGCGATATTTCGTACACGCCTGCCGCGGCGATCGGGCCGATGAGCAAGAAACCCGAGATGGCCGCGGTGAATAAGTACGGCGTGCTCATCGCGTAAGTCAGGATCAGGTGCCCCAATATGGCGAAGGCGGCGCCATAGGTCAGGCTGGCGGTTAGGTTTTCACGTAGGTCGTTCCACCCCATGCGCAGCCATGCAAATGGCCGGCTCGTTTCGGCCTGGCGGATGTAAGGCAACAGAAAGTGTTGCTCAAGCGCGCGAGGGGACTTGTTCATGGGTGGCCTGTGTTTGGTGGTGGACAAGGGGGTAACCTGGCGGCATCCGCTGTTTTTACTCTAGGATGGTTTTACCGGACTGACCACGTCTACGCCAAGAGGCGGGCTGCCCTGATTGGGTTTGCGCTCTGAGGGCGTGCACGGAAAAGCAAAACGGCCGCCTGTGGGGCGGCCGTTTTTGGGGTAACGGAGGTGTGTCAGCGCGTCGCGCGTTCTTCCAGCGCTGCAATGGCCGGCAGGGTTTTGCCTTCGAGGAATTCAAGAAAGGCGCCGCCGCCGGTGGAGATATAGCCGACGTCGCTGGCGATCTCGAATTTGGCGATGGCAGCCAGGGTGTCGCCGCCGCCGGCGATGCAGAAGGCTTCCGAGTGGGCGATGGCGGAAGCCATCATCTTGGTGCCGCCGGCGAACTGGGCGTGCTCGAAGACGCCGACCGGGCCGTTCCAGACGATGGTGCCGGCGTGGGCGATGATGTCGGCCAGCCGCGCCATGGTTTTCGGGCCGAAGTCGAGGATGCGGTCGTGCGGGCCCACTTCGCTGACCGGGATGCGGTTGGCGCGGGCGAGCGCGGAGACTTCGTCGGCGACGACGACGTCGACCGGCAGCGGCACGTCGGCGCCACGGGCCTTCATGATGTCCATCACTTGCTGTGCCTCACGCACCATTTCCGGCTCGGCCAGCGATTCGCCGATGCGGTGGCCGGCGGCGAGCAGGAAGGTGTTGGCGATGCCGCCGCCGACGATGAGCTGGTCCACCTTTTCCGCCAGGGTTTTGAGGATGATGAGTTTGGTCGATACCTTGGCGCCGCCGACGATGGCGACCAGCGGCCGGGCCGGTGCGTGGAGCGCTTTGGACAAGGCGTCGATTTCCGCGCCCATGAGCATGCCGGCACAGGCCACGGGGGCGAAGCGGGCGATGCCGTGCGTGGTGGCTTCGGAGCGGTGAGCGGTGCCGAAGGCGTCATTTACATAGACGTCGCACAGCGCGGCCATTTTCTTCGCCAACTCTTCGCTGTCCTTTTTTTCGCCCTTGTTGCAGCGGCAGTTTTCCAGCAGTACGACCTGGCCGGGTTCGACGGTGAAGCCGCCGTCCGCCCAATCCTGGACTAGTTTGACTGGGCGGTGCAGCAATTGGCCCAGGCGTACCGCGATGGGGGCGAGGGTGTCGTCGGGACCGACTTCGCCTTCGGTCGGGCGGCCGAGGTGGGAGGTGACCATGACCGCCGCGCCGTTGTCGAGGCAATACTGGATCGACGGGATGGAGGCGCGGATGCGGGTGTCTTCGGTGATGTTGCCGGCTTCGTCCTGCGGTACGTTGAGGTCGGCGCGGATGAAGATTTTCTTGCCGCGCACGTCAAGATCGGTGAGCTTGAGTACGTTCATTCATGGGCTCCTGCGGTTTGTGAGTATGGCTTCATTCGACGGTATGCCAGCGCGCGCGCCAGTGGCGGACGACGTCGACCATGCGGTTGGCGAAGCCCCATTCGTTGTCGAACCAGATGAAAAGATTGGCCAGCCGCGAACCGCCGATGCGGGTTTGGGTGCCGTCGACGATGGCCGAGAAGGCTTCGTGATTGAAATCGATGGATGCGCGCGGTTCTTCCGCATAGCTCAGCAAGCCGGCATAGCGGCCCTCGGCCGCCTCGCGCAGCAGGTCGTTGAGCAGGGTGGCGGTGACGTCGGTATGGAGCGCGAGGGTAAGGTCGATGGCCGAGACGTTGGTCGTTGGCACCCGCATCGCCTTGGCCAGCACGCGCCCAGCGAGATTGGGCAGCAGGCGCTCGATGCCGCGCGCGAGCCCGGTGGAAACAGGGATGATGGACTGCATGGCCGAGCGGGTGCGGCGCGGATCGGTATGGTGGTAGCCGTCGATCAGCGGCTGATCGTTCATCACCGAGTGGATGGTGGTGAGCATGGCGTGTTCGATGCCGAAGGCGCGCTCCACCAGATCGAGCACCGGGATGGCGGCATTGGTGGTGCACGAGGCGTTGGAGACGATGCGCTCGTCGCCGCGCAATCGGTCGTGGTTGACGCCATAGACGACGGTTGCATCCACGTCTTCCGCGCTGTTGCCGGGGTGCGACAGCAGCAGGCGTGGGCAGCCGGCGTCGATAAAGCGTTGCAGGTCGGCGCGGCTGGCGTAGTGGCCGGAGCATTCGACGACCAGTTCGATGTCGAGCGCGGCCCAATCGACGGCTTCGGGCGTGGAGGCGTGGCTGACGTGGATCGCTTCGCCATCGATGACCAGCTTGCCGTCGGCGACATCAACGCGGCCGGGGAAACGGCCGTGGGTGGAGTCGAAGCGGGTCAGATAGGCGATGCTGGAAAGATCGGCTGGTTCGTTGATGGCGACAACGCGGAACTGGTCGCGAAAGGGCGATTCGTACAGCGCGCGCAGAAAACCGCGGCCGATGCGGCCGTAGCCGTTGATGGCGAGGCGCAGGGGCATGGTTCGAGCGGTTCCAGTGTGGGGTGTGAGGAAAGGGGGTTGTGAATGCGTTGCCAGCGTGCCGGGAAGGCAGTGCCGACAACGCGGATTCAGAAGATTTATTTTGCGTTGGCGAAGGCCTTGGCGGCATCGAGCATGCGGCAGGAATAGCCCCATTCGTTGTCGTACCAAGCCAGCACTTTCACCAGGCTGCCATCGATGACGCGCGTCTGGGTGGCGTCGAAAATCGACGAGTGCGAGTTGTGGTTGAAGTCCGTCGACACCAGTGGATCGTCGTTGACCGCCAGGATGTCCTTGAGCGCGCCTTTGGACATTGCGGTCATCAGCGCGTTGATTTCGTCCTTGGAGGTGGCGCGTTCTGCGGTGAAGGTGAGATCCACCAGCGAGACGTTCATCGTCGGCACGCGCAGCGAGAAACCGTCGAACTTGCCCTTGAGCGCCGGTAGTACCAGCCCGACCGCGGCGGCGGCGCCGGTCTTGGTCGGGATGATGTTCTGTGCGGCGGCGCGGGCGCGGCGCAGATCCTTGTGGCGCACGTCCACCAGAACCTGGTCGTTGGTGTAGGCGTGGATGGTGGTCATCAAGCCTTGCTTGATGCCGATTTCATCCTGCAGCACCTTGGCGACCGGGGCGAGGCAGTTGGTGGTGCACGAGGCGTTGGAAACAACGGTCATGTCGCCGCGCAGGATGTCGTGATTGACGCCATAGACGATGGTGGCGTCCACATCGTCGCCGCCAGGGGCGGAAATCAGCACCTTGCTCGCGCCTTGTTCCAGCAGCGCCTGCGCCTTGGCCTTGGTGGTGTAGGCGCCGGTGCATTCGAGCAGCACATCCACGTTGTGCCGGGTCCAGTCGATCTCTTTCGGGTTCTTGGTGGAGTAGAACGGGATGCGGTCGTCGCCGACGATCATCAGGTTCTCGCCCTCGGTTTCCACCGGCGTGGCGAAGCGGCCGTGCGTGGTGTCGTAGCGGGTGAGGTGGGCGTTGGTCTTGAGGTCGCCCGAGGCGTTGATGGCGACAATTTCGAATTCGTCGCGGAGGCCCAGCTCGTACAGGGCGCGCAAGGTGCAGCGGCCGATGCGGCCGTAACCGTTGATGGCAATCTTGATCGTCATGGAAGGAGTCTCCTTGCTGGAATGGCTGAGTCCGAGAGTGTCCGACTCACAGGATCGATTTCATAGGACCGATTTCACTGCGCCGACGACGGCGTCGGCAGTGAGGCCGAAATATTTGAACAATTCGCCCGCCGGGGCCGATTCGCCAAAGCGGTCGATGCCGACCACCGCGCCTTCCAGCCCCACGTATTTGCGCCAGCCGTCGGTCACACCGGCCTCCACCGCCACGCGTGGCACGCCCGGCGGCAGCACGGCGGCGCGCCAAGCCGCATCCTGGCGGTCGAAGACGTTGGTGCTGGGCATCGATACCACGCGCACGGCGATGCCGTCGGCGGCGAGCGTCTGTTGTGCGGCCAGCGCCAGGGCGATTTCGGAGCCGGTGGCGAGAATCACCGCGCGCGGTGCGGCGCCGGTGGCTTCCGACAGCACGTAGCCGCCACGGCGGATGTCGGCGATCTGCGCCGGCGTGCGTGCCTGGAAAGGCAGATTCTGGCGCGAGAACAGCAGCGACGAGGGGCCATCGGTGCGCTCGATGGCGCACGCCCAGGCAACGGCGGATTCGACCGTGTCGCAAGGCCGCCATACGTCCATATTGGGAATCAGGCGCAGGGTGGCGGTCTGCTCGATCGGCTGGTGGGTGGGCCCGTCCTCGCCGAGACCGATGGAATCGTGGGTGAACACGAACACCTGACGCAGCTTCATCAGCGCGGCCATGCGCAAGGCATTGCGCGCGTATTCGCTGAACATCAGGAAGGTGGCGGTGTAGGGGATCAGGCCGCGATGCAGGGCGACGCCGTTGGCGATGGCGGCCATGCCGAATTCGCGCACGCCGTAATGAACGTAGTTGCCGCCGCCGGTGGGGCCGACACGCTTCGATCCAGACCACAGCGTGAGGTTGGAGCCGGCCAGGTCGGCGGAGCCGCCGAGCAGTTCCGGCAGCTTCGGCGCGTAGGCTTCGATGCTGTTCTGGCTCGCCTTGCGGGTGGCGATGGTTTCGGCTTTGGCGACGACGCCCGCCACGACTGTATCCACATGGCGCGGCCAATCGGCGGGCAGCGCGCTGGCGGCGCGGCGTTTGAATTCGGCGGCGAGTTCGGGGTGCGCGGCGGCATAGGCGTCGAAGCGGGTATTCCATTCGCGCTCGCGGGCGGCGCCCGTGGCGCGCGCGTCCCAGGCTGCGTAAACGTCGGCGGGAATCTCGAACGGCGGGTGGTTCCAGCCGATGTAGGCGCGCGCGGCGTCGATTTCGGCGGCGCCGAGCGGGGCGCCATGCACGTCGTGACCGCCTTGCTTGGCCGGGCTACCCGCGCCGATCACGGTCTTGCAGCAGATCAGCGTCGGCTTGGCGCGCTCGGCCTTGGCGGCCTGAATAGCGGCGTCGATGGCGGCCGGGTCGTGGCCTTGCACGTCGCGGATGACGTGCCAGCCGTAGGCTTCGAAGCGCTTCGGCGTATCGTCGGTGAACCAGCCTTCCACATGGCCGTCGATGGAAATGTTGTTGTCGTCGTAAAGAACGATCAGCTTCGACAGCCCCCAGGTGCCGGCCAGCGAGCAGGCTTCATGGGAGATGCCTTCCATCAGGCAGCCGTCGCCGACGAAGGCGTAGGTGTAATGGTCGACGAGGTCGTGGCCCGGCCGGTTGAATTCGGCGGCCAGCAGCTTTTCCGCCAGCGCCATGCCGATGGCGTTGGCGATGCCCTGGCCGAGCGGGCCGGTGGTAGTTTCGATGCCGGGGGCGTAGCCGTATTCCGGGTGGCCCGGCGTTTTGCTGTGGAGCTGGCGGAAACGCTTGAGCTCGCCGATGGGCAGATCGTAGCCGGTGAGGTGGAGCAGGGCGTAAAGCAGAATCGAACCGTGGCCGTTGCTGAGCACGAAACGGTCGCGGTCGGCCCACGCGGGGTTGGCGGGGTTGTGCTTGAGATGGCGCCGCCACAGCACTTCGGCGATTTCGGCCATGCCCATGGGCGCGCCGGGGTGGCCGGAATTGGCTTGTTGTACCGCGTCCATCGCCAGGGCACGGATAGCGCCGGTGATAGGGTTGAAGACCGGAAGCTGAGTGTTTCTAGGCGACGACATGATTTTCTCGAAACCGAAGGGGCGGCTGGAAAAAGGCGGCATTATCGCCGAAATCGGTCCAGCGTCGATAGGGATGTTTTGTTGAAAAATGACAAATGACTTTATTGGCGGGTAAGGCGGCTTTGCGCGCGGCACTTTGGCCGGTGTAGTCGGTCTTCAAACCCATTGTTAAACCCACTGCCGGCGGCGTTCCATCAGCTTCCAGATCAGCGGAGTGAGGATGAGTTGCATCGTGAGGTCGAGACGTCCGCCAGGAATGACGATGGTATTGGCGCGGCTCATGAACGCGCCAGGAATCATTTGCAGCAGATAGGGAAAGTCGACCCCGCGCGGATCCTTGAAACGGATCACCACCATGGATTCGTCCAGCGTTGGCACGTCGCGGGCGATGAAAGGGTTCGAGGTATCCACCACCGGCACGCGCTGGAAGTTGATGTGGGTGCGGGAGAACTGCGGCACGATGTAATGCACGTAGTCGTGCATGCGGCGCAGGATGGTGTCCTGCACCGCTTCGGCGGAATAGCCGCGCACCCGGGTGTCGCGGTGCAGCTTCTGAATCCATTCGAGATTGATCGTCGGCACCACGCCGATGAGCAGATCGACGTGGCGGGCGGTGTCCACGCTGTCGGAAAGAAAAGCGCCGTGCAGCCCTTCGTAGAACAGGCAATCGGTGCCTACCGGCAAGTCCTCCCAGGTGGTGAAGGTGCCCATCGGCAGGTTGTAGTGCATCGCCTGGGCTTCGCTGTGGACGTAGGCGCGTCGCCGTCCCGTGGCGGAGTCGCCGTAGGCGCGGAACAGGTTTTCGAGGTCTTCGAGCAGGTTCGCATCCGGCCCGAAATGGCTGATGCCGGGGCGTCCTTCGCGGTCGGCCGCGTCGTTGAGCGTTTGCATTTCGTCGCGGGTATAGCGATGAAAGCTATCGCCCTCGATGATCGCGGCGTTCACGTTTTCACGGTGGAAAATAGCCTCGAAAGTGTCCTTGACCGTCGTGGTGCCGGCGCCGGACGACCCGGTGACAGCGATGACTGGATGCTTCATGGACATAAAGGGCTCCGTGTGGCGCTAATGGATGAAGATGCGTGGGAAATTCAGTGGGAAGCTGGATTATCGCCGGCATGCACGCGCTTGACGGCGACGACGAGCACACGTACTTCGTCGGACGACAGCTCGGGGTAATGTTCCCGCGCGACGCGATAGGCGAGGTGGTCCAGGGTGAGGTTGGCCCAGCGGTTTTCGTCGGAGAAAAAAGGCAGGATCAAGGTGCAGGCCTCGGCAAAAATCTCCCGGACGCGGTGGTGGCTCCGGCGTTCGGGGGCATCCGTTGTTGGAGGCTGGGACATGATTGTTTCCGTGAACAGAGTGTGGTTATTTGCTGGCCGATGATACGGGGCCGAGTGCTGCGGTGAAACTGGTTTGCAACCGGCGTGGCCGATTCAGGAGTGCGTTTGCACCCAGGTTCGCCATTGGGTGAACAGGCTGGGGCTGGCGGCGGCGATCACGCCGCGTTTGACCGCCGGCCCCGCCATCAACTCATCGCCGTCGAGTGCGGCCGCCTGGCCGCCGGCTTCGAGCAGGATCAGGTTGCCGGCGGCGTAATCCCACAACATTTGGCCGCCGTGCAGGTAAACATCGAGCCGGCCGGCGGCGACGAAGCACCATTCGAGCGCACTGGAGCCGAAATTGCGTTGCGAGTAATACGGCGGGCGTACCGCCAACTCGTCGCCAAGGTGGTGGCTGATGCGCTTGAAATCGACGCCGGCTACCGCGTCGCGCAAATGGGCCGCAGGGGGGCGCAGGGGCAACTCGGCGCCGTTGAGAAAGGCGCCGGCACCGTGGGCGGCATAGAAAGATTCGTCGGTGATCGGGTTGTAGACCACGCCGAAACGCGGCTTGTGGTCGATCAGATAAGCGATGGACACGGCAAAAAAGGGAATGCCGTTGGCGAAGTTGGTGGTGCCGTCAATGGGGTCGATACACCACAGCCCGCCGCGCCCTTCGCTCCACAGACGGGCTTGCGCCTCGGCGCTCATCTCTTCGCCCAGTACCGGGCCGGGGATGAGTTGCGGCAACGCCGCGCTGAAGCAGCGCTGGGATTCGATGTCGGCCTCGGTGAAGAGCGAGCCGTCGGCTTTATGGTTGCGCGCCGATTTCAGGTAACGGGGCAGGATTTCCGCGCGGGCGATATCGCGGACGAGGGATTCGAGCGCACGGGCGCGGGCGAGTCGGGCGGCGGCGGTCGTCATGATCGGCCATCACGCCACTTGATCGAGCAGCCGATGCTCGGTATTTGCTCCGGCGGTCCACCCTTGCCGGCGGCGATTTGCCGCATCGCCTCGAACAGTTCGCGCCGCCCTTCCGCTGGGCCTGGGCCGCGCCCGGTGGCATCGAGCCGGCCGCGATACTGCAGGCCGAGCGCGGCGTCGAAACCGAAGAAGTCGGGCGTGCAAATGGCGCCATAAGCCTTTGCCACCTGCTGGCTCTCGTCCAGCACGTAAGGGAAAGGGAAATCGAATTCGCGCGCGACGCGCACCATGTTGTCCCAATCGTCTTCAGGGTAATCGGCCGGGTCGTTGGACATGATGGCGATACTGCCGATGCCTAGCGGCGTCAGTTCGCGCGTGTCGCGCGCGATGCGTTCGATGACCGCCTTCACGTAAGGGCAGTGGTTGCAGATGAACATCACCAGCAAACCCTTGGGGCCACGGGCCGAGGCCAGCGTATGGCGCCGTCCGTCCGTTCCCGGCAGGTCGAAATCCGGTGCGGGCCAACCAAAGTCGCACACAGGGGTGGTCAAGGACACCATAAGCGGGGCTCCCGGTAAAATGCGGGCATATTTTTATAGGTATACATGATCGCACGGCGCTTGGCGAAAAAGCAGCCGGACCCTTTCCCTCTTTCCCATCGTGAGCGTACATTGGGAAAATAGTTACCGCGCGGCGCATGCACAGGGCCGCCGGTCTGGTGGCGCGGCGCTATTGCTGCCGATAACGCCGCCGATGAATTAAAACGATCCCGATAGGCCAACAAGAATGCCGCCGCGTTTTTATCTTGCCGAACGCTTACCCGCGAGGGGAGAGTTTCCCCTGCCCGATGCCATTGCCCACCATGCCTTGCGCGTACTGCGCTTGCGCGACGGCGATGCCGTGGTGTTGTTCGACGGCCATGGCGGCGAGGCGCGGGCGCGTCTGGCATTGCGCGGCAAGGCCGGTTTCGCTGTGATCGAGGAATACGACGCGATGGAGCGGGAGTCGCCGCTGGCGGTCGTGCTCGTCCAAGGATTGGCCGGTGGCGACAAAATGGATTGGATCGTGCAGAAAGCCGTGGAGTTGGGGGTGGCGGGCGTGGTGCCGCTGGCGGCGGAACGCTCGGTGCTGAAGCTGCATGGGGAACGGGCGGAAAAGCGCCGTGAGCATTGGCGGCAGGTCGCCATTGCCGCGTGCGAGCAGTGCGGCCGCAACCGGGTGCCGGAGGTCGCGCCGGTGACAACGCTGGCTACCTGGTTGGCGGCGCACCGCGATGCGGCGAAATTCGTGCTGATGCCGGGCGGCGAGTGTGGCGTGGCGGGTTTGGTTCGGCCCGAAGGCCTGCTTTACCTACTGGTCGGGCCGGAAGGCGGTTGGAGCGAGGATGAACAGGCGCTTTGCCGGGCGGCGGATTGCATCGGTCTGCGCTTTGGGCCGCGCATATTGCGTACCGAGACGGCCGGGCTGGCGGCCCTGGCGGCATTACAAACGGTTTGGGGTGATTTTTCTTGATCGTCCATGCCGTTGGGTGGTGTGATGGGGTTGTCGCTGAATTGTTGCAATTCATTGACGAGGCAGAATGCCTACAATTTGGCCGTATCCGATAGAATTTCCCATTATGACATTGACCCGATGGCTGTCAGGGGATGAGCCGAGCGGCCGTCGGATGCCTCGTTTGGAGAACGTTTGAATACTGAGTCCCCCCCCGCCGTTCCGGTGGCCGATGACGCCGCCTCTCCCGCGCAGTTTGTCGCCTGGGTGCGTGGGGCGGCGCCTTATATCCATGCCTTTCGCGGTAAAACCTTTGTTGTCGGCTTTGGCGGCGAGGTAGCGGCGGGTGAGCGCGCGCAAAGCCTTGCCTATGATTGCAATCTGCTCGCCGCGCTCGGTATCCGCCTTGTGCTGGTACATGGCGCGCGGCCGCAGATCGATGAGGAAGTGGCCCGCCGCGGTCTTGAGGCGCGTTTTCATAACGGTGTGCGCGTCACCGATGCCGCCGCGCTCGAATGCGTCAAGGCGGCGATGGCGGTAACGCGCTTCGAGGTCGAAGCATTGCTGTCCCAGGGCTTGCCCAACACGCCGATGGCGGGCGGTTACATGCGCGTGACCGGTGGCAATTTCATCACCGCGCGTCCGATCGGCGTTGTCGATGGCATCGATTTCCAATTCACCGGCGCGGTGCGCAGGGTAATTGCCGAGGAAATCAATGCCGATCTGGATCAGCAGAATGTGGTGTTGATTACGCCCTTGGGCGTTTCGCCGGCAGGCGAGATTTTCAACCTGTGCATGGAAGAGGTCGCCGAGGCGGTAGCCGTGGCGCTGAAGGCGGAAAAGCTGATCTACTTGTGCGATGCGCCGGGTTTGCTCGATGGCGATGGCAGGCTGATCGATTCCGTGACCGCCGACGAGGCGCAGCGTAAGCTGGAAAGCGGCGAAGGCATGACCGAAGACTTGGATCTCTATCTGCCATGTGCCATTCGCGCGGTGCGCCAGGGTGTGGCGCGCGGCCATTTGCTCGACCGCGACAAGGATGGCGGGCTGTTGTTGGAGTTTTTCACCCATGCCGGCGTTGGCACCGTGGTTGCGCGCGATCCGCTGTTCCGTTTGCGCGAGGCCGGCATCGACGACGTGGCCGCGCTGGTCACGCTGATTTCGCCGATGGAGGCCGACGGCACGCTGGTACGGCGCGGGCGCGAGTTACTGGAGCAGGAGATCGAGCGTTTTACCGTGGTCGAGTACGATGGCATGCTCGTCGGTTGCGCCGCCCTCTATCCGTTCAGTGAGGATAACGCCGCCGAGTTGGCCTGCCTGGCCGTGATGCCCGAATACCGCCGCAGCGGGCTGGGCGATCAGCTTTTGCGCCGTATCGAACAACGGGCGCGGGCGCAGCGGCTCGACCGCCTGTTCGTTCTCACCACCCGTACCGCGCATTGGTTCCGCGAGCGTGGTTTCAGCGAAATCGGCCCCGAGGCGTTGCCGCGCCAAAAGCGCGAGCTCTATAACTTGCAGCGCCGCTCTAAAGTGTTCGTGAAAGCCTTATGAGGCTTAAATTGCTACTTTTCATCGCGGGCGCTCATCGTGGTTCGCCAGGGAGGACGGCTTGAGACTGTCACCGTGGTCCTTTTGGACCACACTCTATGTGGGTTTCGGCACTTTTGTGGTCATCGTGCTGGCGATGGCGGTTGGGGTGTGGCTGCAACCGGCGTGGCCGGTGATTGTCTTGTGCGCATTGCTGATCGGCGTGCTTGCCACCATGTTGGCACGCCGGCATCTGCAAGTTCAGGCGCACTTGCGTTCCAAGGAGGAGGGGCGGCTGTTGGCCAAGGTCGCGTCCTTGTACGACGCTGGCGCCATCGGCCGGATCAGCGTTTTGGAGAGTAGTGCCGACAAGCGTCCCCGTCCGCTGCAACAGATCGACGTGGCGGCCCGCCGCATGGCGCTGCTGCGCAAGGTGGCCGAGGGGATCTACGGCGTCGAGGCCTTGTTCGATATTCAAGGGCGCTTGTCCTGGATCACGCCATCGATCGAACGCCTTACCGGTCATACGCCGATGGACTGCCTAGCCGCGGATAATGCGATTGCGCTTCTGGTGCACGAATCCGACCGCCGTTATTGCCTGCAGGCGGCTACGCAAGTGCTCGAAAGCGGCGGTGAGCAGCACTTTGAGATGCGTCTGGCGCGGCGCGACGGCGGTTCGGGTTGGGTGGCGTGCCGTTGGCGACAGATTCTGGACGATAGCGGCGTGCTGGTCGGTGTGCGCATGTCCGCCGAGGACATTCAGGCGCGCAAGGAAACCGAGTACAAACTGCTCGAAACAGTGGCCGAGTTGCGCCGCGCTCAGGCGCTGCGCGAGCATTACCTGTCGCGCAGCAACGACGAGCGCCAGCGTCTGGCTGCGCTACTCAACCTGATCCGGCTCGGCATTTTGTTTATCGACCGCGATCATCGCGTGCTCTATTTCAACCGCGCGGTGTTGGAAATATGGGGTTATGGCCCGGAGGAGAGTCCGATCGGCTTTCGCGATGTGGTATTGCAAAGTCGGGTGCTGCCATTGGTCGAGTCGCCCGACGAACTGATCACCCATATTCGCACCGTGCTCGAATCCAGCGCGGCGGCGAGCGAGCCGCATGAAATCCGCCTCAAGGACGGTCGCATCATTACCGACGTATCGGCGGTTGTCGCCGGTGGAGAAGGGCGGGGCGGTATCGGCCGGGTGTGGATTTACGAGGACGTTACCGAACAGCGCCGCATCGCCGCGCAATTGGTGGCTTTGGCCGAACGGGATCCGCTGACGAATCTCTACAATCGCCGTCGCTTCCATGAGGAGTTGGAGCGCCAGTTGGCCGAGGCCAAGCGCCATGGGGGTTTTCAGGTCGGGCTGGTGGCGATCGACCTCGATGGCTTCAAGCCGATCAACGATCGCTTTGGCCATCAGGCGGGGGACGAGGTGCTGGTCGGATTGGCCGAAGGGGTGGGGCGGATCATTCGCCGCAACGAAATGTTCTTCCGCGTGGGCGGCGACGAATTTTGCGTGCTGGTATCGAGCACGAATGAACGGGAACTGTCGGAACTGGCGAGCCGTCTGGTCGAGGGTGTCGACGCTTTGCGCTTCACGTTCGAGGGGGAGGCGGCAGGCGTTACGGCAAGCATTGGTATCGCGCTTTATCCGACGCACGCGGATGGGGGCGAGGCATTGATCGCCGCCGCCGACGAAGCCATGTACCGCTCCAAGAATGGCGGCCGCAACCGCTGGACGGTGGCGTGGCCGTTTGTCGACGGTAAAGCGGCGCCGGTGGCCCCAGCGTCTTGAATGGGCGTGCTATTTATGCGGGCAGCGTGCAGGCAGGCGGCTGGCGGCTGCACTAGAATAGCGCTTTCGCGTGGATGAGCCACGCAATTGGAAAGGATGGAAATATGACTCGCATGGTCAATTGCGTGAAGCTCGGCCGGGAGGCGGAGGGACTCGATTTGCCGCCGGTGCCGGGGGAATTGGGCAAGCGGATTTTCGCCAACGTATCGAAGGAAGCCTGGCAGCAATGGGTCAAGTATCAGACCATGCTGATCAACGAGAACCGGCTCAATCTGATGGATGCGCGGGCGCGCAAATACCTGGCCGAGCAGATGGAAAAGCATTTCTTCGGCGGTGGCGCCGATCAGGTCGGCGGTTACGTGCCGCCGGGGCAGTAGTGATTCGACGCGATAGCAAAAGATGTTAACGAAAACGCGTTAACCAGAAACGGAATGGTCCGGACGGACCATTCCGTTTTTCTGTCTGTAGCATCGCTATTAACCCGGCAATCAAAAAAATCATGATTTGCTGATCGCATACTTATCGGCTGCTCCGCTATTTACCGTGGCATGGGGCCGTTTTTTTCAAAAACTAAGCACCTATTTGATTGCCGGTTCAACAGTGGGGGTGTGAGGGTTATAGCGACGAAAATCTCAGCCGGAGGTTTTTCGGCCAGGATTTACGTGGCAAATCTAATATCCGTCATTGCCATGAAAAGAAAACCTTTCTCCGTGGGCACACGATAAACGCCTTTAGCGTCGAGAATGCAGGCGGCAATTGCCGACACCTCCCAACCATCGATCTCATCAGCCTGCCACTTTGGGACGGTGAGTCGCGGAAAGCCTTTTTTCTCCCCGAATTCCCTTGCCGCCACTATCTGTGCTCTTACGTCGGGAAGAATGTGAAAATTTGCCCAGGACCAAAGCCAAGTATCACTGGCTGTTGAGATGGAGCCGATCATTTCGATATTTGAAATAACGGCTGGGACACCATTGTTTGAGAATGTAAGTAATCCCGTTTGCTGGTCATAATCCCAGCGTTTGTGCTTGGAGAGACCGAATTGACCATCGAGTAGTTCTTGTCTGGTGCAAAGCTGCTGATGACATTCGGAAACCATTTGCGCCCAGGATTCAATGACACCTTCCTTGATGCATTCAATGCTTTTTGCATGAAAAAGTTCATAGCAGTGATTGCATATCATTTTTATTTTCAAAAAATTGTCATTTTTCTCATTCCACTCTCCTTCTTTTTGAAACTCGGTGTCACATAGCTCGCACCACGCATCCGGCCACGGGTTATCTTCGGATGGATAGTCGCAATACCATTGCTGTTCCGGATTCATGGCAAGGTGTTCACAGATATAGGCGGCATTCGCCTTACCGTGCTCTGTGCATTGGAAGGGGTTGTCGGTTGTCATTATTTATGACGTCTGACGAAAGGGGCCGCTGGGGTGGCAAAGCCAACAAGCGTAGCTTGTTGGCATACCTTGCCTACAAGGAGCATATATGCCAGTCGTGCGGGCAATTGCAGGCCCTTGTCCGCGTTTGAGATGATGCGTGCAGACGCGGGCCGATGCGCTTTGAGGTGTTCAGTCCTTTTTCGCTGCGATCTGTGCCGACTTCAAATACCGCACGTCGCGTCCCTGCACCAGGAAAACGACATATTCCGAAATGTTCTTGGCGTGATCGCCGATGCGCTCGATCGATTTGGCGATGAACAACACTTCGAGGCTGGTCGAGATCGTGCGCGGGTCTTCCATCATGAAGGTGATGAGCTGGCGCATGATGCCCTTGAAGCTGGCATCCACCTCCTCGTCCTGATCCGTGATGGCCGATGCGTTGGAAATATCCGCGCGCGCGAAGCTGTCGAGTGAGCTACGCAGCATGTCCAGCGCGAGGCCGGCGGTGTAGCCGAGTTCGATGCGCGGCACGAAGGGCGCATCGCCCGAATGTAGGCGCTTGCCTGCCTTGGCGATTTTTTTCGCCTCGTCGCCGATGCGTTCCAGGTCCGCGATCGATTTGATCACCGTCATCACCAGCCGCAAATCCACCGCTGCTGGCTGGCGCTTGGCGATGATGTGCTGGCAGGCTTCGTCGAGTTCGACTTCGAGCAGGTTGATGCGGTGATCGCCATCGACCACCCGCTCCAACAAACCGAGGTTGGCGGTCTTGAAGCCTTCCAGCGCGTTGGCAACCTGGGTTTCCACCAGCCCGCCCATTTGCAATACGCCGGAGCGGATTGCTTCGAGTTCGGTATCGAATTGCTTGTGAGTGTGTTCGCTCATCTTGGCCACGCTGCTATTCACGGACGGTGCAGGTTAGCACATCGGGGTTAAGGTTTTGTTTCATGCGCGCTATGACGTGCGCTATGCGCGCGAACGCTCTAAGCGCTCCACGCCGCCGGCACCGGCGAGCAACAGGGTATCGGCGCCGCGACGGGCGAACAGACCGTTGGTGACGACGCCGGTGATTTGGTTGATCCGTGTTTCCATTTCCACTGGCGCATCGATGGCGAGGCCGTGCACGTCGAGAATCAGATTGCCGTTATCGGTCACGAAGCCTTCGCGCAGGCGTGGCTGACCGCCGAGCGCGGCGAGTTCGCGGGTGACGTGGGCGCGCGCCATCGGAACGACTTCGACCGGCAGCGGAAAGAGGCCGAGCGTGGCGACGCGCTTGCTGGCGTCGCAAATGCAGATGAAGCGGCGCGATACCGCGGCAACGATTTTTTCCCGCGTCAGCGCGCCGCCACCGCCCTTGATCATGGCGAAGCCGCCGTCGATTTCGTCGGCGCCATCGACGTAAAGCGGCAGTTCCTCCACCTCGTTGAGGTCGAACAGCGCGATGCCGTGCGCGGCCAGCCGCGCGGCACTCGCTTCGGAGCTGGATACCGCGCCGCGGATGCGCGATTTGATCGTGGCAAGGCCGTCGATGAAGTGGTTGACCGTCGAGCCGGTACCGACGCCGACGACGATGCCGTCGGTAACATCATTGAGCGCGGCCAGTGCCGCGGCCCGTTTGAGTTCATCCTGAGTCATGGAGTTGGAACCTGAAAAGTGGGCCTAAATGAGTCCGTCGAACGGCTGAATCAACACCGTGTCGCCCGCGTGCACGTCGCCAGCGGTTTCCGGCAGCACGATAAAGCAGTCCGCCGCCGACATCGAACTGAGCACGCCGGAGCCTTGCGCGCCGGCAAGGCCGACATGCAGCCGCCCGTCGCGCCGCGCGAGCCGTCCGCGCATGAATTCGCGCCGGCCAGGGCGTTTGCGAATGGTATCGGCGCAGAGGGCCTCGAATAGTTGTGGTTCGGGCAGCGGATCGGCGCCCATCATCTTTAGCAGCGCGGCCTGTACGAACTGGTAGAACGTCACCAGAACCGCTACCGGGTTGCCCGGCAGGCCGAACAGAAAAGCGTCGCCGATGCGGCCGAAGGCCATCGGACGGCCGGGTTTGATGTCGATCTTCCAGAATGCGACCTCGCCCATGCGCGCCGTCATGTCGCGGATGAAGTCGGCCTCGCCGACGGAGACGCCGCCGCTGGTGATGATGACGTCGGCGGCCCGCGCCGCGTCGGCAAAGGCGGTTTCGAGTGCGGCCGGGTCGTCGGCGATGACGCCCATATCGAGCAGTTCGCAGCCAAGGCGGGACAGCGCGCCGAAAAGGGTGTAGCGGTTGCTGTCGTAAACCTGGCCGGGCGCGAGCGGCTGGCCGATGGAAGCGATTTCGTCGCCAGTGGAAAAAAACGCCACGCGCAAGCGCCGGCGCACCGTCACCTCGGCAATGCCGAGCGAGGCGATCAACCCTAGTTCCGCCGGGCCGCAGCGTGTGCCGGCGGCGAGCGCGACGGCGCCCGCGGCCAGATCCTCGCCCGCGCGGCGCAGGTTCTGGCCAAGCCGTTGTCCTGGCGCAATCGTCACGTTGTCGCCGTCGCGGCGGGTTTCCTCTTGCACGACGATGGTATCGGCGCCGCGCGGGATCGCCGCGCCGGTCATGATGCGCACGGTCTGGCCGTGGCCGACGAGGCCGGAAAAAGGCTTACCGGCCAGCGCGGTGCCGACCACCGCCAGGGTGGTATCGGCGCTGGCGGCGAGATCGGCCGCGCGCACGGCGTAGCCATCCATCGCCGAATTGTCGTGCGCGGGCACGTTGTACGGCGCGACGATGTCGCGCGCCAGCACGCGCCCGAGCGCGGCGCGCACGGCGACGCGTTCCCAGCCGAGCACGGGCGATATGCGCTCAAGAATGGCGCTTTGCGCCTGCGCAACGCTGAGATGATCGCGGCGTTCGCCGCTTTCGGTTTGTTGGCTCATGGTGGGCTGAGGGGGAAATGAGGGGCGGGCGAGTCGAATGGCATGCCGCGGCGTGTGTTTGGCCCGCGTGCGTCTGATTGCGATGACGGCATTATTACCGCATCGGACCCGGTGTGCGAGTGTGGCGAGCGCCGTCGCGGCTCAAATTTCCAGGTTATCGATCAACCGGGTCCGGCCCAGCTTGGCGGCGGCGAGCACGACGAGCGAATCGGCCAGCGGATCGTCGGCCTGGGTCGGCGCTTGCAGGTCGGCGCGGCGGCGGATGGCGATGTAATCGGGCTCCCAGGCGTGACGGGCGAGTTCCGCCATCGCCTCGGCTTCCAGCGTGGCGAAATCTTGCTGCCCGCCGCGCACAGCGCCACGGATGCGATCCAGCAGGCGGTATAGCCGTGGCGCTTCGGCGCGCTCGGCGGCGGATAGATAACCGTTGCGCGAGGACAGCGCAAGGCCGTCGTCGGCGCGGACGGTTTCGCCCGCGAGCACTTCGACGGGCAGGGCGAATTCCCGCACCAGATTGGAGAGCACCATGAGTTGCTGGTAGTCCTTTTTGCCGAACAGCGCGACGTTGGGCTGCACGATGTTGAGCAGCTTCAGCACCACGGTGGCGACGCCGCCGAAGTGGCCGGGGCGGAACTCCCCTTCGAGAATGGAAACCTGCTCCGGCGCCGGGGCGACGTGGTAGCGCTGCGGCTGCGGGTACATTGCCGCCTCGTCGGGGGCGAACAGATGGGCGACGCCGGCCGCCCGTAGCTTGGCGCAATCGTCGTCGAACGTGCGCGGGTACTTGTCGAAATCCTCTTTGGGGCCGAATTGCAGGCGGTTCACGAAAATGCTGGCGAAGACGCTGTCCGCGTGCTTGCCGGCTTGGCGCATCAGCGCGATGTGGCCATCGTGCAGGTTGCCCATGGTGGGGATGAGGGCGACTTTGCCGGCACTGGCGCGGGCGGCGCGCAGGCTTTCGATGGTGGTGTGTATCTGCATGGCGGGAATGCGGAGGAGTGCTTGGTGTTGAGCGATAGGGCCGGGCGGCGGGAATGAAACCGCTGGAAATCAGTAGCTGTGTTCAGCAGCGGGAAAACTGCCGTCGCGCACGTTGGCGACGTAGTGGGCGACGGCTTCTTCGATGCTGGCCGCGCCGGGCATGAAGTTTTTGACGAAGCGTGCCTTCTTGCCGGGGTAGATGCCGAGCATGTCGTGCAGCACCAGCACCTGGCCGTCGCAGTCCGGCCCCGCGCCGATGCCGATGGTGGCCATCGTCGTCAGAATGGCGGTGATGTCCTGCGCCAGCGCGGCGGGCAGCATCTCCATCACCATCAGGGCCGCGCCGGCTTGTTCTAGCGCGAGGGCGTCGTTTTTCAGCCGCGCCGCGTCGGTGGCGTTACGGCCTTGCACGCGGTAGCCGCCGAGTTGGTGCACCGATTGCGGCGTGAGGCCGATGTGAGCGCACACCGGTATGCCGCGCTCGACTAGGAAGCGTACCGTTTCGGCCATGAATTCGCCGCCTTCCAGTTTCACCATCTGCGCGCCGGCGGCCATCAGCCGGGCGGCGTTGCGCATGGCTTGAACCGGGCTTTCCTGGTAGCTGCCGAAAGGCATGTCGGCAACGATGAACATGCGCTGGCTGCCGCGCACGACGCTTTCGGTGTGGTAGGCCATGTGTTCGAGCGTGACCGGCAGCGTCGATTTTTGCCCTTGCAGCACATTGCCGAGCGAATCGCCCACCAGCGCCACATCCACACCAGCGCGTTCGATGAGCGCGGCAAAGCTCGCGTCGTAGCAGGTGAGCATGACTATTTTGCGGCCTTCGGCGCGCATCTTGCCAAGCTCGAAAAGGGTGATGGGCTTGTCGTCCTGGAGGTAGCTCATGGGAGATTCCTGTGCGGGAGCGGAAGTTTTCCCCAACTGCGCGTAATGCACAAGCGATACGCGAAATAGCTTGGGGTGCGCGGGAGGCGGCGGGATTACCCCGCGTAGCCGAAAAACTCCCGGTGGCCGCGCATGCTTCGCAGGCGGTCGAGCAGCAGCTCGAAATCCTCTTCGCTGTCGACCGGATTGAGCACGCCGGCATCGACGACGAACAGCGGTGCGGCATCGTATTCAAAGAAAAAGCGCGCGTAGCGTTCGGCGACGCGTTCCAGATAGTGCTCGGTGATCCGGCGCTCGGCTTCCATGTTGCGGCGGTGGATGCGCTCCATCAGCGCGTCCGGTTTGGCCTGGAGATAGATCACCAAATCCGGTTTGGGGAGTGTGGCCGGCTTCATTGCATCGAAGATGCGATGGTAGAGGGCCAGTTCGTCGCCGGTCAGGTTAAGGCTGGCGAACAACGGGTCTTTTTCAAACAGGAAATCCGATACCACGCGCGTATCCTGGGCGCCAGCGTCGAGTCCGGCGAGCTGGTCGATACGCTGAAACAGAAAGGCGAGCTGAGTCGGCAGCGCCCAGCGCCCGGTGTGCTGGTAAAAGCGGCTGAGGAAAGGATTGGCTTCGGGTTGCTCGAACAGGCTTTGCGCCGACAGGCGTTCGGCCAAGCGGTGGGCGAGCGATGTCTTGCCCGCGCCGATAGGCCCCTCGACAACGATGTAGCGCGCGGTGTCGAACATAGGTAATCCCCCCGGCTAGCTGCGGAAGATGAAATAGACTGCGCCAAGCATACACAAGGCAGCCCAAAGGTAGTCAAGCTTCAGCGGTTGCTTCATGTACAGCACGGCAAAGGGGATGAACACCAGCAGCGTGATGACCTCCTGCATGATCTTGAGCTGGCCCAGATCGAGCGCGGTGGCGCCGATGCGGTTGGCTGGCACTTGCAGCAGGTATTCGAACAGCGCGATGCCCCAACTGACCAGCGCGGCGACATACCAGGCCCGCGATTGCAGGTTTTTCAGGTGGCCGTACCAGGCGAAGGTCATGAAAACGTTGGAGGCGCTGAGTAGCAGTGCCGTTTGTAGCCAGATCGGGATGGCTTGCAGCGATGTGGGCATGGTGCGTGGCGTCGGCTTAGAGGCGGGCGATGGTCTGGTCGGCCACGCCGGCAAGCAAGGCGGCGACGGGGCCGTGGCCGGGAATCGCCGCATCGGGCGCGATTTCGGCCAAAGGCTGAAGGACGAAGGCGCGCAGGTGCATGCGTGGGTGCGGTATTTCGAGGCCCGGTTCGTTCAGCACGGCGTTGCCGTGCAGCAACAGATCGAGATCCAGGGAGCGTGGCGCGTTGCGGTCGCCACCGTGGTGTCCGCGCACGCGGCCGCCCTGGCGTTCGAGATCAAGCAGGGCGTCGAGCAGGGCGCGCGGCGCAAGACCGGTGTCGAGCGCGATCACCGCATTGACATAGTCCGGCTGGCCGCTCACGCCGACCGGTGCGCTGCGGTAGCGTGAGGAGCAGGCGACGACGTGGGTGCTTGGCAGCGCGGCAAGGTGTTCGAGCGTGAAAACGAGCGCGGCGGCCGGGTCGCCGAGGTTCGCGCCGAAGGCGACGTAGGCGCGCACCGGTGCCGGGGTTTTCATGCGGCTTCGTCGGACGCCGGGCTGCCGCCATTCGGCTTGTGCCGTCGGCGCCGGCGTTTCTTCTCCGGCGCGTCGCCGGTGGGCGCCTGGCGGATCAGCGCTTCGCGTTCGTCATGATTGGCGTGGGCGAAATCGTCCCACCACTGCGGGGTTTCCAGCGGAATTTCGCCTGATTGCGCGCGCAGGCGCAGAAAATCCCACGCGGCGCGGTAGCGCGGCTGCTCGATCAGTCGGTAGGGCGTTTTTCCGTTGCGTTTGTCGAAGCGCGGTTGCAGCCCCCAGATTTCCTTGATGTCGCCGACGATGCGGCGGGTGATGGCAAGCTTGCCCGCCTGGGCGTCGAGCACTTCGTCCATCGCCGCGAACAGCGCCGGTTGGCTGTGTTCACCGCCGCGTTTCTTCGTTTCCCAATTGGCCAGCACCTCGTGCCATAGCAAAGTGGCGAACAGAAAACCGGGCGACACGGGTTTGTCCTGGCGTACGCGCTCGTCGGTATTTTCCAGCGACAGCCAGACGAAGCGTTCGCCCAGCGGTTGTTCCAGTATCACATCCAGCAACGGCAACAGGCCATGGTGCAGCCCTTCCTCGCGCAACTGCTGTAGGCACTTTACCGCGTGGCCGGAAAACAGCAGCTTCAACATTTCGTCGAACAAGCGCGCCGCCGGCACGTTTTCCAGCAGCACGGCCATTTCGCGGATCGGTGTGCGCGCGGCCGGGTCGATAACCAGGTCGAGCTTGGCGCCAAGGCGCACCGCGCGCAGCATCCGCACCGGATCCTCGCGGTAACGAGCGCGCGGTTCGCCGATCATGCGCAGGGTTTTCTGCCGGATGTCGGCAACGCCGTGGTGGTAATCGACCACGGTTTCGGCGCTCGGGTCGTAATACAGCGCGTTGGCGGTGAAATCGCGCCGGGTGGCGTCTTCTTCCTGCGAGCCGAACACGTTGTCGCGCAGCACGCGGCCGTGTTCGTCGGTTTCCGCGTCCTGCGCGGCGCGGAAGGTGGATACCTCGATTGTTTCCGCGCCGCTCATCACATGCACGATCTTGAAGCGGCGGCCGATGATGCGCGAGCGGCGGAACAGCGCGCGCACTTCTTCCGGCGTGGCGTTGGTGGCCACATCGTAGTCCTTGGGCGGGTGGCCGATCAGCAGATCGCGCACCGCGCCGCCGACGACGAAAGCCTTGTAGCCCTTTTCCTGCAAGGTAGCGCACACCTTGCGCGCGGCCGGCGACAGTTGCTCGCGGCGGATACCGTGCTGCTCAACCGGTATCAGCGCGGGTTCGTGGCGCGGGGGAGGGGTGGTGCGGTGGAAAACTTTGCGCAACAGCTTGCGGATCATCGATGAAAGGGGGGCCTGCAATGTAGATGCCGAATCATAACCGATGCGCTCCAGCCTTCTTCCGTACCGCGTTGCGGGCACAGGGTAATCGCACGAAACTGTCGCGATCCGGGTAGTTGAGCGCGGTAGCGAGTCCAAAAAGACAGAAAACTACACAACTTATCTTATGCTCTTGTGAGTATGGGTTTTTAATTTCATGAAAAACAACGGTATTTCATTTTTTCTATGCAAAATAGGTTCGACTGCTGTGATCCCCAGCGTAGGCTGGTCACGGTTCAGTTTAGCTTAAGCATCTTAGACTCTTTAAACCCTTTGAGTATCGCCTTTGCTTTAGCCTGGTTACTTAATATCTCATGACTATGTTCAATCTCATGGTCCAACCCTTCGTGCTGAGGGCTAATTAATTGCATCAGACCGAAAGCCTCATCTTGAAGATCCAAGTTCTTCAGCGCCATAGCGGCGCCATATAGCGCCACATCAATAACCCGACTCTTTGCATGTTGCAAAGCAAGTTCGAGATAAGCAGCGAGAGCGGCCAAATCATTTCCCAGTTCATACAGGGCGTCCGCGTACGCCATCATGGCCAACTCGTCCAACTTATCTCGCTCGCCTAGCATCTTGAAATGCTTAACCACTTCACGATGCGCATTTTCCCTTCCAAGCTTTAATATCAGATTGATGTCTTCTTTACTCATGGCAATTACCAATCATCACCTGTCGGAGTGGGCGCACGCCCGCCGTGTTCAGAAAGTCTTTTGTTCTCTTCATTTTCCCTCTGTCGTGGCAGTCGTGGCGTGTTACTTCACGAACGTCGGCGCCGCTATGTGCGCGATCGAGGCTGCCTGGGCAAACGACTGAGGCTCGGCGTACCGCGCTGCGTCGTCTGGATTGCTGCTCGCGCTACAGAGCGCCTGTCGCGGCTGGACGGTGGTTCTTGGCATTCCAATCCGTGGGTCGCCTTGCCGTTCCACAGCGCTGTCTTCGGTTCCCCGTCTTGTTATCCGGTCTCCAGTTTCTTCCGAGCCCCAACTTCGTGCGATTGCCCTAGTTGCAGGTGAGAGCTCCGGAGCCTGTATTGCTTGGGTTGGGCAGTTTGCCGATCGGCAGGAAACAGGCGGGGGGCCGTGCCGTTTTACCGCCAGGCCGCCGTCAAATGCTGGTCGCTTATGGACGCGCGGTGTATGGTAAAGGCTCGGATGTTTTCTCTCACTCGCAAAGGAGTCTGAAATGGGTCTATTCAGCACCATCCTCGAAAAACTGGGATTCGGCAAAAGTGCGGCCGCCGCGGCCCCCGCGCCCACGGCAACCGCCGCTGCGCCTTCTGCCGCGCCATCCGCTCCGGCCGCACCCGCGCCCGGTGTGGCCGCGATCTCGGCGGTTGACGTGGTCACCAAGCTGGAGGGTTTGGCTGCCGCCAATCCGCAGAAGCTGAACTGGAAGGTGTCGATCGTCGATCTGCTCAAGCTGCTTGATCTGGACAGCAGCCTCGACGCCCGTAAAGGCCTGGCGACGGAACTCGGCTGCCCCGCCGACAAAATGGGTGACTCCGCGCAGATGAATATGTGGCTGCACAAGACGGTGCTGCGCAAACTCGCGGAAAACGGCGGAAATATTCCGAAAGAACTGCTTTAAACAGATTTGAGTTGTTCGGTTAGCGGCGGCACGGCTTTTCGTCTTCATGGGCGGTGGGCCGTGCCGTTTTCGTTGGTTTTCAGGCGGAAGTGCGCTGCGCGCGGCGCAGGCGCGCGAACCAGACTAGCAGGCCGCCGACCGCGAGCACCGGCACCAGCGAGCCGATGTTCAGCAACTGCCAGCCTTGTGTCGTCACCAGCACGCCGGAGGCAAAGGAAGACAGCGCCAGCGTGGCGAATACGCAGAAGTTGAGCGCGCCCTGAGCGCGGTCTTTTTCTTCTTGCGTATAGGTCGATAGCGACAAGGTGGTGCTGCCGGTAAACAGAAAATTCCAGCCGATGCCGAGCAGCAACAGCGCGGCGAGGAATCGATGCAGATCGACGCCGGACAGCGCGACCGCGATGCAGCCGGCGTTGAGCAGCACGCCCACGGCCATGATGGGCACGGCGCCGAAACGGCGGATCAGGTGCCCAGTGAAAAAGCCGGGGGCGAACATGCCGATCACGTGCCATTCGAGTACCAGCGCGGTGTTGTCGAAGGGCAGGCCGCATACTTGCATTGCAATGGGCGTGGCCGCCATCAGCAGATTCATGACGCCGAAACCGAGCGCGCCGGCCAGTGCCGCGACGATGAAGGCGGGCTGGCGCGCGATCTGCGCCAGCGGCCGGCCACCGTGCACGCCTTGGCCGGCTGGCGGGGTGGGGAAGTCGATGAAACGCATCAGCGCCATCGACACGGCGGCGACGACAGCCAGCGCGAGATAAACGCCGACGAAGGGTACGGCAAACCAGTTGCGCGTCAGATTGGCGAGGTTGGGGCCGATGACCGCGCCGATCAAGCCGCCGGCCATGACCACCGATACCGCTGTTTCGCGCCAGTCCGGCCGCGCCAGTTCGGCGGCGGCGAAGCGGTAGAGCGTGGCGTTGGCGTTGTAGTAGCCGGCGATCAGCGTGGCCGCGCACAGCAGCCAGAAGTGGTGCGACCATGCGGCCAGCGCGCACAGCAACGCGGAGCCGAGCGCGACCGCGAGGCCGATTTGGAACGAGGCGCGGCGGCCCCAGCGCCGCTGTGTCTTCGCGACCAGCCCGGTAGCGAGCGCGCCGCCGACAACATAGCCCATGACCGGCAGCGTCGCCATCCAAGAGAGCGGGGCCATCGACAAGCCGACCAGGCCGTTGATGGCGATGAAGGCGACGTTGTTGGTCAGGAACAGCCCCTGACAGGCGGCGAGTAGCCAGAGATTGCGGTTCATGTGGGTGCGGTCCGTGCCGGCGCGGTGCGATCAGCGCAGCGAAATGACGGGCCAGCCTTGCCCCTGGGCGTAGGTGCGCAGCGTGTCGTCGGGATCGACCGCGATCGGGTGGTCGACGCGTTCAAGCAGCGGCAGATCGTTGTGCGAATCGCTGTAGAACCAGCTTTGCGCGAAACCGCCGAAGTAAAGGCCGAGGGATTCCAGCCAGGCGTCGACGCGCGTGATCTTGCCTTCGCGGAAGGCCGGCGTGCCGCGCGCCTTGCCGGTGAAGGCGCCGTTTTCCTGCGCCGGAACGGTGGCGATGAGGTGTGCGATACCGAATTCGCGTGCGATGGGGCCGGTAACGAAGCTGTTGGTGGCGGTGACGACGGCGACGAGCGCGCCGCGCGCGAGGTGCTCGCCGACCAGCGCGCGCGCTTGCGCGGAAATCATCGGCCGGATCGAGACGTCGAGAAATTCGCGGTGCCAAGCGTCCAGTTGCGTGCGCGGGTGGCGGGCCAGCGGCGCGAGCTGGAAATCCAGAAAAGCGTGGATATCGAGCGTGCCGGCCTTGTAGTCCTCGTAGAAAGCGATGTTGCGCGCTTCCTGCACTTCGCGGTCGAGCACGCCCTTGGCGATGAGGAACTGGGCCCAGGCGAAATCCGAATCGCCGTTGAGCAGCGTGTTGTCGAGGTCGAACAGAACGAGATCCATGGTTTTTCCAGGTAAGGCAAGGGCTTAAATGTCGAGGCCGTGCTGCATCAACTCGCGCAGCAGCGGCAGGGTAATCGGGCGCTTGCGTTCGAGCGAGGCATCGTCGAGCGCGTCGAGCACGGCAAGCAGGCTGGGCAGGTCGCGGCGGCCGTGGCGCAGCAGAAAGGCGACCACCTCGTCGGCCAACGGCAGGCCGCGGCGTGCGGCCAGCGCGGCGAGAATGCCGGCGCGCGAGGCGTCGTCCAGTGGTTGCACCTCGTAGATCAGGCTTTGGCCGATGCGCGTGCGCAGGTCTTCGCGCAGCGCGAGGCCGAGCGGCGCGCAAGGGCCGGCGAGCAGCAGCGATTGACCGCTGGCGCGGGCGTGGTTGAAGGCGTTGAAGAGCGCGATCTGGGCGTCGTCGGCAAGTTGGTCGACATCGTCCACGGCGATCAGCGCGTTGCCGTCATCCGGTAAGGCGTTGCCGATTTCGCCCGCCGGCAGGTAATGCGCCGGCCGGCCGGCGGCTTCGGCCCGTGCCGCCGTGGCGCGCAGCAGGTGGCTGCGGCCGCTGCCGCGCGCGCCCCACAGGTAAAGGTGTGGCGAGGGCAACGCGCCGGTATCGGGTGCGGCCAGCAGCGGGAGCGTGGCTAATAACTCGCCGTTGGCGCCGGCGACGAAATTGTCCAGTGTGGGTGGTGCGTCGGGGTGAATGTGAAGAACGAGTTGCTTCATGCCCGCGACGCTTGGCGTTGACGCGCGCCGGGGAAGGGCGGGGAGAGGGGTTGCGGATGGTCTGCGCGCGGTGGAGTCATATTATGGGAGTGGTGGTAGGGCTGTCCGGGTGGCGTTGAACGCTTCCTGGAAGCGCGGATCGAAGCGGGCGCGCAGCCGCTTTTCGTGGGTTCAAGTAAAATCATAGGTCGAGCGCGGGCCGGCGGCCCGCGAGAAGCCGTAAATGTAGCCAGTCGGCGCGATGCGCTCAAGTTGCCCAAGCCGTTTGCATCGCCTTGCCGGTTGGCGCGGACCCGAATCCCGCAAGCCAGAGGAATGATCTTGAACACCCCGAAACCTTCCCTTTCTTATCGCGATGCCGGTGTGGACATCGAGGCCGGCGACGCCCTGGTCGACCGCATCAAGCCTTTTGCCAAGCGCACGATGCGTCCCGAGGTGCTCGGCGGTATCGGCGGCTTCGGCGCATTGTTCGAGCTGTCGAAGAAATTCCGCGAGCCGGTGCTGGTATCCGGCACCGACGGCGTCGGCACCAAGCTCAAGCTCGCCTTCCAGTGGAACCGGCACGACACGGTCGGGCAGGATCTGGTGGCGATGAGCGTCAACGACATTCTGGTGCAGGGGGCGGAGCCGCTGTTCTTCCTCGACTATTTCGCCTGCGGCCGGCTCGATGTGGCAACCGCCGCCGATGTGGTCAAGGGCATCGCCCACGGCTGCGAACTGGCTGGCTGCGCGTTGATCGGCGGCGAAACCGCCGAAATGCCCGGTATGTATCCGGACGGTGAATACGACCTGGCCGGCTTCGCCGTCGGCGCGGTGGAAAAGAGCGAGATCATCGACGGCACGAAGATCGTGCCGGGCGATGTGGTGCTCGGCCTTGCTTCCAGCGGTGCGCATTCCAACGGTTATTCGCTGATCCGCAAGATCATTGATCTGGCAAAGCCCGATCTGGATACCGATTTCCACGGCCGTCCGCTGCGCGATGCGGTGCTCGAGCCGACGCGCATCTACGTCAAGCCGCTGCTCGCGCTGCTGCGCGCCATGCCGGGCGCGGTCAAGGGCATGGCGCATATTACCGGCGGCGGCATTACCGAGAACGTGCCGCGCATCCTGCGTGACGGCCTTGTGGCCCGCATCGACGCGGCGGGCTGGACGCTGCCGCCGCTGTTCCAGTGGCTCAAGGAAGCCGGCAATGTCGAGGCGCAGGAAATGTACCGCGTGTTCAACTGCGGTATTGGCATGGCGGTGGTGGTTGGCGCCGATGTGGTCGACGCCGTGGCGGCGCTGCTGCGGGCCGAGGGCGAAACGGTGTTCCGCATCGGCCGTATCGACGCCCGCCAGCCTGGCGAAGCGGCAACGGTGGTGAGCTGAGGCCGTTTCGGCCGCGCTGAGCTCCCGCCCATGTCCATGCGCCGCGGCCTGATTCCGCTATTCAGCATTGTTGCGCTTACCGCGTTGGGCGCTTATGCGTGGCATGCCAATCGCGCGCCCGCCGCACCGGCCCCGGCGGCCGCGCCCGAGGTAGTGAGCGTGGAAACCACGGCGGTGGTGGCGCAGCCGATGAACGACGAAGTAACCGCCGTCGGCACGCTGTTGTCCAACGAATCGGTCGTGCTGCGCCCGGAGGTGGCCGGGCGCATTGCCGCCATTCGCTTCCGCGAGGGCGGGCCGGTGGACAAGGGCGCGATCATGGTCGAGCTGGATGCGGCGGTGCAATTCGCCGAGGTACAGCAGGCCAAGGCGGTGCTGGCGCTGTCGGAATCCAACTACCGGCGTACCGAGGATATGTTCGCGCGCAAGTTCGTCAGCCAGAGCGCGCGCGACGAGGCTGCCTCCAGGCTTGAAGTGGCGCGCGCGGCAACCGCGCTGGCCGAGGCCCGCCACGATCAGACGCGCATTCGCGCGCCGTTTGCCGGCATCGTCGGTATTCGCAAGATCAGCGTCGGCGATTACGTCAAGGAAGGCGATACGCTGGTGAATCTGGAGGATATCGGCACGCTCAAGGTCGATTTCCGCCTGCCGGAGCTTTACCTGCAGCGCGCCCGCTCCGGGCAGGTGCTGGAAGTGACGAGCGACGCGCAGCCCGGCCAGCGTTTCGCCGCCACCGTCGATGCCATCGATCCCCTGGTGGATGCGGGCGGGCGTTCCGTGGTGATGCGGGCGAAGCTGGATAACCGTGATGGCAGCCTGCGCCCCGGCATGTTCGCGCGCGTGCGCCTGATTCTGAAAGAGCGGCCGAATGTGGCGGTGGTGCCGGAGCAGGCGCTGATGCCGGCGGCGGGCAATAGCCAGTTCGTGTTTCAGGTGGTGGATGGCGTGGCGAAGCGGGTGGAAGTGAAAACCGGCAACCGGCGCGGTACGTGGGTGGAAATCGTCGCCGGGCTGGCGCCGGGCGATGCCATCGTGACCGCTGGCCACCTCAAGCTGCGCGACGGCGCGGTGGTGAAGGTGCTGCCCGTGGCGGGCAGCGCGAGCGGCATGGATGGCGGCACGGCGCCGCCCGCCGCGCCCGGCTGACGAGGGCGCGGCGATGGTCTTGTCCGACATCTGCATCCGGCGCCCTGTGTTCGCCACGGTGCTTTCGCTGCTGTTACTGCTGATCGGGCTGATGTCGTGGTCCCGCCTCACGGTGCGGGAGTATCCGAATATCGACGAACCCATCGTCACCGTCGATACCACCTACACCGGCGCCAGCGCCGAAATCGTCGAATCGCAGGTAACGAAGCCGCTGGAGGATTCGCTTGCCGGCATCGAGGGCGTGGACGTGTTGTCCTCGATCAGCCGCCAGGAGCGCAGCCAGATCACCGTGCGTTTTCGCATCGAGCGTTCGGCCGATAGCGCCGCCGCCGACGTGCGCGTCCGCGTTTCGCGCGTGCGCCGGCGCTTGCCGGATGATGTCGACGAGCCGGTGATCGCCAAGGTCGAGGCCGACGCCAACCCCATCGTCTGGGTGGTGTTCTCGTCCGACAAGCACAGCCAGTTGGAAGTCAGCGACTTCGCCAACCGCATCGTCAAACCCCGGCTGCAAACGCTGCCCGGCGCCGCCGACGCGCGCCTGTACGGCGAGCGCCGCTATTCGATGCGAATCTGGGTGGACCGCGACCGCCTCGCCGCTTTCGGCCTGACGCCGCAGGACGTGGAAGACGCCGTGCGGGGGCAGAATGTGGAACTGCCCGCGGGGCGCATCGAAAGCCGCTCGCGCGAATTTGCCGTTGTCGCCCGCACCGATCTGGCCGAGCCGGCCCAGTTCGAGGCCGTGGTGGTGCGCCAGCCGGCAACGCCGGATGGTTACCCGGTGCGCATCGGTGATATCGGCCGTGTGGAAGTGGCGGCGGCGGATGAACGTTCGCTGGTGCGCTTCATGGGCCGGCCGGCGGTCTCCATCGGTCTCATCAAACAATCCACCGCCAATCCACTCGACCTCAAGCGCGCCTTGGTCAAGATGATGCCCGCGTTGGAAGCCGAACTGCCCGAAGGCATGCGGATCGACATCGCCAACGATTCCACGGTGTTCATCGACCGCTCCATCGAATCGGTGTTTTCCACCATTTGGGAAGCGGTCGCGCTGGTCGCGCTGGTGTGCCTGTTCTTCCTGCGCAACTGGCGCGCCATGCTGGTGCCGCTGGTGACGATTCCGGTATCGCTGGTGGGCGCGTTCGCGCTCATGCTCCTGTTCGGCTTCTCCATCAACACGCTGACGCTGCTCGCGCTGGTACTTGCCATCGGGTTGGTCGTCGATGACGCCATCGTCGTGCTGGAAAACATCTACCGCCACATCGAGGAAGGCATGGAGCCGGTCGCGGCGGCGTTTCGCGGCGCCAAGGAAATCGGCTTTGCCGTGGTGGCGATGACGATCACGCTTGCCGCCGTGTATGCCCCGGTGGCGTTCATGACCGGGCGGGTGGGCAAGCTGTTCACCGAATTCGCGCTGACGCTGGCCGGCGCTGTCATCGTTTCCGGCTTCGTCGCGCTGTCGCTGTCGCCGATGATGTGCTCCAAGCTGCTGCGCCACGAGAAAAAACACGGGCGCGTGTATAACGCCATCGAAGGTTTTTTCGTCTGGCTTACCCACGGCTACCGCCGGATGTTGCTTCGCGCCCTGGGTCTGCGCTGGCTGGTCATGCTCGGCTTCGCCGTGCTCGCCGGTGGCGCGGGGTGGCTGCTCGGGCAGCTCAAATCCGAACTGTCGCCGGTGGAAGACCGTGGCCGCATCATCGCCATCTTCAGCGGCCCGGAAGGCGCCACCATCGACTACATGAGCCGTTACGCCGCGCAGATCGAGCGTATTTACGCCGAAACCGCCGACGTGGCCAACTTCATGGTCATTACCGGCAGCCCCACGGTGTCGCAAGGCTTCTCCTACGCCGGATTTACCGACTGGAGCCTGCGCCGCCACCGCAGCACCACGGCCGTCGCTAACGAAATCGGCCCGAAGCTGCGCGCTATTCCCGGCGTGCAGGCCTTTCCCGTTCTGCCGGCGGCTTTCGGCCAAAGCCCCCGCGTGCGCCCGATCAGCTTCGTTGTCTCCACGTCCGCCTCCTACGAGGAGCTGAACGACTATACCGAGGCGATTCTGGACGAGATGCGCAAGAACCCCGGCTTTGTTTCGCCGGATACCGATCTGCGCCTGACCAAGCCCGAACTGTCGGTGGACGTCGACCGCGACAAGGCCGCCGATCTGGGCGTGCCGGTCGATGTCATCGGCCGCACGCTGGAAACCATGCTCGGCGGACGGCAGGTGACGCGCTACAAGCAGCAGGCCGACCAATACGACGTCATCATCCAGCTTGGCGCCGGCAGCCGCGTCGATCCGGCCGACATCAGTGACATCTTCGTGCGCGGCAAGAGCGGCGACATGGTGCCGCTCGCCAACCTCGTGCGCGTGCGCGAAACGGTGAGCCCGCGCGAACTGAACCACTTCGGCCAGCGCCGCGCGGTCACGATTTCCGCCAGCCTCGCGCCCGGCTTCGCCATGGGCGAAGCCCTTCAGTTCATGGAAGACGCCGCCACGCGTATCCTGCCGCCGGGCTACGCCACCGACTACGACGGCCAATCGCGCGAATTCAAAACCAGCTCCGCCAGCCTCGCGCTGGCCTTCGTTCTTGCACTGGCCTTCATCTACCTTGTGCTCGCGGCGCAGTTCGAAAGCTTCCGCGACCCGTTCATCATCATGCTCACCGTGCCGCTGTCGATGGCCGGCGCGCTCGGCGCGCTCTACCTCACCGGCGGCACGCTCAACGTGTACAGCCAGATCGGCCTCGTTACCCTGGTCGGCCTCATCACCAAACACGGCATCCTTATCGTCGAATTCGCCAACCAATTGCGTGAGCAAGGCCAGGCCGCGCGCGAAGCCGTCGTCGACGCGGCGGTGCTGCGCCTGCGCCCGATCCTAATGACCACCGGCGCAATGGTGCTCGGCGCCATTCCCCTCGCGTTCGCCACCGGCGCCGGCGCGGAAAGCCGCCAGCAAATCGGCTGGGTCATCGTCGGCGGCCTGTTGCTGGGCACCTTCTTTACGCTGTTCGTGGTGCCGACCGTTTACACCCTACTCGCGCGTCGAGGGCGTAATCCGGCAGCCTTGGTGGAAGAAACGCCGGTTTCCGCGTAGGCAGCTCAGAAATTCATCGCTTGTCGTAATAAGTTTTGGCAAGCCCGATCAGCGCGCTCTTTTGCTGGGTATTCGGTTCGGCGCTCCCTGCAAGAACCAGATTGTATTCGTACTGCATGTCGTCTCTGATGAAGGACAGCTTTGCCCTTTTTTTGCCGCCTGGGCAATTGGTGTGAAGTTGGCCGTTCTCTCCCAATTCCGGCAACTTCTCTATCTGGCAGCCTTCGTGATCCGTTTGTCCGGTTTGGGGCAGCGTGATCGGCTTGTGCAGGGAAAACACGAGCACAGTCTTCGGGCCGTCGTTGGCCATGCAACTGTCGCTCCCGAATTGCTGTACGTTGAATTTGCCTGTGAAAATTTTCTTTAGTGGAGTCACGTCGAAATAGGGGCATTGCTGCGTTTGGGCTGCCGCTTCCGGCGTGGCGGTCTGAGCCGCAGCTTGTTGCAGGAGCGAAAGGATGGCATCGACTTCCTCCCGCTCAACTTCTTCTTGCCCTTTTTGGGTGATGAAGGAGCCGGAGAGCAGGGCGTTGCCTATCTGTGCATGCCAATGGAAGCTCGACACCCCGTTCGGCTGATAAGCGAATGAATCAGCCCCGCTACCTTTGATATTGAGCGGGTGCAGCGTGTATGTCTTTTCCATTTCCGCTTTTACCGATTTCAAGGTGCTTGCCGCAGTCTTGGGGGAATCGAAAAACTGCTGGGTCACGCTGAGTGATGCAGAGCGGTACTCCGCTGTCCTCCCTCGGCCAGTGCTTCTTTCTCCCTGAAAACGACAGCGACCCGGGCCGCCGGCAAGTAACGTCCAGGGTTGATAATCCGGTAACTTCTCTGCAACGGCTTCTAGCGTGACGATACTGCATGATTCGGCCGCGTTTACAGGTGTGGCGAAACACGCGGCGCTTGCGGCAAAAAGAAAGAAGGAGGCAAAGCGAAAACGGGCCATGAGGAAATTGTCCTTGAAACTTGTAGAGTTGAATTCGGGGTGAAGCAAGACACGCCAATCTTGTATCCGACATCGTGACAGTCATAATGCATGGCTTGTCACGCTTCGACGCGGCATGTCATTGCGCTTGGGCAGTTCAGAAAAATAAACACGATGGCATTCGAGGGTACCGCCGGTTCATTGCCGCGTAGGCAACTCAGGAAGTGGCGGTGGTAGCGTCTGCGGCCCGCACACGCGCGTTCAAGCCGGTGATCGGCAGTGTTCGAGTAACCGTAGCGCGGTAGTGCGGGAAGTGGCGGCGAGATTTTCGTCTAAGCAATCGATTTCGACAAGTTCTGGCCAGGTTTCGCGGAACTGCCGTTGCCATGTGAGTTGGCGTTTGGCGAGCTGGCGCGTGGCGGCGATGCCTTTGAAGCGCAGGTCGGCGAGGTCGCCCACACCGTCCAGATAGTCCCAGGCCTGACGGTAGCCGACGCAGCGCATCGACGGCATCGTCGGGTCCAGCCGGTAGCGGTTGCGCAGGCTGCGCACTTCTTCGATGAAGCCGGCATTGAGCATTTTGTCGAAACGATCGGCGATGCGTTCGTGCAGTACGCCTCGGTTCGAGGGGGCAAGGGCGATCGGCAGCAGGCGGCAGGGTAGGGCGTTGTCTTCGCGCCGGGCGTAGCTTTCCGCCAGCGGCCGGCCGGTGAGGCGGACGATTTCCAGCGCGCGCTGAATGCGCTGCGCATCGCTGGGGTCGAGGCGGGCGGCGGCGGCCGGGTCGAGGCGGGTGAGTTCTGCGTGCAGCGCTGGCCAGCCGTGGCGGGCGGCGTCTTCGTCGATCGCGCGGCGTAGTGCCGCATCGGCCTGCGGTAAATCGGACAAGCCGTCGCGCAAGGCTTTGAAGTACAGCATGGTGCCGCCGACGAGTAGGGGAATGCGGCCGCGCGCGGTGATCGCGCCGATCAGGTCGATGGCGTCGGCGCGGAAACGGGCGGCGGAATAGGCTTCTTCCGGCGATACGATGTCGATCAGGTGATGCGGGCAGGCAGCCCGCTCGGCCGCATCGGGCTTGGCCGTGCCGATGTCCATATCGCGGAAAACCAGCGCGGAGTCGACGCTGATGATTTCCACCGGTAATTCGGCTGCGAGCGCCAGCGCGCACGCGGTTTTGCCGCTGGCGGTGGGGCCGAGCAGAAGCAGGGCGGGTGGAAGTGGGTGTGGCGGGGAAGGGGTGGGCAAAGCGCGGAAACCGGAGAGGATGCCAGGGGGCGGATTATCCGCGCCCTTGCCGGGAGTGTCAGAATTTCTGTGTGTGGGGCTTGTTGAGACCTTCACCTAGCGAGATGGTCAGTTTTTCCAATCATTCCTAGAACTGTAGGCGCGATGACACGATGGAGAGGCTTCACGGGAAGCATGTAAAAGCGGCCCAGCGCGTTGTGGACGTGAACTACTGTCGTTATCGTGACCTCGACTTCTTTGCCGCTAGAGAGCAAGCGGCAGTGTACTGAAAGAAAGACGTCCAGATGCTTGTCGCTGTCGCCGAGCAGCACCTCGTTAAAAGTGTTCTCGATAAGCGTGAAGATGCCTATGCGGTCACCTTTTTGATACTCGGAGGCTGGCTTTTGGGGTGGAGCAGATAGGGGGCCAAGATTCTTGAGCCCAACCGTGGTAGCGGCCAAATTGCGCAACGCCATACACTTTTCGACCCACTTAGGAGTCCTGGCGGTTGCTGCGATGAAATGGTCCAAAGCAGATAGCTCAACTGCGCCGGACACGATGCACCAAGCATCGTGGAAGTCGGAGTCTACAAGGTGCTTGGTGATGAGGCTACTTGTTGGAGCAACTGTTTCGCGTGCTTGATTCTTCATTGGGCTGAATTGCTCCGGCTTTCGCGGAGGCCATTTTTTTTGAGTCAAACGGCAACGGGCTGCTCGGTCAAACGCGATAGTAGGCCGCCTCGGTCTGGGCGGGTGGAAGGTAGCCGATGGGTTCGAGAAGTCGGTGGTGATTGAACCACGAGACCCATTCGAGCGTAGCCAATTCGACGGGCTCTTTGGTCTTCCAAGATGTGTGTTAACGGGGCATTCAGTTCGGCAACAGTTTCACAAAACATAAAATCCCATTCGAGTAGTATGGGTTTATGTTTTCAGCGCATCGGCAGCTGCTGTAAAGCCGTTTAGCGACTGGAGAGGCAGTATCGCGGCTACTTGCTCTGGCGCGGGAGCCTTATTGGCTACCCGCAATTCCAGGTTTTTCAGCTACGGCGGAAAAAACGGCCGATGGAGCGGGATAGCCAGCCATCGTCTTTCTTGCTTTCCACCAGCTCTTGCATGGTTCCCTTGACCGCGCGGACGTAGGATGCGTCGTCGTTACGGATGTGGTTGAACAGCCAGCGCGCCAACAGCCCGTGAAGCTCGTCGATGATGTCTTCGCCTGCCTTGAAACGGGCTTGCATTTCTCCGACGCGCCGGACAAAGAGTTCGTGGACTTTCTTGTGCGGGCGGACAAACTCGTAGCCGGCGTCTTCCATCAATGTTTCTTCGAATGCGAAGTGCGACAGTGTGTAATCGACCATGCCGTCGATGACTTCACCGATGACCTCCCGGTTGCCTACCAATTTCGCGTCGTGAAGGCGATTGATGAATGCCACGATCTGGCGGTGCTGGCCATCGATGACATCGATGCCCGTATTCAGATCGTGTGTCCAGACTAAATGTGCCATCAAATTTCTCCCTGCGCGTGATTGACGGCCGTGAAGGCATGGCCGACGTTCAACAACCAGGATATCTGCTGCTTACACTGCCGATAGCCAAAGCAATCGAAAGGGGAAGACGTAAGCGTGGTACCAATGAGTTTGCTTTTTAGCATTTTTACTGTGGGTTCGTGTTGATTAAAGTCACGAATGGCTCGTGATTTTTACCTTTATTGGGGTTCATGGCGGAAATAAAGCCATATTTGATTAATAGTATAGGCTGATGATTGCCGATCAAAATTTTTCATCGCTCGTCCGCGGGGTTTGCTGAAAGAGACGGTGGAGCAAGCGCTGACGTTTGATGGGAAGCTGGCGGGGTTTTTGGGCAGCGCATGTTCTGCGGCCATGGGTTGCGGCAGGCGGGATTGCGGACAAATGCGTGATTTGCGCATATGACGGTATAGGAAGCGATAACAATAGCCGGCCTGATATCCGATCCTGAGTTTGCCTATTATGTAGGTATGCAAACGTTGCGAGCGAAAGATAATTTTTATATAGCGCATACTTTGTCCGATAGCGAAAATAAATAGGTGCGCGATAGGGACATAAGCGGAGCAGTTTGCCCAGAGGGGTAAATTGCAGGGCGAGGCTAGGCAGGTTAGACGCGGCGGGCGTCGTGCCCTTGCTTCCGCTCCGGTAAACTTTCGCCATGCATTGCGACGGAACGGAAATGGACGACGAATATTTCATGCGCGAGGCGCTTGCGCAGGCGCGTATCGCCGGCGCGGCCGATGAGGTGCCGGTGGGCGCGGTGGTGGTGTTCGAGGGGGAAATCATCGGGCGTGGGTTCAATCAGCCGATTGGCCGTCACGATCCGACGGCGCATGCCGAGGTGATGGCGCTGCGCGATGCGGCCGCGCGTTTGCGCAATTATCGTCTGCCCGAATGCGATTTGTACGTGACCTTGGAGCCGTGCGCGATGTGTTCCGGCGCGATCATGCATGCGCGAATCCGTCGTGTGGTGTTTGGCGCGCCCGATCCGAAAACGGGCGTTGCGGGTAGCGTGATGGATTTGTATGGCGAGGCGCGCTTGAACCACCATGCCACGGTCAGCGGCGGTGTGTTGGCGGATGAGTGCGCCGCGTTGTTGTCCGGTTTCTTTGCCGCTCGGCGTGGCAAAACCTTGCTTGCCTGAATGGCTCGCTGGCGTATTCGTGTCGATCTTGCCCGGCAGCGGCTTGAGCTGTTCGGCGCCGATGGCGCTTGTATTCGCCGCTACGTGGTATCTACGTCGGCCAATGGCGCGGGTGAGTGCGAGGGGAGCGGGTGCACGCCGCGCGGGCGTCATCGTATTCGCGCCCGCATCGGCGCGGGCGCGCCCGCTGGTGCGGTGTTTCGCGGCCGGCGGCCGACCGGCGAGGTGTGGTCGCAGGCGCTGGCAGCCGCGCAGCCTGAGCGGGATTGGATTTTGTCGCGCATTTTGTGGCTGTGCGGCGAGGAGTGCGGCCGCAATCGCCTGGGAGGCGTCGATTCCATGCGCCGCTATATCTACATTCATGGCACGGGCGATGATCAGCCGATGGGGACGCCGCTTTCGCATGGGTGCATCCGCATGAGAAATCGCGATGTCATGGAGTTGTTCGAGTTGGTGGCGGTAGGTACCGTTGTGGAGATCGGTGAGTGAATGCGGGTTATGTGATTCACGTTGTGGATTGGGCGGCTGCTCGTCTGCTGGCGTCGCCGTTGCGCGAGCGCGTGTTCGTTGTCGAGCAAGGGGTCCCGCCGGAATTGGAGCAGGATGAATTCGACGCGGTGTGCCGGCATGCGCTGGCGCAGACGGCGGATGGAACGCCGATCGCCACCGGCCGTTTGCTGCCCGACGGCCATATCGGCCGCATGGCGGTGGATGTGCGTTGGCGCGGTAAGGGCGTCGGCGGCGCGGTGTTACAGGCCCTGGTGCAAGAGGCGGCTGCGCGGGGCATGCCGGCGGCGATGCTGAATGCGCAGGAGCATGCGGTCGATTTTTACCGCCGTCATGGCTTCGTCGAAGAGGGCGAGGCGTTCATGGAGGCGGGCATCGCGCATCGCGGCATGCGCCGTGCGTTGGTTTGATTGCGATGGGGTAATTTGGCCGGGCAGCGCGTTCAGGTTCCGTGCCGCGTTATCTTGAAGCGGTGGGTGACTTCGCCGTGCAGTGCGACGTCGCGCACATCGCCTTGCGTTTTCTCATGCTCCCAAGTCCATTCGTGGAACAGTGTTTGTCCGTCCTTGCCAGCCAGAATCAGGCTGGAGCAGCGCGTGCCGTAAGCCGGCGCGCGGATGAAGGCGGGCGACAGGTGGCGCTCCCACTCCAGGCTGACGCCGGTTTCGGGCAGGTGGGCATCCTCGGAGGGGGTCGGGTCGCGTAGCAGCGCCAGTACGGCTGTGGTGTCGGGCAGGTCATGCATGGCGGCGGCGAAGCGTTTGCGGGCGGTGTGAACCTTGGGCCACGGGGTGTCGAGCAGGTGGTTCGACAGGCCGTAGATGCCGGGTTCGAGCAGGCGGACCGCGCCGGTGGTGCTTTCGTGAATGCCGAGCGTGTCGCCGTCGGATACCAACAGGTTGAAACCGGCGTAACGGGCGCTGTCCGTGGCGATCTGGGCCAGCGTGCCGGCGGTGTCGGCGGTGGAGAGCAGGGCGTCGCGCACCAGCAGGCCGCGCGAGGGGGCGCCATCGCCGGGGCGTTGGCTAGGGTCGCGGTAGTTGGTCAGGGCGGCAAAACGGCCGTGGCGCGTCAGGCCCATCCATGTGCCACCGGCTTCGAGATCGCGCCCGGCGAGCAGGTCGGGTGTGTCGGACCACCAGTGCGCCGGCGTGGCCGGGCGGTCGAGAAACTCATCGCGGTTGGCGGCGACCGCGAGCGGGTAATCCGGGTGGATGCGCCAGGCGACGACGATCAGACACATTCGGTAAAGCGCTCAAGATGGCGTGCGGCGCCGGGTGCGACCAGCGCGGCCACGTCGTGGGCGGTGGCGGCTTCTTCCAATGCGGCTTCGAAGGCTTCCGGGTGGTCGATGCCGGGATAGATTTCCATCCATGTGATGTCGTCGTGTACCTGCACCATCAGCCGGCCTTCGACGCCGGTACGGCGGGCGAGCGCCGCTTGCATGGCGCGTACGGTGGCGTGCGCGTCGTCGGCGTCGATATCGTCGCGCACGCGGTAGTAAACGAAGTAGTGCAAGGGTAGCGTGGGCTCGTCCATGAGCACTCCAAAGGGCTAGGGCTGAGGATCGGGAGGCGAATCGGGAAGTGGGTAGGGCAGATCGAGGATTTTCAGGCGCGCGCCGTCGGGTGTGCCGAGGCGCACGTCGCCGGTTTCGACGCTGCTGCTGCGGATGACGGCGAGCGCTTCAAAACCGCTGTCGGGCGAAGAGGCGACATTGACGAGCTTGCCGACGGATTGCTCGCCGAAATCGGGGGCGTAAAGGTCGGTGTTCGGTGCGGGCAGAACATCGCCGCTACCGGCGACGCGGTACGTCCGCCGCTTCAATTTGCCCAGGTACTGTGTGCGGGCGACGATTTCCTGGCCGGGATAGCAGCCTTTCTTGAAGCTGACGCCACCGATCAGTTCGTAATTCAGCATCTGGGCGACGAACTCTTCTTGTGTCGCGGCGGTGATCTGCGGCAGGCCGGCGCGGATCATCGCCAGTTGCCAGGCGGCGGTGCCGGCACGGGCCGCGCCAGCGGCAAGAAGCGCGGCATAGCATTCGGCGGCGGTGCCGGTGGGCGTGGCGACGATGAAGTTGTCGCCGCTCAGCCGCAGCACGCGTTGGCCTTTGCTCAGCGTTTGGCGCATCGCCGCCGGTGGCAGCGGCAGGCCGGCGCGGCCGAGGATACCGGCCGCATCGGCGCCGGCAAGGCCGATCAGAGCTGTATCGGCGCTGCCGTCGATGAGTTTGACGCGGCTGCGCAGCACGTACATCGTGAGCTTTTTGTGCAGTACCGGCAGCAGGTCGGCGGCGGCGACCAGGGCGTGCCCGCTTTCTTCCGGCCATAGCAGCAGGCTTGCCAGCATGCGCCCCTTCGAGGTGTTGAGGCTGCTCCATTGCACGCCATCGGCGCTCAGTCCGGTCACGTCGTTCGACAGCAGGTTGTGCAGGAATGTGGCCGAATCGGCGCCGTTGCTGTGCAACAGACCGAGGTGCAGTAGCGGCACCGCGATGGTTCCCGCCACCACCGCGCGGGCTTCGGTTCGCGGATCGGCGAAGTGTATGCCACGGGGCGCGCCGGGAGTTTGGGCGTCGGTATCGAGGTGGGCGCCGCTGTGGGTGAGAAATTCGGTCCAGGCTGTCATGGCTTTGGAGTGTTTTGCAGGAGGCGTGAATGAGGCGTCGGGAAAATGAAAGACGGATGAGGGGGTGGAGCGATGCAGTATTATAGGGGCCGGCCACGCGGTGCCGATTGCGTTTTCCCCGTACTGTGTTTTTCCTCGCCCCTTTGACCTTGGAGGCGGGCGCCGTGTTCGGTTTGCCCTGTCGATTTCCCGATGAAGCGTTTCTTCTTCCGCCTTGTGTTGCTGTTTTTGCTGTTGTGCGCCCTATGTGGCGCGGCGGCGGGTGGGGCGTGGTGGTACGCGCATTACCGCGCGCTGCCGTTAGCGGCGGAGACGGTGGGCTTTACCATCGAGCGCGGTTTCAACATGCGTCAGGCGGCCACCGTCATCGCCCGCGCCGGGGTGGAGGTGGAACCGGCGGTGCTGTACTGGATGGCCCGCCTGGGCGGCAAGGCGCATCTGATCAAGGCCGGCAGCTACGAGGTTCATCCCGGTACAACGCCGTGGCAACTTATTCTCAAACTGTCCGATGGCGATGTGTCGCTGGGCGAGGCGCTGTTGGTCGAGGGTTGGAATTTTCGCCAGATGCGCGCGGCGGTGGAATCGAACCCCGACCTGAAAGCCGATACCGTGGGTTTGTCGGATAGCGAGTTGTTGCAGCGCATCGGCGCGACCGAAACGCAGCCCGAGGGTTTGTTCTTCCCCGATACCTATCTGTTCGACAAGCGTTCCAGTGCGCTGGCGTTGTTCAAGCGCGCTTACGCGGCGATGAACGCGCAACTGACGCGGGCGTGGGCCGCGCGCGATCCGTCGCTGCCGCTCGAATCGCCGTACCAGGCTCTGATTCTCGCCTCGATCGTGGAAAAGGAAACCGGCCGTGCCGGGGATCGCGGCTTGATTGCATCGGTGTTCGTCAATCGCTTGCGTATAGGTATGCGCTTGCAGACCGACCCGACGGTGATCTATGGCTTGGGCGATTTCGACGGGCGCTTGCGCCGGCAGCACCTCGACACCGATCATCCGTGGAACACTTACACGCGCGCCGGCCTGCCGCCGACGCCAATCGCCATGCCGGGGCGTGACTCCTTGCTGGCAGCGGTGCATCCGCCGAAAACGGATTTGCTTTACTTTGTTTCGCGCGGCGATGGCAGCAGCGAGTTTTCACGTAATCTGGACGATCACAATCGCGCGGTGGAGCGTTATCAGCGCGGCGGGAGCGAACATTGAGCGAATCCGGCGCCCGTGGGCGCTTCATAACTTTTGAAGGCATCGACGGCGCTGGCAAGAGCAGCCAGATTGCCGCCGTGGTGGCGATGCTGCATGCGCGCGGCGTCGGCGTCGAGCAGTCGCGCGAGCCTGGCGGCACGCCGCTGGCTGAGCGTTTGCGCGAATTGGTGCTGCATGAGCCGATGGACCTGGAAACCGAGGCCCTGCTGATGTTCGCCGCCCGCCGTGAGCACCTGGCGGCGCGTATTTTGCCGGCGCTGGCCGCGGGCCGCTGGGTAGTGTGCGACCGTTTTTCCGATGCGACCTATGCCTACCAGGTTGGCGGGCGGGGTTTGGCGCGTACTAAATTCGAGGCGCTGGAGGCATGGGTGCATCCCGGTTTCCAGCCCGATCTGACGCTATTGTTCGATCTGCCGCCGGCCACGGCGGCGGCGCGCGTAGCGGCTTGTGGCGTCGATCCCGACCGTTTCGAGCGCGAGCAGCGCGATTTTTTTGTCCGTGTGCGCGAGGCGTATCTTGAGCGCGCCGCTGCTTCCGGCGGACGTATCCGCGTGGTGGATGCCGATCGGCCGCCCGAGGCGATTCGTGCCGAGATCGAGCGCATCGTGTCGGAGCGTTGTTTCTGATGCTGCAGCCGTGGATGCAAGCGAGCTGGGCGCGCATGCTCGATCTGGGCGAGCGCTTGCCGCACGCGCTGCTGTTTGTCGGCCCGGCGGGTTTGGGTAAGCGCGACTTGGCGGAAGCACTCGCCGCGCGCCTGTTGTGCGATGCGCCGGGGGGCGACGGTCATGCCTGTGGTCGATGCACAGCGTGCCGTTGGCGTTTGTCCGGCAACCACCCGGATTTCTACCGCGTGGTGCCGGCGGCGGATGCGGAAGCCGCCGCGATGAGCGAGGACGGCGGAGAACAGGGGGCGGATGGTAAAGAGGCCGGGGGTAAGGCCAAATCGTCCCAGATCGTGATCGAGCAGATCCGCGCCTTGCAAGCCGCGCTCACCGTTACCGGCCATCATGGCACGCGCCGCGTGGTTGTCGTCGATCCGGCCGAGGCGATGAACGTGTTCACCGCCAACGCTTTGCTCAAGCTGTTGGAGGAGCCGCCTGTCGGCTGCGTTTTCTTGCTGTTGTCGTCGGCGCCACGCCGGCTTTTGCCGACGATCCGCAGCCGCTGCCAGGCATGGGCCTTTGCGCGTCCGGGGGCGGCGGAATTGGCCGCCTGGCAGTCTGCGCATTCCGCCGTCGGCGCCGATCTGCTTGCACTTTGCGGCGGTGCGCCGCTGGCGGCGGAGCGCCTGGCGGCAGTGGGCGGGGCCGATCTGCTGCGGCGCTTCGTTGCCGATCTGAGCCAGCCGGGCGGCGCCGATGCGCTCAAACTCGCTGGTCAGTGGGAAAGCTGGTTGAAGTCGAAAGAGGCGCTTGCCGCCAGCTTTGGCCTGCCGCAGCTTATCGACTGGATGCAGCGCTGGGTGAGCGATCTGGCCGCGTTGCGTTTGGGCGGCCGGGTGCGGTTTTTTCCGGCGCAGGAGCGCATGCTCGCCGCGCTTGCCGGGCGTGCCAGCGTGGCTGCCGTGGTGGGCTGCTACAATGAGCTCGCCCAAATTCGTCGCGTGGCCCAGCATCCGCTGAATGCCCGCCTTGCCATCGAGGATATGCTGTTGCGTTACATGCGCATGGCGACAGGAGCAAGAACATGAAACCAGCCCCACAGCCCCAGGCCGCGCGCCCGGGGGTGTTGTCGTTGAACATCAACTCCAAGTCGGCGTTGTATGCCGCGTATATGCCGTTTCTTGCCAATGGCGGCATTTTTATTCCCACGCCGAAAGCGTATCGCCTCGGCGACGATGTTTTCATGCTGCTGCAACTGATGGAAGACCCGACCAAGCATCCGGTGGCCGGCACGGTGGTGTGGATTACGCCGCACGGCGCGCAAGGCGGGAAAGCGCAAGGGGTGGGTGTGCATTTTTCGTCCGACGAGTCGGGCAAGGTGTTGCGCGACCGCATCGAAAAAATCCTTGCCGGCCACCTTGGCTCCAATCGGCCAACCCATACGCTCTGAGCGTGCTTCCACGGTTCGCTTTCCGTTACTCCCCATGTTCGTAGATTCCCATTGCCACCTCGATTTCTCTGGATTGCGCGAGCGCGAATCGGAGGTGCTGGCCGCGATGGCGGCCAACGATGTGGGGCAAGCGCTGTGCATCAGCGTGCGGCTGGAGGATTTCCCCGCTGTGCTCGATCTGGCCGAGCGCCATGCCAATTTATGGGCGTCGGTCGGCGTGCACCCGGACAACATCGATTGCGAGGAACCCGACGAGGCGCGGCTGGTGGCGCTGGCCGATCATCCGCGCGTGGTGGCGATTGGCGAAACTGGCTTGGATTACCATTGGCACAAGGATGAGCCGGAGTGGCAGCGGGCGCGCTTTCGCACGCACATCCGCGCCGCGCGTGCTTGTGGCAAGCCGCTTGTCGTCCACACCCGTAGCGCGGCCGCCGATACCATGCGGTTGATGCGCGAGGAGCGTGCCGACGAGGCTGGCGGTGTGATGCACTGTTTCACCGAATCGCGCGAGGTGGCCGAGGCGGCGCTGGAGTTGGGCTTCCACATTTCTTTTTCCGGCATCGTCACTTTTCGCAATGCCGTCGCGTTGAAAGAAATCGCCGCCTACGTGCCCCTGGATCGCTTGCTGATCGAAACCGACGCCCCTTATCTTGCGCCGGTGCCGCATCGGGGCAAGAGCAACGAGCCTGCCTGGGTCGTCCATGTTGCCGAAGAAATCGCCCGTTTGCGCGGTGTGCCGTTGGCGCACATCGAAACGGCCACCACCGAAAACTTTTTCCGTCTGTTCCGTCATGCTCAAATTTAATTTTTCAGGCAACGCCTTGTTCCACCGCGCACGCCGTTTTTTCTCCACCGCGCTTGCCGGTTTCGCGCTGTTCGGTTTCATTTTCTCCGCCGCGCCGGCCCTGGCAGCCAGCTACGACGACGCACTCAATGCCGCGCGGCTTGGCGATACGGGGTCCTTAGTCGATCTGCTCAAGCGCGGGCTCGATCCAGATACCGTCGATCCGCAAGGTAATACCCTGCTGATTCTGGCCGCCCGCGAGGGCAACGCGGAAACAGCCGCAGCCTTGCTGAAGTATCGGGCCAAGGCCAATTACCGTAATTCGGCGGGCGATTCGGCGTTGATGCTGGCGGTGTTGCGTGGTCATGACAAAGTAGTGGAGGCGTTGCTCGCTGGCGGCGCGCAGGTCAATAACGAGGGTTGGGCGCCGCTGCATTACGCGGCGTTCGAGGGGCGCGCGGGGTTGGTGGATCGCCTGCTTGCCGCTGGCGCCGATCCGAAGGCGTTGGCGCCGAATCAGGCCAATGCGCTGATGCTCGCCGCGCGCAATGGGCATATCGACGTGGTGCGGCGCCTGCTCAAGACCGATATCGACCTCGATCAACGCAACGATGCCGGTTTGACCGCCGACGATTGGGCGCTGACGACGGCGAACACCGATGTCGCCGATCTGATCCGCAACGAGCGGATCCGCCGTGGCGGCAAGCCGCCGCAGTTGCGTATCGAAATCGAATAACTGTCTGTTTTTTCTGCTTTCGCGGCGTTTCTTGTTTGTGCGCTATTGCAGGCATTCAAAATTTTTTCCATTTTTCGCGGCGATATACGCGAAAATACCCCCCTTTTGTGTGTGCCCAAAGTGGGCGAGAGGACTGCTGTGATGAAGTATCAACGGGCCGAAGACTTTCTTGCCGTCGTGGCGGAACGCAATCCGGGGCAGCCGGAGTTTTTGCAGGCGGTCACCGAGGTGATCGATAGTCTGTGGCCCTACATCAAACGACACCCACGCTATGCCGAGCATGGATTGCTCGACCGCCTGGTCGAGCCCGAGCGCGTCATCCTCTTTCGCGTTTCGTGGGTCGATGATCGGGGCGACGTCCATGTCAACCGCGGCTATCGCATCCAGCACAGCTCGGCGATCGGGCCTTACAAAGGCGGGTTGCGCTTCCACCCGTCTGTGAATCTGTCGATTCTGAAATTCCTCGCTTTCGAACAAACTTTCAAGAATGCCTTGACCACGCTGCCGATGGGCGGTGGCAAGGGCGGTTCGGACTTCGATCCCAAGGGTAGGTCGCCGGGTGAAGTCATGCGCTTCTGCCAGGCCTTCGTCACCGAATTGTTCCGCCACATCGGTTCCGATACCGACGTGCCGGCCGGCGACATCGGCGTGGGCGGGCGTGAGGTCGGCTACATGGCGGGGATGATGAAGAAGCTTTCCAACCGCGCCGACTGCGTATTCACCGGCAAGGGGCTGAGCTTTGGCGGTTCGCTGATCCGTCCGGAAGCCACTGGGTACGGCACAGTGTATTTCGCCGAGGAAATGCTGCGCCGCCGTGGCCGCTCTTTCGAGGGCTTGCGCGTATCGGTGTCCGGTTCGGGCAACGTCGCGCAATACACCGTGGAAAAAGCGATGGCGCTGGGCGCCAAGGTCATCACCGTATCCGATTCGAGCGGCACGGTGGTCGATGCGGATGGCTTCACGCCGGAAAAGCTCGCTGTGCTGATGGAGGTGAAGAATCACCTGTACGGCCGTGTGAGCGATTATGCCGAGCGTGTCGGCGTGCGCTTCGAGGCCGGTGTGCGGCCGTGGCACGTGCCAGCCGATGTGGCGCTGCCGTCGGCGACACAAAACGAGCTGGATCGCCGCGATGCGGAAACGCTGGTGGCCAACGGTGTGATCTGCGTTGCCGAAGGCGCCAACATGCCCTCCACCGCCGAGGCCGTCAAAGTTTTCGAAAACGCCGGTGTGCTGTACGCGCCGGGCAAGGCGAGCAATGCCGGTGGCGTGGCCACGTCCGGGCTGGAAATGAGCCAGAACGCGATGCGCTTGTCGTGGACGCGGGACGAGGTCGATGCCCGCTTGCACGAAATCATGTGCGGCATTCACGCTGCTTGCCTGGAGTACGGTCAGCGCGAGGACGGTAGCGTGAGCTACGTCGATGGCGCCAACGTTGCCGGCTTCGTCAAGGTGGCCGAGGCGATGATCGCCCAAGGGGTGATCTGAGCTTTATGCGATGGCAGCGCCGCGCGAAGCGCGCGGCGCTTGCCTTGTAGCGCGCTGTTTTCAACCGGCCGGCGATTCCGCCGGCCGGTTGCGTTTACGGGGGCTGCGTTGGGCGTCGCGGCGCTTGCGCAAATACAGATGGCTGCCGCGGCGCTCGGTGTCGAACAAGGCGGTGGCCTCGATCAGATCGCTGAGTTTTTTGTAGCCGTAGTTGCGCGGGTCGAACGAGGCCTGGTTGGAAATGTGCGAACCGACCGAGGATAGGCTGGCCCAGCCGTCTTCCTCGTCGGCGCAGGCGTCGATCGCATTGCGCAGCAGGCTGACCAGCTTGGTGTCGCCTTTCAGGTCCTTGGCGTTTTTTTGCCGGGGGCGCGGGCTCGCCGCTGTGCTGTCATCGTCATTACCGCCGATTTCGGCGATATCCGGTTCACCCAGGTTTTCCAGGTAGAGAAAGCGCGAGCAGGCATTGACGAAGGGCATCGGCGTTTTCTTTTCGCCGAAACCGAGCACCTTGAGGCCGTTGGCGCGAATGCGCATCACCAGCGGGGTGAAGTCCGAATCCGACGAGGCAAGGCAGAATGCGTCCAGCTTCTGGGTGTAGAGCAGGTCCATCGCGTCGATGATCATCGCGCTGTCGGTGGCGTTCTTGCCCTTGGTGTAGGCGAACTGCTGCACCGGCTGAATGGCGTATTCGTGCAGCACCTCCTCCCACCTCTTGAGGCTGTTGCTCTTCCAGTTGCCGTAAGCGCGGCGGATGTTGGTGACGCCGTATTTGGCCAGTTCGTCGAGGATGACCTCGATTTTTGCCGCCGGGCAGTTGTCGGCATCGATCAGCAGGGCGATGCGGGATTCTTCACTCATATGGCGTTTTCCAATGGTTGGGTGGCCCGGCCGGGGTGGCGGGCGCGCGTTCTGTTCCTGTAATACACTCAAGTCTTGTCTCAATCAGATCGGGTCCAGCCATGAGCGTAACCGACATCATTTTCCCCAGCCAAGCCAGATTGACCACATTGCGGCGCGACCTGCACGCGCATCCCGAACTCGCCTTCGCCGAGTATCGCACCGCCGATATCGTTGCCGCGCATCTGGAAGCGCTCGGCCTCGAGGCGCATCGCGGCGTCGGCGGCACCGGTGTGGTCGGTGTCGTGCGCGCCGGGCGGAGTCTGCGCGCGATTGCTTTACGCGCCGATATGGACGCGCTGCCGATCACCGAGAGCAACTCCTTCGCCCATCGTTCCGTTAATGCCGGTTGCATGCACGCTTGCGGCCATGACGGTCATACCACAATGTTGCTCGGTGCGGCGGAAGTATTGGCCGCCGCGCGGGATTTCGACGGTACGGTGTATCTCGTTTTCCAGCCTGCCGAGGAGGGCGAGGGTGGCGCTCAGGCGATGATCGACGATGGCCTGTTCGAGCGCTTTCCGGTAGAGGCGGTATTCGGCATGCACAACTGGCCCGGGTTGACGGCCGGGCATTTCGCCGTGCATAGCGGCGCGGTGATGGCGAGCGCGGACCGTTTCGACATCCGCATCGATGGCCGTGGCGCGCACGCGGCGATGCCACACCTGGGGGCCGATCCGGTGGTGGCCGGCGCTGCGCTGGTGCAGGCGCTGCAAACGGTGGTCGGGCGCAATGTCGATCCGACCGAGGCGGCGGTGCTGTCGGTCACACAATTCCATGCTGGCGAGGCATACAACGCGATTCCCGAACGCGCCGAACTGTGCGGCACGGTACGGACGTTCTCCCCGGCGGTGCGCACGCAGGCGGAACAGGCGATACGGCGGATCTGCGACGGCATTGCGGCGAGTTTCGGCGTGCGTATCGAATGTGCATACCGGCGCGGCTATCCGCCGACGATCAACACTGCCACCGAGGCGGCCCTGTGCGCCGAAGTGGCGTGCATGGTGGCGGGCGCGGGCGGCGTTGTCACCAACGAGCGGCCGAGCATGGGGGCGGAGGATTTCGCCTATTTTCTCGAACGCCGCCCCGGCGCCTACGTTTGGATCGGCAATGGGCCAGGCGAGGGCGGTTGCATGTTGCACAACCCGAACTACGATTTCAACGACGGCATCATCACCGCCGGCGTGACTTACTGGGTGGAGCTGGCGCGCCGTCTGCTGCCGGTGAAAAGATGACGGCGCGCGCAATGAACGGCAAAGCATTTGCGCCGCCCGAGGGAAAAGCATGAACGTGATCCGGCTGGCCTGGCGCATGTTGTGGCGCGATCTGCGCGCGGGCGAATTGCACTTGCTTGGCCTGGCGATCGCACTTGCCGTCGCCAGTCTTACCAGCGTCGGCTTTCTTGCCGACCGTGTCGGTCGTGGGCTGGACCGCGAGGCCAATCAACTGCTCGGCGGCGATCTGCTGCTGCGCGCGGATCATCCGTGGCCGGCGCATTTTATCGACGAAGCCCGCCGGCGCGGGCTCGCCGCCGTTACCACGGTGTTGTTCACCAGCATGGCGAGCACCGCCGACAAAACGCAGCTCACCGGTGTCAAGGCGGTTGAGGACGGCTACCCGCTGCGCGGTTCGATCCGCCTGGCCGCTGGGCCTAACATGCCCGATGCGGTGGCGGGGCGCGCGCCGGCGGCGGGTGAGGTGTGGCTCGACGAGCGCCTGTTTACCGAGCTCGGCGTGCGTGTTGGCGACCGTGTGAGTTTCGGCTACAGCGAATTTCGCGTCGGCGGCATGGTGACGTTCGAGTCCGACCGTGGCGCGAATTTCTTCAGTCTGCTGCCACGGGCGATATTCAACCTTACCGATCTGCCCGCCACTGGGCTGCTTACCGCCGGCAGCCGCGCGACGTGGCGCTTGCATCTGGCCGGGGATGCCGCCGCCGTGGCCGCCTACGAGCAATGGGCGCACACCGCGTTGGAGCGCGGGCAGTCGGTGGAAACAATCGAAAACGCTCGCCCCGAGGTGCGCGGCGCGCTCGATCAGGCGCAGCGCTTCCTGCGCTTGGCGGCGCTGCTGGCGGTGGTTCTTGCCGCCGTGGCGGTGGGTTTGTCGGCGCGGCGCTTCATGCAACGCCACCTTGACGGTTGTGCGGTCATGCGCTGCCTGGGCGCGCGCCAGCGCCAGATGCTCGGCATCGTTACCGGTGAATTTCTGCTGTTCGGTCTGCTCGCCGCGCTGTGCGGCTGCGCGCTCGGCTGGGCGGTGCAATGGGGCTTGGGCGGGGGATTGCGCGAAATTCTCGCCATCGATCTGCCCGCGCCGTCGTTGTTGCCGCTGGCGCATGGGTTGCTCGTCGGTATCGTGTTGCTGGGCGGTTTCGTGCTGCCGCAGTTGTTGCGTCTTGGACAAGTGCCCACGTTGCGCGTACTGCGGCGTGAGTTCGCCGCCGCCGAACCGCTGTCGGGTAGCGCCTGGGTGTTGGGGTTGGCGGCGTTGCTCGGGCTGATTTTCTGGATCGCCGCCGATGTGCGCCTTGGCGCGGCGGTGGCGCTCGGTTTCGCCACCGCGCTCGGCCTCTTTGCGCTGGCTGGCTGGTGGGCGCTGCGCTTGGCCGCGCGTTTGAAAGGCCAGGGCAGCCTGCGTGGCGGCGGCTGGCGCTACGGCATCGCCGCGCTTGGGCGGCGCATGGGTGGCAGTGTGATCCAGATCGCCGCGCTCGGTCTCGGTATCACCGCGCTGCTGCTGCTTACGTTGATCCGCGCCGATCTGCTCGAAGACTGGCGGCGGATGGCGCCGCCGGATGCGCCCAACCGCTTCATCATCAACATTCAGCCCGATCAGCGCGCGGCGCTGGGCGAGGCTTTCGCCGCCGCGGGGCTGCCCGTGCCGCGTGTGCTGCCGATGATCCGTGGTCGCTTGACGGCGATCAACGGCAAACCGGTGAAGCCGGAGGATTACCCGGATGGGCGTGTGCGTCGGCTGGCCGAGCGCGAATTCAACCTGTCCTACGCCAGTGAATTGCCGGGAGGCAACGAGGTCGTGGCTGGTCGCTGGCATGGTGGTGAGCATACGGCGCAGTTCTCGGTGGAAAAAGGCTTGGCGGCGGATTTCGGTCTCAAGGTGGGCGATGTCGTCGGTTTCGAAATCGCCGGCCAGCCGGCGGAAGCGCCGATTACCAGCGTGCGCGCGCTGGATTGGGATTCCATGCGGGTGAATTTTTTCTTCATCGCCAGCGATGGCCTGCTGGAAAACTATCCGGCGAGCCTCATCACCAGCTTCCATCTGCCGCCGGAAAGGCAGGATTTCATTACTCGGCTGGTCGCGGCCTTTCCGAATCTGACGGTGATCGACATCGTGGCGGTGCTCGCCCAGGTGCGGGAGATTACCGAGCAATTGATTGTTGTCGTGCAGTTCGTTTTCGGTTTCGCGCTGCTCGCGGGGCTGGTCGTGCTCTATGCCGCGCTGCAATCCACGCATGACGAACGCGAGTACGAATTGGCGATGCTACGCACGCTCGGTGCGCGCCATCGCCAGGTGCGGCAGGCGCTGCTGGCGGAATTTCTTGTTCTCGGCGCTGTTGCCGGTTTGCTCGCGGGTATCGGCGCCAGCGCAATCGGGTGGGCGCTAGGCCATTTCGTTTTCAAGACCGGCTATGTGCCGGGCGTGGGGCCGGTGCTGATCGCCGTGATGCTTGGCGCGGGCGGCGTGGTGCTGGGCGGCTGGTTGGGCATTCGCCGCTTGCTGTCGCGCCCGCCGCTGGCAAGCCTGCGCGCGCTTGCTTGAAATGCGCGGCGCATATCCGAAGGGGGCCGCTATAATCCGCCCGCCGCCGCGCGGCGCGGGGAACGCGTTGGACGGTTGGGCGGCCTTGTTGAATTTACCCTGATCCATCCCGAATCGGAGCGCGTCGTGCAGGAATACGGATTGTTCGCGGCCGCCGGCACAGTTTTGTTGCTGGCGTTGGCGGTGCTTTGGTTGGCATGGCGCATCGGCCGGCTGGAACGGGAGGGGGCCGCGCGCTTCGATGAGAGTCTGCGCGCGGTATCCGCCGAGCAACACCGGGCGATGCTGTCGGATCTGCACACCGCGTTTGGCCAGCAGACCGACCGCCTCGGCGCCCGTGCTGAGCATGATGCCGGACGTTTGCGCGAGGCGATGCAGGCGTTGCACCTTGCGTTGCAATCGCGCCTCGACGGTCAGCGCGAGGATGTCGCGCTACGCTTCGCCGATCTGTCCGCCGGTGTTGCCGCCGCGCATGAGCGCCTGCGCGGCGAGTTGCTGGAACAGACGCTGAAAACCTTGTCCGACCACGCCCGCGCCGACCGCGAGTTGTTGCAGGAAGGGCTGCGTTCGGCCTCCGCGCAGTTGACGGTAAGCATCGAGGCGCTGACGCGTGCGATCAACGAGCGCCTGGAGGTGATTTCCGGCCATGTGCGTGAGCGCTTGGACGAGGGTTTTCGCAAGACCAACGAGACTTTCGCCAACGTCATGGCGCGGCTGGCGACCATCGACGAAGCGCAGAAGAAGATTGACGGCCTGACCAGCAATGTCGTCAGCCTGCAGGAATTGCTCGGTGATAAGCGCGCGCGCGGCGCGTTTGGCGAGGTTCAGCTTGCCGCGCTGGTGCAGAACGCGCTGCCGCCGGATGCGTGGGAATTACAGGCGACCTTGCCGAACGGCACGCGCGTCGATTGCCTGCTGAAGCTGCCGGAGCCGAGCGGGCAGGTGGCGGTGGATGCCAAGTTTCCGCTGGAAAACTACCACCGCATGCTCGATTCCACGCTGGCCGAAAGTGAGCGCCGCACGGCGCAAAGTGCTTTTCGCGGCGACATCAAGCGCCATGTCGATGCCATTGCCACCAAATACATTCTGCCCGGCGTCACGTCCGACGGCGCGGTGATGTTTCTGCCGGCCGAGGCGGTGTTTGCCGAAATCCACGCTTACCACCCGGAAATCGTCGCCTATGCCCAGTCCAGGCGGGTGTGGATCGTATCGCCGACCACGCTGATGGCGGTGCTGAATACCGCGCGCGCGGTGCTCAAGGATATCGAGACGCGCAAGCAGGTCCACGTCATCAAGGATGCCTTGGGCAAGCTGGCGAAGGATTTTGGCCGTTTCGACGAGCGTATGAGCGCGCTTGCGCGCCATATCGAGCAGGCGAACAAGGATGCGCAGGAAGTACAGGTATCCAGCCGCAAGATCAGCGCTCATTTCAACAAGATCGAGGCGGCGCGGTTGGATGAACTGCCCGACGCGCACGAGCGGCTGGAAGAGTGAGTCGGCGGTAAGGGGGCGGCTCGCCGGGTCTGTGCGTGACGCTTCAGCCGCCGATGTACGACATTTCGATCTTGTGCGGTGCGAAATCGGTATGGGCGCCGCGAATTTCCGAATAACGGTCGCCGCGTTGCCGCCATACGGCGGCGATGGCGGCGTCGAGTTGGGTGTCGATCCGCGCTTCGTCCGTGCCCGTGCGCAGCAGCGCGCGCAGATCGTGGCCCGATTGGGCGAACAGACAGGTGTACAGCTTGCCTTCGGTGGATAGGCGGATGCGCGTACAGGTGGAGCAGAACGCCTGGGTGACGGAGGAGATGACGCCGATTTCGCCCGCGCCGTCGCAATAACGCCAGCGCTCGGCGACTTCGCTGGGGTAGTTGGGGTCGATCGGTTCGAGCGGAAAGAGTGCGTGCAGGCGCTCGATGATGTCGCGCGAGGGCAGTACTTCATCCAGCCGCCAGCCGTTCGATGTGCCGACATCCATGAATTCGATGAAGCGCAGGATGTGGCCGCTGCTGCGGAAGTGACGCGCCATCGGTTCGATCGCATGGTCGTTGGTACCGCGCTTGACCACCATGTTGACCTTGATCGGGCCGAAGCCAGCTGCGGCTGCGGCGTCGATGCCTTCGAGCACGCGCGCGGCGGGGTAGTCGGCATCGCTCATGCGGCGGAAGGTTTCGTCGTCGAGCGCGTCCAGGCTCACGGTGATACGGCTCAGACCGGCGTCGCGCAGCGGTTGTGCGAGCTTGGGCAGCAGTACGCCGTTGGTGGTCAGCGTCAGTTCCACGCCGTCCAGTGTGGCAAGCATCCCGACCAGGCGGTCGACGTTCTTGCGCAGCAGCGGTTCGCCGCCGGTGATGCGAATCTTGCGCACGCCGCGCGCGGCGAAGGCGCGGGCGACGCGCAGGATTTCCTCGAAGCTCAGCAGATCGGCCCGTGGCAGAAAAGCGTGGTTGTGGTCGAACACCTCGCGCGGCATGCAGTAGATGCAGCGGAAATTGCAACGGTCGGTGATCGAAATACGTAAGTCCTGCATCGTCCGCGCGCGGCGGTCGCGTAGCACCTCGCCCGCTGGTGGTGCGGGTGGGTGCGGGGTGGAGGAGGCCGGAGCGGCGTCCGCGCGGATGGGAATGACCTTCATGGTTCGATTATCTAGCCGGTTTCGTCGTTCGACTGAAGAATGGGGCATGCTGTTCCGTTGCGCCTTGTTTGCGGTCAAAGTTACAGGCGTCGGATGAGTATGAAACAGTATGCGGCTCCGGGCGCATTCATTTTTTTGTGGCTGCCTGTAGCAGTTTTTTGAGCCGCGCATCGTCGGGATTGCCGGCGAGCAGTTGAGCCGATGTTTCCTCACTCAAGCGTGCGCCGGCTTCGATCAGGGCTTCGGCTGCGTCGTAGTTGCTCAGGATCAGTGCCATGCTCAGCGGCGTGAAGCCTTGCTCAGTGGGTTTGTCGTGATCCGCCCCGGCTTTCAGCAGGCGCTTGACGATGGATGAGGGGCAGTTCTGCGCCGCGATGAAAAGCACGCTACGGCCATCGGGGTGGTTTGTGCGGATGTTTGCCTTGTGCGCCAGCAAAACCTCGATGGTCCGCAAAATGTCCTTTATGTCGTTGTTTGCGTCCGCGCAGGACATTGCCGCTATTTCGAGCGGCGATTGCGACAGGTTGTCGCTGTGCTCGTTGGGATCCAGCCCTGCCGCGAGCATGGCCTCGACCGTTTTCGCGTCGGCGGAAAGAATGTAATCCGGAAGATTGGCGATGAGCGGCGCCGGGCGCTTGTTCTCGTCGAGGTAGCGCAACGCTTCGTCCCGCGTCATGCGCGGGTAATCGACGGTGTTCGCCGACGCGGACGGCGAAACGTCGGCAGCGCTGGCCGACAGCGCATATAACAGTGAGCAGACCGCCAGTATCGATTTGCTATTTATGTTCATTTTCCGTTTGTCTTCCATGTTGCCGTAGCGTATTTCAGAGCCGCCCATCAGCTCGCGCGGCGAGCCAGTTCGCGGCAGCACGGCCGGCGCGATGGCCGGTGGCAAAGCAGGCAGTGAGCAGATAGCCGCCGGTGGGCGCTTCCCAGTCGAGCATTTCGCCGGCGCAGAACACGCCGGGACGGGTACGCAGCATCAGATTGTCGTCTAGGCCGGCGAAATCCACGCCACCGGCGCAACTGATCGCCTCGTCCAGCGGGCGCGGGGCGGCAAGCCGCAGCGGCAGCGCCTTGAGCATGGCGGCGAGGCGGGCCGGGTTGGTGTCGATTTCGGTTCCGGCGCATTCGCGCAGCAGTCCGGCTTTTACGCCTTTAATGCCGGTTTGGCCTTGCAGATGGCTGGCGAAGGAGCGGCTGCCGCGCGGGCGGCTGAGATCGGCGGTGAGCCGTTCGAGGCTGCGGCCGGGAACGAGATCGAGATACAGCGCCGCTTCGCCGCTGGCGGTGAGTGCGTCACGCAGCGGCGCGGATAGGGCGTAGATCAACCCGCCTTCGACGCCCGTGGCGGTAATGACGAATTCGCCCGCGCGTTCGTGGACCGTGCCGTCCACGCCGGTGAAACGCGCGCGCACCGTCTTTACCGGCTCGCCGGCAAAGCGTTCGCGGAAATGGGCGCTCCAACCGTTAGCGCTGCCGCGTCCGGCGACATCGAAACCGCAATTGGCTGGAATGAGATCGGTCACCGCAATGCCCTGTTCGCGCAGCAGCGGCACCCAGGCGCCATTGGCGCCGAATTTCGCCCAACTACCGCCGCCCAGTGCCAGTACGGTGGCATCGGCGGCAATCCGGTACTCCCCCTCCGCCCCGGCCAGGCGCAGCCTGCCGTCCTCGCCCCAGCCCAGCCAGCGCTGGCGTACCTGGAAGGTGACGCCGGCGGTGCGCAGGCGGGAGAGCCAGGCGCGCAGCAGGGGGGCGGCTTTCATCTCGGCGGGAAAAACCCGCCCTGAACTGCCGGCGAAGGTAGCTGCGCCCAGTTCGTCGGCCCAGGTGCGCAAGGTTTCGGGGCCGAATTCGTCGAGCATCGGTTCGAGCTTTTCCCGGCGCGCGCCGTAACGGGCAAGAAAGGCTTCGCGCGGTTCGGCGTGCGTCAGATTGAGGCCGCCACGGCCGGCGAGAAGGAATTTGCGCCCCACCGAGGGCATGGCGTCATACACGGTCACTTGCGTCCCGGCGCGCGTCAGCACTTCAGCCGCGATGAGGCCCGCGGGGCCGCCGCCGATGATAGCGGCGGTGCCTAGTGTGTTGTTAGACATAGAGGCGTTGCGTGCCGGTGTTACAAGAGTGCGTGTTCATGAATCTATTGAGGGACGGCGACCGGGCGTACGAGTAAGTACCGCTATTATGCCGCGCCCCGCTGCCACGGCTTATTTCGCTGGCGGTGGGGTAGGCGGGTGGATGGGTCAGCCCAGACTTTCGTCCCAGAAGGCGGCTTCGATTTTGTGCCCGTCCAGATCGCGCACAAAACAGCCGTAGTAGGGCTCGCCATAGTCGGGGCGTGGTCCGGGGGCACCGTCGCCGGTCGCGCCGGCTGCGAGCGCGGCTTGGTAGAACGCATCCACTTGCGCTTTCGAGGTGGCGATGAAACCGAAATGGGTGCCGTTGCCGACTGAAGCCGAGTGACCGTCGAACGGCGCCTGCACCCAGAATTCCGGGTATTGGCGACCGTAGGCCACCGCGCCGGGGTGAGCCATGATCTGCTGGATGTCCAGCGCCGCGAACACGGCGTCGTAGAACTTGATTGCGTCGTCGAAGTGGTTGGTGCCGATGGAAACGTGGGACAGGATGCTGGGCGGGACGTCGTTCATCGTGTTGTTCCTTATGTGCCGAACGGATGAGAGGGCGATGGATCAACCCGGCGAGGCTTCCATGCGGCGGCGGAAATTTTCCGGCATGGGGGCGATTTTGCGTTCGCCGTAATCGAAGAAGACAACACCAGTTTTGCCGCGTGCGATTTCGCGCCCGCTGGCACGATCCGTCATGCGCCAGGGTAGATCGCAGCCGTAGTGGTTGAATGCGCTGGCGCCCATTTCCACCACCATGGTTTCGCCGTGGAAGGCTTCGGCGCGGTATTGCACGGCCGCGTCGCTGACGATGATGCCGACGCCTTCGACGTCGCCTTCGCGGTAGCCGAGGGATTGAATGAAGCGGGCACGGGCTTCGGACACCAGCGTGAGCAGCAAAGCGTTGTCCAGGTGTCCGCCGTAGTTGATGTGGCTGAGATAGAGCGGCAGTTCGGTGACGAAAGGCAGGTGTGGCGGGAGTTCGATTGTGATGCGGGGCATGGTGGCTCGCTTTTGAAAGAAAGGCCTTGGGCGCGACGCTGCAAGCATAAACCAACGGGTATGGTCCGGTCTCTGCGTGGAAGTGGCACGGCAGGGGGAAAACGCTTGTTTATGTGCTGTTTTGGTTACACTGCGAATCCGCTTTCATTTACGCAGTAAAAACTGCCGAGGAGAGAAGAAAAAATGTTCGATCAGGAAGACGGTGAGCTCAATATCGCCATTGGTGTGGTGTTCGGCGTGATTGCGATGGTGATCGCGCTGGTGATCGGAATGGGGGTGTATCAACTGCGCGGCCATGCGGCGGCGTCCGGTGGTGCGACGGTGAAAATGGTTTCAGCCCCAACTCGTGGCGGTGCGGTCGATGAGGGTGTGGTATTCGTCGAGATCGCGGAAATAGGAAAAGCCTTGACCGTGGTGTATTTCGATTTTGGCGGTTCGGAATTGCCGGCCAATGCGGGCGATGCACTTGCCATGACCGTTGTCGAACTTTCCGCCCGGCCCGACGCCCGCGTGCTGTTGTCCGGTTTCCATGACGCGGCCGGTAGCGCGGAGGCCAATGCCGCCGTTGCGCGCAAACGTGCGCTGGCCGTGCGCGCGGCGCTGGTCGATCTCGGTGTGCCGGTGGAGCGTGTGTTGCTGCGTAAGCCCGCCGAGACGCTGGGTGGTGACGATGCGGCCCGCGCGCGTCGTGTTGAGATTCGCGTGCAGTAAATCGGATATTTATGTACCCGCGCGCGGCGATGTGTTGGCGGTTGGCGCGGAATGATACGGGTTTGCATTCAACCGGATAACGAGGCGGGGAGCAGCAGACAGTGCTGTAGCACGGCAAGGCGACCTAACGAAGTTATACGGTTGAAAGCGAATCCGTATGAATGGGGCAGTGGCGAACGGCGGCCATTAATTCGGTAATCAATTCCGGAGTGTGGCGATTCACGGCGGACGATAGAGTTCAACCGTTGGATGAACCGCCAGAAGGAGTGCGCCATGAACCGAATCATTACACCCGCTGCCACGCTCGATGACCCGCGCTGGCATGCTGTTGTTACGCGCGATCCAGGCGCCGATGGGCGCTTTTATTACTCGGTCGACAGTACCGGCGTGTATTGCCGGCCTTCTTGCTCTGCCCGCCGGCCTCGGCCGGAGAATGTTCGTTTTCACGCCACGCGCGAAGAGGCCGAGCAGGCCGGCTTCCGGCCATGCAAGCGTTGCAGGCCGGATCGGCTCTCGTCGCACGCCGAGTTGGATGTGGCGCGGATTGCCGTCGCCTGCCGTCTGATCGAAGAAGCGGACGCGCCGCCCGCGCTAGCGGTGCTGGCCCAACACGCCGATTTGAGCGTTTCCCACTTCCGCCGTTTGTTCAGGAGCATCGTTGGTCTTACGCCTCGGCAATACGCCGTGGCGCAGCGCGAACGGCGGATGCGCGATGCGCTGGGTTGTGGTGCCGGGGTGACGGCGGCGATCTATCATGCCGGTTATAACGCCAGCAGCCGCTTTTATGAAAAATCCGACGGAATTCTGGGGATGACACCGACCCGTTACCGTGCTGGCGGTATGCACGAACACATCCGCTTCGCCATCGGCCAATGTGCCCTCGGCGCGATTCTGGTCGCGCGAAGCGAGCGGGGCGTTTGCGCGATTGCCTTGGGGGACGACCCCGATCGATTGGCGCGCGATCTGCAGGATCGTTTTCCGTGCGCGGAATTGATCGGGGGCGACAGTGATTTTGAGCAACTTGTCGCCCATGTGGTCGGTTTTGTCGAGGCGCCGGGCGTGGGTTTGGATCTGCCGCTCGATGTGCGCGGTACCGCGTTTCAGCAACGCGTCTGGCGAGCGCTGCGTGGGGTCCCTCCTGGAGAAACGCTGAGCTATACCGATCTTGCCAGGCGCATCGGCGTACCAAGCGCGGTGCGGGCAGTGGCTAGCGCGTGCGCGGCGAATGTGTTGGCGGTTGCCATTCCGTGCCACCGTGTCGTGCGCAGTGACGGTAGTCTGTCGGGTTATCGCTGGGGTGTGGAGCGTAAGCGCGCGTTGCTGGAGAGGGAGGCGCGCATGCAGCCTCCGCGCAGGGATGACGATGCGGCGTAGGTGTGCGTTGCGTTATGTGTTGAACGTATTGGGTGGCGCGGGCGGGTCGATGCTCTCGGTATGAAAGCGCCAGGTGCCGTGGCGCCGGTCGTTGAAGTAGTGGCGCAGCGTGACGGCGATGGTACGGAAAGCGATGTCGTTCCACGGAATGTCGGCCTCATCGAACAGGGCGACTTCGAGCGACTCCTCGCCAGGGCGAAAATCGAGGTCGAGCAGACGCGCACGGTAGACGATATGTACCTGACCGATGTGAGGTACGTCGATCAGCGTGTAAAGCTCGCCAATTTCGATGCGCGCGCAGGCTTCTTCAAGCGTTTCGCGGATTGCGCCCTGAGCGGTGGTTTCGTTGTTTTCCATGAAGCCGGCGGGCAGCGTCCATTTTCCCAGCCGTGGTTCGATGGCGCGTTTGCAAAGAAGGATGCGGTCTTCCCATTCGGGTAGTGCGCCGACAATGATTTTGGGGTTCAGGTAGTGGATGTTGCCGCAGCGGTCACAGACGTGACGTGGCAGCGAATCGCCCGGAGGAATGCGGAGATCGACGTGCGCGCCGCAGTTGGAGCAAAACTTCATCGTTACCCTGGCTGTTGAAATAGCGAAAGATTTTAGCTTGACTTCAGTTTGTTCGTAATTTCAATGCCGTTGCGAGCGGATAGTATGGTTACACTTGTCGACGATCCGCGCTACGCCAAGGTAAAGTGTTGCTGATCATGCGGTGCGAATGCCGCGATACCTATTTTGCTGTGGAAAGAATTCCATGACATCTACGATCGACTTGGGTCGTTTTGAACAGCTCAAAGCTTCCGGTGATTTGCCGTCACCGCGTGGCGTTGCGCTGGCCATTATTCGCCTGACCCAAGAAAAAGACGTGTCGATGTCCGAGTTGGCGCAGGTAATCAAAAGCGATCCCGCTTTCGTCGGCCGTTTGATAAAGGCGGCCAACGGCGTGGTCATGCTCAATCGGCGCGCGGTGGTGTCGGTGCAGGAAGCACTGATGGTGCTCGGTTTGCCGGCGGTTCGCACAATGGCGCTGGGTTTTTCGCTGCTGTCGAGCTACCGCAAGGGTATCTGCGCGGGTTTCGACTACGTGCGTTTCTGGTCCTCTTCGCTGTTGATGGCGTTGTCGATGCAGGTTATCGCCCTGCGTGTACGCGCCGTTGGCGCCGACGAAGCCTTCAGCGTCGGCCTGCTTGCCCGTGTTGGCGAATTGGCCCTGGCTACACTGTATCCCACCGAATATAGCCGGCTTCTGATTGAGGTTCAGCGCTCGCCGGATTTGAAGCTGTCGGAGCTCGAGCAGCGTTCCTTCGCTATGAATCACCGCGAGTTGAGCGTGGCGATGTTGGCCGACTGGGGTGTCCCCACGGTGTTTACCCAGCCGGTGTTTTACTGCGAACAGGTGGAAAAATCGAATTTCAGCGAAGGATCGCGGGAATTGCTGTTGATGCAGTGCCTGGTTCTGTCGCGCTCGATTGCCGAGATTTGCCTTGCGCCGGAAATGGAGCAGGCCGAATTGATGCCGGTGGCGGTCAAGTTGGGAACGCGATTGGGATTGAGCCGAGAGGATTTCGCCGCCGCCTGTGAATGCATCGGACGGGAATGGGTGGAATGGGGAAGGCTGCTGCAGTTTGAAACCAACGATCCTCCTCCCTTTAGCGAGCTCATCAAGCAAAGCGATGAAAAGGTGCTCGCGGAGGCGGGGCAGTCGATCTCGCCGGGGAAAAAAAACGGGTCCGCGGATACGGGCATGCGGGTGCTCGTCGCCGATAATGAAGCGGAAATACGCGCGCTGTTGCGTGGTGTGTTGGAAGAGGCGGGACACGAAGTATTGGAGGCCGAAAGGGGGCAACAGTGCATGGAGTTGGCGCTGGAGGTTCAGCCTCACATGATGGTGCTCGACTGGGCCATGCACGACATGGATGGTTTGGAGTTGGTGCGGGCGCTACGCGCAACCAAGGTAGGGCGCGCCATTTATATTCTGTTGTCGACGCAGGGTGAAGGCGATGAGCGTCTGATCGAGGCTTTCGAAGCCGGCGTGGACGATTTTCTGGTTAAGCCGGTCAAGCCGGAAATATTCGGCGCTCGCCTGCGTGCGGGGCAGCGCATGGTTCGCTTGCAGCAGGAGTTGGAGCGCGAGCGCGAGGAGTTGCGGCATTTCGCTGCGGAATTGGCGATCACGAACCGTCGCCTGCAAGAGGCGGCGCTTACCGATGCGCTTACCGGCTTTCCGAACCGCCGTTATGCGATTGACCGCATCCGTCAGGAATGGATCGCGACGACGCGGAGCCAGCGGCCTCTATGCTGCATGATCATCGATCTGGATGGTTTCAAGCAGATCAACGATACATATGGCCACGATATCGGCGACATGGTTTTACGCCAGGCTTCGAACGCTTTACGGGCCGCGCTGCGTGGTCAGGATGTCGTGTGCCGTACTGGCGGAGACGAATTTCTCGTCATTTGCCCGGATACCACGCTGGAGGCGGCGTTGATCTGCGGTGAACGGTTGCGTGTCGCGGTTGAACACATGGTGATCGATACCGGTGGGCCGCAGTTGCGGTTGACGATCAGCGTGGGCGTGGCGATACGTGACGATGTGATGAGCGATTTCGACGCGCTCATTAAACGCGCCGATCAAGGGGCTTATGTGGCCAAAGGGCGGGGCCGTAATCGTGTTGCCACGGTTCAATGAACAGGCTTTGGGGCTGTATGTTCCAACTTTTACCGCCGGTAGGGGTCGAATAAAAATCGGGTAGCGTGAAAAATGTCGCAAGTGTCGCTTTTCGGACACGGCTGGGTGAGGGGGGCATTGTTGCCATACTTGCGATTCCTCACAAATTACTTTAAGTTCAAAGTGTTTGTACCTGAAAGAGGGTAGGAAATTGTGAAGGATCCCGATTTTCAGGCTGAAATACGCGAGCTGAATTTGGCTTATCTGATGCTGGCACAGCAGATGCTGCGTAGCGATCGGGAAACGGCCCTATTTCGGCTTGGTGTAAGTACGGAGTTTGCCGAATTGCTCGAAGGGTTGTCTGCGGCCAAGCTGGTACGGATGGCCAACAGCCAGATGCTGATGCCTTGTTTCCGTTTTGACGATGCTCAGCTTGCCCGGCTTATGGCGGGTGAAGGGCGAGACGCTGCGACAGCCAGTCTGCATGCTGCAATTATTGCGGCGAGTAAAGCGGTTAAGGAAATCGAAAAATGAAGAATAAACGCATTATCGATGAGGCGGAAGATATCCGCCGTGCGGTCGAAATGGTGCAGTTGGGCGCGCGCATGCAGATGCTGGAAGTCGAAACCCGGCTCAGCCGCGAGAAACTGCTTAAGATCTACAAGGAAGTCCGCGGTGTTTCGCCACCGAAAGGCATGCTGCCGTTTTCCACTGACTGGTTCATGACGTGGCAGCCGAATGTCCATTCTTCGCTGTTCATGGGCTTCCATCGGTTTTTCCGGGAGCGCGCCGGACTGCAAGGGCTCAGCGCGATCATCAAGTCCTATCACTTGTATCTCGATCACATCGAGGCCGAGCAGATCGAACCGGTGCTGAGCTTGACCCGCGCGTGGACACTGGTGCGTTTTTTCGATGCCGATCTGCTGCAGATGGCGCCGTGCTCCTGCTGTAGCGGCCACTATGTAGCGCATGCCTATGACCCGACCAGCAACTTCGTTTGCGGCTTGTGCCACATGCCTTCCCGTGCCGGCAAAATCAGGCGTACGACGGGCCAGAGTGCTAAAACACGTGAACTGATGGCTTGAGTATTGGCCGGATACGCTAGGTAGTTTCGTTCGAGCCGCGGTGAAATGGGCCGCCCGTAACGCTGGGCGGCCCATTTCATTTGTGGCGAAGATTCAAGTTTCCACTACCGGGAGCGTTAAAATTATGTCAGCCTTGTGGGCCGTGCTGACGACTTCATGGAGTTAATCGGTGTTTCTCATCATCGGCTACGTCGTTGTTCTTGCGGCATCGTTGGGTACTTACGCGGTGCATGGCAGCCTGGCCGCCCTGTGGGTACCCATGGAGTATCTGGCTATCGTCGGATTGATGATCGGCAGCTTTGTGGCCAGCAATGGCAGCAAGGCGATCAAGGCGACGATGGGATCGCTGTCGGCGGTGGTGAAAGGCTCCATCTACACCAAGGCGATGTATATCGATCTGCTCGCCATGCTGTACGAGATTCTTGCGAAAGTACGCAAGGAAGGCTTGATGTCGATTGAGAACGATGTCGAAGCCCCCGATTCCAGCCCGATTTTCTCCAAATATCCCAGTGTGACGGCCGATCACCACGCGGTCGAATTCCTGACCGATTACCTGCGCATGATGGTGAGCGGTAATCTCAATGCCTTCGAAATCGAAAGCCTGATGGATGCGGAGATTGAAACGCATCATACCGAGGCGCATCAGGCGCCGCATGTCGTCGCTAAGGTGGCCGACGGTCTGCCTGCTTTCGGTATCGTGGTCGCGGTGATGGGGGTGGTGAATGTGATGGGGTCGGTGGGTGAGCCGCCGGCGGTACTCGGCAAAATGATCGGCGGTGCGTTGGTCGGTACTTTTTTGGGTATTTTGCTTTCTTATGGCTTCGTTTCGCCCATCGCTTCCCAGTTGGAGCAGAAGGTGGAGGAGGGGGGGAAAATCTATCAGTGCATGAAAGCCGTTTTACTGGCGAGCATGAATGGTTATGCCCCACAGGTCGCCGTCGAGTTTGGCCGTAAGGTGCTGTATTCGTCCGATCGTCCGAGCTTCTCCGAGCTCGAACAGGAATTGAAGAACCGCAAGGGTTGAGGCACGGCGCGATGCGGTGGCGAATTTCGACTTCTATCCGGCTTTGTATCGCAGTGATATGGGCGTGGGGTGACATGTGAGCGGCGATACACAGCAATTCATCGTCGTCAAGCGCATCAAAAAAGGTGGGGGTGGCCATCACGGTGGGGCGTGGAAGCTCGCCTATGCCGACTTCGTTACCGCGATGATGGCTTTTTTCCTGTTGATGTGGCTGCTGGGCTCCACCGCGAAAGGCGACCTGGAGGGTATTGCCGATTATTTCCAGAACCCGCTCAAATTGGCGATGCAAGGGGGGCAGGGGTCGGGCGATAGTTCGAGCGTCATCACGGGAGGGGGGGAGGATTTGACCCGCTCTCTTGGACAGGTCAAGCGGGGGGATGTCGAGGGGAAGCGGGTGATCAATCTCGACGCGGCCAAGGGGCGGCAGGTGGTGGAGGCGGTGGATGACGCCGAGAAGCGGCGTGAGCGCGTGCGCTTGCTCGATCTCAAGGGGCGTATCGAGGCGATTATCGAAGCCGATCCATTATTGCGTCAGTTCAAAAATCAAATATTGATGAGCATGACCACCGAAGGCTTGCTCATTCAACTTGTGGATGAGCAAAACCGGCCGATGTTCAGCAGCGCGAGCGCGGAATTGCAGTCCTATGCGCGGCAGTTGTTGCGGAATATCGGGCGGGCGCTCAACGACGTCGATCACCGCATCAGCCTTGCCGGGCATACCGATGCGGCGCAGTACGCGGGCGGTGAGCGGGGTTTTTCGAACTGGGAACTGTCGGCCAATCGGGCTAATGCATCACGTCGTGAGCTGATTGTCGGCGGACTGGAGATGGGCAAGGTCGTGCGCGTGGTTGGCCTGTCGGATACCGTGCCTTTAAACAAAGACAACCCGCTTGATCCAAGCAATAGGCGGATAACCATTTTGGTGCTCAATAAACAGGCCGAGGACGCGATTCGTAACGAGGGAAAAACGGTCGAAGTCGAAAGCGGTAAACCGCTGGATGCCGCAGCGCTGCAAGGCGCGGCCAAGTAGCTGGTTGGCGTGTGGTGTGTAGCGGATAACGGCCTAGGTGTCTTTGCAGTGGTAATGTGCGGGCACGGGTGGCTTTTCCGCTGGAGTTGCACTCGGAAATCGAAATAAGGAGTTTTGAGTATGTCATCCAGCGATTCCAAGCGTTTGCCACCGCGCCCTGGTCTCTCTTCCTCTCTTTCCGCAGCAGGCGCCAAGACCGCGAAGCCGGAGACGCCTGCGCCGCGCGTTTCTCTTTCCGAGGCGCTGAACTTTTCGGTAGGTGCAAGCCGCGAGCGTGAATTTGCATTTACCAACACCGATTTCGATCAGATTCGCAAGCTGATCCATGAGCATGCGGGAATCGTTTTGTCGCCGGCCAAACAGGATATGGTGTATAGCCGGTTGGCGCGCCGCCTGCGCGCCTGTGGCGACTCTACTTTCGTTCAGTATTTGAATCGCCTCGGGCGCGATCGCACCGAATGGGAAACTTTCGTCAATTCACTGACGACCAATCTCACTTCCTTTTTCCGCGAATCGCACCATTTCGACGTGCTTGCCGAGCAAATGAAGGGCATCGTCGATAAGCGCGCGATCAAAATATGGTGCTGCGCCGCGTCGACTGGAGAGGAACCGTATTCCCTGGCAATGACCGTCTGCGAGGCGTTCGATAGCTTGAATCCGCCCGTGCAGATTATTGCGACCGATATCGATACGACGGTATTGGCCCAGGGCGAAGCCGGTTTGTATCGCCAGGATCGCGTCGAACGTTTGTCGCCCGAACGGCTGAGACGTTTCTTTCTGCGCGGCGGGGATGTTCCAGCCGGTATGGTAAAGATCAAACCGGAGCTTCGGCGTTTGATTACGTTCCGTCGTATCAACTTGCTCGACAGCGTATGGTCTGTACAAGGGCCGATGGATGCGATTTTTTGTCGCAATGTCATGATTTATTTCGACAAACCGACGCAGCACAATATTCTCAAGCGTTTTGCGCCGCTATTGCGCGCGGATGGGCAGTTGTTTGTCGGGCACTCGGAAAGTTTCGTGCATGCGGCCGATTTGTTCCGTTCTTGCGGGCGTACGGTATATCGGCTTGCCGACCGGCCCATACGGTGAATATTTGCCATGCGGGGCAGTGATTCGGTCTATAAAGATTTTGCGCGCATGAGCACAGTGCGTGCGGCGCCGTTGCAAAGCGGGGCTGTGAATGCGATTTCAGCCGGAAATAGTGCCGCACAACTTGCCGCACGGGCTCGCATGGGGCGCCTCCTCGTTGCGATTGGCGCCTCGACCGGCGGTACGGAGGCCATCAAGGAGGTTTTGCTTGGTTTTCCGGCGGAGATGCCTCCCATACTGGTTGTTCAGCACATGCCGGAAAAATTTACCGGTTCTTTCGCCAAGCGGCTCGATGGCCTATGCGCGATACGCGTGAAAGAGGCTGAGGCCGACGAGCTTGTCCAGGCTGGCACGGCTTATCTGGCGCCGGGGCATTCACATCTTTCGGTGCGTAAAGTCGGGGGTAGTTATCGCTGCGAATTATCACGCTCGGAGCCGGTCAATCGTCATCGCCCGGCGGTGGATGTGTTGTTTGATTCCGTGGCGGAGCAGGTTGGCGCGACGGCGGTGGGCGTATTGCTGACGGGTATGGGCAAGGACGGGGCCGCTGGCTTGTTGAAAATGCATAAGGCTGGCGCCTGGACGATCGCGCAGAGCGAGAGTAGCTGTGTGGTGTATGGCATGCCGCGCGAGGCGGTGGCGCTCGGGGCCGCATCCGAAATCGTCGGGCTGCGTGATATCGCCGGCCATGTATTACAACGCCTGGTACGCCTATGCTGATAAAAACGGTGTGATTTGTACCGTTTTAAAGCGACTAGGGCGCGAGCCATTGTGCGTAATATGCCCAGGCGTGGGGAAACGGATCGGGGGGAAGATGTCAAAGATGTTGGCTTGCACAAGGTTCGCACAAGATTATTTAAGTCTGTGCCGGACCGGTCGATAACTTACTTATACCGTCGGCACTTGTACCGAACAGGTGGAGAAACCGCCCAACGCGGAGATTGAAATGTCCGATTTATTGAAGAGCATCGATGCGCGTACCCGGCTTGCGGGTACGAACAAACTGGAAATATTGCTGTTTACGCTGGGCGTCGATCAGCGCACGGGGCGGCGTGAAACCTTTGGGATCAATGTGTTCAAGGTGCGCGAGGTTATGCGCACGCCAGGCATTACCGCCGCGCCGGAAATGCCCTCGTCGGTTGAGGGTATGGTGAGTTTGCGAGGCGTGCTGGTGCCTGTGGTCGATCTTGCCAAGTATGTCGGGATCGGAACGGGAACTCCGCGCGACATCATGATCGTGACCGAGTACAACGGGCATACCCAGGGCTTTCTGGTCGAGGCGGTCGATACGATTTTGCGCCTCGATTGGGCGCAGATGCGCGTTCCCCCCGATATGTTGACGGCCAACCTGGGCGGTTTGGTGACCGCGGTGACCGAACTGCATGGTAACCGTCTGGTGATGATGCTCGACGTGGAAAAGGTGCTGTCCGAAACGACGCATTACGACGATGCCTTCATGTTCAAGGATATCGAGCCGCTGCCCGATCCTGGTGGATTGACCGTATTTTTCGCGGATGACTCGTCGGTGGCGCGCCGGCAGATCACACAGACGCTTGATGCGCTGGGCGTGCGCTATGTGGCTTCGATCAACGGTCGTCAGGCGTGGGACGAGTTGCAGAAAGTCGCTGACCATGCCAGCAGTATTGGTCGTAAGGTAAAGGATGTTGTGGGGATGGTGCTGACCGATGTCGAGATGCCGGAAATGGACGGCTATATTTTGACCAAGCACATCAAATCCGATTTGCGCTTTGAAGGCGTTCCGGTGCTCATGCATTCTTCCTTGTCAGGCATGTCGAATCAGCAGCTTGGCAAATCGGTCGGAGTAGACGAGTACATCCCCAAGTTCGAACCTCAGCGCTTGGCGGAAACGGTGCGTCGTCTGCTCAAGAGAAATAGTGCGCCCGCGCAGAAAGGATGAGGAAAGAACCATGCTGAACATGGATCGCAACAATGACGGCGACAACGCGCTGATGGACACGGTCGACGGCCGCACGATGCTGGCCGGTTCGAACCAGATGGAGATTTTGCTGTTCAACCTTGGCACGAGCGAAACTTTCGGTATCAACGTGTTCAAGGTGCGCGAGGTATCGACGACCCCCTTTATCACCAGGGCGCCGAACATGCCCGCAGGGGTCGAAGGTTTGATTTCGCTGCGGGGCAATGTCATCCCGGTGTTGTCCTTGGCGAAAATACTTGGCCTTCACCGGCCCGCCGACGGCTTGGGCGGTTCGATGATGGTTACCGAATACAGCAAGCGCACGCTCGGTTTTCTGGTCGATGAGGTCGACCGGATCATCCGTGTTCAATGGGACAAGGTTCGCACACCGGACAATGTTTCCAGTTCTGTGCACAACTTCATTACGGCCATTACCGAATTGGCCGATGGCAAGCTGGTTTCCATCCTCGATGTCGAAACGATTCTTGCGAATACGTTTGGCGAGGCGATAGTGGGCAGTATCTCGCCGATCAATAATGGCCATGAGGTGAGCGTATTTTTTGTCGATGATTCGGCGGTTGCGCGGCGCAAAATTGCCGAAGTGCTCGATAAGCTCGGTGTTCACCACAAACATGCGCAAAACGGGCTGGAAGCGTGGACCCGGCTGGAAGGCATGGCCGGGCATGCGCAGCAAATGGGACGATCTGTAAGGGAGGAAATCGACCTCATCATGGTCGATGCCGAAATGCCTGAAATGGATGGTTATGTATTGACCCGCAACATCAAGGCCGACGCCCGTTTTGAAGGTATTCCCGTCGTGATGCATTCCTCGTTGTCGTCCGAAGCCAACCGGGCGATGGGCAAGCGAGTCGGAGTCGATTCTTACGTGGCAAAATTCGACGCTGATGCACTTGCCGAAACCTTGCGCCCTTTACTGATGAAAGCGCAGCAAGGGTGATCGGCGTTAGAGGAAACCGGAGATCACAAATATGGCCGACCCTAAGATGAGATTCCTAGTCGTTGACGACTTTTCCACCATGCGGCGTATCGTCCGCAATTTGTTGAAAGAGCTTGGCTACACCAACGTAGACGAAGCCGAAGACGGTGCGGTGGCGCTGCAGAAATTGAATGCCTCGCAATTCGATTTCGTCGTTACCGACTGGAATATGCCGAATATGGATGGATTGACGTTGCTGCAGACGATTCGGCAAACGCCGCACTTGAAGCACCTGCCGGTGTTGATGATTACTGCGGAAGCAAAAAAAGAAAACATCATCGCCGCTGCTCAGGCGGGGGCCAGCGGTTACATCGTCAAGCCTTTCACTGCGGCAACGATGTCGGAAAAACTGGAAAAAATCTTTGAAAAACTCGGCAAAAGCACTGTCGCCTAAATAAATGGATGAGGGTGAAGTTGGAGTCCGGGAATGGTGAAAAAAATGAAAGTTGACGAAGCAGGCGATTCAGACGATTTGCAGGCGTTGTTCGATAGCATGGCCGCGCCTGCCGCTCAGCCTCGTGTGGAGGCCAAGCCGCCAAAACCGCCCGCCCCGGATGGGATGGGCGACAACGACGAATTGCAGGCCTTGTTCGATACCGTCGCGGTTGAATTCGCCGAGCCCGAAGAAGCGGCCGCTTCATCCGATGCCACGGAGAACGTCCCTGCTGAGGAAGGCGGTAATGCGGGGGTTTTCACCCGAATCGGCCAGATGACCCGGCAGGTTCACGACACTTTGCGCAAATTGGGTATCGACAGCGGGGCCTTACAGGACGTCGCGGAGGTGATCCCCGATGCCCGGGAGCGTCTGAGCTATATCGCGCAAATGACCGAACAGGCCGCGAGCCGCGTGCTCAACGCAACGGATATCGCACAGCCGATCCAGGACAAGGTGGGCGCGGATGCGGAATTGCTGCGGGCCAAGTGGGATCGTTTGTTTGCCAGCGAGTTGTCCATCGACGAGTTCAAGGCCCTGACTTCCGAAACCCGTGGTTTCCTTGGTGCGGTCGTCCAGAGCAGTCAGGCGACCAATGCGCAGTTGCTGGAAATCATGATGGCGCAGGATTTTCAGGATCTGACAGGGCAGGTCATCAAAAAAGTCGTTGCGATGGCGCAAACGCTGGAAACTCAACTGTTGCAGGTTCTGCTTGAGATCGCGCCGGTGGAAAAACGCACCGATGCGAACAGTGGTTTGATGAATGGGCCGGTGATAAGCAGCGAAGGACGGGACGATGTCGTCACAACCCAGGGGCAGGTGGACGATCTGCTGGAAAGCCTTGGGTTCTGAGTGCGATCGGGTAAGAAATGAATTGAACGGATATGCGCCGTTCTTGAACGACAAGCGTTGGAGTTTGAGCCATGAGTGATTTTGCCGGGATGGAAGACTTGCTGCAGGACTTCCTGATCGAGGCCGGGGACTTGCTGTCGGGTGTCGACAACAAGCTTGTTGACCTCGAGCGTTCGCCAGAAGACCTCCGACTACTCAACGATATCTTTCGTGGGTTCCACACCATCAAAGGGGGCGCCGGGTTTCTCAACGCCTCCGAGTTGGTGACGCTATGCCACCTTACCGAAAATTTGTTCGACAAGCTGCGTAACGGTGAGCTTTCGGTAACGCAAGGAAGGATGGACGTGATCCTGGCCGCGACTGCAGGGGTGCGCGAGATGTTTCGCTACCTTGAAAGCGGCTCTCAACCACCGGCGGCCGATCCGGGCTTGATCGCCGATTTGAAAGCGACGCTCTCTGGTGAGGAGCCCGCTGCCGCGGCGACGAGTGCGCCGCCGCCACCGGCGGATAAGCCAGCGGTAGCCGGCAAGGGGGAAAAAGAGCCCGATTGGAATCAACTTTATAGCGCCGTGTCGGGCCTGCCGGTACCGGTGGGCGGTCAGCAGCCTGTATTGGAGCCGGCTGCGACGTCAGTTGAAAATGCACCGGAAAAAATCGTCGAGGCCGCTATCGGCCGCCGCAGCACCGATAAGCCGGGCTCCTCCGCGCCGGTGGGGCGGCGCGAAGGTGAGCGCCAGCGCGACAACTCGATCCGTGTCGACACCGTGCGCCTGGATCAGGTGCTCAATCTTTCCGGCGAAATCGGTCTGACCAAAAACCGCCTTACCGCCTTGCGCAGCGATATTCTCAACGGCCTTAACGATAACGAGACCCTGCACGCGCTCGATCTCGCGGTGAGCCAGCTCGATCTGCTGGTTTCCGATCTGCAGAACGCGGTAATGAAAACCCGCATGCAGCCGGTCGGCCGCCTGTTCCAGAAATATCCGCGCATCGCCCGCGATCTGGCCCGCAATCTGGGTAAGGATGTGGAGTTGGTGCTGGTTGGCGAAGAAACGGAAATCGACAAGACGATGATCGAGGATCTCTCCGATCCGATCATCCACCTCATCCGTAACGCCGTCGATCATGGCGTGGAAGATGCCGGTGAACGCGCCGCCAGCGGCAAGCCGCTGAAATCCATCGTACGCTTGGAGGCTCGCCAGGAGGGCGACCATATCGTCATCCTGATCGCTGACGATGGGCGCGGCATGAGTGCCGAGAGATTGCGCGCAAAGGCACTGGAAAAAGGGCTCATTACAGACGAAGAATCCAATACCATGGATGATCGTCAGAGTTACAACCTGGTGTTCCTCCCGGGGTTCTCGATGGCGGCCCAGATATCGGACGTTTCGGGGCGTGGCGTGGGCATGGATGTGGTCCGCACCAACATCATGAAACTCAACGGATCCATCGAAATCCGTTCGCAGCAAGGCAAGGGAACGACTTTCGTCATCAGTCTGCCGCTGACGCTGGCGATTCTGCCGGTATTGCTGGTGCGCCTGGGCGATCAGCCCTTTGCCGTGCCCTTGTCCATGGTGCGTGAAATTTTGCCGATCGATCCCAAGGAAGTGAAGGAGGTCGGTGGTCGCGCGACAATGGTCGTGCGTGGGGAAGTGCTACCCATCCTGCCGCTGACGGGGATGCTTGGCTGGGCTCAAGGTGGTGTCCCCGGGTATGGCGTACTGATGCAAACGGCGGAGTTTTCCTTCATTCTCGCCATCGATAGCTTTGCCGGGCGCGAGGATGCGGTCATCAAATCCCTGGACGATTTCCGCCCCAAAGGCGTGGCGGGGGTGACGACGCTGTCGAATGGGCAGATCGTTTTGATCCTCGATATGAAGGAACTGCTTGGCAATGTCGGCGATCACTCTGGCGTGGCGCGCTCGGTGCTGTTGCGGGGTGCGCCGCCGGTTGCGGCGGCAGCCTGACGAGTAATAGGCAATCATAAAAAAGAGGGCACGCCGAGTGCCCTCTTTTTTTGACCGAATTTTTCTTCGCTCGTTTTTTCGGCTTCTTTCTATTGCTCAAGCGGTGAGTTCGAGCAGGCGAGAGAAGGCCTGTTCAAATAGCTGCAAGCCTTCCTGTTGCAAACACTCGCCCGCCGCATCGAGGTCGATACCGATCCGGCATAAGGCATCATATTGCGCCTGAGCTGCATCGATATCGTTGCCGAGCGTGCCGGCGATCTTGCCGTGGTCGCGTAAAGCGTCAAGGGTGGCGTCAGGCAAGGTATTGATGGTTTCGGCGCCGATCAGCGGCTCGACATAAAGCAGGTCGCTATAAGCCGGGTTTTTGGTACCCGTACTGGCCCACAGCATGAATTGCGGCCGTGCGCCACGAGCGCGCAGCGAGGCGAAAGTATCGCCGTGAAAACGTTCGCGGTAACGCCGGTAGGCGAGCTTGGCGGTGGCGACGGCCGTTTTCCCACGCAAGGCCAGGGCCGCATCGCCGATTTTTTCCAGTTGGCGATCGATCAGTGTATCGACGCGGGAAAGGAACAGGCTCGCCACGGACATGACCCTGCCCACCGGGCCGCCTGCCGCCGCGAGTTTTTCCAGGCCGCGTGTATAGGCGGCGGCAACGGCATCGACGTGCGCAAGCGAGAACATCAACGTTACATTGACGCTGATGCCTTTGCCGATCAGGGTTTCGATCGCTTCGATGCCGGCTGCCGTGGCGGGGACTTTGATGAGCAGGTTGGGGCGGTCGACTTCCGCCGCCAACCGTAATCCCGCGGCGACGGTGCCGGCGGCGTCATGGGCCAGCGCGGGGGAAACTTCTAGGCTGACATAGCCGGCGCGGCCGCCGCTTTCGCGATGCAGCGTGGCAAGCAGGTCGCAGGCGCGCTGTACATCCGGGATCACAAGTTTTTCGTAGCGCCGTTCGGCGCCGATAGCCTCGCTTTTGAGCGCGGTCAGGTCCGTTTCGTAATAGCGGCCGTCGGCAATCGCCTTGTGGAAAATCGCCGGGTTCGTGGTGATGCCGGCGATGCCGTCGTCGGCAATGTAGCGGGCGAGGTGGCCATCGTTGAGCAGCGTGCGGGAAAGGTTGTCCAGCCAGATTTGCTGGCCCTGTTCGCGGACTTGAAGTACTGGGTTCATGGCTTTTCGGTGTAGGGGGTAGGAAACAGAGGCCGTTCTGGTCGCTTGTGAGCTTTGCGGCGTTTTGCTTATGGTATGCCGTTCCGCTTGTTCGGTGCGAGGGATTCTCGGCCATGAAAAAGCCGGGGCAATCCGGTGCCTTCTATTGACTGCCCAGTGTCGGCATTCGGGTGGCGTTCGTACAGTGGTGCAAGAAAAATAAACGACCGCCCAGGCAGGCGGTCGTTTGCGATTGCGCGGCTATGTAAGCGATACAGCAGAAACCGCGCTTGTGTCAGGCGAAGTTTTTCGCCGCGAAATCCCAATTCGCCAAGCTGCTCAAGAACGTGGCAACGAAGTCCGGACGGCGATTGCGGTAGTCGATGTAGTAGGCGTGCTCCCACACATCGATAGTAAGCAAAGGCTTGTCGGCGGTGGTGAGGGGACAGCCGGCGCCGGAAGTGTTGGCGATGTCGACCGAACCATCGGCTTTCTTGACCAGCCAGGTCCAGCCGGAGCCGAAATTACCCACCGCGGAGGCGGTGAACGCTTTCTTGAACTCGTCGAAAGAGCCCCACTTGGTCTTGATCGCGTTGGCCAGCGCGCCGCCGGGTTCGCCGCCGCCGCTGGGTTTCAGGCTGTTCCAGAAAAAGGTGTGGTTCCAGATTTGCGCCGCGTTATTGAAAATGCCGCCGGCAGGCGCTTTCTTGACGATGGCTTCGAGATCGAGGCTTTCGTACTCGGTGCCCTTGATCAGATTGTTCAGGTTGGTGACATAGGCCTGGTGGTGTTTGCCGTAGTGAAACTCGATGGTTTCAGCGGAAATGTGCGGCGCGAGCGCGTCCTTGGCGTAGGGCAGCGGGGGCAGCGAATGTTCCATGTATCTCTCCTGTCTGTGTTCTAGGTTTGGGGTCGAACTCGAACGACTTTAATTTAGATCATGGCACGAAAGCAATTTCGGCCGTCGCCGATGTTAAGCGCATTCGGATGCTTGCGAAACCGGCATGCTGGAAGTCTATCGCTATTGCTCGGCGTCGTCCTTGCCGTTGTCCGATGGCGCACCAGGCGTGCGGGAGGCGCCGATGACGCGGGTGGCGATGTGGCCGTCGGCGAGTTGCACGTCGACCCGATCGCCGCTTTTTACCGCTTGCGCCGAATGCAGGATGTTGCCCGTGGCGTCGCGGGCAATACTATAACCGCGCGCCAACACGGCTTGGGGGGCGAGGTGCTGAATATGGGCGGAAAGGGTTGCGATGCGCGTGTGTTGGTGGAGCAGCAGAGTGCGCCCCGCGCGTGAGAGGCGCTCGGCAAGCTGGCGGCAACGTTCGCGCTCGTATTCATGATTGGGGCGGTTGGCCTCCAGGCGCAGGGCAAGCCGCTCGGCGCGGTGGATTCCATGTTCAAGTTGCCGGGTTGTGGCGGCGTGTAGGCGCTTGGCAAGGGTGCCAATGTCGTGCGCCGCGCGTTGCAGGCGTTGCCGTGGGTGAAGCAGCCGCAAAGCGCTGCGGTCCAGCCGCTGTGCGAGCGTTTCGGGGTAGCGCCATATCGCGCGCCCAAGGCTCGATGAGAGCGCGGCGAGATGTGCACGGGCGGCATGAAAGCCGGTGCTGGCAAGCTCCGCGGCGCCGGTGGGCGTGGCAGCGCGCAAATCGGCGACGAAATCGGCGATGGTGAAATCGGTTTCGTGGCCGATGCCGGTAATGATCGGGACAGGACAAGCGCGGATCGCTCTTGCCAGCGCTTCGTCGTTGAACGCCTGGAGGTCTTCGATACTGCCGCCGCCGCGCACGAGCAGGATAAGGTCGATCTGGTCGGTTTCGGCGCGCTGGCCTGCCTGCCGAAGGGCGTGAATGAGTTGGGCGGGGGCTTCGGCGCCCTGCACCGGACTTGGGTAAAGCGTGATCGACAGGTGTGGCGCGCGCCGGGATAGTGCGGCGACAACGTCGCGCAACGCCGCGGCGGCCGGGGAGGTAACGATGCCGATGCCGCGCGGATAGTCGGGCGGCGGCCGGCGGTGAGCGGGGTCGAACAAGCCCTCGGCGGCGAGTTTTTCCTTGAGCCGGTTGAAGGCCTCATACAGGTTGCCGACACCGGCCGGGCGCAGCGTTTCGATGGTGAGCTGATAGTCGCCGCGCAACTCGTAAAGCGTGACTTGCGCCCGCGCCTCCAGGCGCATGCCGTTTTCGAGGCGGATGGGGAGCAATTGTGCGCGGCTTCGCCACATCGCACAGCGCACTTGGGCTTGCTCGTCCTTCAGCGTGAAGTAGAGGTGGCCCGATGCGGCGCGGACGAGGTTGGAAATTTCACCGGCCACCCAGAGCGGGGCGATGCCGGTTTCGAGTGTTTCGCGGGCCAGACGGTTGAGTGCGGAAACGGTTAGCACTTGCGTTGGCCAGGATGCGTCCGGTGGGCTAGGCGGTGAAGAGGCGTTTTGCATTGTCCGATTGTAGCGAAATCCACAGTTTGGGCTGTTTGGCAAGTGTGCTCCGCAAGCCTTTGATAGATCAGGGGGTGATATTTAACACGTTGTTTTTATTGAATAAAATTTTGCCTAAAATTGCATCGGGGCAAGAGCCGGCATACCGTGGGCGGGATTGAGAGAAGCACTCCGAGGAAATCCACAAAGTTGTCCACAGGTTTTGTGGATTGCGTCGGGTGAAGTATGCCTCGGCACGTGGATCGACCGGCTTGCTGGCGGGTTTGCCTGGGAGTGTTCTTGGATTTCATCTGTCATCTCGTTGCAATGGAGGATCGCCTATCGAGGTGTCCGTGGAAGAGGGGTAAGATCATAAGTTGGGTCTCCCTCTTGTCGGGCATATCATCATGACTATGAATTTCAAGTATCCGGGCATCCCCAACGTGATTCACGGTAACGGTGCCGTCGCTTATGTAATGAACCATGTATGCGGCGGCGTGATCGGGTACCCGATCACGCCTTCGACCGAAATCGCGGAACTCTTCGAGGCCGCGCGCGCGGAAGGCGCTGTCAACGTATGGGGCAAGCACCCCTTCTTCTTCGAACCCGAAGGTGAGCACTCGGCACAGAGCGGCGCGCTCGGCGCGGCACTCACTGGCGGCCAGTTCATCTCCAACGCGTCGTCGAGCCAGGGCATTCTCTACGCGCTCGAATCGCACTTCGTGACCGTCGGCAAGAAGGTCGGCGGCTTCGTGCTGCAGGTCGCGGCGCGCGTCGTGTCGAAGCATTCGCTCAATGTGATGGCGGGCCATGACGACATCTACGCGCTGCTCTCGTCCGGCTACACGGTGCTCTTCGGCTCCAATCCGCAGGAAGCGGCCGATCTCGCGGCGATTGCCTACCGCACCGCGTCGCTGTCGCTGATCCCGGTGGCCAATTCGATGGACGGTTTCTCGACGAGCCACATGCTCTCCGAAGCCCTGATGCCCGAACCCGAACTGCTGCGCGAATATCTCGGCGACCCGGCCGGGCGAATCAAGGCGCCCACGCTCGCGCAGGAGATGCTCTACGGCGCCAAGGGCCGTGTGATTCAGCTCAACCAGTATCTGACGCAGAAGCAGGCCGATATCGAGCCGGCCAATCTCGAAAAGTTGCGCGCCTGGCTCGGCAAGAACGCCGACGCGGTCGAACGCGACAACGACGGCGCGCGGATCGCCGAGACGCAATCGTGGCTTCCCGGCGAACTGCACGGCCAGTGGCGCCGCCAGTGGCTCAACGCCTGTGAGAAGGGCACGCGCCAGCTCGTGCCGGCGCTCGTCGACGTCAACAACCCGGGTCTGACTGGCGCGGTGCAGAACCAGCCCGACTTTCAGGCCGGCGCCGCCGACCACCGCACGCACTTCGTTTCCGCCGTGCCGTCGCTTGTGCGCCGCGCGATGGACGAGTACGCGGAGCTGACCGGCCGCCGCTATCGGCCGGTGCAGACCTTCATGTGCGACGATGCCGAAACCGTGATGGTCGGCATGGGGTCCGTCTGCGACGACGTCGAGGCGGTCGTCGCGTATCTGCGCGCGCAGGGCCAGAAGGTCGGCCTCGTATCGATCAAGCTGCTGCAGCCTTTCCCGGAGGCCGAGCTCGTCGCCGCCCTCAAGGGCAAGAAGGCGGTCACCGTGCTCGAACGTTCCGAGCAGACCGCGCTGGTGAGCTTCGTCACGCAGGCGCTGTTCAAGGCGCGCGAAAACGCCGACGAGATGCGGCATCCGGGCATTCCGGCGATCGATGCGACGCCGCGCCTGACCACCGCGATTTTCGGCCTCGGCGGCCATGATCTGCAACCGCGCCACCTGATCGCCGCGTTCAAGAACATGCAGCAAGGCCGTGGCGCGCCGCTGATCTACCTGGGCTCGCAGTTCTTCTCGAAGAACCCGTCGCCATACGTGGCCGAGCTTCAGGCGCGCCTGAAGGCCGCTTATCCGGAAACCGAGCTGATGGCGCTCGAAACCGGCCCGAACCCGAACCTGCTGCCGCCGGGCGCCTTCCGCATCCGCTTCCACTCGGTCGGCGGTTACGGCACGATCGCCTCGGGCAAGCTGCTTACCGACATTCTTGCTGGCGTGCTCGACCTGCATTCGAAGGCCGCGCCGAAGTACGGTTCGGAAAAGAGCGGCGCGCCGACGAACTACTACATCACGCTCTCACCCGAGCCGATCAAGATCACCAACGCCGAACTCGAAGACGTCGAGATCATCATCTCGCCCGACCATAAGGTGTTCCTGCACACGAACCCGCTGCGCGGATTGGCCGAGGGCGGCACCTTCATCATGCAGTCGAACCTCGCGCCCGAGGCGGTGTGGGAGGATCTGCCGCCGCAGGCGCGCAAGACGATCCGCGAGAAGAAGATCAAGTTCTACATCATCGACGCCTTCGCGGTGGCCAAGAAACACGCGCCGCTGCCGGTGCTCGAAATCCGCATGATGGGCATCGCCTTCATCGGCGCGGTCGCCGGCCATGTCGACCGCGTGCTCGCGGGCACCACGCGCGAGGCGATCCTTGAAAAGATCCGCCAGCAGATCGGTACGAAGTTCGGCGGCAAGGGCGGCAAGGTCGTCGACAGCAACATGGCGGTGATCCACGACGGCATCGAGGCGGTGCGGGAGGTTGACTACAACCAGCCCGAATTCGCGAAGATCGATGCCAAGCCGGCGCCGATCATGCTGCGCAATGCCTCGCTCTCCGCCTCGATATGTCTCGCCGGCAGTTCGGGCCACGCCGGCGGCTCGGGCCACGCGGGTCTCTTCGACCGCGAGTACTACGACGAGATGATCGCCCGCCCGTTCCGCGAGGGCACGATCGGCGAAGCGCCGGTGCTGCCGGGCACGGGCCTGTTCATGCCGGCCGGTAGCGCGGCGGCGAAGGACAAGGGCCTGTTCCGCCGCACCGTGCCGGAATTCCACGCCGAACTGTGCACCGGCTGTATGGAATGCACGCTGGTCTGCCCGGATGCGGCGATTCCGAATTCGGTGCATGAAATCCACGAACTGCTGACCACCGGCATCGGCCGCCTGTCCATCACGCCGAGCCAGCGCGAGGCAATGCGCGGACACGTCTATGCGATGGTCGATGCGATTCGCGACATCTATAACCGGAGCAAGGGTGCGCGCGCGTTCCACGATGTCGTCGCCGAAGCCGTGAGCCATACCGGCGTCAAGGAGCCGACGCTGCTGCGCAACTTCAACGCGCTCGTCGAGGCGCTCGACGGCTACCCGGTCGCGCGCACGCGGCCGTTCTTCGATGCGATCGAGAAGAGCGGCACGAGCGGCGGCCTGTATTCGGTGACGGTCGATCCGTGGAAGTGCTCGGGCTGTCTCGAATGCATCGAGGTCTGCGGCCCCGCCGCGCTCGTTGCGCGCGAACAGGATACGGCGCTGCTCGACGCACTGCAGCGCCGCTTCGAGTTCATGAGCTCGACGCCGAACACTTCGCCGCGCTTCTATGAGGATGCGGTACAGGCCGGCGGCGAGATCAAGCGCCTGATGCTCGACCGCGACAACTACTACTCGACCACCGGTGGCCACGGCGGCTGTCGCGGCTGCGGCGAGGTCACCGCGATTCGCCTCGTCACCTCGACGAACCATGCGATTGCCGAGAAGCGCCGCTTCCATCACATCGAGGAACTCGAAGACCTGATCGCAATGCTCAACGCGAAGAAGGATTCGCTCTCGGTTACCGACGGCGCGCGCCGCGAACGCATCGGCGGCCTCATCGCCAGACTGGAGAGGCGGCTTTATCTGTACGAATCCGGCCCGACCGGCAACGGCCCGGCCGGCGCGGTGATCGCCAACTCGACCGGCTGTTCGAGCGTGTATGCCTCGACCTTCCCGTTCAACTGCTACACCGATCCGTGGGTCAACAGCCTGTTCCAGGACGCGCAGCCGCTCGCCAAGGGCATCTTCGAAGGCATCGCGGCGCAGCTCGTCGACGACGTGCGCGCGTTGCGCGTTGCGCACCTCGAGCTCGATGACGCCTACGATCCGGACCAGCACGAACGCGTGCTGCGCTACCTCTCGTGGGAGCAATTCACGCCCCAGGAACGCAACCTGCTACCGACGATCCTGACGATTGGCGGCGACGGCGCGACCTATGACATTGGCTTCGGTGCTTTCTCGCGGATCCTCGCCAGCGGCACGCCGATCAAGGTTCTCGTGCTCAACACCGGCGTGTATTCGAACACCGGCGGCCAGGCCTCGACGGCGAGCTTCATCGGCCAGGACTCGGACCTCTCGCGTTTCGGCAAGTCGCACAGCGGCAAGCGCGAGGCGCGCAAGGAACTCGGGCTGCTCGCCTCGTTCCACCCGAGCGTCTTTGTCTGCCAGGCGAGCACTTCGCTGCAGGGCCACTTCCTCAAGAACACGCTGGAGTTTCTCAACCGCAGCGACATGCCGGCGGTGCTCGACGTGTATACGCCGTGCCAGTCCGAGCACGGCATTGCCGACGCGGCCGCCGCCGAGCACAGCCGCCTCGCGGTGGAAAGCCGCATGAACCCGGTGTTCGTGCACGACCCGCGCCGTGGCGCTTCGCTGCGCGAGAAGTTCTCGCTCGACGGCAACCCGGACCCGGACAAGACCTGGACGGCGACGACGCTTGAATACATCGACGCCGACGGTAAGCTGCAATTGATGGACGTGCCGCTGACGCCGGCGGTCTTCGCCTTTGGCGAGAACCGCTTCAAGAAGCAGTTCCACAGGCTCGCGGTCGAGGAAGAGGCGAAGGCCGTCGTGGTCGAGGACTACATCGACCTGCCCGCTGCCGCCCGCGCCGATCGTGTGCCGTTCATCCATGCGGTCGACGATGCGAAGCATCTGGTCAAGTTCAGCGTCTCCACGGCGATCGTCGATTTGGTCGAGGAGCGCCGCCGCTACTGGCAGATGCTGCAGTACCTCGCCGGCCACGACATCGCGAGGCTCGAGCGCGGCTACAAGGCCAAGCTCGACGGCCTGATGGCGCAGTACCAGGAATCGGTCCAGCAGCGCGAAGCCTCGCTCGACGACATCGCCCGCGCGATGTCCGAACTCGCGGCTTCGAGCAAGGCACAGCCCGGCGTGATCCCGATCATTCCGATCGGCAGCGCTCCGGCGGCGGCGCCCTCGGCAGCCGCCGCGACGGCGACGGCCACCTTGGCAGTTGTCACGCTCGATCCGGCCGATCAGGACAAGTGCACCGACTGTAAGACCTGTTACCAGGACATTCCGGAGATTTTTGAGAAGACCCGCGTGCTCGTCGGCGGCGAGGCTCGCGATGTGGCGAGGATGATTCCCGGCGTGCTCGATCGGATTGGCGTGACGGATGAGCTCAAGGCCCGCATCAAGCGGGTGGCCGCCAACTGCGACGCGGAGATCATTCACCCATGAGCACGAACATCAACCGTCCGGACAAGGACAGCCCGGTGCGGCGCTACATGGCGGCGAGCGCCGCGCTCGACGCCACGGCCGCGCAGGTCGAAGAGCTTGAACAGACCGAAGCGGTCGGCACCTTCCACAGGCAGATGGAGTTGCTGCAGCGGCGGCTCCTCGACGACCCGCGCGCGTTCCGCGAGATGTTCATCGCCGACGGCTCGAACGCGATCGTGTGGGAATTCCAGCAAGAGGAACTCGGCCCCGAGTTCGTCCGCAAGCTGTGGGATCTTATGCTGCGCAACGATGCCGCGAGCCAGATGCTGATGCGCTTCGTGTGGGACGTGCCGCTCAAGCTCAAGCGCAGGTTCATCCGCGCGATCGACGAGCATCTTTCTGACCGCTATCCGATGTTCAAGGGCCTCTCGGAAGGCTGGCCGGCGGAGAACCGCATCCCGCCCTTCGTGCGCGGCGCAGAGGAGCGCTCGGAAGACTTCGAACTCGTCAACACCGGCTATCTCGGCTACATGGCGCAGGGATATACGGCGCGCGAGGTCGAGATGTTCGTCTGGCTCGAAGCGCTGCGCGACAAGCAGTGCGAGGACGCCCCCTGCGAACTTGGCGCCTGCGAGGAAGGCTTCCAGGAACGCACAAAGGGCGGCTGTCCGGTCAAGATCCACATCCCGCAGATGCTGCGGCTGCTCGGCGAGGGGCGCTTTCGTGAGGCGATGGAGGTCATCGAGAGCTGCAACCCGCTGCCCAACGTGACCGGCCGCGTCTGCCCGCAGGAACTGCAATGCCAGGGCGTGTGCACCCACAACAAGATGCCGATCGAGATCGGCCAACTGGAGTGGTACCTGCCGCAGCGTGCCAAGCTCGTCGATCCCGACAACGCGAAGACGCGTTTCGCCGGCTTCCCCGATCCATGGAAGGTGGCCGCCAAGCCGCCGATCGCGGTCGTCGGCTCCGGCCCCTCGGGCCTCATCAACGCCTACCTGCTTGCCGCCGAAGGCTATCCGGTCACGATATTCGAGGCCTTCCACGAACTCGGTGGCGTGCTGCGCTACGGCATTCCCGAGTTCCGCCTGCCCAACGAACTGATCGACGACGTCGTCGAGAAGATCAAGCTGCTCGGTGGCAGGTTCATCACCAACTTCATCGTTGGCAAGACCGCCACGCTCGAAGACCTCAAGCATGCCGGCTTCGCGAAAATCTTCGTCGGTTCCGGCGCCGGCCTGCCGCGCTTCATGAACGTGCCTGGCGAGCACCTCGTCAACATCATGTCGGCCAACGAGTTCCTGACCCGCGTGAACCTGATGCAGGGCCACAGGGGCTTCGATACGCCGCTGCCCTATGTGAAGGACAAGCGCGTGATCGTCATCGGCGGCGGCAACACCGCGATGGACGCCGCGCGCACCGCGCGACGCCTGGGCGGCAACGTGACGATCGTCTATCGCCGCACGCAGGCCGAAATGCCGGCGCGCGTCGAAGAGCTCCACCATGCGCTCGAAGAGGGCATCGCGCTCAAGGCGCTGCGCTCGCCGTGTGAGTTCATCGGCGACGACAAGACGCATTTCGTGCGCCAGGCGATTCTCGACGTGATCGAACTCGGCGCGCCGGACGCCTCGGGCCGCCGCAGCCCGGTCGTCACCGGCCGGAAGGAGCCGATGGACGTCGATCTCGTGATCATGGCGCTCGGCAACTCGCCGAACCCGATCATCAAGGATTCCGAGCCGAACCTGCGCACGACCAAATGGGGCACGATCGATCTGCCCAAGGGGTCGCAGGAAACCTCGATCGCAGGCGTGTATTCCGGTGGCGACGCCTCGCGCGGCGGTTCCACCGCGATCAACGCGGCGGGCGACGGGCAGGCCGCGGCGCGCGAGATCGTCGGGCTCGGCAGCAATCTGCCGGCCGACGAGATACGCCGGATGGTCGCAAGCGCCGAAGCGTATTCACTGATCGGTGAAGAGCCGCAGAAGATTCTTGAGAGAATCGAGCTCGCCGGCGGTATCGTCGAGTTCATCGTTCATTCGCCCTTGATCGCGCGCGCCGCGCGCGCCGGCCAGTTCGTCCGCGTGTTGCCGTGGATCGGCGGCGAGCTGATCCCGCTCACGCTCGCCGATTGGGATGCCGAAGCCGGCACGATCTGCCTCGTGATCCAGGGCGTGGGCGCAAGCTCGATCGCGATGAACAAGATGCAGGCCGGCGAAGCCTTTGCCGGCATCGCGGGGCCGCTCGGCCTGCCGAGTGCGCTGCACCGCTACGAAGGCAAGAAGACCGTCGCGTTCACCGCGGGCGGCGTCGGTTTGCCGCCGGTGTACCCGATCGTGCGCGAACACCTGCGCATGGGTAACCACGTTACGCTGATCTCCGGCTTTCGCACCGCGGATCTGCAGTTCTGGACCGAGGAGAACGGCCGCGTCGACAAGTTGCGCGCCGAATTCCCCGAACTCCTCGACGTGATCTACACGAGCAACGACGGCAGCTTCGGCATCAAGGGTTTTGTTACCGGCCCGTTGGAGGAAATCCTCAAGGCCGGGCGTACGCGCGGTGGCCGCGAGATCGCCGAAGTCGTCACGATCGGTCCGCCGCTGATGATGCGCGCTACCTGCGACCTCACGCGTCCCTACGGTGTAAAGACGGTTGCGAGCCTCAACTCGATCATGGTCGATGCTACCGGCATGTGCGGCGCCTGCATGGTGCCGGTCAACGTCGAAGGCAAGCTCGTGCGCAAGCACGCGTGCGTCGACGGCCCCGAAATCGACGGTCACATAATCGACTGGGACAAGTTCCTGCCAAGGTTCAACCAGTTCAAGCCGCAGGAGCAGGCAAGCATGGAGAAGCGCGGCTTGGGTTGATCCATTCCCTGCAAAATGAGAGGCAGCGGCAATTTCCGTTGTCTCTCGGACTTCTGGCAAACCCCCGATTTTGGGGGTTTCGTTTTTCTGGCGTTACCGTGTGCCTGTACTCACCCAAAGGCGGGGTGAGCGGTTGCGGCCCACCAGGGCTGTGTCATTGCGAGCGTAGCAAATCGGCCAGTTCGCAATCGAAGACTTCCATCAGCCCCTCTAAGACTTCCTGATTCCAGTGCGTCGCCTTCCCGTCGATCAAGCGGCCTAGCTGGGAGATGGAGATCGAGACGCCTATCTGGTCGAGCCGGCGAACGAGTTCGGATACCGACCGGATTTCGTGCTCGGCCATCAGCACGCGAACTCGCCAAACGACCTTTTTCCGGGGTTTTGAGAGTGGTTTCGACATAGGCGGATTTTAGATGGCTTGCGCTTTAATCACAATAATTTTGCATGCCGTGCAAAAAAATAGCGAAAAACAGTTGACGACATACCGGTCGCTTTGGCAGACTGCGCATCAATGAACAAGGCGGGGCAGCTTCATACCCCGCAGGGCGCAGGTTCAAATCCCGCCCCCGCAACCACAAACACGATGGACAGGAACATGACGATTCAGCAAAACGCGATACCGCAGGGCAGCACAAACCGATTCGGCAGACCGTGCCGTTTCGTGCCCGCTGCCGCCGCGCAAGTGCAACTCATCGACTTGTTCGCCGCGTGCTTGCCGAGCCTGCCGCTCGAGTATCGCCATGAGCGCGATTGCCGACTATCCGGGAGGATGACTATGTAGTCATCCTGCGTAATCGAAAAGATTACGACTCCACACCAGGAGCCCGGATTCGCGAAAGCGGTCCGGGCTTCTGGCTTTTTGGGGCCATGCAGTTGAGAACATTTGGGGTGGTATTCCGCTAAGGACGCGGCGCGGTCTGTAAAACCGATGCCTTTCGGCTGGCCAGGATCGTTACCTGGACACCCCACCAGATGGAAGCCGATCCGTTGTGGATCGGCGGTCGGCACAAACGCCGGCCAATCGCTCCTTAACAATTCGGGAATGTGGTCTTCCGGCGGCGGGCAACCGCCGCCGGATCTGCGGACATAGTTCAGTTTGTAGAACGACACCGTGCCAAGGTGTAGGTCGCCGGTTCGACGCCGGCTGTCCGCTCCATAGCGAAGCCGCTTTTGTCTTTCACCGTGAATACGGTGGAGGCGCACGCCCTCGGGGCGTGACGGGTAGCGCGAAGGCGGCTTCGCTATGGAAATGGACCGTTGGACTTCTGGTGAGGTCACTGCCCTTTCAAGGCAGTCAGGTTGGGTTCGAATCCCACACGGTCTCCCACGATGTCGCGGGGGTGCGTATTTCGCCCCCCGTTTTAAAGCCGCCGCTGTAGCTGAGACGGATTAGCGCCTGCGTGAAGAGCAGGAGAAGGAAGGTTCGATCCCTTCCGGCGGCGCCAACTCTGACGCGCGTGAGCCGTCGGCAACGTGCAATCTTCCAATGGAGGCAGTGGATCATGAAGCGAAAGAAACAGGCCCCGCGCAATCCGCTGGTCGCGGTGGCCAGGTTCAAGAAGGCGGGTGCCCACGGTCGCAGTGAAAAAGGGCTGCGACGGGCGGCGGAGATGGATTTACGGCGGGAGTATGTCAAAGGAATGTGTCGAGGGAGTATGGCGTAAGGGCAGCGCAGCACCCTTTTAAGGTGCCAGGTCTGGGTTCGAATCCCAGTGCTCCCACCATCGGCATCAAGTCTGTTTCGATGCGCACGAGCAAGCACGGTGTAGGCGCCTGACTGTTAATCAGGAATGAGCCTGGTTCGATTCCAGGGTGCGCAGCCAAACGGATTTCGGGGGCAGCAGCGGGCTGCGGAGATCCCTTGCAAGGATCTTGACGATGAGAGTTCGATACCCCGGGCCTCCACCAGATTTTCTCGCGTTGGGCTAATTGGCAAGTCACCTGCCCTGGGAGCAGGAGGATCTCCGTTCGAGTCGGAGGCGCGAGACCAATATAGGGAAGGCGATCCTGGCTGGCGTCAGCCGTCTTCCTCCGGCGTTAGCGTAACTTCCAGGGGGCGCAGCCAGCAGCAGCGGGCTGCGGGGATCCCTTGCAAGGATCTTGACGATGAGGGTTCGATACCCCGGGCCTCCACCAGATTTTCTCGCGTTGGGCTAATTGGCAAGTCACCTGCCCTGGGAGCAGGAGGATCTCCGTTCGAGTCGGAGGCGCGAGACCAACATAGGGAAGGCGATCCTGGCTGGCGTCAGCCGTCTTCCTCCAGCGTTAGCGGTAACGAAAGACCGGCCCCAGCCAGGCCTACCCCACCGCGCAGGGGAGTACAACGCGCTGTCGGTGTCCGGGTGGCGCTCGGGCGAAAGACAGCGACCACGCGCGGGCTATGATTTTTTTCGGAGAGATGTCCGAGAGGACAAAGGGCGCTGCTTGGAAAGAAGAAGGCTGCAGCGATGCGGCGCCAGGGTTCGAATCTCACCCTCTCCGCCATTTTACAATCCATCACTCCTCGAGATACAACTCAACGATCTGCGCTGGCCCGAACGATATTAAGGTTTTTCGCACTCGGTCGTGCAACCTCGCCACGAAGCCGGGATAGCCACTGCCGCGCTGTTCGCCCGAGGCGATGTCCCACACCGTCACGCCGCTCTCGGAAGCCACAAATAAGCGCGTGCCATCGCTGAACAGATCCCGCACATCAGCGCGTTCCAACGGTATCGGCAGGCGTCGTCGCGTGGGCTCGGGGCTGGCGTCGAGATCATAGATAGACACACCAGCATTGTTCGAGATTTCCTCCAACTCCTTGTCGTTCCAATCGGCAAGGACCCATTGAGCAAGGTGCCGGTTGTCGATCCAGCAAGTCGGGATAGTCCAGTCTTCGCGGATAGCGGGGCTGAGCCGGGAAGCGCCATCTTCGCTTTCCCAGACGTTACGCACCAACCAGTCGGTGAGCGACCAGACACACGGCACGGCAACCGGATGCCAGATCCAGCCGTCGTCGAAGATGCGGTCGCCATCAGGGCTAATCGCCAAGCGCCCGTGGAAGTACTCGAGATAATGGGCGGGTCTCGGCTGGCCATTCTCCAAAGGCGCCATATGACGCTCTGTCAAGAGAGCGCCTGTCGCTGCATCACTTACGTCGAGCCGATTCCAGGCCGTGCGGTGGATTAGCACATCACGCCCGGCATGGCGTGTAAAGCTGGCGCTGAACGGCACCGTTTCTGGAAGATAGTCACCCCCGTCGAGGCGCAGCGTGACCGCGCCATCAGCCGCCCTGACAAGCAGCCCGGGCTGATCGTAGTCAAGGACAATCGCTGCGAATTCACCATTCGCACTGGCGTGCAGCCGCAGGCGGCGCTGGCCGAGGTAGTTGTCCTCCTCGGGCTCGAATGTTGGCAGAGAGATGCGACTGAGCTTGGTGATCATGCCGCTTTCCAGATTGACACCGTGCAGGCCGCCATCCGCCGTCAGCGCCAGAAGATGTCCATAAGGCGCTTGAACGACGGAGATGTCGATGAGATCGGCACCTTCCCAGGCAAGCCTGCGCACGCGGCTCGCGAGGTGGTCGTCGGAACTGGATGCGGAGATGTTGACCATAGTGGGTGTAAGAATCCGAGAGCAGAAATCAAGCGTGTCCATTTGGATTGGAGTCCAAGAGGGTAACACTGCTCTTTCAGAAAAGTTGGACACAAGACTGCCAACTCAGGCGGGTAACGGCGAGAGCGCTATAGCGAAAGCATATTTCCCGTCATCATCGTTCTCGGCCCGCCAAAGTCATTCTCGCCCAAGCTCAACTGGATGAGCACCGGTCTACGAAGCCGGGGGATGCAGGTTCGAATCCTGCGGGCGAGGCCAGTTTGTCAGCCTGTGGCGCAGCAGGTAGCGCGCATGCTCGGGGAGCATGAGGCCGTCAGTTCGATCCTGACCAGGCTGACCACGTTTCAAGGAGGATTGGCCGAGCGGCCAAAGGCGCTTCCCTGCTAAGGAAGAGTCCGGCGAAAACCGGGCGCCAGGGTTCGAATCCCTGATCCTCCGCCACCGCCTCGTTAACTCAGCGGCTAGAGTGCCCGCCTGTCTAGCGGGAAGCCAGGGGTTCGAATCCCCTACGAGGCGCCATATTTTTTCCACAACCGCCCGGGTGACGGAATAGGCATACGTCCATGTCTGAGAGGCATGGTTCTGCGGGTTCGACTCCCGCTCCGGGCACCAATCATCAAGCACCAATATGCCGCCGACCTGACGGGAATTGGCATACCTCCTTGCCTTAGAAGCAAGGGCCTCCCGGTTCAAATCCGGGGGTCGGCACCAGACCACGCCTTCCTGGCGCAATAGGCAGACGCACTGGCTTCAGATGCCAGGTGTTCCGGGTTCGAATCCCGGGGAAGGCACCATCCTTGCGAAGCTGACGGGAATGGGCATACCTGTCGAACTCAAACCTCGACGCTTCCCGGTTCGACTCCGGGGCTTCGCACCAGACTCGGACGGTGGCGCAACCGGCAGACGCCCTCGGCTTAAACCCGATGAGCCCATCAGGGATGCGAGTTCGACTCTCGCCCGTCCGACCCGATCAATCCCGTTTCCCGTCGCGCCCTGGAGTGCCGGACGGTCTTCTACACCGTCACCGCGAGGGTTCGAATCCTTCCGGCGGGGCCAGTTCCAAGATGTAGCCGAGACGTAGTTCAGCGGCCAGAACGCCTGTTTCATACGCAGGATGGCGGTGGTTCGATTCCACCCGTCTCGATCCGGTTCACAGCTTTTTCCCCTACGGCAGCTCTCGGCAGAGCAGGACGCCTTATAAGCGTTTCGGGCAGATAACCCCCAGGTCGTGGTTCGACTCCACGCCGTAGGACCACAGATATGCCGGGTTGACTCAGCGGCGACAGCACCTGCCTTGTAAGCAGGTGGAGCAATCCTTCGAGGGTTCGACTCCCCAGTGGCCTTCTCCCGGCCTCGTTTTACCGTGCGGTGGCAGAGCATCTATGCACCGGTCTGCAAAACCGGCCCAGGCGGGTGAGACTCCCGCCCGCACGTCCATACAACAGGGGTGTAGCTCAAATGGTGGAGCAGCGGACTTTGATTCCGCAGGTTGCTGGTTCGACCCCAGCCGCCCTTGCCCACAAATAAACCCAAACCAACGGTGGCCGTAGCTCAGCAGGTAGAGCGCGCGGTTGTGACCCGCGAGGTCGCCGGTTCAAACCCGGTCGGTCACCCCAATTTCAAGGAGAACACGATGCGCGAGATTCGCATGTGGACCGAGGGCGTTCCGGTTGATCAGGACGCCATGACGCAATTGCGCAATATCGCCTCTCTGCCGATCGTGGCCGGCCACGTTGCGGTTATGCCCGACGTCCACTTTGGAAAGGGTGCCACGGTGGGTTCGGTGATCCCGACCCGCCAGGCGATCATTCCGGCCGCCGTCGGCGTGGATATAGGCTGCGGCATGCTGGCGGTTGAAACGTCGCTGACGGCGGACGATCTGCCGGATTCGCTGGCGGCTGTGCGTGCCGCTATCGAGGCGCTTGTTCCGGTGGGTTTCGATACCCACACGAAACCGGTCGGCACCTTTGGCGATGGGCTCAACGGTATTGCACTTCATCGACGCACCAAGGCGTTACGGGAGCGGTTCGACGGTCTGGCGATCATGGAGCGCGTCGGTCGCCTGAACCAGCCGGGCAGGGTCTGGAATCAGATCGGTACGCTCGGTGGTGGCAATCATTTCATCGAACTCTGTCTGGACGAGCGCGATCGTGTCTGGATCATGCTGCATTCGGGCAGCCGGAATATCGGCAAGGTAATCGGTGAGACCGCCATCGGAACAGCCAGAGCCCACGCAAGGGCCAAGGGGTACGCGCTTCCGGACCGGGATCTTGCCTGGCTTGATGAAGGCACGGCCGATTTCGATGCCTATGTGGCGGGGATGGCCTGGGCTCAGGATTACGCCGCGCTCAACCGGGACTTGATGCTTCATCTGATCCTGAGAGTGATGGCTGAATCCTGGGGCGACCGGTTCAAGGTCACGGGCGAGGTCATCAACTGCCATCACAACTTTTCTTCGATTGAAGAGCACTTCGGGGAAAAGGTCTGGGTGACCCGCAAGGGGGCCGTGCAAGCCCGTAACGGTCAATTGGGCATCATCCCGGGCAGCATGGGCGCGCGTTCTTTCATCGTTGCCGGCAAGGGAAATTCCGGGTCGTACTGCTCCTGCAGTCACGGCGCCGGCCGCCGTCTGTCACGCGGCGCGGCCAAGCGGCAGTATTCAATCGACGATCTGCTCCACCAGACCACCGGCGTCGAATGTCGGAAGGATGCGGCGGTGATCGATGAGATTCCCGCAGCCTACAAGGATATCGATGCGGTCATGACGGCCCAGGCCGATCTGGTGGAAGTTCGCCATACATTGAAGCAAGTTCTTTGCATCAAAGGGTGACCGCCTCGGCGGTCGCCGCTTTCCCTATCCGTAGCTCAGCCAGGAAGAGCATCGGTTTCCGAAGCCGAAGGTCGCTGGTTCAACTCCAGCCGGGTAGGCCAGGCACCCAGATCCCCAAGACCCCATTCCCGAATTGTCCAAAGGACATTATCAGGTGTGTGATCATGACGCGTATCTTGGCCCTTGACGTTGCGGGCAATCCTTTCCGCTGGCTCGAAATCGAGCAGGCGATTTCCTATGCGGCCTGTGGCAAGGTGGCCTGGGAAATCGGTGGCGACGAGTTCGTCTTTCACGGCGGTGTCCGTCGGTCTGGGGAACGTAGCGTTGTCGCTCTGCGTTCGGTGATTGCACTGGCCAGAAGCGAGGCCATGATTCGTCATCTGCAGCCTTTGCCGCTGGGGCACGACAATGCGCGCCTGTTTCGCCGCGACCGCGATGTTTGCGCCTATTGCGGCGAGCATTTCGACCGCAAGCGCTTGACCCGCGACCATATCGTTCCGCGCGCCCGTGGTGGCAGGAATGTGTGGACCAACGTGGTAACCGCCTGCCGCGCCTGCAATACGCGCAAGGCGTGCCGGACGCCGGACGAGGCGCGTATGCCGTTGCTGTACGTGCCCTACGAGCCCTGCAGGTTCGAACACTTCATCCTGACCGGGCGCCGTATCCTGGAAGACCAGATGGCGTATCTGACCGCGAGGTTGCCCCCTCACAGCCGGGCAACATAGCCCGCACTCCTGATAACGCGAAAAATCTACCCAAAAAAAACGCCACGGATAAAACCGTGGCGTTTTTTCTTGGGCGGGTCTGGCCGTTTTTATCCAGACCCGCGTCGAGTGGCCAGAACCGCTGCCGTCAGGCTCACTTCGCCTCTTCAAACTCTTCTTCGTATTCATACTCATCTTCGCCGCCCAAAGGCAGCCCCAGGACGGAGCCGGCGAACTGCTCAACGCTCATGGCCTGGCCGTTGAAGGTAATCTGGCCATTGGTGTAGCTCAGCGAGCTGACCAAGCTGTCGCCTTCCAGGCGCGCCCAGTGCGAGCGCAGGGCCATGCCGCTGAGCATCTCGGCGGCGGCGTCGCTCTCCTGCTTCAACGCGACCGGATCGGTCTTGGCTGTCTGCTGAGCAGTCCCGATCGCCAGATCGCTGATGAGCGCCTTGTCGACTTTCGCATCCGCCTTCAGCCCCGCGAGCGCGCTTTGAATGATGGCGTTCGGCGTGCCGGCATTGAGATCGGGCTTGCGCAAATCCACCGTCAGCGACATGCGCGCCGTACCATGCGCCGTCTGCAGGGACAATTCATCCAGCGCCAACGTCGGTGAATTGTCCAGCAGGCTTAGGACCTGGCTCTGAAGCACGGGGAGTTGCTCGGCAATCAGCGCTTTAGCGGCGTCGCCACCCTTGAAGCCAGCGAACATGATTTTTCTGTACGTCTCGGCCAAGGTTTTGACTGCGGCGCCGTCGAGGTTGCGTACGCTGGTGTCCAGTTTCAGACTGCCAAACTCCTTTCCTTGCATGGCGAGTATGCCAATGCGATAACTTACCGTTTGATCCAGCAGCCCTTTTTCACTCCGTTTGAGTACGCCCTCGCCGACGATCTTGTGCATTGCGAACATCTCCGGGCCACCTTCGATGCTGCCCTGTACGCTTTCGATACTCGCGGAACTGGGGCCGGTGGCAAAGCCGTCGGCATCTATTTTCTGGTCGCCGTTCAGGCGCAGGTCACGCAGTGCAAAGCGCATCGGCAAGCCGGTCTGCGGTTGAACAAAAGTGGTGTCGATCTCAGCCAGATGGCCGTCCGAACGCACCTCGGACTTGGACATGAACATCGACAACTTGCCGGGCGACACACGCAGGCTGCTATGGTCCTGGGTGAACTGCAGCGCGGCGGTTTCCAGAACGGCATCCCGGCCTTGCCCATAGTGAAGGGTCACCGTGCCGGTAAGCGGCGCCTTGCCGCCCGCGGCCTCGAACAGCGGCGCGATGCCAGGCGTCTGCTCCAAAGCGATATTGTTTTGCGCCATCACCGGCATCAGCTTGCCGGAAGCCAGGCGCGACAGCGGAAAAGGACCGTGCTCGATGCGGTCGGAGAAAACCAGCGTTTTGGCTTCACCGCGCGCTTCTACGGCCAGACTCACTTGATAACGCGCGGCGCTGGAAAACACGCCCCGCTCGATGCCCAGCAGTGTAAGACTCACGGGCAGCCCGGTCTGCTGGATGCTGGCGTTGATCTCACCGATGTCGCGGGTGACTGTTTCTTCGACGCGCGAGCCGGTGTACCACGCGCCCGCAATGGCAACGCCCACGACGGCAAGAGGAACGGCAACAGCCAAGGTGGTTTTTTTCATTTTGCTTCCTTGTTTCAGGGTGCGCCTGTACGCGCCTGTCGATGTGGGGAGGCTGTACGGAAAACATCGCGCCAGCCTTTTGGAAAAGTGCGGCACTTTATCAGGCGTGATGTATATATTCCAGGTGCGCCAATACGGGCAAGGTGTTTTCGTGCCGGCGTGCGGATTGTGGCATTGGCTTCGAGCATGCCGTACGGGCGGGCGGTGGCATGCGTGCGCGTAACATGACAAAAGGATTGCGGCGGCGAGCTTGGCGCTTGCTGTCAAGGGCCGGGGGCGCTAGAGTTCCGGCTTTGCCGTTTGGAGTTCGCACGCGTGTTTTCGATCGTCCAGGCCGTTGGTTGGCCGCTGTGGCCGCTTTTGTTGGCGTCCGTTATCGCGGTGGCGCTGATTATCGAGCGCTCCATTTCCTTGCGCCGTTCCCGGGTTGTGCCCATGGGTCTGCTCGATAACGTGCTGGCCGATTTGCGCAGGGGCGGCGTTTCCAACGAGATGATCGAGCGCATCGATGATCATTCGCCGCTGGGCTGCGTGTTGGCGGCGGGTTTGCGCAATATCAGCAGTTCGCGCGAGATCATGAAGGAATCGATCGAGGAAACCGGGCAGGCGGTCATGCACGATCTTGAGCGCTTTTTGACCACATTGGGAACGATTGCCGCGATCAGCCCTTTGCTCGGTTTGTTCGGCACCGTCGTGGGCATGATCGAAATCTTTGCCGCACAAGGCATCAGCGGGGCTAATCCGGTACAGCTTGCGCAAGGTATCGCGACCGCGCTTTACGCCACGGGGATGGGCTTGGTCATTGCCATTCCGTCGATGATTTTCTGGCGCCATTTCCGCCGTCTGATCGATGACTTTGTCATTGATATGGAGCGGCAGGCGATCAAGCTGGTGGAAGTGGCTCATGGCGAGCGCCGGGCCTGACGACGATGAAATTCCGCCGTATCGCCCGCCGCGAGGAACCGGAGATCAACCTGATTCCGTTGATCGACGTGATGCTCGTGATCGTCATCTTTCTGATGCTGACGACGACGTTTTCAAAATTTTCCGGCCTGGAAATCAGTTTGCCCACCGGAGAGTCCGAAGAGGCGGATACCGCCGTCAATGAAATCGTGGTGGTCGTCACCGCCTCCGGTGAGGTGTTGGTGAATCGGCAGCCGGTCGGCAGCCAGGGTATCGATGCGATTGCCGCAGCCTTGGGCAAGGCGGTGCCGGCCGGTGGCGGCGAGCCGGTCGTGATCGTTAACGCCGATGCGAAAGCGGCGCACCAACATGTGATCGATGTCATGCAGGCGGCGCAGCGCGCGGGTTTGCCGCACGTTACTTTCGCGGTGCAGGCGCCGGCACACTAAGGGCTTGCCGTGGCGGCGAAAGCGCCCGCATTCTGGCGTCGCCGCAGTTTTGTCGCGGCAGCGCTGCTGCCTTTATCCTGTTTGTTCGGTTTGCTTGCCGGCGTGCGCCGGGCCTTGTTCCGCAATGGTTTTTTGCGCGCCGTGCGTTCGCCGGTGCCGGTCATTGTCGTCGGCAACATCGCTGCGGGCGGCAGTGGCAAGACGCCCGTAGTGGAGTGGCTGGCGGCTCATCTGCAAGCTGTGGGGCGCAGGCCGGGGATCGTCAGCCGTGGTTATGGTGGCCAAATTTCCGGCGTGGCGCTGGTGGCGCCGGACGGCGAGCCCGCCCGGTATGGCGACGAGCCGGTATTGCTTGCGCGCCTGACGGGTTGCCCGGTTGCCGTCGGCCGCGACCGGCCTGCGGTAGCGGCGGAATTGCTGCGTTGCCATCCCGAGTGCGATGTGTTGATTGCCGACGATGGTTTGCAGCACTACCGCTTGTCGCGCGACGTTGAAATCGCCGTGGTGGATGCGGCTGTGCTCGGCAATGGCTGGCTGTTGCCGGCGGGGCCGTTGCGCGAGCCTTTATCGCGTTTGCGCAAGGTCGATCTGATCATTGCACATGGCGAGCTTGCCGACGTTGTGTTGCCGGCTGGCGTGCCGGTTTTTCCAATGGTGTTGGCCGGCACGTCGTTTCGTTCGCTACGCGACCCGGAAACGGTTTGCGATGCGGCTGCGTTTCGCGGCCGGCGCGTGCATGCGGTGGCGGGCATCGGCCGCCCCGAGCGTTTTTTTGAAATGCTCGCGGCGATGGGTTTGGAGGTCGTGCCGCACGCCTTTGCCGATCACCATGCTTACGTTGCCGCCGATCTTGCTTTTGCGCCCGGCGAGCCGAAGCTGATGACGAGCAAGGATGCGGTAAAATGCGCGGCTTTCGCGCCCGCTGAGGCGTGGGAGTGGCCGGTACGGGCCCAAATTGGGCCCGGCGCCATCGAACGAATTCTGGAGAAGCTGAATCATGGACGCCAGACTGCTTGAGATTCTTGTTTGCCCGTTGTGCAAGGGGCCGCTGGATTATCTCAAGGACAAGCAGGAACTCGTGTGCAAGGCCGACCGCCTGGCTTATCCGATACGCGACGGCATTCCGGTGATGCTCGACGACGAAGCGCGCGCGCTGACGGCCGAAGAAACCGACGCGTTGCGTTGACCGCACGGGTGCCATGAATATGTTCCGCGTGGTCATTCCAGCGCGCTACGCGTCTGTCCGCCTGCCCGGCAAGCCGTTGGCCGATATCGACGGGCAGCCGATGATCGTGCGCGTGCTGGAGCGGGCGAAATCGGCGGGTGCGGCGGATGTGTGGGTGGCAACCGACGATGCGCGCGTCCTTACCGCGATCGAGGCCGCTGGCGGTCAGGCGCTGATGACGCAAGCCGATCATCCCAGCGGCACGGATCGTCTGGGCGAAGTGGTGAGGCGCCTGAGCTGGGCGGACGAGGATATCGTCGTCAACGTCCAGGGCGACGAGCCGCTTATCGATCCCACGGTCATTGCCGCGGTGGCGCGGGCGTTGGCCGCCGATCCGGATGCGGCAATCGCCACCGCCGCCCATGCGCTGCACGATGCCGGCGATGTATTCAACCCGAATGTGGTCAAGGTAGTATGCGATGTGCGCGGGCGGGCGATGTACTTTTCCCGCGCGCCGATTCCTTGGGCGCGCGATGCGTGGGCGGATCGGGCGCGGGAAAACGCGCCGCAACTGCCGGCGGGCCTACCCGTATTGCGCCATGTGGGCCTGTACGCTTACCGGGTGGGTTTTCTCAAGCGCTATGCTACGCTCACACCGTCGCCCATCGAGCAATGGGAGGCGCTGGAGCAATTGCGCGCCTTGTGGCACGGTTACGGTATCAGCGTGCTGGTGTTGGACGGCGCGCCGCCCGCCGGTGTCGATACGGCCGAGGATCTGGAGCGAGTCCGCGCGGTGTTCGCTGCCGACCGCTTGCGGCGTCAATGATGCGTTTGTTGTGTTTTTCGTTATTCTGACCGGGCTGGATGTCGCTTGAGTCTAGCCTTTCCCAATGCATGAAACGGCGACCCACGGGGGCGCGTATATAGAGGGGGAGATGATGAAATTGATTCTGTTGGGACCGCCGGGCGCGGGCAAGGGCACCCAGGCGACCTTTATCAAAGAGAAATTCGGCATTCCGCAGATATCCACCGGCGACATGCTGCGCGCAGCGGTAAAGGCTGGCACGCCGTTGGGCGTCGAGGCGAAAAAGGTGATGGATGCCGGCGGGCTGGTTTCCGACGACATCATCATCGGTCTGGTAAAGGACCGCCTGCTCGAAAACGACTGTCAGAGCGGCTATATGTTCGACGGTTTCCCGCGCACCATTCCGCAGGCTGACGCGATGAAGAACGCCAGTGTGGCGATCGATATCGTGCTCGAAATCGACGTGCCCGACAGCGAGATCATCGAGCGCATGAGCGGACGCCGCGTGCATGCCGCGTCCGGGCGCACCTACCACGTCAAATACAATCCGCCGAAAGTGGCCGGCAAGGACGATGTGACGGGCGAGGAATTGATTCAGCGCGACGACGACCGCGAGGAAATCGTGCGTAAGCGCCTGGAGGTGTATCACTCGCAGACCAAGCCCCTGGTCGACTACTACACCCGCTGGGCGGCATCGGGTGACGCGAAAGCGCCGAAGGTGCGGAAAATATCCGGGCTGGGATCGGTCGACGAAATTACAGCGCGCGTGCTCAGCGCGCTGAAGTAATTGCGCCGGTAACGAAGCCGACGATCCGGCGGATCGACGCGGCCGGTGCCGGATGTGGCACCGGCCGCGTTTGTTTACAAGGCGCTTTCGAGTTTTTCCGATGAAGCCCGTCAATGTGCTCTATGCCCAGTCCGGCGGCGTTACCGCTGTCATCAACGCCACGGCGGCGGCGGTGATTCGCGCGGCGCGGGCGCAATCGCGGCGCATCGGCGGTGTGTTCGGCGCCCGTCATGGCGTGCTCGGGATACTGAACGAAGACCTGGTCGATACCGCGCAACTGTCGACGACCGATCTCGGCCGGCTGGCCTTGACGCCCGGTGGCGCGTTCGGCTCCTGCCGTTTCGATCTTTGCGCACCGCAGGACAACCCCGCTCAGTACGACCGCCTGTTCGACGTGTTCGCCGCCCACCGCATCGGTGTATTGCTCTACAACGGCGGCAACGGTTCGATGGATACCGTGGCCAAGCTGTCGGTGGCGGCGCGGGCGCGCGGCTACCCGCTATGCTGCATCGGTGTGCCGAAAACGGTGGATAACGATATCGAGGGCACGGACTGCTCGCCCGGTTTCGCGTCGGCGGGGAAATATCTCGCGATTTCGATGCTGGAAGCCGGGCTCGATCTGGCCGCGATGTCCGGCCGCCGTGGCCGGGTTTTCATCATGGAAGTGATGGGCCGCAACACCGGTTGGCTGGCCGCCGCCACCGCGCTTGCCGCGCGCGGCAATGACGATTCGCCGCCGCATATCGTGCTCTTGCCCGAAGTGCCGTTCGACGAAGCCGCGTTCCTTGACCGTGTTCGAACCATCGTGGAACGCCTCGGCTATTGCGCCATTACCGTGGCCGAGGGGATTCGCCGCGCCGATGGCAGTCCGGTTGTGATGCGGAGCGCGACGGGCGCTTACGTTCAACTCGGCGGTGCGGGTTTGCACCTTGCCCATCTGGTCGAGGCGCGCCTCGGCTATCTGTGCCATTGGGCGATCCCTGATTATCTTCAGCGCGCCGCCGGCCATTGGCGCTCGGCGACTGATCTGGCTCAAGCGGAAGCAGTTGGCGCCGCCGCGATCGATTACGCGCTTGCTGGGCGCGACGGCGTCATGCCCGCCATTCGCCGCTTGGCCGACGATCCTTACCGCTGGGATATCGTGCCGGTGGATGCGGCGGCCATCGCCAATCTGGAACGCCCGGTGCCGCCCGCGTTCATCCGCGCCGACGGCCTGCACGTCAGCGCCGAGGCGTGCCGTTACCTGCGGCCCTTGATCCAGGGCGATGTGGCAGTGAGCAGTGATGACGACGGGCTGCCGGCCTATGGCAGCATCGAATGGCAGCCTTTGGCGCGGCGCTTGCCGCCTTATTCGGGATGAGCGGAGTGAGGACGGGATGAGAAGCAGAATGCGCGGCGTATTCCGGGCGATTCGATGTGTGCCGCTTGTTGTTTCGGCATGGGTGCTCGTGTGCGCCTTGCCGGGCTACGCCCAGGTTCCGGCGCAGCCCGAGGCGGCTACCGGGTTCGCGCCGCGTCCGGCGCTGACAGCGCCACGGGCGATGGTTGTTACCGCCAATGGTCATGCCAGCACAGCAGCACTGGCGGTATTGCGCGACGGCGGCAGCGCCGCCGACGCTGCCATTGCCGCTGCGCTGGTATTGAACGTGGTGGAACCGCAGTCGTCCGGTATCGGCGGTGGCGGCTTTTTGCTGCATTACGACTCACAAAGCGGCCGTGTTGCCGCCTGGGATGGGCGCGAAACCGCGCCCGCTGCAGTGGATGAGCGCCTGTTTCTGACGGCGGACGGGGCGCCGATGGATTTCTACGCTGCTGCCATCGGCGCGCGCGCGGTCGGCGTGCCGGGGCTGCCCGCGTTGCTTGCCGCCGTGCATGCGCGGCATGGCCGCTTGCCGTGGGCGCGCTTGTTCGAGCCCGCAATCCGGTTGGCGGAAGAAGGCTTCGCGGTGTCGCCACGGCTGGCGGCGTTGATCGCGCGCGATCGTTTTCTCAGTCACGGCGCGCAAGCGCGAGAACTGTTTTTCGATGCGGCCGGAGAACCGTTGGCGGCCGGTGCGTGGCTGCGCAATCCTGTGTTGGCGGCCACGCTGCGGATGCTTGCGGAGCAGGGCGCGGCGGCGTTTTATCGCGGTGAATTGGCTGCCGATATCGTCGCCGCGGTACGTGCAGAACCTTCGCCCGGCAAGCTGGCGGAACAGGATTTGGCTGCTTATCGGGTCGTTGAGCGTTCGCCTTTGTGCGGTGCATACCGTGGCTGGCGTATTTGCGGCATGCCGCCGCCCAGTGCCGGGGGGGCGTCGGTATTGGCTTTGCTGGGCATGTTGGAACGTTTTCCGCTGGGTGGGCTGGCTGCCGATTCGGCTCTTCCGCTTCATCTTTTCGCCGAGGCGGGCCGCTTGGCGCATGCTGACCGCGAGGCGTGGTACGGCGATCCGCAAAGCATGCCGGTGCCGCCCGGGCGCTTGCTCGCACCGGCTTATCTCGCTGCGCGCTCGGCACGGATCGAACCCGCCGCGAGCATGCGCCGGGCGGAGCCGGGGCAGCCGTCGGCATTGCCTGCCGTACCCGCGCTAAGCCCGGAGCGGCCGGCAACCTCGCATCTTTCGATTGTCGATGCCGAGGGCAACGCGGTGGCGCTGACCGTGTCGATTGAGGATGCCTTCGGCAGCCGGCGCATGGTGCGCGGTTTTCTGCTCAACAATCAGTTGACCGATTTCGCCTTTCGCCCGGATGGCACGGCGGGTACGCCCGAGGGGCACCCCAATCGGGTTGGCGGCGGCAAGCGGCCGCGTAGCGCGATGGCGCCGACGCTGGTGTTCTCGCCCGACGGTCGTTTATACGCTGTGCTCGGTTCGCCGGGCGGCAGCGCCATTGTCGATTATGTCGCCGCCGCGCTGGTGGGGCTGATCGATTGGCGTATGCCACCAGAGGTTTTGCTCGCGCGCCCCCACGTAGGCAGCCGTAACGATGTGCTGGCCGTGGAGGCGACGCCTGCTGGCGAGCGCCTCGCGCAGAAGCTGGCGCTGTTTGGGCACGAGGTCGTGCTGCGCGATTTCACCAGCGGCGTCGGTTTGATCGTGCGTGGCAGGGAGGGCGGTTGGACCGGCGCCGCCGACCCTCGCCGTGAAGGCGAGGCGGCGGGGTATTGATGGGTTGTGGGATGGGCTATGGCGTTGGCAAGTGGCGAGCCGGCTTAGGGCGCGACATTCGGGTTCAAGCTATAGATGCCGGTAAGCTTGGCTTCGGCCAGGATATGACCGGCGATGGCCTGGCGCGCGTCGGCGCCGCCAAAGCGGCCTTCCACCGCGCAGCGCGCCACGTCCAGCGCGTACAGGGTGAAAACGTAGCGGTGGCGTAGTTCGTCGTTCCACGGCGGGCAGGGGCCGTCGTAGCCGTAATAATCGCCACGCATGTTCTCGTCGCCGGCGAACCAGGCGGTGTAATCGTTGATGCCGTGGCGGGTGCCAAATGGCGCGTCGGGACCGGGTTTGCCGTTGGGGGTGACTTCCGTGGAGAAGCTGCCGGCCGCGATTTCGCGCTGCTCGGCGGGCAGATCGACCAATACCCAGTGAAAGAAATCCACGCGCGGCAGGCTGGCGGGCACGCTGCGGCCTTCCTGGTTGACGTCGTCGCCACGGCTGGGAGCATCGGGATCGTGGCAGATCAGCACGAAAGAGCGCGTGCCGGCCGGCACGCCAGACCATGCCAGATGCGGGTTGCGGTTGCCGCCGAGGCTGACGTGACCTTCGGTTGCGGGGATGCAGAAAGCGAAATCGCCGGGAATGCGGGCGTTGTCGGTGAAGCTTTGGCTGGTAAGGATCATGCCACCGGTCTCCTGTGTTATGCGTTCACTGGAACGGGCATTTTACTGGGGAACGCGGTTGGGATAGGAATAAGGCTGTGGCGGACAAGGCGGGGTGCGATCAACCGGCGCCTTGGCGGCGGAAGTCACGCGGACGAAACCCTAGGGCGAAGAGCGTGGCGAAATAGCTGGCGGCGCCGGCAACGACGATGATCGACAGTTTGAATACTCGCGCGGGGCCGCCTTCGTCGAGCCAACTGCTTCCCGTGCCGGTGGCGAACCACAATACCGTACCCATGACCACGAGCGCGACGGCCAGTTTGACGCCGAACAGGCCCCAGCCCGGCTGTGGACGATAAATTCCGCGCTGGCGCAGACCATGGTAGAGCAGCGTGGCGTTGAGGCAGGCGGCAAGGGAAATCGCCAGCGCCAGCCCGGCGTGGCCCAACGGAAGGGCTTGCGTGAACACGAGGTTCATCAACTGGGTGGTGCACAGGGTGACGATGGCGATTTTGACCGGCGTGCGGATGTCCTGGCGGGCGTAAAACCCCGGCGCCAGCACCTTGACCAGGATCAGTCCGCACAGGCCGACGCTGTAGGCGACCAGCGCGTCGCGGGTGTGGAGCGCATCGCTGGCGGAAAAGGCGCCGTAATGGAACAGCGTGGCAATCAGTGGTAGCGCGAGCAGCGCCAGCGCCAGTGCTGCCGGCAGGGTGAGCAGCAAGGTCAGGCGCAGTCCCCAGTCGAGCAGCGAGGAAAAGGCTTCGGGCTGATCGTCGGTGTGCAGCTTGGCCAGGCTGGGCAGCAGGATTGTGCCGAGTGTCGCGCCGAGTAGCGCGGAGGGAAATTCCATCAGCCGATCGGCGTAATAAAGCCAGGAAACGCTGCCGCTTTGCTGGAACGAGGCAAAGATCGTGTTGATCAGTAGTGAAATCTGGCTGACCGAAACGCCAAGCAGCGCGGGGGCCATGAGTTTCAAGACGCGGCGCACGCCCGCATCGCCGAAATCGACAACGAAGCGCGGGCGCATGCCGATCTTTTTGAGCGCTGGCAGTTGCAGGGCCAGTTGCAGCATGCCGCCGATGAGTACCGCCCAGGCCAGCGCCAGCACCGGCGGGTCGAACCAGGGTGCGGCGAAAAGCGCCATGCCGATGAAGGACAGATTGAGCAGCACCGGCGTGAACGCGGGAATGGCGAAGCGGCTCCAGGTATTGAGAATGCCGCCGGCGAGCGCGACCAGCGCCATGAACAGAATGTAGGGGAAGGTGATGCGGGTCAGTGCCACGGTGAGCGCGAACTTGTCCGGTTCGTCAATGAAGCCGGGCGCCGAAGCGTAGATGATGAGCGGCGCGGCAAGGATGCCGAGCAGCGATACGCCGGCCACCACGAGACCGAGCAGCGTGGCGACGCGGTCTACCAGGTGACGCGTGGCGTCGATACCCTGGCGGTTTTTATAGTCCGCCAGGATGGGTACGAAGGCCTGGGAAAACGCGCCTTCGGCAAACATGCGCCGCAGCAGGTTGGGCAGGCGGAAGGCAACGAAAAAAGCATCGGTCGCCATGCCGGCGCCGAACGCGCGGGCGATGACAAAATCGCGGACAAAGCCGAGAATGCGGGATAGCAGCGTCATGCCGCTGACCGTGACCAATGCGCGCAACAGGTTCATGCAGGGCGTGGGCTTTGTTTTAAGGGAAGAGAGGGCGGCATCATAGCCGGAGGAGGGCGGGGCGCACAGCGCGCCGATGGGCGTCGATCGTTTCGCCGCTTGCGCTTATTCGTCCGGGGGGATAAAATCCCGCGCTTTCCAGCAATGCAAACCAGACAGGAATAAAATTTATGGCCAACTCGGCACAAGCTCGCAAGCGCGCTCGTCAAGCGACCAAGGCCCGTGCTCACAATGCCAGCCTGCGTTCGCGCCTGCGTACTGCGATCAAGGCCGTGCGCAAGGCTGTCGCGGGTGGTGACAAAACGGCGGCACAAGCGGTTTTCCGCACGTCGATGAGCACCATCGACAGCATCGCCGACAAGAGCATCATCCACAAGAACAAAGCTGCTCGTCATAAGAGCCGTTTGTCCGCGGCCGTGAAGGCGATGGCGATCTGAGCGGATATTTCGGTTTTACAAACCGGAATCCATAAAAACGGCGACTTCGGGTCGCCGTTTTTCATTATTGGTCGTCAGTTTTGACCGGTGTCGATGTGCTCTACCCGCAGATTGTTGTCGGCGGCAAAATGAACCAGGAAGCGGTAGGCGAGCGGTTCGATATCGTAAAGCCGCGCGTTGACGATGACGGTTCTTTCGCCTTTGTCCGTGTTGCCGGGGCGCACGTAGGCAGAATAGGTCATCCGGTGGTCGGCGCCGAAGGCCGACATGATGCCGCACAGGCGATCCGCCCAGTCGCTGGGGCGAAATTTCTTGCCTTCCTGTGTAATCCCGACAATGACAAAGCTTTCGATCTTTTGAGTCATATGTCATGCCACGGTGAGTTTAAGGGCGCCGGCCATCTTATTGTGAGGCGGTGGGGAAACGGTCGTCGCGCGCGGTGGGGCTGGAGCAGGCGCGCATTTTAGCAAAAAGCCCGTAGCGGCGCGCCGCGCAGCGGGAATGCGTTACCCGCGCCAGCCTTTTTGACTTACCATTAAACACCAATTTGGCTTACCATCAAGCCTTTCCCGTACGGTGGCTTTTGCCGCCGTTTGTGTTTTGTTGTCTCGTCCCGATCGGATCCATCCATGTCCCATGTCATGAATACCTACGCCAGACTACCCGTGGCATTTACGCATGGGGACGGTGTGTGGCTTTACGACGAAGCCGGCAAACGCTATCTCGACGCGCTTGCCGGTGTGGCGGTTTCCACGCTTGGGCACAATCATCCGCGCCTAGTGCGGGCGATTGCCGAGCAAGCAGCCAGGGTGCTGCATACGTCCAATATTTACCGCATTCCATTGCAGGAACGGCTTGCCGAGCGGATTACCGCGCTGGCGGGAATGGACGAGGTTTTTTTCTGTAATTCCGGTTGCGAGGCGAACGAAGCCGCGATCAAGCTCGCGCGTCTTTACGGGCACCGCAAGGGGGTGACGCAGCCGGGCATCGTCGTGATGGAAAGCGCTTTCCACGGCCGAACCCTGGCAACGCTGTCTGCAACCGGCAACCGTAAGGCCCAGGCCGGCTTCGAGCCGCTGGTCGCGGGGTTCTTGCGCGTGCCGTACAAGGATATCGCGGCGGTTCGCCAGATTGCCGAGCATAACCAGAGTGTTGTCGCGGTAATGCTGGAGGCGATCCAGGGTGAGGGCGGTGTGCATGTTGCCGACGCATCCTTTCTGCGCGAAGTGCGCCAGCTATGCGATCAGCGCGGCTGGCTGTTGATTTGCGACGAAGTGCAATGCGGCCTTGGCCGCACCGGCGAGTGGTTCGGTTGGCAGCACGCCGGCGTGCGTCCGGATGTGATGACGTTGGCCAAGGGGCTGGGGTCCGGCGTGCCGATCGGCGCCTGTGTGGTAGCCGGCGCGGCAACGGGTTTGTTTGGCGTGGGCAACCACGGCAGCACGTTTGGCGGTAATCCGCTTGCCTGCGCCGCGGCGCTCGCAACCCTGGATGCGATTGTCGACGAAGGCTTGCTCGATAACGCGGTGCAAATTGGCGAGATGATCCGTGCCGGTTTGAACGGTGCGCTTGCGGGTGTGAGCGGCGTGGTGGGGATTCGTGGCCGGGGGCTGATGATCGGCATCGAGCTCGACCGCCCGTGCGGTGAATTGGTTACGCGCGCGCTGGCCGCTGGCGCGCTTATCAACGTGACGGCGGAGCGCGTTGTGCGGCTGCTGCCGCCATTGGTATTTACGCCGTCGGATGCGCAGGCCCTGGTGGCCATACTGGCACCGCTGATTCGCGATTTTCTATCGCAGAGTCAAGGAGGTGCCCAGAATCAAGGAGGCGCCAGTACATGACCGCGCTCAGACACTATCTGCAATTCAAGGATTTTTCCCGCGAGGAATACGGCTACCTGTTTGAACGCACGGGGTGGATAAAAAACAAGTTCAAGCGGTATGAGCCTCATCACCCCTTGTTCGACCGCACGCTGGTCATGATCTTCGAGAAGGCCAGTACGCGCACGCGCTTGTCGTTCGAAGCGGGCATGCAGCAACTGGGCGGTTCGGCGATTTATCTCAACACGCGGGATTCGCAATTGGGTCGCGGTGAGCCGGTCGAGGATGCGGCACAGGTCATTTCGCGCATGAGCGATATCGTGATGATCCGCACCTTCGAGCAGGACGTCATCGAACGGTTTGCCGCCAATTCACGCGTGCCGGTCATCAACGGTTTGACCAACGAATACCATCCCTGTCAGATATTGGCCGATATTTTTACCTATATCGAACATCGCGGCGGCATCAAGGGCAAGACGGTGGCCTGGATCGGCGATTCCAACAACATGTGTAATACATGGCTGCAGGCCGCCGAGCTGCTCGATTTCAACGTTCATGTATCGACCCCGCCCGGTTACGAGGTGGAGCTGGAGCGTGCCGGTTTGCACGGCACCGGCCATTTCGAGCAGTTCGCCGATCCGATGGACGCGTGCCGCGATGCGGACCTCGTTACCACCGATGTGTGGACGTCGATGGGATTCGAAGCGGAAAACGAAGCGCGGATGAAGGATTTTGCCGATTGGTGCGTGGATGGCGAAATGATGAGCGTGGCGCGCGCCGATGCGCTGTTCATGCACTGCCTGCCGGCCCACCGGGGCGAGGAGGTAGCCGCCGAAGTCATCGACGGCCCGCAATCGGTGGTGTGGGACGAGGCGGAAAACCGGCTGCATGCGCAGAAGGCACTGATGGAATACCTCGTGCTCGGGCGCGTAAGTGAAAACTGAGTGAGAACTAAGTAAAGACAGGATTGGACGGATCATGAGCGACGTGAAAAAAGTGGTGCTCGCCTATTCGGGCGGGCTGGATACCTCGGTTATCCTCAAATGGTTGCAGGATACTTATCGCTGCGAGGTGGTGACCTTCACCGCCGATCTCGGCCAGGGCGAGGAGCTTGAGCCGGCGCGCCAGAAAGCGCTGAAGTTCGGCATAAAGCAAGAGAACATCTTTATCGACGATTTGCGCGAAGAGTTCGTCCGCGATTTCGTTTTCCCCATGTTCCGCGCCAATGCGGTCTATGAGGGCGAATACCTGCTGGGCACCTCGATTGCGCGGCCGCTGATCGCCAAGCGGCAGATCGAGATCGCGCGCCAGACCCAGGCCGATGCCGTTTCGCATGGCGCTACCGGCAAGGGTAACGACCAGGTTCGCTTCGAGCTTGGCTATTACGCCTTGATGCCGAACGTTAAAGTGATTGCGCCGTGGCGCGAATGGGATCTGCTGTCGCGCGAAAAACTGCTGGCCTATGCCGAAAAGGCGGGTATCCCGATCGAGATGAAGCACAAGCAGGGCGGCTCGCCCTACTCGATGGATGCCAACCTGCTGCATATCTCGTTTGAAGGTCGCCATCTGGAAAACCCCTCGGCCGAGGCGGAAGAGGATATGTGGCGGTGGACGGTGTCGCCGGAAGCCGCGCCGGATGCGGCCGAATACATCGATCTCGAATTCGAGCGCGGAGACCTTGTCGCGATCGGCGGCAAGCGCATGAAAGCCCACGAATTGCTCGCCAAGCTCAACGAGTTGGGCGGCAAGCATGGCATTGGCCGGCTCGATCTGGTGGAAAACCGCTATGTCGGCATGAAGAGCCGCGGTTGCTACGAAACCCCCGGCGGCACCATTCTGCTCAAGGCGCACCGGGCGATCGAGTCGATCACGCTGGACCGCGAAACGGCGCATTTGAAAGACGATCTGATGCCGCGTTACGCCAGCCTGATCTACAACGGTTATTGGTGGAGCCCCGAGCGCCGCGCGTTGCAGACCTTGATCGATCAGACGCAGCAGACCGCGAATGGCTGGGTGCGGATCAAGCTGTATAAGGGCAACGTCATCGTCGTTGCGCGCGACTCGAAAACCGATTCGCTGTTCGATCCCACAATTGCCACCTTCGAGGACGACCAGGGCGCCTACGACCAGAAAGACGCCCACGGCTTTATCCGCCTCAACGCGTTGCGCATGCGTATCGCGGCCAATGCGAAGGCGAAGCGGGGCTAGGAGCGGCTGGAATGGACGGTGATCCGTTGCTGTTTGGCCTGACGATCGCAGAATTCGAGGCCCTTTCCTTAAAAATATGCTTCACCGCGTTGATTCTTTACATGCTCTTCATCATCGGTAACCTGGCAAAGGAATCGAAGGCGGGCAGATATGGAACGATGTGGTTGTTCCTCGCGTTGGGTCTTGGCTTTGTCGGCTTCGTCGCCAAGGGTCTGATCCAGAAATTCATGGGTATTGAGTAAAACGCTGAGTAAAGGGCGTGAAATGAGCGTGGTCGAGAAAATCCCCGGTGTTACTGTCACCACCAAAGCGAACGTCTATTTCGACGGTAAATGCGTTAGCCACAGCCTTCTGTTCGCGGATGGCACGAAAAAGTCGATAGGCGTGATTCTGCCGGCGACGCTGACGTTCAATACCGGCGCCCCCGAAGTCATGGAAGGCGTGGCGGGAAGCTGTCGTGTGCGTCTGAAAGGCGAAACGGGCTGGAAGACGTATGGCGCTGGTGAATCCTTCCAGGTGCCGGGTAATTCCAGCTTCGATATCGAGGTTGCTGGCGAGCCCTATCACTACATCTGCCATTTCGGCTGACCAGGGCAAAAAAAGGAACCACCTATGCCTTCGTTCGACATCATGTCCGAAGTCGATCTGGTTGCGTTGCGCAACGCCGTCGATGTGGCGAACCGGAAGATTTCCGGCCGCTACGATTTCAAAGGCACGGATGCGCGCGTGGAGCAGAGCGAAAAATTACTTACCTTGTTTGGCGATAGCGCGTTTCAGCTCGACCAGATGAAAGCCCTGCTGCTGCCCGAGATGACCGCCAAAAAAATCGATATACGCTGCCTTGAGTATGGCGAGCTGCAAAAAATGGGGGGCAACAAGGTCAAGCAAGAGTTGACGGTTCGTGTCGGAGTTCCTCAAGATTTGGCCAAAAAGGTCGTTAAACTGCTGAAGGACGGTAAGTTGAAAGTGCAGGCGGCGATCCAGGGCGATGTGGTGCGCGTCACTGGCGCCAAGCGCGATGTGCTACAAGAGGCGATCGCGTTGGTGAAAAAGGACGTTGCCGATTTTCCGCTGCAGTTTGGTAACTTCCGCGAGTGAATCTGGATAGTGGGGTGAAGCATGGATGTTTCTTCGATTGCGGCGGCCGCGAGCGCTAATTCCGCCGGCCAATTGCAGCAGCAGGTTTCGGTTTCGGTGTTGAAGAAAGCCATGGATATCAGCGCATCCCACGCGCTTCAGTTGATCGAGTCCTTGCCGCAGCAGCCGGCTGTCGGTAGCACAGCGGGAGGCACTGTCGACGTCTACGCTTGAAGTCGCGGTAGCAGGTAAAAATGGAAAAGGCGCATCGGTTGATGCGCCTTTCTTTTTTGTGGCTTGGCTGGATGTGGCGAGGGCTGGTTCAGGATAAAACAAGGTGGGAGACCGGGGCCGTCTCCGGTTGCGCCTGGCCGAAATAGCCTTCGGTATGGATCATCTCTTCCTTGGCGCCCAATGCTTCCGCCGCCGCGACACAGGCGGCGACAAACTCCGGGCTGCCGGCAATGAATACGCTGTGTTGCGATAAATCCTCGAACTGCTGCGGCAGCACGTCCGGCAGGCGTCCGTGCAAGCATTGGTCGTTGTTCTCGCGTGTCAGCGTCGGCTTGAACGTGAAATTGCGGTGGCGGGTTTCCCAGTAGCGCATTAGGCCTACGTCGTAAATCTCGGCGTAGGTGCGGGCTGAAAACATGAGCGTGACCGGCTTGCGGTACCCGCGCCGCAGCGCCGCTTCGGCAAGGGAAAGAATGGGAGCCAGGCCCGAACCCGCGGCCATGCACAATACCGGTGAATCGACCGCCGGATCGCCGATGAAAGTGCCGTAAGGGCCGGCAAGTTTCACCACATCCCCGATCTTCAGGGATTCATGAACCCAACGGCTGGTCTGCCCCTCGTCGACCAGGCTGATCTGCAGAACGATTTCTCCATCGGGGCGCGGCGCGTTGGCGATGGAGTAGCAGCGTGGCGGCGCATTGGCGCGCTCATCGCCCAGCGTGACATACTGGCCCGGCCAGTAGCGCATCGTCTGGCCGACGGGGCGGAAGCGCAATTCGACAATGCGGCTGGTGCGGGGAATGCGGTCGATGAGCACGAAGCGTTGATTCTCGCGCGGCGGGAACAGCTTCGGCTTCGCGTCTTCCGTGCCCCATTCGATGAGCAGCGTTGGCGACAGCGGCTTGGCCATGCACATGAGGCCATAACCCTGCCTGCGCTCATCCTGGGACAAGGCCATGTCCAGCACCATACCTTGATCGAACTGGCCTTCCAGTACCTTGACTTTGCATTCGCCGCACGCACCGGCGCGGCAATTGTTGGGTAAGGCATAACCGGCTCGCTCCAGTGCGCCGAGCACGGTATCGCCCGCCTGACAGTCGACTTCCCGACCAGAAGGGTGGAGGCGGATTTTTTGCATTGTCTTCTCGTGAAAATCGTTGGGGAGAGGTGAAACGAGCCACGGGGGTGCCGTGGCTCGTTAGTGAGGGCCTTGCTTGACGGCAGCTATCGATCAGAACACGGGAATGATATCTTCCATTTCGATGTCGGAGATTTCCTGCCCGCTGATACCCACTTCCGGGATCGCGGGGAAGGGGATGCCGTAGCGGTCGAGGACACCCTTCAAATTGAGCATCGCGTTGCGCCAGTTTTCCTTTTTCGCCTCATACGACGGGATGCCGAAGCCGGCGGTACGCGCAACCTCCTCGCTTTCGCGCTGGTTGGCGATGAAATCCTCTGGCAAGTCCCAGAACTCCATCGGCGGCTCGAACAGCACGGCGGACAGGAACAGATAGCCCGCGCGGATCTGCTTGGTGACAACCGCCTTGTCTTCCGCCGGCAGACGAGGGTAATCGCGCTCCATCAGCGCCATACAGATCGCCATGTGGCGTCCTTCGTCGCGGCCGATATTGCGGAACGCCTCCTTGAATATCAGTTCGCGGCTGTTGTCATGCATTTGCTTGAAGATCGTCGCCGCGGCGATTTCACCCATCAGGAAGGAACTGAACAGCACAGCGAGCGAATACTTCGGCACGGCCTTCTTATAACCCGTCCAGTAACGGCCGCCGTTGTAATACAACCACTTGGCGTTCTTTTGCAGGCGGCGCCCAAGATCGGTCTTGGGCTCGTAGGTCAATGGATCCGGGTGGCCCAGAAAGCGCGTGATCGCCAGGCCGCACATCTGCTCGTGGTTCTGCTCGTCGCGGGTTACGGAGAAGAAGCAGCGTCGTACAGGATCTTCCTCGTGCACCTCGTAAGTCTTGATGAAGGCTTCGGCGAAAACCGGCGGCGCGGATGCATCGAACACGGACAGCAGCGTCCACCAATAGGCGATCGACTCGCGCTCTTCCCAACTGTAGGACTCCACGTCCAACGTATCCCACGGCAACTTCTTCGGATCCCAGTTCTCGCGCTGGGCCGCATCCCAGACCTCCTCCATCTTCGCCGTCTGGGCATGCCAGGACAACGGGTACACATTCGGTTGCGCCGTCTCCGGCGGAAACTCCATGCTTTGAGCCAGTTTTTCGTTGTGAGCCATTGAAACGTCTCCTTATCGTCGTTGTGGGGGGCTTGCCAAGCCTGAATCTGCAGCAGAACGGCAAATCAAATTTTGATATGAGTCAATAAATTGTAATATTGACCGAACGGTCGGTCAATATTATTTGTGCCGAGGGGGCTGTGTTTTGTTGCTTCCTCTGGATTTTCTTGGGGCTTCATTCGCCCTGCGTGGGGTGAACGGCCGATCGGCGGCTGCTACCCTTGTTCTGGCATCGGCGCCCGCCGCGCTTTTGGTTGCTGACCGTCTCCAGCCATCTCTCCGGCCAGAAAGAGGTTACGCGGCCGGCTGGCCCACGCTACCGAGCGACCAATGGCTTGTGCGGTTTGTTCCAGGCTAAGCCGTGCTCCAGCGGCAGCAGCACCGCTTGGGCTTGGCGCAGTTGTTCAATGCTCTTCGCGCGCACGCTCCACGCTTTCAGCGCCTCTGGCTACTCGGGTCACGCTTATCTGCTTGAAAAATAAGGCGATGAGTATTGGCGGCTTGCTGAAGTGGAAACGGAATAAGTGGTTGCGCGGCCGTGCCGATTACCGCTTATCGTGTCGTACCGGCCACGCGTCCCGTAGTGGAAGTATTTTGCGAGAACGGAAGGCATAATGCCCATGAAGAAAAACGGAGTCGCATCATGCAGTCGTCCAGAGGTTTTACTCTTATCGAGCTTATGATCACCGTCGCCGTCCTGGCGGTATTGCTTGGTATTGCCGTGCCCAGCTTCAAGATAGTGATCGAAAACAACCGGGTATCAACGCAAACTAATGAATTTCTTGCTGCGCTGCAGGTTGCAAGGTCTGCAGCGGATGCGGGGCTGGCCACCAATAGCTTTATTAGCGTAACGGCGAAGTCAGGTTCATTCCAAAACGGGTGGTGCATATACAAAGGTCGAGACCAGAACTGTGATGCCGTGACACCGATTGTTGCGCATGAATCTATAGATATAAAAAGCATAGTGGTGACTGCGGTGGAGGACGTAAGCGGTCTTGACGCGACCCAGTTTGTGTTTGAGAGGAAGGGTGGCACTACGCAGATGATATCGCCATCGGCGACGCTGACTTTGCGCCCGCCCTCATGCGAGGCTGGTGAGTCGCGTATGCGCGTAATCAGCGTAAAGGCGGCAGGGGCGGTGCCTGATCGGACGCCTGCTCGGACGCGTTGCCCATAGCCATGACAACCGCAATTAGTATCGGGGAAGCAAAATGACATTTTTTCAGCGGCAAAATGGGGCCACGTTGCTAGAGGTTCTCGTCGCAATCATTGTTTTGTCTTTTGGATTATTGGGGATGGCGGGTTTGCAGACGGCATCTCTGCGGGTCAACCAAGGGGCGCTGCAAAGATCGCAAGCGGTTCTGCTTGCCTATGACATCCTGGATCAGATGAGAGGCAGTCCAGACAAGGCAAGGGCGGGAGGATATGATATTGGCATGGATGATGATAGCGCTAACACCGATGTCACGACATGGAAGGACAGATTGGAAGTTTCTCTTGGTACGGGGGCAAAAGGGGGGATTTGTCAAAGAGGGGATTCGTCATGGGCCCCAGGGTCAGACCCTTGTGCTGATGGCGGGAGGACGGGTTTCTTCGTCGTTCAGATTAGTTGGTCCGAGGCTGATCTTAGCAGCGGAAGTGGTGTCGTTGAGGGGCGTATTACCCAAACGGCCGCAGTTGCGGGGCGAGTAAGATGAAAAACAAAAGAATCGTGTTGCAGCGGCGCCTTTTTCTGCAACGGGGCGTGACGCTGATTGAACTGATGGTTTCGATGACTATTGGCCTGCTGATTTTGGCGGGGGTGGTTTATATATTTTCCGGGACGCGGAAATCATATGACTACAACGAAATCCTGGCCCGTGTGCAAGAGAATGGCCGCTTTGCCATAAATATCTTGAATAATGATTTGAGAATGACGGGCTATTTCGGTTGTGGCCGTGTACAGCGCTACGACTTTCGTGGCAGCAGTGGGTTTGTGGTTCCGGACGCTTTGTTTACCGACGATACTTTCAATATTTTCAAAGATAATCTCTTCAAAGATATCACCTTAAGTGGGGGGGTGGGGGCAGGGGCGGACGATGCTGCCAATGTGGCCCTGGCCAGCAGCGATACGCTTACCGTTACTCGAACGGGAGCAGCCTTTCCGGTTAAGTCCATGAATTCCGAAGGAAAAATAACTATATCGGGAGAGGCCAGTATTGATGCGGTCAATGCGGGAGACACCTTGGTGATTTCGAATTGCAAGACGGCCAATGTATTCGAGGTGGGAGCAGTGAGTCATGGCAGCAATGAAATTACGCCGACTTCGGTTTCGGTAACTCAAGATAAATTTGGCCGTGAGGCTTACGTCATGACCGTTGCCCAAAATCAGTATTCGGTCCGTAATACCGATCGAACCAATCGCTCGGGGCAGCGAATTCGAGCTCTGTTTCGTAATAATACGGAGCTGGTCGAAGGGGTCGAGTCCATGAAAATAAAATATGGTGTCGATGCGGACGAGGATGGAAATGTGGATGACGAGTCCTTTCAGGAAGGGGCATCGAACACCAAGTGGGACAGGGTAATTGCCGTACAGATCGATTTGCTTGTTGCCAGTACTGAAGACGGGGTGTTGACAGAGTCGCAACCCTATACATATCAGGGAACAGCGGTTACACCGACGGATCGGAAAATGCGCCAGGCTTTTTCAACCACGGTTGCATTGCGTAATCGGATCTATTGAATTGGAGTAGCGCGAAAAATGTCTCATAGAGGTAATCGCTTGGCCAATGCGCGCTATGCGCAGCGTGGCGCGGTGTTGATCGTAGGCTTGATCATATTGTTGCTGATGACAATGATTGGTGTGACCGCAATGCAGGTCACGACACAGCAAGAGCGCATGGCCGGTAATTTGCGCGACAGGAACATCGCGTTTCAGGCGGCCGAAATGGCTCTTCGCACCGGCGAAGAAGACGCGAACACACGGCGTGCATTTGATGGCGCGGGGCACTATAGCTTGGATGGTGTCGCGGCCCCAAGAGCAATCTTCGATTTGGCTCAATGGACAGATACGAAAAGTATTGCGCTTGATCATTCCGTTCAAGGTACCGTCGCTGTTCCGCGCTACATGAACGAGCATTTGGGGCCGGAAGGGGGGTTTCAACTAGTCCCTATAGAGACGGGGAATAAACCTCAACACTGGCTCAAGGGTGAAGGAATCCGTGTTTCAGCCTACAGTGTGGGCGGAAGAGCGGATACGGCGGTGATTTTGCAGAGTACATATGTTCGCGTGCCTTTTGATGATAATTAATTGCTGCGTGCGGATTTAAAATGAAAATGAATCGAATGTTGATTGAGGGTTCGGAAATGAACAAGCAGCGATTTACGAATCGAAACGGGCGGCAGCGCCGTCGGCTGACGACACTGGCTTCCATGTTGGGGCTCGCATTCGGTACCATATTGTCGGCGTTGCCCATGCATGCAAAAGCGGCGCCATTTGATATTTCCCAGGTTCCGATCGATCTGGGTGGTGTGCTGCAGCCTAACCTGCTGTATATCCACGACGATTCCGGCTCGATGAAGTGGGCTTATCTGCCGGATAGTATTTCCGGCAATGGCGGTATAAAGGCCGCGAGGTCTTCCGCCTATAACAAGATGTACTACAACCCGGACGTTTCCTATTCTCCGCCGATTGATGATGAGGGAAACAGCCGTGGTAATGCGAATTTCAATTCGGCATGGGTCAATGGCTATGCCTTGAACAGGGAAGCAGATAAAAGAAACCTGCAGACGCAATTCCTTCCTCATTGGACAGCATACAATTCGCAGGCCCCCGCAGCTGGGGCCGCAGGTTGGGCGTATTATTATCAATATAAGTCGACGTGCCCGGTTTTTCCCGTAAGCACAAGTGATGCCTGCTATGACAAGGTGACTTTGGAGCTTGCGTCCAACGAGGTAAAGCAGAATTTCGCCAACTGGTATTCTTATTATCGTACGCGGGAATTTGCCGCCAGAGCGGGGGTGAGCATCGCTTTCTCCATACTGAGCGATAAGGCCCGTGTCGGTTACGGCAGGATCAACCAAGCCGATCTCCGTTCAATCGATGGAAAATCGGTGAGGACGCTTGAACGCGGCATCCGGAAGTTCCAGGGTGCCGACCGGAAGGCATTTTTTGATTGGATTCTGGATTACAGCAAGATCAATTCCAATGGTGGTACGCCGTTGCGGCGTGCAGTGGATGACGCGGGGCAATATTACGAAAACGCTGCTGCGATAGGGCCGTGGAGTTCGACGCCTGGCGTGGCGGGAGGAGGGGAGCATCTTGCGTGCCGTAGGAGTTTCACGATTCTGATGACCGATGGTGGCTGGAATCTCGATCAAGCTTCAACGGCGGGTGCGCGCGGTAATACCGATGGAATGCCTGGGGACGAGATTACCGGCCCGAATCCGAATCCCCCCCCTCCTAATCTTTCTTACACCTATTCGCCGAGCGCGCCTTACAGCGACGCGCGCTCCAATATACTGGCCGACGTGGCCATGTATTACTGGAAGCGGGATCTCCGCCCTGATCTCGCTAACAAGGTTCCCACGACGGATGCCGATCCGGCATTCTGGCAGCATATGAGCCTATTCACGATCGGCCTTGGTGCGACAGGAACGCCTGAGTATAGTTCGATTGGAGCTGTCAAGGCCCTCGCTGCCGTAGGAACGCCCATCAATTGGGGTGACCCTTCCGGGGATGATTTGACGCCAGGCAAAGTTGATGACCTGCTTCATGCCGCCCTGAATGGTCATGGGGATTTTTTCAGCGCGACCACCCCGACAGCTTTTGTCGATGCGCTCTCCAAGATACTCGCTTCGATCGGCGAAGGCACGAAATTCGCGTCGTCAGTGGGGGCAAGTTCGATGCGGGCCAGTTCGGAGACGATGCTTTATCAATCAACCTATGACAGTGAGCTTTGGACCGGCGAAGTGACGGGGTATAAATTTGTTCCTGGGACAGGTAGTACAGCAGATAGTGTGGTGTCTGAATGGACCGCGAGCAGTAAGCTTTCTTCGTTGGCGGCTAGTGCCCGGAATATCTTCACATCGAAAGGGACCGGGGGAGGTTGGGCGCCGACCACCTTTACATGGGATGGCCTTTCCCCCGAACAGAAAGGATTGTTGAGCATTCCCCCGGAATGGCAACCCCCCAGCGGTACACCACCGCTTACTTCCCAGGATTTGCTTGCCTGGCTTCGCGGCGATGGAAGCAAGGAAGGGGAAGGGGCTGGAAAATTCCGCAAACGCGACGGGAAGAAACTCGGCGATATCGTCCACGCCGGCCCGGTTTATGTCGGCAGGGCGGATCATGGGTTCAGCGAGTTGCCGGGAATGAGCGATACCGAGCGCGCCGCTTATACAGCAAGGAAAAGTGAAGATACGTACAAAAATAGGCTGAAGATGGTATACGCCGGCGCCAACGATGGAATGTTGCATGCCTTCGATGCCTCGAATGGAGAGGAAAAATTCGCCTATGTGCCAAGTACCGCATTCGAGAAGCTGATACCGAGCGCACCGCATGGCAAGTTGGCGACGCTTGCCGCGCAGGACTATGCGCATAAGTATTTCGTCGATGGTCCGATCAGCGTTTCCGATGCTTTTGTTAGCGGGAAGTGGAGAACGGTCCTGATCGGGTCGACAGGGGCGGGTGGGCGCACCTATTTCGCGCTCAACGTGGAAAACCCAGGATCGTTCGGTACGGGTAACGTGATGTGGGAATTTACCCATGACGAATTGGGTACCGCGATCGGGCAAGCATCCATCGTTAAGCTGGAAAGTGGCGACTGGGTGGCTATTTTCGGCAATGGCTACAACAGCACGTCGAATACGGCGCGGCTGTTTGTCGTCAATCTGGCGACGGGCACCTTGCTCAAAATGATCGATACCAAGGTAGGGAATGCCGCGCAACCGAACGGTCTTGCGACGCCGGCCGCAGTCGATACTAACGCCAATGGTGTTGTCGATGCCGTCTATGCTGGCGATATGCAGGGCAATATGTGGCGGTTCAGTTTCAAGGGCAGTGAAGATCAGTGGAGGGTGTCCTTCAGTAACGGTACGGCGGCAAAGCCGCTTTTCAAGGCTCAGGATGCGAGTGGCAAGGCACAGCCGATCATGACGAGCCCGACGATACGGCGGAACCCATATCGGAAAGGGACAATCGTCTATTTTGGCACGGGTCAGTTTTTTGAAGTCGGAGACCAGGCGAATTTGACGAAGCAGAGTTTTTACGGGGTGTTCGACGAGTGCGGCTTGTCGTTTGCAGCCCCGGCCTCCTGCGGTACTGATACTGCTCCCGGTGTTGTGTCAGGGGATGCCAAGGTAGTGCGCGCGGATTTGGTGCAGCAGAGGATCGAGAAGCAAAAAATAGGGGAGACGTTCGAGAGTGGGGCAGGGCCGACGTTAGTCACGGTGACTCAAGATATCCGCGTTATCACGAATAATCCGATGACCCCGGATAGGAACGGATTCTATCTTGATCTTCTGCCTCCTTCTTCGGCCGCCGAGGGCGAACGGCTCATCAGCTCTCCCAATGCTTATTTCAGCGATCGCATCGTTTTTTCTTCGTTTATACCGAATGCAGACCCTTGCATTGGTGAAGCCGATGGCTGGTTGTTCGAGCTGGATCCATTTACCGGGGGGCGCACCAATTTCTCTGTATTTGATCTGAATAACGACGGCTTTTTTAATTCGAGCGAATTCACGACGCTTGGAGGTGGTGGGGGTGGTGACTCCAGGGTTGCCGTGAATGCGCGCAGGCTTCCTGGCGGGGTTCTTCCTACCATTTTGAGCGGAGATAACAAGGCCGTAGCGGCAATGTCGGGTAAGAGTGGCCCGAAGCCAGTGGCGAGTAAGCCGGATCCGGATTTCGGGCGGCAGGCATGGCAGGATATACGCTGACGCTGTTTTTTGGGACCGAAAGGCGCGCTGCAGGAGGTAGACAGTAGCGTAGCCTTTCCTGGGGCCGCCGGAATGAATGGAAAGCGCCGTGTGTTTTTACATAATGGCAATTTGAATGGTTTCGTAATGGGGTGAATATTCATGAAACTGAAGACATTGATGATGTCGTGCATGGTGGCGGCGCTTGCATGGAACTTGCCGGCCAGGGCAGTCGATGACAATGGAGAGGCGTTGCTTGCATTCGAGATCGTGCAGAAGGTCGAGCGTATCGATCTCGCGAAGAAAACTGTTACCGCCGGGGGGCGGACTTATGTGTTCCGCCCGGAGACGGAGATCCGAATCATGGGGGGGGATAAGCCGGTTTCGTTTTCCGAATTGAAGGAGAGCATGGTGGGATGGCGAATGGGCGTCGGCGCTTATGAAACCGAGGGGGGATATATTATGCGGCGCGCTTATTTTGCACCTCCCGAGAAGGCTGGAACAGCAAAGGGAACGGTAAAATGAGCAGACGGGGCAGTACCGGTTTCACCTTGATCGAGCTGATGATTGTCGTCGTGATCATGGCGATTTTGGCTGCGATTGCGGTGCCAAGTTACGATAGATATGTGGTCAAGTCGCGTCGTGCGGAATGCACAACGGTAATGCTAAGTTATTCGCAGGCATTGGTGAGGCAGTTTACGCTGTCTAGTTCTTACCTTACTGGTACCGGTGCCGCTGCCGCTGTTGTTGATATTCCTGGTTTTGCGTCGTGCCCACCTGGAGCAACGAGCCCGACGTATGTCGTAGCCCTGGATGCTGGCGCCACAACTGCCACCACTTTTAGAATACGAGCGACTCCTCAAGGCTCGCAGGCGAAAAGAGACAAGTTGTGCGGAGCTTTGACCCTGACCAATGCTGGTGTGAAAGGTGCTACTGCGCCGGATGATCTGACTGGGGAGCCAAATTCAGATCTCGGACGACAATGTTGGTGAAGCGGCAAGTTTTCTTGTTTGCTTATCGATATGGGTTAGTCGCGTCTTTTTTGCTGGGTTGTACTGCGGTTTCTGGCGCCGAAATAACGCTTGCGGGTGTGTTTGGAAAGAAAGCGGTGCTGATTGTCGATGGTGGTCCGCCGCAAACCATTGCTGTCGGTAGCGCCACGCGCGAAGGGGTGAAGCTGCTCGAAGTCGAGGGGGAAGCCGCTGTTGTCCGTCTCGACGGGCAGCAGAAGCGGCTTGTGCTGGGAAGCAATGTGATTGCGACCGCGGCGGCGGCAGAGGCCGGCGGCATTCAGACGCAGGTGCTGATAGCCGACAGCCGAGGGCATTACGTGGTGCAGGGCGCGGTGAATGGCGCCGCGCTGCAGTTCATGCTCGACACGGGAGCGAGCATGGTGTCGATGGGCATGACGGATGCTCGGCGGGCCGGCATCGATATGACCAAGGCCACACCGGGGGTCTCGCAGACCGCCAATGGTCAGGTGAAGGTGTGGCACGTGAAGCTCGATAGCGTTCGTGTGGGTGCGATAACGCTGAATAACGTGGACGGAACCGTGCACGAGAGCGATCTGCCTTTTGCCTTGCTCGGCATGAGTTTTCTTGGCCGGGTGGATCTTCAGCACGAGAGTGGCCGGCTGACGATGAAGAAGCGCTTCTGATATGCTTTGCCGGCGTGTTTTCATGGCCGGGAGCATCGTCTGGACCTCGAATTTCTAAAAAGCCTTTTCAGAGCCGATGTGGCTTCCGAGGCATATACCGGTGAGGTGTGCATCGGTGATATGGGCGCGGAACGTGCCGGGACGGTTCCTGCGTCGGTATTGTTACCTCTGGTTGTGCGCGGTGATGGTATCAAGGTGCTGCTGACCCGCCGTACCGATCATCTGCACGATCACCCTGGGCAGATCGCGTTTCCCGGCGGGCGGGTGGAGCCGTCGGATCTGTCCGCCGAGATGACGGCCTTGCGCGAAACCCGCGAGGAAATCGGGGTCGATGCCGCGCAAATAGAAATTCTTGGGCGCTTGCCGGTTTATTTTACGGGGACGGGGTTCAGGATCACGCCCGTGGTGGGCGCGATACATCCTCCGTTCTCGCTTGAACCGGATACTTTCGAGGTGGCCGAGGTTTTCGAGGTGCCACTTGAGCATTTTCTCGATCCGGCGAATCATCAGTGGCATAGCATCGAGTACCGGGGACGCCTGCGCCATTATTATGCGATGCCTTTCGGGCATTACTATATTTGGGGCGCGACGGCGGGTATCCTCTACTCCTTTTACCGTTTTATCGGCCGGGCGTGATTGCCGGGGGTTGTCTTACTTGCCAGCCGTTCGCTTGATCGCGGGCGTTTTTTTCGTAGCCAGGTACGCATGACGCTTTTTTCGCTTATCGTCGGTTTGCTTATCGAGCAGCTAAGGCCGCTGCCCGTTCGCCAATTCGTGCTCGATCCCATGAATTTTCTGTCGGGCTTGTTGATAGACAAGTTCAATGACGGCGAGGCGCGGCATGGGCGCGCGGTCTGGTGTTTGTTCGTGGTTGGATTCGCGCTTGCCGCCGCGCTGCTGTACTTCTTTTTGTGGCACTTGCATCCGTTGATCGCGTTCGTTTTCAACATCGGAGTGCTGTATCTGACGATGGGATTTCGCCAGGAGAGCCATTTTTTTACCGATATCCATTTGGCTTTGCGCATGGGAGAGCTGGAGCGTGCCCGGGCGCTGCTTGGCGAATGGCGTGGCGGGCAGTATGTGGAGGCAAGTTCGAGCGAGGTGGCGCGCTTGGCGATCGAGCAGGCGCTGGTTGCTTCGCACCGCAATGTTTTTGGCGTTGCTTTCTGGTTTGTGCTGCTGCCGGGGCCGAGCGGGGCGTTGATGTATCGCCTGGCGCGTTTTTTTGCCGAGGATTGGGGACGGCGGCGCGATGCCGAATTTGGCCGGTTCGGCGATTTTGCCCGCCGTGCTTTTGAGGTCATCGACTGGCTGCCGGCGCGTTTGACGGCGGCATCGTTCTCGGTGGTCGGCGATTTCGAGGATGCGGTTTATTGTTGGCGCACGCAGTCGATGCTGTGGCCCGACAGGGCGTCCGCTATACTGCTTGCAAGCGGTGGCGGTGCGCTGGGCGTGCGCTTGGGAATGCCGGTGCACGAATCGGGCGAGATTGTCGAGCGGCCCGAGATGGGCCTGGGCGACGAGGCCGACGCCGATTACATGCAAAGTACGGTGGGGCTGGTCTGGCGGGCCCTGATCGTGTGTCTGTTGATGCTGGCCTTGATTGGTATCGCGGGCTGGGTTGAACACTAAGGCACTAAATAACCCTAGGAGAGACGTGAGATGGCAAATCGTGAAATCGTGGTTTTGAGTGCGGTGCGTTCTGCTGTAGGCGGGTTCAATGGGTCGCTGAAGGATATGGAGCCGGCTGAGCTTGGCGGCGTTGTCGTCAAGGAGGCGATTGCGCGTGCGGGGGTCGACCCGAAGCAGATCAGTTTCGCCGCGGTCGGCAACTGCATTCCGACCGAATCCCGTTACCCCTATGTGGCGCGTGTTGCAACCATCCAGGGCGGGATGTCGATGGATTCGGTTGCGTTCGCCGTGAATCGCCTGTGCGGTTCCGCGCAGCAGGCTGTTGTCAGTTCGGCGCAGGCGATCATGCTGGGCGATGCCGATATGGCGATCGGCGGCGGTGTCGAGGTGATGTCGCGCGGGGCTTATCTGTTGCCGTCGCTGCGTTCCGGTGCGCGCATGGGCGATACCAAGGCGATCGATGCGATGGTTTCGGTGCTGACCGATCCGTTCGATGTCGGGCACATGGGTATTACTGCGGAGAATCTGGCGTCGAAGTGGGGTATCAGCCGCGAGGCGCAGGATGCCTTCGCGTTGGAATCGCAGCAACGCGCCGCAGCGGCGTTGGCCGATGGCCGTTTCAAGAGCCAGATTGTGCCAATTACTTTTGAAACCCGTAAGGGGCCGGTGGTGTTCGATACCGACGAGCATCCGCGTGCGACGACGATGGAATCGCTGGCGAAGATGAAGCCGGCGTTCAAGAAGGACGGTACGGTGACGGCGGGCAATGCATCGGGCATCAACGATGCGGCGGCCTTCCTCGTGCTGGCCGATGCCGCGAAGGCGGCGGCGGGCGGGCACAAGCCGATGGCGCGTCTGGTGGCTTACGCTATTGCCGGCGTGCCTAACGATGTGATGGGCGAAGGACCGATTCCCGCCTCCAAGCAAGCTTTGCAACGTGCCGGGTTGACGCTGGACAAGATCGACGTGATCGAATCCAACGAGGCTTTTGCCGCGCAATCGCTGGCGGTCAGCAAAGGTCTGGACCTGGACCCGGCCAAGACGAATCCGAACGGCGGCGCGATTGCGCTTGGTCATCCGGTGGGCGCCACGGGCGGAGTCATCATCGTCAAGCTGCTGCACGAATTGCAGCGCACTGGCGGCCGTTATGGCATGGCGACGATGTGTATCGGCGGCGGCCAGGGCATTACCACGATCTGGGAACGGCTGTAACCGTAACCGTTATCGCCCTGCTTGAGAAACCCCGCTGCGGCGGGGTTTTTCTTTGGTGCGCGTGGTTTTTACCAACCTGGGTTCAGCCGGCGCGCTTCGGTGATTTCTTGACGGATGGTGCGGTAGTGCTCAAGGCGTTGAGGCAGGATGGCGCCGGTGGCGAGTGCCTCGTGTAGCGCGCAGCCCGGTTCGGCATCGTGACGGCAGTCGCGGAAGCGGCATCGGCCCAAATGTGGGCGGAATTCGATAAAGCATTGGGCGAGCTCGTCCGTATCCAGATGCGCAAGGCCGAAGGCCTGCAGGCCGGGGCTGTCGATCAGCCAGCCTTGCGCGCCCAAGGGGTAGAGGCGTGCGAAGGTGGTGGTGTGCTTGCCGGTGTCGAGCGCGGCGGAGATTTCCCGCGTTGCCGCCTTGGCTTCCGGGATCAAGGCATTGGTCAGCGTGGATTTACCCATGCCGGATTGGCCTACGAGGATGCTACGGTGCTCATCGAGCCGCGCCTTCAATGGGGCGATGTGGGCTTGGGCCGATGTTTCGATTGTTTCGTAGCCGAGCGCGGTGAAGGGAGCGAGTTGCCGGCGGGCTTCGGTCAGGCGTTCGTTCAGATCGACCTTGTTGAGAACGATCAGAGGAATCAGGTTTTGGCTTTCGGCTGCGGCGATGCAGCGCGAAATGAGTAGGCTGGAAAAACCCGGTTCGGTGGCGACGACGATGACGACATGGGAAAGGTTGGCGGCGATCAGCTTTTTTCGGAAAGTGTCCGATCGCCATAGCAGATTGTGCCGGGGGTGAAGGTGTTCGATCGCGCCTTGTCCGTCTCCGCTCGGCAAGATATCGACTTCGTCGCCGCAGGCGAAAACGCTTTTTTTGCCGCGCGGGTAGCATTGCAGTACGCCATTCGCGGTCAGTATTTCGTAGTGGCGGCCGAAGGCGGCGATAACGGTGCCACGGAGCGTTGCGCCGTGTTTGTTCCGGTGTGACGGATGAGGGCTCACTGGCGCGTGTTGTACCTTTGTTGGTGCGGGTTGTTGGTGGAAAGCGCGTTCCGCATGCTCATGCCGGGCGCTCCAGCGCCTGCAGATGGGCAACGCGCAGGGCCGCGGGCGGATGGGAATCGAAAAAGCGGGAATACAGCGGGTCCGGGGTCAATGTTGCCGCATTGTCCTGATACAGCTTGACGAGCGCGCCGACCAGATCGGCCGCGCGGGTTTGCCGCGCCGCGTAGCGATCCGCTTCGAATTCATGCGCGCGCGACCAGTGGCTGAACAGCGGCGCGAGCAGGAAGGTAAAAACGGGCAAGGCGATGAAGAAGAGCGCGAGCGCCGATGCGGTATCGGCGGTACGCATGCCCAGCCCGGTGAAGAACCACGGTTGCGTGGCGAGCCAGCCGAGCAGGGCGAGGAGCGCGAGGCTAGCCGGCGCCAGGACGAACAGGCGCTTGACGATGTGGCGGTGGTGGAAATGGCCGAGTTCATGGGCCAGCACCGCTTCGACTTCGGAAGGGGAAAGTTTTTCCAGCAGCGTATCGAAGAAGACGATGCGTTTGCTGGTGCCGAAACCGGTGAAGTAGGCGTTGCCGTGGGCCGAACGGCGCGAACCGTCCATGACGAACAGCCCTTTGGCGCGAAAGCCGCAGCGGGCGAGCAGGGCTTCGACGCGCGCTTTCAGCGCCTCGTCGGCTAGCGGCGTGAAGGTGTTGAACAGAGGTGCGATGAAGGTCGGCCAGATCAGTAGCACGAGCAGATTTAGGCCGAGCCAGAATGCCCATACCCATAGCCACCAGAGTGTGCCCATTGCGCCCATGAGCCATAGCACGGCGGCGAGTATGGGTAGGCCGATGAAGGCAGCGAGTATTGTTTCCTTGGCCGTATCGGCGAGAAAAAGCGCCGGTGTCATGCGATTGAAACCGAATTGTTTTTCGATGACGAAAGTGCGGTAAAGGCCGAACGGTAGTCCGATCAGCCAGCTCAATACGGCGAGGCTGGCAAGAAAGGCCACGCCGTGGATCAGATTGTTGTCCGTGGGCAGGATTTGAAGCCAGGTCGAATGCAGCCACTGCAGAATGCCGCCGAGTGTGAGCGCGAGTGTGATGATGGCCGCGATGGCGGTTTCCTGCATTGCAAGGCGCGTGCGTGCGCGGGTGTAGTCGGCCGCGCGTTGGTGCGCGGGTAGATCGATGCGGTCGGCGAACGCGCTGGGAACGGTTGTACGGTGAGTGTGGACATGACGGATCTGGCGCTGCATGAGCACGGTTTTGAGCAGCGTGTCGGCGAGCAGGAAGGCAGCGAACAGGGCGGTGAAAAGCGAAGCGGTCATGTGTGCGGGAAGACAAAGGCTGGGCGGGGTGGGAAAGACCGGGAATAGGGGTCAGGATATAGGGAAATGTGACACAATTTCGGCCCCGATCGCCCTGATCGTTTTACCCGAAGGTTTCGGAAAGGCACGGAAATTATGGCACAGGACCCGAATCGCCTGATATGGCTGGATATGGAGATGAGCGGGCTAGAGCCCGAGCGCGACCGCATCATCGAGATTGCCGTTGTCATTACCGACGAGCGCCTGGAAGTCGTTGCCGAGGCGCCGGTGATCGTGGTGCATCAGCCCGACGCGGTGCTCGATGCGATGGACGATTGGAACAAGTCCACACATGGTAAATCCGGCCTGATCGAACGCGTGAAGGCCTCCACCGTTACCGAGGCGCAGGCCGAGGCACGGATGCTGGCTTTTTTGCAGGAGTGGCTGCCGGCGAGGGCGTCGCCGATGTGTGGCAATTCGGTTTGTCAGGATCGCCGCTTTCTCGCGCGCTACATGCCGCAGTTCGAGGCTTGGTTCCACTACCGTAATCTGGACGTGTCCACGCTCAAGGAGCTGGCCAAGCGTTGGCGGCCGGAGGTGTACAAAGGGGTGGAAAAGAAAGGCAAGCACGAGGCGCTGGCGGATATCCATGAGTCCATCGCCGAACTGCGCCATTACCGCGACAACTTTCTGCGTTTGGCGTAAGCCATGGCAGCCATGCTTTGTGGCATGGCTGCCCTCATTGTGCCGATGCGGCGTGCCGCATTGCTTCCGCCGCCGCCATCAGGCTGGCGGTAGAAGCGTCCTGGTCGCCGGCTGCGCCCGCGGCCAGTGCCCGCGCCATTTCCTTGCCCAACTCCACGCCGTATTGGTCGAAGCTGTTGATGCCCCAGATCCAGCCTTGAACGAAAACCTTGTGTTCGTAAAGCGCGAGCAGACGGCCAAGGTTGAAAGCGTCCAGCCTTGGCATCAGCAGCGTGGTGCTCGGCTGGTTGCCAGGGCAGACGAGGTGGGGGGCGAGGCGCTCTACCTCCGCTGGCGCCAGCCCCTTGCGGCGTAGCGCGGCGCGCGCGGTGTCCAGATCGCGCCCGGCCATCAGCGCGGCGGCTTGGGCGAGGGCGTTGTCCACCAGTGCGCGTTGGCGCGGCTCGTCGGCGCCGACCGGAACGATGAAGTCGATTGGTACGGTATGTGTGCCCTGATAAAGCAGTTGATGGAAAGCGTGCTGGCCGACGGTGCCGACACCGCCCCAGATCACCGGCGAGGTCGGCGCGACGGTGGTGGTGCCGTCACGTAACGTCCGCTTGCCGTTGCTTTCCATTTCCAATTGCTGCAGCCAGGCAGTGAAATGGCGCAGGCCGTGGGCATAGGGCAGTACCGCCAGGGTGTCGAGGGCGAGAAAATCCGCGTTCCATAGGCCGACAAGGCCCATCAGCACCGGCAGGTTGTCCGCCAGCGGTGCGTCGAGAAAGTGTTGGTCCATTGCCCGTGCGCCAGCGAGAAAGGCGTCGAAAGCGGCTTCACCCACGGCGATAAGCAACGGCAGGCCGATGGTCGACCATACCGAGTATCGTCCGCCTATCCACTCCGGCAGCGGAAACACCCGCTCGGCGGCGATGCCGAAAGCCGCTGCCGCCTCGGTCGCGTTGCTTACCGCGGCAAAATGCGCCGATGTTTCGCGAATGCCCGCGTCTGCCAGCCAAGCTCGCGCCGCTTCCGCGTTGGCAAGCGTTTCGGCGGTGGAAAAGCTCTTGGACGAGACGATGAACAGGGTGCTGGCCGGTTCCGCACTGGCGAGCGTTTCGTCGAGTTCGCGCGGATCGATGTTGGCGACGAAATGAACAGTGATGGGGACGCTGACGGTGCCGCGCGTGCGCGGGGTGCACAGCGCTTCGGCGGCCATGCGTGGCCCCAGGTCGGAACCGCCAATGCCCAGATTGATGACGGTACGGATCGGCACCCCCGTACTGCCGCGTATTTCGCCCGCGCGCAATGCGGCGGCAAAGCGGCGGATTGGGCGTGGATCGATCTCCGTGCCAGCGGGGGGTAGGCAGCCGCCGCGCGCGGCCATGTGCAGCGCCGGCCGCGCTTCGGTGAAATTGACCGGGCGAGCGGCGAACAGCGCGGAAATACCTGCGTGTAGCCCGCTCTGCTCGGCTAGTTGAAGCAGGTCTGCCAGTGCTGCGGCATCCAGGCGCTGTTTGGAAAAATCCGCCAGCAGGTCGTCGCATTGCCGGGATAGCGCGGTGAAGCGGTTGGGGTCCGTGGCGAAATGATGCCGCAGCGGTGTGTTTGCCAGCCGTTCGGCGTGAGCGGCAAGAGTTTGCCAGACGGGAAGCTGGTGGGGCGCGGAGTAGGCGGAGTGGGGCGCGGTGAGAGAATCGGTCACGATGGGTTCAAGAGGGGTTACGCAGATAAAGACGGAAGACTTCGAGCTGCTTACCGCCGCCGCGACGGAACTCCCAGATTTTTTCCCATTCCTGGGCGGGGGAGGGCGCGTTCGCGCGGCGATCATCATAAACCAGCAGCAAGCCGCAGGGTGTTTCGTCGCCGCGCACGGGACGCGTGCGGATATCGTCGAAGTAATACAGGGCGCTACGTATCGAACTGGATAGGCTGGTGCTTGCCACGCAATCGGCCGGTTGTTGCGCCAAGGCTTTTTTGAGCGATTGTGCCACGGGGCGATAGCTGCGGCCGTAATCGAACCAGGGCATCAGCAGCGTGACCGCCAGGCACCACAACATTGTCATTCCCATGGCCCAATTAGCCGGACCGCGCGTGGCCGTACGGGGTTGGCGCCAAATCAGAAATAGCCACAGCGCGCAGATGACAAAACCGGCGCCGGCCTGGAACGGGCCGCTTTCGAGCACGAAGCCAGGGGTAACCCGGGCGACATGTTTGGCCAGCCCCGGAGGCCAGGAAAACGCTTGAGCACTCCAGGCGATCCATGCCAGCAGCGCGAAAACGGCGAAATTCATTACCGCGAACCAGTCGAAGGCGTTGGCCGCGCCACGGCGTAGCGTTGGCGCGCCGCCGGCGGCAAGCAGGGCGACCGGGGGAATCAGCGGTAGTGCCGATGTGGGCGAGAGGTTGCCGTTGGCGACCATCCAGCCTATGACCAGCAACGTGGACAACAGCGGCAGCAACGTGGGCAGCGCGGTGAGCCGGCGCCGGCTGCGCCACAGCCTCCATAGGGCAAGCGGCCACAGCGGCCAGACGAACCAACTGAACAGCCCGAGTAAACCGGACAGATCGGTGGCGCCCAGCGGTTGGCTCAATCTTTGCCATTCGTCCCGCAGCCAAATGTTGAGAAGTTCCGGCTGGGCCAGATGCACGGCCAGGGGCCACAACGCGCCGATACCGGCGGCGGTGCACAGGCCGACGAGCAGGCCGCTGCTACCGCGCGGGGTGCGGCAGTCGGGGCAGAGCAGCATCACGCAGGGGAAGAGCGGTAGCGTCAGCAACGCGCCCGGCAGGCCGCCGGCAAGGAAGGAGAGGGCGCTGCCGATGCCGGCTACCAAGCCGCCTGCTAGGGGCTTCACCGGTATGCGGGCGATGCCGGCGAGGGTCAGCGCGAGCATGGCAATCAGGGCGATGGCGGGCTGGGTTTCGTGGGCGTGCAGCACTAGTCCAAGTGTGCCGAGGGTGAGTAGCGCGGCGGGCATGCGTGCCGGCTGCCCATGCAGGTATTCGGCGGTACGGGCAATAAAGTAGATTGCCAGCGCGGTAAAAAGGGCGCTGGCAAGGCGCGCGCCGTCGTGCAAGGGCAGCAGGCCGCTGAAAAGAAAGGAAAGGATGGCCGAAACCCAGTAATACAACGGCGGGAAGTCGGTGAAAGGCTCGCCGGCAATCTGCGGGAACAGCCAACCGTCGCCGCGCAGCATGCTGTACACCGGGCCGAAATAGCGGGCATCGTCGCCGCGCCAGGGGTCGTGGCCGATTGACCCGAAAAGCAGGTAGAGGCCGACCAGCAGCGCAAGCCCCAGCGTGGCGCGAAGCCGGTTCCGGGGTGGGAGGGACGAGTGAGGGTCGCTGAACATGCGTGCGCGAGTCGGGGGGCCGGAAAGTTAGGGGGCTTGGAACTGCTCTCGGGTACTGTGTGGCACGGCAGGCGATTGTATCGGTGGATGCCGTGGCATGGCCGGGTAGCGGCGGGCAATATGTAGCAAAAAATGGAAAAAGGTAGCCGAGGCTACCTTTTTCCATGTGTCTTCCACGCAGCGCGGACTTGCCGCGCCGGATGTTCCATACGTGGATCAGCTTGCGCGTTGGACGTTGCCGTATTTCTGGCGGAAACGCTCGACGCGGCCGGCGGTATCGACGATCTTCTGCTTGCCGGTATAGAACGGGTGGCAAGAAGAGCAGACTTCGATGTGCAGCGCAGTCTTGCTGATGGTGGAACGGGTGACGAACGTGTTGCCGCAGGAGCAGGTCACGTTTACGTCGGCGTACTTGGGATGAATATCTGCTCTCATGATTTGTCCTCGTTGCCCGTGGACGGTGAATGTGGCCGCCCGAATGTGAAGCTATAGATTATCGCTGAGAAAAATGGCAGTGACAAGTATGGGATGAAGGGCATCAGGGTCATTGCGCCTACCCGTCGTTGCACGGCGCGTTCCCTGATTGTCGGGGAGCCCAAACGCCCTGCCTCGACGGTGATGATTGCGTGGTTGCCAGGAGCGCGCGGTCGCCGCGCTCTCCTGGCAAGGATCTCGTCCAAATAACGGTCGCTACATCCCAATCCGGCTTCCGGTTATTGATACACCACTTGCGCTTTTACATTACTCAGGACTTTTTGCATCAACGCCTTGTATTCGCGCAGGGATTGCTGCGTGCAGACGGGGCCGGGGGTGCGGTCGTCGATCTCACGGGTGGCCGTCAGCCGGTTGCCTTGGCGCTTGTATTGTGCCGTGTAGCGGGTTTCAGCCCCTGAAATTTTCATGTTCGGCGGCACGGTCATGATCTTCATTTTGGGCGCGAACTCGATGTCATACTCCTCGCGCGAATAGCCGTTGTTGCATATCGCGTTGCCCTCGTCGGCAATCTCCATGCCGGCTTGTGCCGCAAAGTCGCTCACGGGCGCTGGCGTTCTAGACCACGGCCTGAGCGGTAACGCGCCGGGCACCGGTAACACTTGCGCGACCTTGAAGCGCAGCTTGTAGTGATAACGGTCGCTCAAAGCAGTGGGGTCGTCCAGATCGATGCTGCCGCTGCCTGTGGAGCCCATGCGCTGAAAGTAGGCATTGATCGACTGCGCCATCCGCTCGCGATTGATGTTGCGGAAGCTGGCGCGGGAGCGGACGGCATGCATGCCTTCGAGGTGGATATCCATTTCACCTTCGACCGAACCGTCGGCCGCTATTTTCAGGTGGGTGCGTATGATCTGCCGGTTTGTGCCTATCGGTGGTACCGGCGTTTGCGTGCCGTCCTTGTAGCCATCGATCAGAAAAACCGGCTTGCCGATATCCCCTTCAGGCAGCATTCCGAAGGGAATGCCTTCAGCCGTCGGATCGAGATACATGTTCCAGTCCGGCACGTAATTGATGACGTGATTGACCATCGAGGCGACCGGTGTTTTGGTCAGGCTGTATACCCCGCCTGCATTGATCAGCGCCTGCGTGCTCTGAATGCCCTTGGCCGCCAGCAAGGCTTGCAACAGGGTAGCCTGGTCCTTGCAATCGCCCATTTTGTTGTCGAGCACGAAATCGAGATCGTGCGGCACGACCGCGCCCAGACCGATGCAATTGCCCGCATAGGTGATTTGTGTGGACACCCATTCGTAGAGCGCCTGCCCGATCTCGCGCGGCTCTTTACGGGAACCGGCAATCTCGTCGGCCAGTTGCTGGATGCGAGGTGTCACCGCCGCCTTGGCGGTGGCGCGCGCGCCATACGCCTTGGCGATGTCGCCATAGCTAGCGAAGGTGGAATACGCGACCCCCGGATGGCGCTCGAACTCGAACAGGGTATCGGTCATATCCGGCTTGAGCGGCGCGGTATTGCTGTAGCGCCATTGCAGGATGCGCCGCCCGTCGGTCTCCTCGTCACGCACCTTGTCCATGTGCCATGCCTCGTAGTGCACCGGCAATTGAGCTGGCGCATCGAAACTCAGATTGACTTCGCCATAGTAGTCCGTGCGTGAAAAGGTTTCGGCGGTCGAAAAGTGGCCATCGAACATCGGTTGGCTGCCCGTGAGCCGGTAGGACAGCACGGCGGTATCTCCTACCGATATCTCGGGAAACACGACCGTCATCGTGGTCATGTCAGAGAACACCGGCGCGCCGTCACCATGTCCGCCATTGATCTGCACCTGGAAGTTCGACTTCGATACGTCGATACGGCGGCCATCGGGTTTGAGCGTGTACGCTTGCAGTACTTCGATCTTCTGGATGCTGGTGCTGTAACTGATGGTGGCTTCCTTGACCTGTTCGAGCGCCGTTGGCTTGAGCACCGTGACCGCCTGCTCGCGTTCCTCGGTGTAGGAACCGTCGGGCTGGATCCGGTAGACGATGTTGTAGCGCTGCATCTCGACGTCGCGTTCCTTGGCCTCCTCCTGCGCCGCGCTTGCCACTGCGGCGCAGCAGCACAGCAGCGCGGCGATGCCGCTGCGCTTTATCCATGTTTTCATCATTCTTCTATTCCCCTGCAATGATTGGCCGTCCGAGCGGACGCCGGTGCCGGGCGATGTTACGGGCAAAAACCGGCCGGCTCAAATCTTGGAGTGCGTTTTATGAAAAACGCAAACGCGGCCGGTATTCGAGCGTTTTTTTGACGCGATATATGAAACCGTGGTCATGGGGCGTCCTGAGAGCCTGTTCATAGCTCTTACCGTGACCGGGACTCATGCGTTGATCGGAATCTTCATTTATCGCCCATAAATGCTGGTTTCTGCGTTACCTCATTCAGACGCTATGAACAAGTTCCGAGCGGTTACAATCGCGCTCTTTCGTTTTTATGGCCGGCCAAAGCGCGGGGCAAAGGAAAGGAATTCTCGTGCGTTTGCTGCTTGCACCGATGGAGGGTCTGCTCGATGAAGCGTTGCGCGCCGTGCTGACGCGCGTGCCGGGCTACGACTGCGCGGTGACCGAATTTGCCCGTGTTTCCGGCACCGTGCTGCCCGAGCGCTTTTTCCGCCGCATTGCCCCCGAACTCGATCGTGGGAGCCGTACGGTGGCGGGTACGCCGGTGCGGGTTCAGTTATTGGGTTCCGATCCGGCCTGCATGGGCGACAACGCCGCTCGCTTGGGCGCGCTCGCGCCGTCCGCGGTGGATTTGAACTTTGGTTGCCCGGCGCCAACCGTCAATCGTCATCGTGGCGGCGCTGTGTTGCTGAACGAGCCGGAATTGTTGTACCGCATTGCGGTAGCCGTGCGCCACACGTTGCCGGCGGAGATTCCGCTGACGGCGAAGATGCGTTTGGGCGTGAAGGATACCGCCCGCGCGCTCGATTGCGCACGGGCGCTTGCCGCCGCCGGGGTGGCCGAATTGGTTGTGCATGCCCGTACCAAAGCCGATGCGTATCGACCACCGGCGCATTGGGAATGGGTAGGACGGATTGCCGATGCGGTGGCGATGCCGGTGATCGCCAACGGCGAGGTGTGGTCGGCGGCGGATTGGATGCGTTGCCGGGCGGTTTCGGGGGTTGGCGACGTTATGCTGGGGCGTGGCGCGGTCGCCGATCCGTTCCTGGTCGAACGGCTGAGTCGTGGTGAGCTGGCCGCGCCCGATGAGCTTGCGCGCGCCGGGGAGTGGGCGCGCTTGCTGCCGATGCTGAGCGACTTTCGCGCGCGCGTGCTGCGCAGAGTCGAAGCGCGCCATGCGCCGGGGCGCATCAAACAATGGTTGAAGCTGTTGACGTTGAATTTTCCGCAGGCGGCGGCGCTGTTTGCCGAGGTACGCGCCTTGCGTGCAATGCCCGAGATCGATGCCGCTCTCGTTCGCCACGGAATCGGCATCATGCCGGCGGGCGCGTTGTGAGCCAGATGAAATGAGTCAGGCGCTGTGAGCTACGCCAATTCCCGTATTCCGTCGAGCGCGCAGCAAGGCGTACATGAAGCGCTTGCCCGGCGCGTGGCGAAGCATTGCGCTGAGCCGTTCCGCAAACCGTTCGCCGACTACAACCGCGCCGCGTTCGAAGCCGCGTTGCAGGGTTGGGATGGCGCCGCGCCGCTGATTTTGGATGCCGGCTGCGGCGTCGGCCACAGCACGATTGAGCTTGCCCGCGCTTATTCCGATCACTGGGTGATCGGCGTCGATCAGTCCGAAGAGCGCTTGCAACGGCGCAAACCCTATCCGCAGGCGCTGCTGCCGCGCAATCTGGTGTTTGTGCGCGCCGATCTGGTCGATTTCTGGCGGTTGGCCGCCGAGGCTAGGCTGCGCTTCGCGCGCCAGTACATTCTGTACCCGAATCCATGGCCAAAAATCGGCCACCTTGCCCGGCGTTGGCATGCACACCCTGTTTTTCCGTTCATCGCTGGCTTGGGTGGCATACTCGAATGTCGCAGCAACTGGCGCGTGTATATTGAAGAGTTTGCTGTGGCGCTGAGTCTGGTAATTGGGCGCGAAGTGGTTTGGGAGGCGTTCGAGGCTACCTCCCCGCTTACGCCGTTCGAGCGAAAATACCGTGATTCCGGCCAACCCCTTTTTCGCGTTGCGGTGGACCTGAATCCGTAACGTAACCCCCCGTTTCCTGGAGAACCACCCATGTCAGCCGATGTTCCGAACCCCAGCATGATGAGCGACGAGGATTTCGAGGCACTCGAAGAGATTCTGACTTCGGATGTCGTGCCCGAAGACTGCATGGACCTGGAAATGCTCGACGGCTTTCTCGCGGCGGTCCTCATTTCGCCGCAACTCATCGCCCCCGAGCGTTGGCTGCCGGCGGTCTGGTCCGCGCATGGTGACGAGGTCGGTTTTGGCTCCGGTAGCGGCGTGCAACGGGCGATCCGGCTGGTGCTGTCGTACTACAATGAACTGACGGCGACTTTTTGCGAGGAAGATGGTTGGGAGCCGTTCTGCTTCGCCATCGCGGAAGGCGATACGTTGAAGATCGGAGAGGAGTGGATGGCGGGTTTCCTGCAAGGGCTGGAACTGTGGCCGCAGGATTGGGAAAACGATGTTGCCGCCGAGGCCGCCGAAGCAGTGCGCGGGCAGATCGACGACATACTGGCGCCGTGGGCGGCGGAAGATGCCGGTGCGGCCAGCGATGAGATGCGCCTGGAATGGCTGGAAACGGCCGGCGAAGGCGTGCTCGATATTTTCGACTACTGGCGCGAACTCGACTTGCCTGCCCCCGCGCCGCTACCCGTTGGCGTTCCTGTCGTGCCGGTCGCGGCGGGGCCGGGGCGCAATGATCTGTGCTCGTGCGGCAGCGGCAAGAAATTCAAGAAATGCTGCGGGGCCGATCGCGACTGAAGGCGACTGCGGGAACGACGCGATGGCCGACAACCCTTGTACCCGCTGCGGTGCCTGCTGCGCGGCTTTTCGCGTCGATTTCCACTGCGCCGGGCTGGCGAGCGCCATGCCCGGTGGCGTGCCGGACGCGCTGACCGTGCCGGTGACGGCAACGCTGGTCAGAATGCGCGGCACCGATGGCGGGGCGCCACGCTGCGCCGCGCTGGAGGGGGAGATCGGCCAGTCGGCGGTGTGTGGCATTTATCCGCAGCGGCCGTCGCCATGCCGCGACTTTGCCCCTTATGCCGCGCTTGGTATCGGTGAGGAGGGGTGTGAGCGCGCCCGCCGCCGTCATGGTTTGCCGGCTTTGTCATAAAGTGCGCGTGGCTTGGCCGGTTGGCGCGGGGGCTGGGTGCTGACGTAAAAGATCCAGTGCGGCGAGTGCTTGGTGCCCTTTGCGTTTGGTGGGAACCGGGACCATGAAATCGACGAACCCGCCGGCTCCGCGGGCAAAGCCGCCAGCTCGGTTCCGTAGGCGAACCCGATCGTGTTCCGGGATGGCAATCGGGATTTTCAGGTGCCATATATCTCCGGAAAATTCCAATGCAGCAGTGCCAACGCAGGGCCAGGGCGCATATAGGGGGTTTTCGTTTTGTCGTGGAGGAATGTGTTCAGAAAGGTATAGCCCGACATGGTTGGCTTTCAGCAAAGCGCGAGGCGCGCGTACGGGAAGCAACCACCACGCGAAACCGATGACGGCAAGCGCGGCGCCGATGATGAGCATGGCGGTATCGGCAGCCGTTCCGCCGCGACAGGAACGGAGGTTCCAGAACGCGGTGTAAAACAACAAGACGCCCATGCCGAGCAGGGAACCCGCATAGATTGCACGTTGCAGTTTTGGCGAATCGGTAATTTCGTAGGCGTTCAAAATCTGGGCGGTATGTTGGGTCGTGCTCAGGCCGGGCAGCCGACACCGGCAAGAATGGTGAGCGGATTGGACGCGCCGCATGCGCTGTCGTGCGCTTGTCCACGCAGCGCATCGATTTGCTCCGGGTTGCGCACGAACAGCGAGCCAGCGTAGCCAAGCGCGTTGACCGAGATGCCGTTGTGTTTTTCCCGGCTGCGCGGCACGAGCAATAACCAGGCGCGGTCGATCAACAGGTTGTAAGGCGGCATCGGGTCGGCCGTGGCGGGCAGGCCGAGCAGGGCGCATGCGGTGGAGAAAGCCGCCTGTAGCGCCAGTGCGGCGATGGTTTCGTCCGCCCATGCCGTTTCATCCAGGCGGATGAAGCAATGCGCCCACGGTAGGGGTGCGCGCGTGGCGTCGCCGGCGCGGGTAGGTGGCAGCGCCACGGTGAAAGCGTCGAGCCCAGCGGGGGCGGGCAGCCATTGCAGGTGCCGGTGCGCCTGGCTTGCGCCGGCGTCGGCGCCGCCGTTGTAAAAGCCGAGCCCGCCGTGGCGCGACATGACTTGCGTCAGCGCGGCGAAATCGGCGGGTGTGAGCGGGGCCGTTTGCGCTTCGAAGGCGCAAGTGACGATCAGCAGGTGGCGCTCGATCACGGGGTATTTGTTCAGTACCGCGAGGTGTTTGGGGCCGAGTGTGGTGACGGTCAGAGCCGGGTCCGGCGGCAGGAAAGGGTTGAAGTCGGGATCGCGGCGGGTAACAGCCGCAACGCGCGCCGCGTCTTTGTGCGCGAGGGAGGAAACCCAGCGCACGGTGAAACAGATGCCGCCGTCGGCGACGCCGGCCTGTTCGGTATGGATGGGAAGCAGCGCGCCGCCGTCGAGCGCGGAGGCGGTGCGGCGGTCGAGTTGTCCGAGCAGGTCGGTAGCGTCGGTCGGCGTATGAGTCATGGGCTGGTCATGGGCGCGGGCCGCGAGGGACAATGACGGCATTTTGACACGGGCACAGGCGGATAGTGCGTTGCCGGTATCGTGCTGCGTGGGTGTTTACAGTTATTTCATACGGATTTTGCGGAGCGCAGGGGTATGTCGATTTCTTTTGTCGTGCGTGGCGCTTATATCCAGCTCGATCAATTGCTCAAGGCCGCCGCGCTCGTGGATTCGGGCGGTGCGGCGCATGCCGCCGTGGCATTGGGGCGGGTGAAGGTGGATGGACGGCCGGAGTCCCGCAAGCGGGCCAAGCTGAGGCCCGGCCAGCGGGTAGTGTTCGACGGAAAGGAGATTGTTCTCGTCGCGGCGGAATAGGGGGTAGCCGAAGGGGGTTAGCTGAGCCCTTCCGCGCTCAAGGCCGCGCGCACGGCGGGGCGTTCGGCGATGCGGTCGCAGTAGGCGCACAGCACGGGCCAGCGGGTCAGGTCGAATTTCACCAGCTTGGTCCATCTGAGCACGGTGAACAGATAAGCATCGGCAACGGAAAAGTGTTCGCCCAGCAGATAGGGCTGATTGGCCAGGTGGCGGGCGGTGAAGTCGAAGCGGCGCTCCAGATTGGCGATGGCCGCCTGGCGCCATTCCTCGTTTTGCGAGCGGAACAGCGGGCTGAAGGATTTGTGTATCTCGGTGCCGATGAAAGTCAGCCATTCTTGCAGGCGCGCGCGCTCCAGCGTGCCGGGAACGGGAGCGAGCCCGGCTTGCGGGAATTGGTCGGCGATGTATTGCACGATGGCCGGCCCTTCGGTGAGCAGCGCGCCGTTATCCAACTCCAGCGCGGGAATGTAGCCTTTGGGGTTGATTGCGGCGAAATCCATGCCCTGATCGGTTTTCTTCGTCGTCAGATCGACGCGGACGAGGGTGAAATCGGCGCCGGCTTCGCGCAGCACGATATGGGGCGAGAGGGAGCAGGCGCCGGTGGCGTAATACAGCTTCATGAGAATGTCTCTCCTGGGTGAAATGCGTGGGGGAAGGCATGCCGTCTTCGTGTCGTGGGGACATGGCTTGGTGGCCTGCGCGCCGACGATGCCGCTTGGCGGTCTGTCGCCACCGCGAGCGTTTCGATTATGTCAGATAGAGAAAACCGCTGCGTCGGGACGGTGTGGCGGTTGTTGTTTGCGCGGGGGGTGGCTCACAAGGCTGGGCCCGGTGCGCGAACCGATGCGATTCATGAGATGGGTTTTTATACTTTCCCGGCTTGTGCGCTGGTGTTTCGCATGGCTGCCGTATGGCAAGGATTCAATACCGCACGTTCAGCGCTGCACACAGAAAACCCATGAGGGCACCCGCCGCGGCAAAGCGGGCGCTGGTCAGTTTGACTAGTTCGGAACCGAGCACTTCCTGGTACGACAAGGGGGCGAGGCCGACGAAGTCCTTGCGTTTGATGTCTTCCAGCGCGATGTGGTCGGCGGGATAGCCGCGCGGCGGCCGGGTTAACCTGTCTCCCTCCAGAGTCCATGCAGCGGCAAATTTTTTGTCGTCGCGGGCCGCGAACCATTTTTCGGGGTTCTCGGCGATCAAATCCCTGATTTTTCCTAGCGCGCCGGGTTCCGGGTGCCAGCATCCCACGCCGAGAAAACATTCCTCGGCGGCGATATGAAGATAAAACCCCGGCGCATGAACATCCTTGCCGAGTTCGTGGCGGAACTGGATGCCGATGTTGGTTTTGTAGGGGCGCTTATCGCGCGAAAAACGCGTATCGCGGAATACGCGCATCAGCGATCCGCCTGTTTTGCGGATATCGGCGCGGAAGTGGGGCGCGAATTTTTCCAGCTCCGGCGCCATCGCCTCGATGAATTCCAGTGCGGGTTCGCGTACCAGGGATTCGTAGCGGGGTTTGTTCGCCTCGAACCATTCGCGACGGTTGTTGGCTGCGAGTTCGTCGAGGAATTTGAACGTGGCCTTGCTGAACATAGAGTTTTTTTGAGCTCTTCTTCCGGCGCAAACGCGAACGCGCCTTCCGGATGGGAAAGGATACGAGTGACGCCGGACTGTCCGGTGGCCCGAGTTCTCGGTGATTATCTCATTGGATGTAGGTCTATTGGGCCGCCTTGCCGTGCTACAGCACTGTTGATGAAAATCTATGATGCATAAAATTGTTTAAGGGGGCCGGATCAATAGGGTGAAAAGAAAAAGGCCGGGCCCCTTACGGGCGCCCGGCCTGTCGGTTGTCTTGTGGGGCTTACTTCGAATAGGTGATTTTCTTTGTACCGCCTTCACAGGTGCCGACGACCTTCTTGTCGGTCGCGCTGTCCTTGTCGACGACCTCCAGGGTGAAGGCGGGGACGCCATTGGCCTTGATCTTCGCTTCGATCTCCGACTTCAACTCTTCGCACGGCTTGCCGGCGGCAAATACGTTGCCCGTCAGGGCGAAAACTCCCACAGCAATCAGAAACTTCTTCATCGGTAACGCTCCCTCGTCATTTACAGGAAAAGGCCCGAACGGGCCGAAAAACCGGGATCTCCCGGCGCGTAAATCCACCTACCCCGCTAGTATGACAGGGGCACGTGACAAACAAAAAAAGTCCTAGCTGTTGGCAATACGGAAGCCAACCTTGAGCGTGACCTGATAGTGGCCGACCGCGCCGTTTTCGATATGCCCACGGGTATCGACCACCTCGAACCATTCCATGAGCTCGATGCTTTTAGCCGCTTCGGCCAGGGCATTGTTGATCGCATCCTCGATGCTGGTGCGCGAAGAGCCGACCAGTTCGATTTTCTTGTAGGTGTGATGGTTGGACATACCCAATCTCCTTCGTTCGTTGCGCTGCGCGGGTAGAGTGTCAGTGCCTCGACGGACAGTAATCATCGGGGTGGACCCACGACAAACGAATGGGTTCAGAGAAAAAAGCGGCGCGAAGCGCTGTCAATGCCGCTGGGGGCGGCGTTGTCGTCTGGAAAGAAATTCCCAGACCGGGCCGGCGGGTAGATTGTCGCCAGTGAGGACGTAGGTGAGGGTCTGCTCATTGGCAAGGATGAGAGCCAGGTCGTGACGGGCGTGTTCGTGACCGATGAACAGCAATTCGTCGCCGGATCGTAGGCAGGTTTCCGAAGAGGGGATAAGGAGCGGTTCGTCGTCGTCATCGCGGCGCATGTACAGAATTTCGCAAGCGGCTGCTTCGTGGCGGTTGGCGGGCGTGCGCAGTACGGCACCGATTTCGATCCGTTCGCCACGCATCAGGCGGCGGTGAAGCGCCGGGGTACGGACCAGGTTGATGCGTTCGCTCCACACGGAGGGTGCGGCCCAGCCGAAACGCTGCGTCATCCGTTCCAGCACCCAGCCGCACCATTCTTCGTCGCGGCGCTTGATTTCGCCGAGGAAAGGCGCGAGTAGCGGGGTGGCGAGCAGTGCGAGACATTCGTTGGCGATAATTTCGCTTGGAATGACGGTGATGTCGGAATTGAACGCCTCGAACAGCGCGTGATTGGCGTAGTGGTTCTGGCGCGCGATCACGAACAGGCCGGGATTGCGTTCCCGCGCGGTGACGGCGATGGAAAGATTATCGACATCGTTGCCGGTGCAGGCGACGATGCCGGCGGCGCTGCGCACACCCGCCCGTTCGAGGGCGTTGGCGTTGGTTCCGTCGCCTTGTACCCAGGGGTGGGAAGGATCGTCCGGCGAAACGCGGTCGATGATTGTCACCGGTACGGCCTGGGTGTCCATCGCATCTACCAGCATGCGGCCGAAGCGGCCGTTGCCGCAGACGATCCATTGCCCGCGAGGCGGGTTGCGCCGGCGCTCGATAACGGTGCCGGGTTGTCCGGTAAGCCAGGTGAGTAGGTGCCAGGCGGCCGGTGCGTGGAGGGCGAGGGCGAGGTACTCGCTGAATTTTTCGAATGGATTGATGATGCGGCGTGTGCCGAAAGAACCCATGTTGGCCGCGGTTTCGCGGGTTTCGGCCCGGCACAGGGCGGGCAGGCGCGGCGCCAGCAGACGCGCGGTGATAGCGATGGACAAATTGGCGCTGTCGTCATTGGTCAGCGCGATCACGCCGACGCAATGACGGTGGGTGAGGCCGGCGAACTGAAGCGTTTCCGGGTTGCTGGCATTGGCGGTGAGCGCGGGCAGATCGGCGACATAGCTGTGGAGGTCGATTTCTCCCACTTTGTTTTCGTCGGCTTCGAGCACCACGGCACGGTAGCCGAGGCGGTCGAGCGCGCGACAAATGAGGCGGCCGGTTTCGCCGTAGCCGCATACCAGGTAGAAAGGCTCGCGCAGCCGGCGTACCACGCGGACAAAGCGTTGCGTCCGAATCGCCTGCTGCAGGCCACGGTCGCCGAGCAGGGCGAACGCGGTGCCCAGCGTGTAGGTCCAGCCGACCACCGACATATAGATGCAGAAGATGACCCACAATCGTTGCTGGTCGGAAAAAGCCTGTGGAATTTCACCGAAACCGATAGTGGTGGCGGTATAGCTGATGAAGTAAAAGGCGTGGAAGAAACTCAAGGAGTTTGGATTGCCGTCGGCGTCGACGCCGGGCGTAAGGGTGAGTCCGAGCACCGATATCGCCATGATGACGATGAGCAGGATCAGCGGCGCCCGCATGCGCCGCATGATCAGGAAAAAGATGCTGTGGTGGCGCGCCAGCGGTGTCATCGCGCCGTAGGGGTCAGCGGCGCTGCATGATCGTTTCGGCAATCAGGATGATCACCGAAACAACGTTGGCGAACAGCGCGCCGCCCGATAGCGAGACGACCCGCGCCATCATTTCGGGTGTCATGCCTACCTGGGCGATGTGCTCGGCATAGCCCCAGACCATTGCCGCGGCGAGCAACTGTAGATCGGCCACGAGGCTGGTGGATAAGTGGACCGCGCCAATCTGTGTGCGGTCGCCGAATTTGAGCACGGTGGCGATGAGGCTGACGACCAGCGCGGCGAACAACTCGTAGACGTCGTGGTGGGCGGAGTTCTGGATGTCGCCGACGAAAAAGCCGAAATTCAGCGTGGCTGCCAGTACGATGAAGAAGCCGAAAATCACTTTTTCGAGATTCATGTTGTTGTGCTCGTATCGAAAGAGCGCCGCCAATGCAAAACCAGCGACACGCCCGATTATAGGCGGGCATGCCGTTGGTGTGGGCCATTTCAGCCGCCGCCGAGGATGCCGCGCAGCACGTAGGGCAGGATGCCGCCGTGGCGGTAGTACTCGACTTCGATCGGGGTGTCGATGCGGCTTCGCAGCATGATGTGTTCCGCGCTGCCGTCGGTGCGATGGATGACGAGGGCCAGGTATTGCTGCGGAGCGAGGCCGCTGGTGATGCCGAGGATGGAGAACTGCTCGTCGCCACGCAGTCCGAGCCGTTGCCAGGTGTCATCGCCTTCGAATTGCAGCGGCAAAACGCCCATGCCGACGAGATTGGCGCGGTGGATGCGCTCGAAACTGCGGGCGATGACGGCCTTGACGCCGAGCAGGGCGGTGCCTTTGGCTGCCCAATCGCGCGATGAGCCGGTGCCGTATTCCTCTCCGGCGAAAATGAGCGTGGGTGTGTCTGCCGCGAGATAGGCCGCGGCGGCATCGAAGACGGTGGTCCGCGCGCCGTCGAGCAGCGTAAAGCCGCCTTCGGCTGGGTTGCCGTCGGCGTTGGGCGGTAGCATCTGGTTTTTGATGCGGACATTGGCGAAGGTGCCGCGCACCATGATGTCGTGATGGCCCCGGCGCGAGCCGTAGGAATTGAAGTCCGCGCGGCCTATGCTGCGTGCCTTGAGCCATTGCCCGGCCGGTGTGGCCTCGCCGAAAGAGCCGGCTGGGGAAATGTGGTCGGTGGTGATCGAATCGCCCAGCAGCAACAGCGCGCGCGCGCCACGGATGTCGCCGATGGCGCCGGGTTTCATGGTGAAACCGTCGAAGAACGGCGGGCGGGCGATATAGGTGGAAGCGGGCCAATCGTAGATCTGTCCCGTGGGGGCGGCGATGGCGTTCCACAGGTCGTGGCCTTGGGTGAAGTTGGCGTAACGCAACCGGTAGGCGGCCGGGTCCAGGGCGTAGGGCAGGCAGGCGGCGATTTCGTCCGAATCCGGCCAGATGTCGCGCAGAAATACCGGCGCGCCGTTGCTGCCGATGCCGAGCGCCTCGTGGGTGAGGTCGATATCGACCCGTCCGGCGATGGCGAAAGCCACCACCAGCGGCGGCGAGGCGAGGTAATTGGCGCGGATGGCGGGGTGGATGCGGGCCTCGAAATTGCGGTTGCCCGACAAAACAGCGGCGGCGATCACGTCGTGGGCGGCAATGGTTTCGTTCAGTTCCGGCGCCAGATCGCCGGAATTGCCGATGCAGGTCGTGCAGCCATAGCCGGCCAGGGCGAAACCGAGGCGGGCGAGCGGTTCGAGCAGGCCGGCTTTGTCCAGGTAGTCGGTAACGACGCGCGAGCCGGGCGCGAGCGAGGTTTTGATGTGCGGCTTCACCGTCAGTCCCTTGTCCAGCGCTTTTTGCGCCAGCAGGCCGGCGGCGATGAGCACTGCCGGGTTGCTGGTGTTGGTGCACGAGGTGATGGCGGCGATGAGCACGTCGCCGTGGCCGAGATCGACGCCGGCGAGCCGGGTCGGATAGCGTGTGTGCAACTGTTCCGCCGGTTTGCCGAAACCGTTGTCGGCTGCCGGTGTGGAGAGCTGGCGGGTGAAGGTTTCTTTCATCGCCGCGAGTCCGATGCGGTCCTGCGGGCGTTTCGGCCCGGCGAGCGAGGGCACGACGGTGCCCAGATCGAGCGTGAGCGTGCGGCTGTAATCGATTTCACCGGCGCGCGGCATGCCGAACAGTTGCTGCGCGCGGAAGTAGGCTTCGAACAGCGCGCATTCGGCGTCGCCGCGGCCGGTTGCGCGCATGTAGGCGACAGTGCGTTCGTCGACGGGGAAGAAACCCATCGTCGCACCGTATTCGGGTGCCATGTTGCCGATGGTGGCGCGATCGGCAACGGGCAGGCTGGCCGCGCCGTCGCCGAAGAATTCGACGAACTGGCCGACGACTTTTGCGCCGCGCAGCAGTTCGGTGACAGTCAGCACGAGATCCGTGGCGGTGACGCCTTCGCGTAGCTTGCCGCGTAGTTCGACGCCGACGACATCCGGGGTGAGAAAGTACACCGGCTGGCCAAGCATGGCCGCTTCCGCTTCGATGCCGCCCACGCCCCAGCCGACAACGCCGACGCCGTTGATCATGGTGGTGTGCGAATCGGTGCCGACCAGCGTATCGGGGTAGAACAGGTCGCCTTCGTGGCGCACGCCGCGAAACAAGTGCTCCAGATTCACCTGATGCACGATGCCGATGCCCGGCGGAATCACACTGAAAGTCTGAAATGCCTGCATTCCCCATTTCAGGAACTGATAACGCTCGCGGTTGCGTTGGAATTCCAGTTCCATGTTCTGGCGCAGGGCTTGCGGGCTGCCGTAGTGATCCACCTGCACCGAGTGGTCGACGACGAGATCCACCGGCACCAACGGTTCGATCAACTGTGGGCTGCGGCCTTGCGCGACTGTCGCGTTGCGCATCGCGGCAAGGTCGGCAAGCAGTGGTACGCCGGTGAAGTCCTGCAGCACGACGCGGGCGACGACGAAAGGGATTTCCGCGCTGCGCGGTGCGTTTGGCCGCCAGTTGGCAAGTTCGCGGATGTGATCCTGCGTTATTTTTTTGTCGTCGCAATGGCGCAGCACGGCTTCGAGCACCAATCGCAGCGAAACCGGCAGACGCGATACCGGGCCGACACCGGCTGCCTCGAGCGCGGGCAGCGAGTAGTAGTGGCCGCCACCGTGGGCGCTGCCGTTGCGGGCGGAAAAAAACCTCAGCGTATTGAACAGATTGTGCGGCATAAGCGTCTCCCCGGCGACAGCGCGAAAGCACATGTGGGACTACGCCAGGCCGGGGGCGTTCCCCCGCCTGCCGGCGCGGCGGCTGTCGCGCTATGCGCCGCGGGAGTAGAATTGCACGGCTGTGGTCATTGTGGGAGCACCTTTGCGGAGGAGGTTCCGTGTTGCAGCGCACTACAGGTCTTATAAAAGACATATAATTGATCGATCTGCGTGGATTCAGTCCGCGTGGAAATCTTGCCAATATCACGACATATGGAAGGAAATCGCCGTGCTTGAAGCCTACCGTGCCCATGTCGCCGAGCGTGCCGCCCTCGGCATTCCGCCGCTGCCGTTGTCCCGGCAGCAGACCGTCGATCTGATTGCCTTGTTGAAAAATCCGCCGGCCGGGGAAGCAGCGTTTCTTGTCGAATTGCTCACTTACCGTGTGCCCGCCGGTGTTGACGACGCGGCTCGGGTCAAGGCTGACTTTCTCGCCAAGCTTGCCTCCGGCGAAACCGCCTGTGCGCTGATTTCGCGCAAGCAGGCCACGGAACTGCTCGGCACCATGCTGGGTGGTTTCAATATCAAGCCGCTGATCGATCTGCTCAACGACGCTGAAGTTGGCGCCGCCGCCGAGGGTTTGAAGAAAACCCTGCTGATGTTCGATTACTTCCACGACGTCAAGGAACTGGCGGCCAAGGGCAGCGCCAATGCCCGCGCGGTGATGCAATCGTGGGCCGATGCGGAGTGGTTCACCAGCCGGCCGGAAGTGCCTGCGTCGCAGAAGTTGACCGTGTTCAAGGTCAGCGGTGAAACCAATACCGACGATCTGTCGCCCGCGCCAGACGCTTGGTCGCGCCCCGACATTCCGCTGCATGCGCTAGCGATGTTGAAGAATCCGCGTCCCGGCATCACGCCGGAAGAAGCCGGCACGCGCGGCCCGGTCAAGTTCCTCGAAACGCTGCGCGCCAAGGGCAATCTGGTCGCTTACGTCGGCGACGTGGTGGGCACCGGCTCCTCGCGCAAATCCGCCACCAACTCGGTGTTGTGGTTCACCGGCGAGGATATTCCCTTCGTGCCGAACAAGCGTTTCGGCGGCGTGTGCCTTGGCTCCAAGATCGCGCCGATCTTCTTCAACACCATGGAAGACGCGGGCGCGCTGCCGATTGAGCTGGACGTGGCGCAGATGGAGATGGGCGACGAGATCGAGCTCAAGGTCGATCACGCCACCGCCCGTGTCACCGCGTTGAAGAACGGCAAGGTGATCGCCGAATCGCAACTCAAGACGCCGGTCATTCTCGACGAAGTGCGCGCCGGTGGCCGCATTCCGCTCATCATCGGGCGTGGCCTCACGACCAAGGCGCGCGAGGCGCTGAGCCTGCCGCCGTCCACGCAATTCCGTCTGCCGCAGGCGCCAGTCGATACGGGCAAGGGCTTCACCCAGGCGCAGAAGATGGTCGGCCGCGCTTGTGGCCTGCCGGAAGGCAAGGGCGTTCGTCCGGGCACCTACTGCGAACCGCGCATGACCACCGTCGGCAGTCAGGACACCACTGGCCCGATGACGCGCGATGAACTGAAGGATCTGGCCTGCCTCGGCTTCTCCGCCGATCTGGTGATGCAGTCCTTCTGTCACACCGCCGCCTATCCGAAGCTGGTCGACGTGAAAATGCACCGCGAACTGCCGGGCTTCATCAGCACACGTGGCGGCGTCAGCCTGCGTCCGGGCGACGGCGTCATCCATAGCTGGCTCAATCGCCTGCTGCTGCCGGATACCGTCGGCACCGGCGGCGACAGCCACACGCGCTTTCCTATCGGCATTTCCTTCCCCGCCGGCTCCGGGCTGGTCGCCTTCGCCGCCGCTACAGGGGTGATGCCGCTGGATATGCCGGAATCGGTGCTGGTGCGCTTCAAGGGCAAGATGCAGCCCGGCGTCACGTTGCGCGATCTGGTCAATGCGATTCCGCTCTATGCTATCCGCCAAGGCTTGTTGACGGTGGAGAAGCAGGGCAAGAAGAACATTTTCTCCGGCCGTATCCTGGAAATCGAGGGTTTGCCCGATCTGAAGGTGGAGCAGGCGTTCGAGCTTACCGATGCTTCGGCCGAGCGTTCCGCCGCCGGCTGCGCGGTGCATCTGAACAAGGCGCCGATCGTGGAGTACATGAACTCCAACATCACGCTGATGAAGTGGATGATCGCCAACGGCTATGAAGACAAGCGCTCGCTCAAGCGCCGGATCAAGGCGATGGAGGAATGGATCGCCAAGGGCACGTTGTTGAAGGCCGATGCCGATGCCGAATACGCCGCCGTGATCGAGATCGACCTGGCCGACATCAAGGAGCCGATCGTTGCCTGCCCGAACGACCCGGATGACGTGAAGCTGCTGTCCGAAGTCGCTGGCGACAAGATCGACGAGGTCTTTATCGGCTCGTGCATGACCAACATCGGCCACTTCCGCGCCGCCGGCAAGGTTCTCGACGGCAAGAGCGACATCCCGACGCGCTTGTGGATCGCGCCACCGACCAAGATGGACGCGATGATCCTGAACGAGGAAGGCTACTACGGCGTGCTTGGCAAATCGGGCGCGCGCATGGAAATGCCCGGCTGCTCGCTGTGCATGGGTAACCAGGCACAGATCCGCAAGGGCAGCACGGCCATGTCGACCTCGACGCGTAACTTCCCCAACCGCTTGGGTATCGACACTCGCGTCTATCTCGGCTCGGCCGAGCTTGCCGCGGTCTGCGCGCTGATGGGCAAGATTCCGACCGTGACCGAATACCAGGCACAGGTGAGCGTGGTCAATGCCAAGGCGGCCGATATCTACCGGTATATGAATTTCGATCAGATTGCGGAATTCAAGGAAGTTGCCGATACAGTCGAAGTGTAAAAATATGCCGGGCGACGGCTGCGGCAGTCGCTTTCGTAGCCCGTCTTTACAGGTTCAGCGCCTCCGCACGGAAAACCGGCGGAGGCGTTGTCGTTTTTCAATCCTGGCCTTTGGCGTTACGCTGCGGGGGGCTGTCGGGAGAAGTCGGCGCGGGTGGCGGAACGTTTGCCGTGCTGGACTCCCAAAGGCGTGGCGGATAGCAGACAGGGGGTGAAACCATGAAATCGACAAGCGCGAAAGGGCGGTTCGCAGCCGTTGCCGTGATTCTCGTATTGATTGCGGCTGCTGCGGGGTACTTTGTCATGCAACCGCTTGATTCGCCGGTTCAGCGGCTTGAGCCGCCGCATCGTGTTGCCGAGCCGGAGCCTGCCAAGCCGGAGGTGAAGGGAGAGATCGAATCGCCGATCCGCCATCCGGTCGAGCGGATTCCGGTACAGAGCGAGGAAGCAGCCGCGCCAGCCGCGCCTTTACCCGTGTTGAACGAGAGCGACGGGCAGATCGGCAATGCGCTGGCCGGGCTGTTGGGTAGCGGCCCCGTGAGCGAGTTGCTGATGGTGCGGGATTTCGTCCGTCGTGTGGTGGTGATGGTGGACAACCTGCCCGGCGAGCGCCTGCCGATGATGCGCTCACCGCTCAGGCCGGCGCAGGGGAGCTTTGTTGTCGAGCAGGGTGGTAACGGTCTTGTGATTGGCGCGGCCAATGCCGTGCGCTATACCCCTTACGTGCGTCTGGCCGAAGCGGTCGATAGTGGCAGGCTGGTTGCGTTCTACGTGCGCTTCTACCCGTTGTTCCAGGCGGCTTACGAGGAATTGGGCTATCCCTCGGCTTATTTCAATGACCGCCTGATCGCGGTGATCGACCATTTGTTGGCGACGCCGCAGGTACAAGGGCCACTACGCCTGACGCAGCCCAAGGTGCGTTATGTGTTCGAAGATGCGGCGTTGGAATCGTTGTCGGCGGGACAAAAAATCCTGTTACGCATGGGGCCGGACAATGCGGCCAGAATAAAAGCGAAGCTGAGCGATTTGCGCGGTCGCTTGGCTGTGGCGGTCTCAGGCTGAGGGTAGTTCCGATCCTTTGGTGAGGCCGTTGATTTCGATAGAACCTATGCTTAGGTTGCGTTCTGCTTGTTGCTACTGGGGTGCATGGCGTTTTGTAAGCCGGGGAGGTGAAATGTGCGAGCTTCATTCAGCTTGTTCGATTTGGCGAAAGAGTGGGCCTTGAGCAGAAACTCCTTGGGGCGTTTGGCCTGTGTCTTGTGTCTGTACGTTGCGCTGCTGCTTCCGCAGGCGTGGGCGGTAACGCCGCAGAGTCTGATACCTGGCGCCGCGACGGGCGATGCCGCTGCCCAGAGCGAAAAGGCCGAGGCCGATCTTGCCGTTTCGCTGGATAAGGTCATCACCACGCTGGAAAACGACAAGGAACGCAAGGCGCTGACCGATGAGCTGAAGCATTTGCGCGCGGTATTGCCGGAGGCCGCTAGTGAGCAAAAGAGCAAACGTTCGAATAATTTGCTCGAAAATATCAATCGCGGTTTTGAGGTTTTGGTCGGCCGTGTCGAGGCCGATATCGCTCCGCTGAATTTTTGGCGGCAGCGCGTTGCTACAGCGTCGAATGAAATGGCTGTGCCTTACCTGAACAGGGAAGGGCTGCCCGTGCCAAATTCAGGTAGTGCCTTTCTGTTGGTGCTGTCGGTTTGGGCGTTGGTTGCGCTGGTATTGATCCAGGCGGTGAAGCGCATATGCAGCCGCTTGGGGATTCGCTCCGAGCTGGCGCCGAATCCGTCTACCCAGGCCATTGCCTTATATGTGTTGCGCCATTTCGGGCCGTGGATCATCGCGTTCCTGATTACGATTGGGTTGGTTCATTCCGCCGAGTTGTCGCGCGGCAAGACTCTGGCTTTGGTTCTGGCCTATGCGGTGGTATGTGGCGCGGTGCTTTCGTCTATCTGCGCCTTGCTTTTTTCTTTGTGCACGGATGGGCACCGCCGTGTCGCCGTGCATTGCCTGCTCGCTCACGCGCCGATGCGCCTGCTTTATACGATCGGCGTGTGTTTCGCCTTGAGCGATGCGGTAACGGGGCCGCGTGTGGCAAAGGTTTTTCCACCCACCGTCTTGTCCCTGACTGATGCGCTGATAACGATTGTGACCGCGCTTTTGATCGGGATATTCACGCTGGCCTACCGGCGGCCGGTGATGCACCTGATTGCCAACCGGCCGTTCAAATTACGGCACGAAAAGGGCATGACCGAAGTCCGGCAGTTTCTGGGAAAACTGTGGGCGCCGTTGATGATCGTCATGGTGGTCGCTGCCGTTTTCATTACCTTGTTTGTTCCAGACAATACCAATGCGATAACACAACGTGTCGTTGCCAGCATCACGTTGTTGGTGCTCGCCCTGTTTGCCGGTTTGCTGCTGCGGCGCGAGTGGGAAAGGCTGACTTCCGCGCCGGCCAAGAATCGGCGGCGCTTCGTCTACGTGCAACGCTTTCGCGGTGCATTCGGCAGATTTCTGGCAGTGCTCATCTGGCTGGTATTTTTCGAATTCGCTGCGCGTACCTGGGGGTATTCGCTGATCGATTTCATGTACCAACCCTTGGGCAAGATGTTGGTGGGCGTTTTACTGACCGCGCTTGTCGCGTGGCTGGTTTGGGCTGTTGCCGATACCGCCATTGTCGAAGCGCTGTCGCCGCATCCGCGTAAAGCCGGCGGCGCTGCAGCAAGAGCGTCCAGCGCTCGCGCGCTCACGCTGCTGCCTTTATGCCGTGGCGCGGCCGGCGCCTGTGTCGCCGGTGTTGCCGTTATTGTCGCCTTGACCAATCTGGGGATCGACACCACGCCTCTTGTCGCTGGCGCCGGCGTCATCGGATTGGCTGTCGGGTTCGGCGCGCAGTCCTTAGTGCAGGACATCATTACCGGTTTGTTCATTCTTATCGAGGATACGATTTCGGTCGGCGACTACATTGAAACCTCTAACCACTCCGGCACGGTCGAGGGCTTGAGTATCCGTACCGTACGGCTGCGCGATATGTACGGCACCTTGCATACCATTCCATTCAGCCAGATCAAGACGGTCAAGAATTTGTCCCGGCAATTCGCCTGCGCTGTCTTTGAAATCGGCGTGTCCTACAACGCCGATATCGACGCCGTGCTGCGCGCGCTGCGGGCTGTCGGCGCGGAAATGATGGAAGACTATCGCCTGCGCCGCGACATCATGGAGCCGCTCGATGTGCAGGGCATTATTCGGTTCGCAGAAAGCGCGGTTATTGTTCGTGCCATATTCAAAACTCGCCCGCTGAAACAGTGGGCCATTTCGCGCGAATTCAATCTGCGCTTGAAGAGGAAATTCGATGCCGAAGGGATCGAGATCCCCTTCCCGCAATTGGAGCTACATCTGCCTCGGCAAGATGCATCCGCGATGCCGGCCGTGCCGTGAGAAGTGTGAAAGCCGTGCGGGGCAAAAGGATTGAATGAGCGATGTCATCGATCCGTATGCTGCTGTGCGATGAGTTGCAGGCGGCGTAGCCGCCAGGCGGCAATGAAAACGATAAGAATACATAAACCAAGTGCGCTGGATACGCCGATCCAGCCATCGAAATGCCAGGCCAGGCCGGAAAGGCTGCCCAGCACGCTGCCGCCGAAATAGTAGCTGCATAGGTAAAGCGCGGTGGCAAGCGCGCGCTGCTCTCGCGCCCGGTATCCAACCCAGCCGCTAGCGACGGTGTGAGTGCCGAAAAAGCCAAAAGTGAATAGCGCCACGCCGAAAATAACGAGCGGAAGCTGATTGGCCAGCGTAATGGCGAGCCCACAACCCATTGCTGCTGCCATTGCCCATAGTACGTTGTGCCGGCCGAGGCGGTCGGCCAGGCGCCCGCTCCAGGTCGATCCCCAGATACCGAGGATATAAAGCAGAAAAATGGTACTTACCGCAGTGTGGCTAAGATTGAAGGGCGCTTCGCTCAGGTGGAAGCCCAGATAGTTGTAGAGCCCGATAAAGGTTCCCATGAGCAGGGAGGCGATGAGGAAAAGCAGCAGCAAACCCTTGTCGCCGCCGATGCGGCGAGCGTCGTGAAGAATGCGGCCGATGGCGGCCGCGCGCGGGTGGAAATGACGCGAAGCGGGCAAGTAGCGCCAGAAGATGAAGGCGGCGATGCTGCCGAGAACGCCGAGCGCGGCCAGCGCGACATGCCATGATGTCCATTCAGCGATGAGTGCGGCCAGAAAGCGTCCGCTCATGCCGCCCATGGCATTGCCGGCAATATAGATGCCCATGGCGCGGTTTTGCGCGTTGGGCGCCATCTCCTCCCCAAGATAAGCCATAGCGGAAGCGGGCAAACCTGCCAGTGCGATGCCCAGCAAGGCGCGCAAAATCAGTAGCTGGTGAAAATCGGTAACCGCCGCGCAGCCCAGTGCGATGATTGCGGCCAGCAGCAACGATGCTCTCATGATCTGCCGGCGGCCATAGCGATCCGCCAGGATGCTGGCGGGGATCAGCATCAGCGCGAGCCCCGCGGTGCCGACCGAAACCGACAGGCTGGCGGTGGCGGGGCTGATATCAAACTCCGTCGTGAATATAGGCAGCATGGCCTGTGTGCCATAGAGCATGGCAAAGGTGGCAAAGCCGCCGAAAAACATCGCAAAGTTGGTGCGCCAGAATGCCGGGGTGCCGGCTTCGAGATGGGGAAGGGGGTCGTTATCTGCCGTGGGTGATTGCATGGTGAAGCGATTTTTTCATGATTGAAACAGGCGCGAAACAGCCGATGGCTGGATTGGGTTCATCCTTTGAGTGCGCGCGGCTTTTCGGTCTTTATGAGCGGGTAAGCGTGATTGCGCCGCTCGGCGGATCCTTGCGGTAATGCGTCGGATCATGCGCGATTGGGCATTTATTGTACTGATGTTGTGGCAACACTTCTTTGGAAGGTTTTTGCCGGTTACTTTTGTGTATGAGGATATACACCGGTATTACAATGTTACTTGCTGGTCAGGGGGTGTTGAAAGGGGCTTTTCCGGTGGGTTCGCTTTCCATCGGAAATGGATCAAATGCCTGATTTGGGTACGTTTCATAGCCTGGGTGGTAGCTTGTAGTGCTGCGGTGAGCGACTGCCTGGGATAGACTACAGGTTCATCCTGCCAGGAGATTTTGCGATGAAGCGAACGACACCTGACGCCATGGATTCCGCAATGATGTTTTCCGATGCGTGGATTAACGCCTGGATGAAGCCCTGGACCGCCTGGCAAGGGTGGTCGGATTTTTGGGCACAGTATCAGACCTGGCTCGGCACGCTCGCGGCCGCGCCCAATCCGTGGCTGCCCGCATTGGCGAAGGAACGTAGAGACCAGCCCGCGTCGATCGAGTTTTTCCTGCCTTGGTTGCCGAGGCTGCCCACATCGATGGTATCGCTCGATAGCCCTGAGCAGAACGAAGCCCTGCGGGTGATGTTGCGCGCGGCCTTGCCTTGGGGGGCTGCCACCGATTGGCTGCAGGTCGGAGCGCGCGCGGCCCGTCTCGGCTTGGGGCAAAAGCCGCAATCCTCGGCGGCCGAAACCAATGCGAGCGGAAAAGCCGAAGTATTGCCGGCTCTGGTGCCTGTCAAGGCAACACCTGTTCAGGGGGCGACAACTGCTGCTCCAACTCCCGTGGCGAAGAAGCCCGCGGTATCCAAGACCGTGCCCGCAGCGCCGGCAAAACGGCCGGCTGGTAATGTGGGCGCTAAAACGAAAGCCAAGGCCAAAACCAATTCCGGAACGGAAAAACACTAAGCGTGTGTTTTTCCGTTCAAACGGCAAAGAAGCGGTGCGCCGCTTCTTTTTCAATTTCCATGCCGGTATTGCGGGCGCGTAGCAGCAGTTCCCAGTAATAGCGGTAAGAGGCGCGGTCGTGCAGACGGCCGTGGTATTGGATGGGCCCCCACGCGGCATCTTGCGCGGCCGCGAGTATGCCGGCCGCTTCCTCGACTTCGGAAAAGTCCGGTCGCATTGCTTCGACGATCGGTTGGATTTGGTTGGGGTGGATGCTCCACATGCGCAGATAGCCGAATTCGCGGCGGGCGCGGCTCGCATCCGCGCGGATCACTTCGGTATCCTTCAGTTCGGTCGTGACGTTATGCGATGGCACGACACCGCAGGCCAGCGCGGCAGCGGCGATCTCCGTTTTTGCGCGCACGATCAGCGGATGTTCGAATTGGCCCGGGCTTTTCATGGCCGCGCCGGGGATGGCGCCGTGATGGCCGGAGACAAAATCCATCAAGCCGAAATCGATCGATTCCACGCGTTCAAGCGCTGCGATCCGCCACACCTCGCGTAAAGCGCCGTGTGTTTCGATGAGCACATGGACCGGCAATGGGCGGGTGATGGCGGCGGTGTTCTCGATGTTTTTCAAAACGGCGATTTGCGCTGCCGCGTCGGCGGCCGAGCGAACCTTGGGCAAGGTGATGAAAGCCAGCCGCTGGCCGGCTGTGCCGACAAGAATTTCCAGATCGCGTTGCCAGTGCGGGTGGGTGATGTCGTGGATGCGAGCGCCAACGCGGCCGTAACGGTTTTCCGAATGGAGAACGAGGGCCGCGACCATTTCGGCATGCTCCGCCTCCGCGCCGGCGCGCGCGCCGTCTTCGCAGTCGCAGGTGAGATCGAAAACGGGGCCGATTTCCTGCTGCAGCGCAAGCGCCTTCAGCATCAGTTTTTCGGCACCGGCGTAATGGTCGACGGCGGGAAGCGCGGGGAATGGTTTTTCACCCGCGAATAGAATGTCGCGGGGATGCGCGGTGTGGCTCATTGGAGAAGTCTCGCAAAATAGGTACTGGAGATAATCCGGAAGAATACAGTGGGTGGAGGGGGGAACGAAAAAGGGTGGTGAACGAAAAAGCGCACGGCCGGAGCCGTGCGCTTTTCTAGGGTAAAGACGTGGGGGAAATCAGCCCAGCAAGCCCTTCACGCCTTCACGTTCTTCCAGGAGTTCATTGAGCGTATGGGTCATGCGTTCACGCGAGAAGGCGTCGATTTCCAGACCTTGAACGATCTTGTACTGGCCCTTTTCGGTCGTGACCGGGAAACCGTAGATGATGCCTTCCGGAATGTCATAAGAGCCATCGGACGGCACGCCCATCGTGACCCATTCGCCATTGGAGCCGAGCACCCAGTCGCGGATGTGATCGATGGCTGCGTTGGCGGCGGAAGCGGCCGAGGAGAGCCCGCGCGCTTCGATAATGGCCGCGCCACGCTTGCCGACGGTGGGCAGGAATACATCGCGGTTCCAGGCTTCGTCGTTGATCAGCTTTTGAACGTTGTCGTTGGCGGAGGTGACGAAGCGATAGTCGGCATACATGGTGGGCGAGTGGTTGCCCCAGACGACCAGCTTTTTCAGTGTGGATACATCACGGCTTGACTTGGCGGCGAGTTGGGAGAGCGCGCGGTTATGGTCGAGACGCAGCATGCCGGTAAAGTTTTTCGCCGGTACGCGGCCGTATTTCTGCGCGACTTCCTTGGCGATATAGGCGTTGGTGTTGCAGGGATTGCCGACGACCAGCACCTTGCAGTCGGGGTCGGCGTATTGGCCGATGGCCGCGCCCTGTACGGTAAAAATCTTGGCGTTTTCGGTGAGCAGATCCTTGCGCTCCATACCGGGGCCGCGCGGACGAGCGCCAACGAGCAGGGCCACTTGCGCATCCTTGAATGCGACATTCGGGTCATCGGTGGCGATGACGCCCGCCAGCAACGGGAAAGCGCAATCCTCCAGTTCCATGATGACGCCCTTGACCGCTTTCTGGGCTTGGGGCAAATCGAGCAACTGCAGGATGACGGGCTGGTCTTTACCCAACATTTCGCCACTGGCGATACGGAACAACAGGCTGTAACCGATCTGGCCGGCGGCGCCGGTTACGGCGACGCGTACAGGGGCTTTGCTCATGAAAGTACTCCCTCTCTATCTAAAAAGGCGGTCTGAATTCTGGATGATGAATATAACGGCGTTCATGCCCGCAAGGACGGCGCTTCCAGTGTCACGAAACGGCTTTGTTTGTGCGGGCTAACGTCGTTTTGGCAGAGCATTGGAATCATAGAAAGGATGAAAGTTACTGTCAAACTTTATTATATATCTTATATATAATAAATGACTCAGCATAGACGCCGTTAAAGTTTTATGCTTCAATATGTCGATGGCTCAGGAATCTCCAACCTTTAGTCCACTTTATCGGCAGATCAAAACACTCATCCTGCAAGCATTGGAGGCGGGAGAGTGGCGCCCTGGTCAGGCGATCCCAAGCGAGCAAGAGCTCGCTGTGCGATTTTCCGTGTCGCAAGGCACGGTGCGCAAGGCCATCGACGAAATGGCGGCGGATAACCTGCTGATCCGCAAGCAGGGTAAGGGAACCTTCGTGGCTTCGCACAACGATCCGCGAGCGTTGTTCCGTTTTTTGCGCCTGGTGCCGATGAGTGGCGATCTCGTACATCCGCAGAGCGTGCCGCTCGATTGCTGGCGTGCAAAAGCGAGCCATGAGGCGTCGCGCATGCTGTGTATCGAACTGGGGGCGCCCATCATCATTGTTCGTCGTTTGCTCCGCTTCGCGCAAAAGCCAGTGGTGATCGACGAAATCTATTTGCCGGGCGAAGTGTTTCCGGGGCTGACTTTCGAGGCGCTCCAGGGTTGGAGCGGTTCGCTCTACAGCTTGTTCGAAACACGTTACGGTCTGCGCATGATCCGCGCACAGGAGCGCATTCGCGCCGTGGCGGCGGATCGTTCGGCGAGCGAAGCCCTGAAAGTGGCGGAGGGAACGCCGCTGCTTTCGGTTGAGCGGGTGACATATACCTATGGGGATAAGCCAGTCGAATGGCGGCGTGGAATCTATTCGACGGCGGAGCATTTCTATCTGAATGAATTGAACTAGCCGATAGAGTGCGGTGCAGCATTGGAGAATGCGGAAAAGCTATAATTCGTAACCTTCTAAGGTCGGCGGCAAGGTTCCGCCCCGCGTATTCGGGAGATTCTCTATGTCAGAAACAGTAGTACCTAAGCAAAGGCCGAAACATCTGGCCCTGCACGAAATCCGGCTTCCATTGCCAGGTATCGTGTCGATTCTCCACCGCGTGAGCGGTGCTGGCTTGTTTTTATTCCTGCCTGTCCTCCTCTATTTTTTCGGCAAAAGCCTGGAGTCGGCCGAAGGGTTCGGGACGATTGCGGCGCACCCCTTGGTCAAAGTGATTCTGCTGGGGCTGTTGTGGGCCTATCTGCATCATTTCTGTGCGGGCATCCGTTTTTTGCTGTTGGATATGCACAAAGGGCTTGAGCTTCAGGCCGCGCGCAACTCCGCGCGCATCGTCCTTATCGTGAGCTTGGTTCTCACTGTTCTGATCGGGGTGAAACTATGGTGAATCGCCACGTCATCGGCGCCCATTATGGTTTGAAGGATTGGATCGTTCAGCGCGCCACCGCTGCGTTCATGGCGATCTATACGCTTGTCGCCATCGTCGCGCTGTGTTTGTCGGAGCCGGGCTATCAGGGTTGGCACGGGGTGTTTTCCAACGGACTAATGAAGTTCGCCACCTTCCTGTTCTTCCTGTCGCTGTTCTATCACGCCTGGATTGGCATACGCGATATCTGGATGGATTACGTCAAACCGACCGGTCTGCGTCTCGTTCTGCATGTAATCACCGCTTTCCTGCTTGTCGGCTATGCCGGTTGGGCTGTTCAGATTCTGTGGAGGCTGCAAGCGTGAATGTCGCAAAGCGTACCTTTGATGCGGTTATCGTCGGTGCCGGTGGCGCTGGTTTGCGTGCGGCTCTGCAGCTTTCCGAAGCGGGTCTGAAAACGGCCGTGCTGACCAAGGTTTTTCCGACCCGTTCGCATACTGTCGCGGCGCAAGGCGGCGTGGCAGCGTCCTTGGGCAATTCGACCGAGGACAATTGGCACTGGCATATGTACGACACCGTCAAGGGGTCGGACTGGCTGGGCGATCAGGATGCGATCGAATTCATGTGCAAGAAGGCGAACGAGGTCGTGATCGAACTCGAGCACTTCGGCATGCCTTTCGACCGCACCGATAACGGCAAAATCTACCAGCGCCCGTTCGGCGGCCATTCGATGAACTACGGCCAGTCGCCGGTGATGCGTTCCTGTGCGGCGGCGGACCGGACCGGCCATGCCATGCTACATGCGCTGTACCAGCGCAATGTGCGGGCCAACACGCAGTTTTTCGTCGAATGGATGGCGCTCGATCTGATCCGTAACAGCGAGGGCGATGTCCTCGGTGTGACCGCGCTTGAAATGGAAACCGGCGAAGTGTCGATTTTCCACGCCAAGGCGACGATTTTCGCCACGGGCGGCGCCGGCCGTATCTATTACAGTTCGACCAATGCCTTCATCAATACCGGTGACGGCGTGGGGATGGCCGCGCGTGCCGGCATTCCGCTGGAAGACATGGAGTTCTGGCAGTTCCACCCGACCGGCGTGGCCGGCGCGGGGGTGTTGATTACCGAAGGCGTGCGCGGTGAAGGCGGCATCCTGCGTAATGCGTCGGGTGAGCGTTTCATGGAGCGTTACGCGCCCAATCTAAAGGATCTGGCCTCGCGCGACGTGGTTTCGCGCTCGATGGTGACGGAAATCAACGAAGGGCGCGGCTGTGGTCATGACAAGGACCATGTCCTGCTCGATATCACGCATTTGTCGCCGGAAACGATTCTCAAGCGGCTGCCTGGCATTCGTGAGATTTCCATTCAGTTCGCTGGTGTCGACCCGATCAAGGCGCCGATCCCGGTCGTACCGACTTGCCATTATCAGATGGGCGGTATTCCGACCAACTATAAAGGCCAGGTCGTCATGCCGAAGAACGGTGATTCGAATGCGCCGGTTCAGGGCTTTTATGCCGCGGGTGAGTGTGCTTGCGCATCGGTGCATGGCGCGAACCGCCTTGGAACGAATTCGCTGCTCGATCTGCTGGTATTCGGCAAGTCGGCCGGCGAAACGGTGGTGGCCGACTTCCAGTCCGGCAATCTGACGCTGAAGCCTTTGCCGGCCGATGCGGCCGATGCGTCGCTGGCGCGGATCGATCGTCTGGAGCAGCAGAAGCAGGGCACCGATGTGCACGAAGTGCGGCTCGCCATGCAGCGCACGATGCAGAAGCACGCGGGCGTGTTCCGTTTCGGCGATCTGCTCAAGGAAGGCGTCGAAAAAATGCTGGAGGTCGCCGAGCAGGCCAAAACCACCCAAATCACGGATAAATCCAAGGTCTGGAACACGGCACGCACTGAGGCTCTGGAACTGGATAACCTGATCGAGGTGGCGAAAGCGACGATGGTGTCCGCCGAGGCCCGCAAGGAGTCGCGCGGCGCTCACGTTCGCGACGACGCGCCAGATACCGCGGAACACCCGAACGGGCGCGACGATACGAATTGGCTCAAGCACACCCTATGGTTCAGTGAGGGCAATCGCCTGGACTACAAGCCGGTGAACCTGAAGCCTTTGTCCGCCGACGTCGAACCGATCGCGCTCGCCAAGCGCACGTATTGAGCGCGGGAGAATAAACGAGATGAGTAAGCGTACCGTTCAATTCAAGATTTACCGCTACGATCCGGACAAGGACGAGCGGCCTTACATGCAGGATATCTCCGTCGAGTTGGAGGCGTCCGACAAGAAATTGCTCGATGCCATCGTGCGCTTGAAAGCGAAGGACGATACCTTGTCTTTCCGCCGTTCGTGCCGTGAGGGCGTGTGCGGCTCCGATGCGATGAACATCAACGGCAAGAATGGATTGGCCTGCCTGACCGATATGGAAAGCCTCGCGCAGCCGGTCGTTTTGCGTCCGTTGCCGGGCTTGCCGGTCATCCGCGACCTGATCGTGGATATGACCCAATTCTTCAAGCAATACCATTCGATCAAGCCGTACTTGGTGAACAACGACCCCGCGCCCGAGCGGGAGCGTTTGCAGACGCCGGACGACCGCGAGGAACTCAACGGTTTGTACGAGTGCATCCTCTGTGCGTGCTGCTCCACGTCATGTCCGTCGTTCTGGTGGAATCCGGACAAGTTCGTCGGCCCGGCGGGTTTGCTTGCCGCTTATCGCTTCCTCGCCGATACGCGGGATCAGGCGACCAACGAGCGTTTGGACAACCTTGAGGATCCGTATCGCTTGTTCCGTTGCCATAGCATCATGAACTGTGTCGATGTCTGTCCGAAAGGGTTGAATCCGACGCGCGCGATCGGAAAGATCAAGGACATGATGCTGCGGCGGGCGATTTGACGAGATGACTGTTCATCGGGGGCGCGTGCGCTGGCAGTGCCGGAGGGCTTTGCTGGAGTTGGATGTGGTTCTCGCACGCTTTCTCGATACGCATTTCGACCGTTTGAGCGACGGTCAACTGGCGGATCTGGACGACCTGCTGCGGTGCGACGATTACGATCTGTGGGCGATGATCAATGGTAGTGCCGAATGCACGACGGACCGCTGGAAAGAGATGATCGGCTTGCTACGCCAGTTGTGACGTAAATAAGCCTTTCTGGTTTCGAAGAGGGAGCAGTATTAAAACGGTTAGTAGAAGGGGGACAACATATGAGCACTCAACGTACCGCAACCTTGATCGTCGATGGTAAGACCGTCGAGTTCCCGATCATGACCGGAACCCACGGGAACGATGTCATCGACATTCGCACGCTGGGCGCCAAGACCGGTCTTTTCACCTACGACTCGGGATTCTTGTCCACCGCCAGTTGCACATCGTCGATTACCTATATTGATGGCGACAAGGGCGAGTTGCTTTACCGCGGCTATCCGATCGAGCAATTGGCGGAAAAGTGCAATTTTCTCGAAGTCGCCTATCTGCTGAAGAACGGCGAACTGCCCAACACGGCGCAGAAGGACGAGTTCGAAACTATCATCAAGCAGCATACGATGGTTCACGATCAGATCACCCGTTTTTTCAATGGCTTCCGCCGCGACGCCCATCCGATGGCGATCATGGTTGGCGTGGTTGGCGCGCTGTCCGCCTTCTACCATGAAGCGCAGGACTTTTCCGATCAGCAACACCGCAACATTTCGGCCAACCGCCTGATTGCGAAGCTGCCCACGATTGTGGCGATGGCTTACAAGTACAACAGCGGGCAGCCGTTTACCTATCCGCGCAACAACCTCGATTACACGGCGAACTTCATGCACATGATGTTCGGTACGCCGTGCGAGGAATACAAGCCGAATCCGGTACTGGTTCGCGCGCTCGATGTGATTTTCACGCTGCATGCCGATCACGAGCAGAACGCCTCCACATCCACGGTGCGCTTGTCCGGTTCGTCCGGCGCCAATCCGTTCGCGTGTATTTCGGCCGGTATCGCCTGCCTGTGGGGCCCCGCGCACGGCGGCGCCAACGAGGCGTGCCTGAATATGCTGGAAGAAATCGGCGACGTTTCCCGCGTCGGCGAATATATCAAGCGCGCCAAGGATAAGAACGACAGCTTCAAGCTGATGGGTTTCGGTCATCGCGTCTATAAGAATTTCGACCCGCGCGCCAAGGTGATGGGCAAGGTTTGCACCGATGTGCTGAACGAGTTGGGTCTGGAAAACGACCGCCTGTTCAAGCTGGCCAAGGAGTTGGAACGGATTGCGCTCGAGGACGAGTATTTCGTCGAGAAAAAGCTCTATCCGAACGTCGATTTCTATTCCGGCATCGTGCAAAAGGCGCTGGGTATCCCCACCTCGATGTTCACCTGCATTTTCGCCTTGGCGCGCACGGTGGGTTGGATTACGCAGTGGGAGGAAATGATTACCGACGCGGAGTACAAGATTGGCCGTCCCCGCCAACTGTATGTCGGCGCGGCGCGGCGCAACGTCCCCGACTTGGTGCAGCGTCCGTAAAAAACAATGAAGAGGGAGAGGGAGCGGCTCCGAATTAAGTTCTAGCCGTTGCGGGATGGTCGCGCTTGCGTGTCCATCCCGTTTTCCCATTCGGCGCCCAAACGCAGTTTTACTCGCCCGGCCAAGGGCAATCAAAACACGACAGGTGGCCACACCATGATGAAGCAACTACGCGATACGTCTCATTTGTTCGGCGCGAACGCGCCGTTCATCGAGGAGCTTTACGAGAGTTATCTTGCCGACCCGGCGGCGGTGCCGGAAGCTTGGCGGGAGTACTTCGACAATCTGCAGAAACAAGCCGGCGCCGCCGTGCGCGACGTCGCGCATGGTCCGGTGATCGCCGCATTCGAGCAAATGGGCAAGCGCGGTCCGATTCGCACCGCGGCGGCGCCTGGCGCCGACGCCAAGCTGCAGGTGTCCGCTTTGCAACTGATCAATGCGCACCGTTTTCTGGGAAACCGCTGGGCGAATCTCGATCCGCTGAAGCGTACCGAGCGGCCGCAGATCGCCGAGTTGGAGCCGTCTTTTTACGGTTTTACCGAGGCCGATCTCTCCAAGAGCTTCAATGTCGGCTCTTTCCACGGCTTCTCCACCGAATACGCCAGCCTGCGCGAAATTCTCGAAGCGGTGCGCCAGACCTACTGCGGTTCGATCGGTTCGGAGTACATGTATATTGCCGACATCGGGCAGAAGCGCTGGATTCAAAGCCGCCTCGAAAGCGTGCGCGGTACGCCGAAATTTTCGGCGGAGATGAAAAAGCGCATTCTTGAACGCGCAACGGCGGCCGAAACGCTGGAGCGTTATCTGCATACCAGATACGTCGGGCAGAAGCGCTTCTCGCTTGAAGGCGGCGAATCGACGATTGTCGCGATGGACGAGCTGATTCGCGTCGGCGGCGGTCTGGGCGCGCAGGAAATCGTTATCGGCATGGCTCACCGGGGCCGTCTGAACGTGCTCGTGAACACGCTCGGCAAGTCGCCGAAGATGCTGTTCTCCGAATTCGAGGGCAAGGCGGCGTCCGATCTTTCCGCCGGCGACGTCAAATACCACCTCGGCTTTTCCAGCGACGTCATGACGCCGGGCGGCCCGGTTCACCTTACGTTGGCGTTCAATCCGTCGCACCTGGAAATCATCAATCCGGTGGTGCAAGGGTCCGTTTATGCGCGGCAGACCCGTCGCAAGGATGCTGACAGGGGCCAGGTCATCCCGGTGCTGATTCACGGTGATGCGGCGGTGGCGGGGCAGGGCGTCAATCAGGAGATGCTCAATTTCTCCCAGACGCGTGGCTATGGCACCGGCGGTACCGTGCACATCGTCATCAACAACCAGATCGGCTTTACCACTTCGGACCCGCGCGATTACCGCTCTTCGCTGTATTGCACCGACATTTTCAAGATGGTCGAGGCGCCGATCTTCCACGTGAACGGCGACGATCCGGAGGCGGTGGCTTTCGTGACCGCGCTGGCGGTGGAGTTCCGCCAGCAGTTCAAGAAGGATGTGGTGGTCGATATCGTCTGCTTCCGCAAGCTTGGCCATAACGAGCAAGACGAGCCGATGGTCACGCAGCCGCTGATGTACCGCAAGATTCAGCAGCATCCGGGCACGCGCAAGCTTTACGCCGATCGCCTGGTCGCGGAAAACACGCTTTCCGCCGATGAGCCGGAGCGGATGATCCAGGAATGCCGTGAGCATCTTGATCAGGGTGAGTTGTTGTACAACCCGGTTCTGTCCGGCCATACCCGCCAGTTCTCCGTCGATTGGTCGCCATTCAACGGCCAGCCATACTCCGACGCGGGCGATACCGCTGTTCCAGCGCAGGAAATCAAGCGCCTTGCCGAGCGTTTGACCACCATTCCGGAAAAGTTCGCCTTGCATTCGCGGGTGCAGAAAATCATCGACGATCGCAGCGCGATGGGGCGCGGCGAAATACCGGTAGATTGGGGCATGGGCGAAAACCTGGCTTATGCGAGCTTGCTTGCACAGGGCTTCGCTGTGCGGCTTTCGGGCGAGGATGTCGGCCGCGGAACCTTCTTCCACCGTCATGCGGTGTTGCACGATCAGAAACGTGAGCGCTGGGACGAAGGCAGCTTCAAGCCGCTGGAGCATATTCAGGACGGTCAGGCCCATTTCCAGTGTTTCGATTCGGTGCTGTCCGAGGAGGCGGTGCTGGCCTTTGAATACGGCTACGCCACCGCCGAGCCGAATGAACTCGTCGTTTGGGAAGCGCAGTTCGGCGACTTCGTCAACGGCGCTCAGGTCGTGCTCGATCAGTTCATCAGCTCGGGCGAATCGAAGTGGGGGCGGTTGTCCGGCTTGACGATCATGCTGCCGCACGGTTACGAAGGGCAGGGGCCGGAACACTCGTCCGCGCGTCTTGAGCGCTTCATGAGCATGGCGGCGGAAAATAACTGGCAGATTTGCGTGCCGACCACGCCAAGCCAGATTTTCCATCTGCTGCGCAGGCAGATGCTGCGCCGTCTGCGTAAGCCGCTGATCATCATTACGCCGAAATCGCTGTTGCGTCACAAGGAAGCCGTTTCCTCGCTCGACGAGTTGGCGCGCGGCCGTTTCCAGACGGTGATCGGCGAAACCGAGAAGCTGGACGCGAAGAAGGTCAAGCGCATCGTGGCGTGCCAGGGCAAGCTCTATTACGAGTTGTTGGCGCACCGCCGCGAAAATGGCATCAAGGACATCGCCCTGGTGCGCATCGAGCAACTGTACCCCTTCCCGGCCGAGGCATTTGCCGAGGCGCTCGCGCAGTTCCCGAACGCCAAGGAAATCGTCTGGTGCCAGGAAGAGCCGCGTAACCAGGGGGCATGGTACTGGCTCGCGTCGCGCCAGCACTTGGTAAAGCTGGGGCCCAAGCACAAGCTGCTGCTGGTGAGCCGTCCCGCGGCGGCGTCGCCCGCGGTGGGTTACTACGCCAAGCACAACGCTCAGCAGAAAGCCGTGATCGAAAACGCCTTTGGGCCGATCAAGGACTGATTACAAACAAGTGGGCGCGGAGCCGCCCACAAAATCGAACGAATATGGGAGGACGAGTTTATGTTGATCGAAGTGAAAGTACCGCAGTTGTCCGAGTCGGTTTCCGAGGCCACGTTGATTTCATGGCACAAGAAAGAAGGCGATGCGGTTACGCGCGATGAAAATCTGATCGATATCGAAACCGATAAGGTCGTACTCGAAACCCCCGCGCCGGCCGATGGCGTGTTGGTGAAAATCATCAAAGGCGATGGCGGTACGGTGACATCGGGCGAACTGATCGCACAGATCGATACCGAGGCGAAGGCTGCCGCGGGCGGCGCCAAGGCGAGCGAGCCCGCGCAAGCGGCGGCGGCTGCGCAATCCGCGCCCGCTACCAACGCGGCAAGCCCGGCCGCGCGCAAGATTCTCGAGGAAAAGGGCGTTGCCGCCGCCAGCGTTGCCGGTAGTGGCCGGGGAGGGCGCGTCACCAAGGAAGATGCGCTCACGGCTCAGCCCAAGTCCGCCGCAGTGGCGACTGCGCCGGTGGCGGTTGTGTCCGCCGGGGATCGCGCGGAAGAGCGCGTACCGATGACACGCCTGCGTGCCCGCATCGCCGAGCGCCTGCTTCAATCGAAGAACGAAAACGCCATTCTGACCACGTTCAACGAGGTCAACATGGCGCCGGTCATGGCGCTGCGCAAGCAATACGGCGATAAGTTCGAGAAAGCCCATGGCGTGCGCCTTGGCTTCATGGGGTTCTTCGTCAAGGCGGCGGTGACCGCGCTGAAGCGTTATCCCATCCTGAATGCCTCGGTCGATGGCAATGACATCGTTTATCACGGCTACGTGGATATCGGCATTGCGGTGGGGTCGCCGCGTGGCTTGGTGGTGCCGATCCTGCGCGACGCGGATCAGATGTCGGTTGCCGATATCGAGAAGAAGATCGCCGAGTTCGGTGAAAAGGCCAAGGGCGGCAAGCTGTCGCTGGAAGAACTCACCGGCGGCACTTTCTCGATTTCAAACGGGGGTGTGTTCGGCTCGATGTTGTCGACGCCGATCATCAATCCGCCGCAATCGGCGATTCTCGGCATCCACGCGACGAAGGATCGTCCGGTGGCCGAGAACGGCCAGGTCGTGATTCGTCCGATCAATTATCTGGCCCTGTCCTACGACCACCGCATCATCGACGGTCGTGAAGCCGTGCTTGGCCTGGTGGCGATGAAAGAGGCGCTGGAAGATCCGGCCCGCCTTATCCTCGACGTTTAAATATTCCCCAGGAGGGCGAAAACGCGGAACCCGCATGGTTTTCGCGTATTCGCCCTTCGCATTGCATACGCTTCGCATTGCATATTTTCCCGGAGCAATACATGAGCAAGCAATTCGATGTACTGGTGATTGGCGGCGGCCCAGGCGGCTACGTAGCGGCGATCCGCGCCGCCCAGCTTGGTCTCAAGACGGCCTGCTGCGAATCGCACCCTTATGCCGACCCGAAAGGCGAACCGCGTTTGGGCGGAACCTGCCTGAACGTCGGCTGCATCCCCTCCAAGGCTTTACTGCACACCTCGCACTTGTTCGAGGAGGCGGGGCATAGCTTTGCCGGCCAGGGGATCGATGTCGGCACGCCGAAGATCAACGTGGATAAGATGCTGGCGCGCAAGAACGGCATCGTCGACCAGCTGACCAGCGGCATCAAAGGGCTGTTCAAGAAGAACAAGGTGACGCAGCTCAACGGTCATGGCAGCTTTCTGGCTCAGACGCCCGATGGTTGGCAGGTCCGGGTGGGAGAGGAAACGGTCGTTGCCAAGCAGGTGATCGTTGCCACTGGCTCCAAGGCGCGCCATTTGCCGGGCGTGCCGGTCGATAACAAGATTGTTTGCGACAATGTTGGCGCGCTCGATATCGACACCGTGCCAAAGAAGTTGGTCATCATCGGCGCCGGCGTGATCGGTTTGGAAATGGGTTCCGTGTGGCGTCGCCTGGGGGCGGATGTGACCGTGCTCGAAGCCTTGCCCGATTTTCTTGCCGCAGCCGATCAGGATGTTGCCAAGGAAGCGCAGAAAGTCTTCGCCAAGCAGGGTTTGAAATTCGAGCTGGGCGTGAGCATCGGTGAAGTCAAGCTTGGCAAGAAAGGCGTCGTCGTTGCCTACAAGGACAAGGATGGCGCGGCGTGCAAGCTCGAGGCCGATCGCATGATCGTTTCCGTGGGCCGCGTTCCGAATACCGATGGCCTCAACGCCGGGGCGGTCGGCTTGAAAATCAGCGAACGTGGGCAAATCGAGGTCGACGCCCATTGCCGTACCAATCTTCCTGGCGTGTGGGCGGTTGGCGACGTCGTGCGTGGTCCGATGCTGGCGCACAAGGCGATGGAAGAGGGTGTCATGGTTGCCGAAGTCATTGCGGGCCAAGCGGGCCATTGCAATTTCGACACTGTGCCCTGGGTGATTTACACCAGCCCGGAAATCGCCTGGGTAGGTAAGACCGAGCAGCAGCTCAAGGCCGAAGGCGTGGCTTACAAAGCGGGGAAAATCCCCTTCCTCGCCAATGGCCGCGCGCTGGGCATGGGTGACTCCACCGGTTTCGTCAAAATGCTGGCCGACGCCAAAACAGACCGTATTCTCGGCGTTCACATCATTGGCGCGAATGCTTCCGAGTTGGTCAGCGAAGCCGTGGTGGCAATGGAGTTCGCCGCCAGCAGCGAGGATATCGCCCGCATCTGCCATGCTCACCCGACTTTGTCGGAGGTAGTGCATGAAGCGGCATTGGCGGTGGATAAGCGGCCGCTGCATTTTTAACGAACCTTGATCGTGCCTGGCTGCCGGCCTTGAGTGGTACGGCTGCTTTGGCGATCCGCTGATCCGGCCCCCGCGCAACAACCAAGTTGCGCGGGGGTTTTTTCTGTTTGTCGCTACAGGGGATGTGCGGCGTGCCGCGTGAAGTCAGCGAGGCTGGCGCTCAATATTGCTCATCGGCATCGTCGTCGGAATCGGACGCCACCAGGGGGTTGCGGGCTTCATCCAATTCCCGCAGGGCACGGAAAAGCTCGCGGTAGGCTTTGGGTGGTTTGTTGTGTTCGCGTTCTTTCAATGCGTTGCGGCGTAAAACGCGCAGGTGTTGAAGATCGGCGCCGGGCGAGGCTTCGGCAATGGCGGCGATGACTTTTTCGTCTTCGAGGAAATCGGCGCGCAAGCGTTCCAACCGATGCTGCCGGGCCGTTTCGGCGGCCGAGGTGCCCGCGAACGCATCGAGCTGGGCTTGGATGGGCGCGGGGTCGATGCCGCGCATCAATTTGCCGATGTATTGCATCTGGCGGCGTCGCGCCTCGTGTTTGGTAAAACGCTGGGCGTCGCGCACGGCGTCATACAGCCCTTCCGGCATGGGCACTTTGCGCAGGCGTTCCGGCGATAGCTGGACCAGGCGCTCCCCGATGTCCTGCAGTGCGTGCATGCTGCGCTTGCGGCTGCTTTTACTGGGCGGTTCGACGATTTCGTCGTTGCTGTAAGCGTCGGTTTGCGGGTCAAGCCAGGGGGTGGAAGCCATCATGAAACGGGTGGGGTGCAGGATCGGGTTAAGATTATAGCCCTTGCTCACTCTCCTCCTCCCGATCATGTCCGCTCCAGGCTTTTCCTTTTCCCAGGCCCATCTGCGTGAGCTCGCCGCCGATATCGTCAAGTACGCCAAAAAACGCGGTGCGTCGGCGTGCGAAACGGATGTTTCCGAAGGCTTGGGCGAATCCGTCACGGTCCGCAAGGGCGAGGTGGAAACGATCGAGTACAACCGCGACAAGGGCATCGGCGTTACCGTTTATATCGGCCAGCAGAGAGGCAATGCGAGCACATCCGATTTTTCCAAGGCGGCGTGGAAATCGGCGGTCGATGCCGCTTTGTCCATCGCCCGCTTTACCGCCCCCGATCCTTGCGCCGGATTGGCCGACAAAGCACTGATGGCGAAAAAAATTCCTGATCTGGATTTGTTTCATCCGTGGGCGATCGGTGTCGATGACGCGATTGCGATCGCGCGCCGTTGCGAGGATGCCGCTTTTGCAGTGAGCCCGCGAATCGGCAATTCGGAAGGGGCAAGCGTTTCGATTCAGCAATCGCATTTCGTTTCCGCCAATAGCCACGGCTTTATAGGCGGATATGCCTCCACACGCCATGGTTTGTCATGTTCGGTGATCGCCGGAGAAGGCGATGCCATGCAGCGGGAGTACTGGTTCGATTCGCGCCGCGACGCGGCGGATATGGTTTCGCCCGAGGAGATCGGCCGCTTGGCTGGCGAGCGGGCGCTTGCCCGTCTGGGGGCGAAAAAAATCCGTACTTGTGAAGCGCCTGTGATTTTCGAGGCGCCGCTGGCGGTCAGTTTGATCGGTAATTTCGTCCAGGCTGCCAGCGGTGGCGCGCTTTATCGGAAATCGAGTTTTCTGCTTGATAGCCTTGGTCAGCAGATTTTTTCGCCGCTCGTTACGCTGGTTGAGCGTCCTCATTTGCCGAAAGCTTTTGGGGTCAGCCCGTTCGATGGCGACGGTGTGGCGACGCGCGACCGGGATGTCGTCGTCGATGGTGTGCTGCAAGGCTATTTTCTTTCCACGTACTCAGCGCGCAAATTGGGCATGGTGACGACCGGCAATGCGGGTGGCTCGCATAATTTGCGTGTACGCTCGGGTGACGAGGATCTTGCTGGCCTGATCCGTAAAATGGATAAAGGTCTTGTCGTGACCGAGTTATTGGGGCACGGCGTAAATTACGTGACCGGCGATTATTCCCGGGGAGCCGCCGGGTTTTGGGTGGAAAAGGGAAAAATCAAGCATGCGGTTGAGGAAATCACCATCGCCGGTAACTTGCGCGATATGTTTCGCGGCATTGTCGCCGTCGGCAACGATGCTTTATCGCGTGGCGCCAAGCATTGCGGTTCGTTGCTGATCGAGCGGATGAAAATCGCTGGCCGCTGATTGCGCATAATGCCCTGTTTTTTCTGGGCATGGGGAGGTATGGTGTGGAAACTGTAATCGCCCCGTAAGGCGTGGCTGTAGCTATGAAGGAATCAATGTGACGCGTCGTTCATTCTTGAAAAAGGCGGGGGCGGGCCTTGCCGTCGGTGCCACGGCCGGGTTGGCTGCTTGCGGTAAAGAGGATCCGGCGGTGCACGCACCCGCAGTGCAGACGGGATTACCCGGTGTCCGTTGGCGCTTGACGTCGAGCTTTCCAAAAAATCTTGATGTCATGTATGCCAGTGCCGAAGTATTGGCAAACCGTGTGCGCTTTATTACCGATGGCAAATTCGATATCCGTATTTTTGCGCCGGGCGAAATTGTCCCCGGCCTACAAGCGCTTGAGGCGGTGCAGCAAGGTACGGTGGAAGTGTGCCATACCTGTTCCTACTACTATCTCGATAAGGATAAAACCTTTGCCTTCGGTACAGCCTTGCCTTTTGGGCTGAATGCCCGGCAAATGAATGCCTGGGTCATGTACGGGGGTGGTCAGGAGTTACTCGACGAGTTTTACAGCAATTACAACGCGGTTTCTTTCATGGCCGGTAATTCCGGCGCGCAGATGGGCGGTTGGTTTCGTAAGCGGATTAAAACCCTGGCCGATGTACGTGGTTTGAAAATTCGTGCTGCCGGTTTGGGGGGGGATGTGTTCGCGCGCCTTGGCGCGGAGCCACAGGAAATTGCCGATTCCGATATTTTCCCTTCATTGGAAAAAGGCATGCTCGACGCCGCCGAGTGGGTGGGGCCTTATGATGACGAGAAACTGGGTTTCTACAGAATAGCCCCGTACTACTATTACCCCGGTTGGTTGGAGCCGAACGCGGCTACCCATTTTTTCGTTAACAGGACCGAATGGTTGAAGCTGCCCAGGGTTTACCAGGAGGCTTTCCGCTCCGCGGCGCATGATGCCAATGTTGGCATGCTGTCTTCTTACGATGACAAGAATCCACAGGCGCTCAGCCGGTTACTGAGCCGTGGCGCCCAGCTTGAAAGCTATTCCGAGGAAATCATGAAAGCCGCCTATAAGGCTGCGTTCGAGCTGTATCAGGAGGAGGCGGAAAAAAATTCCGCTTGGGCGAGAATATTTGGCAATTGGGAAAAATACCGTAAATTGCAGAGCAACTGGTTCAACATCGCGGAGGCCCATATCACCCACTTTTGCAGCACGTGTTTATGAACAGCGCGAAACCGCGTTTTGCTGACCGCCGAATCGCATCCGACCCGACCGGCTCAAATTGATCCAAACCGGAACCCGTTGTCTTCGTGAAGCGCACCTTCAACGTGGGAGGTCGCGGACTGCCGCGCTGAACGGGTAAAGGAAACCAGGGCAGGCGTTTGGCAGGTCCGCTGGACCGGATTGTTGGGTATCGCAGCGTTCATTCCTTTGGTTTTGATAGCGATTCGACTTGAAGCCACACAGACGGCTCAATTGCCTCATCTTCCATAATCCACGACATAACTTCACACAGCTTTGGGTTTTCATCAACGTTACGCGCGATGATCTGTATGAGTTCAGGATGAGCACACAGCAACCCACTTAGCGTTACGCCAAAGAACATCAGGGCTTCGTCATCGGGGTCTTCTAAGGAAGCTGAACGGACTATGCGCCAGCACCGTTCCGGATCGTCGTACATGAGATCTGTAAGCAGATCCCGCGCCCATTCTCCACCCTGGCGGCGAAGAACATTTTCGCGATCGAGCGCCATGCGGTGATAGCCCAGCAGTTCCTTGGCGATTTCAGAGTCGGAGTGATCTTTCATGATGCCCAAGGTTGCGGGTAACCGGTAGCCCACGGCCAGCGCAGCGGCTGTGACCGTCCGGCTGGCCTGCAATGGAACTGGAGTCGTGTCCCGAGGTTGCGTTGTGTTTACTCTCTTAGCCATTCAGGTTGGCTGATGAAACGGGCCACTGCGAGACCTGTCGCCATCGCACCTACGACGAAGCCAACCAAGGTCGCCGCCCTGAGCCCCGCGAGTATCTCGCCCTGATTGAAATACACCAACGCTTCGAAAGCGTAGAGACCAGGCACCATCATGATGACCCCTGGAACCGTGAGCGCGACACGTGTCTCGTTGAACCATCGGCCCACGAGCGATGCCGTAAGCCCCACTGCGAGCGCCCCAAGAAATGTCGCCGGCGGTAGCGCCAGGCCGATGTCGTGCAGCATCAGCCGGATTTCGTTGCCTAGGATAGCAATCACGCCAACGTGGAGCACATTACGCCACGCACCGTTGTAGAGGATCGCGAAGCCGCAAGCGCCAGCAAAGCTGGCAAGGGCCCGCAGGCCGATCATCAGCGGTTCCGCGAGCGCGAGCGGCGGTGGCTTTTCGACGGAAAACCCGACCACGGCGATTACAACGGACAGGCCGAGGGCTCCGGCCAGCAGCAGCGTCGTCGCATAAGCCAGCCGTGACAGGGCGATAGCCGTCTCGTGCTGTAACAGATCGAGCAGGGCTGTGACTAGTGGAAAGCCGGGCACCAGGAACAACACCGACGAGATGAGCCCGATGCTATTGCGTACGGCGCCGAAGCCCGCGTGGTCCGCCACGGCTGAAACTAGACAGTACATGGTCGAGGCAACCAAGGCGCACAGTGCGGTGACCGCATACTGGTTGAAGCGCCGGCGGAGCAGCAATGATCGTAGACCTTGACCAACACCACCGCCGACCGCGCATGCCGCCACTTCGGGCCCAACGCCGCCGTTGAGGAAGGCAAATGCGCCACAGGCGGCGCCGATGGCGGCAGCGGTTTGAGCGATGGAATAACGCGGCGGTGCACTCTCGATTGCCGCCAGTTTTTTCGCGAGCTCACGTGAGGTCGTTCCTGGGGGGATGGTGTGCGCAAGTCCTTCCAGTGTGGTGATCCGCTCTGTGTTGACGCCGGGAGCCCCGACCTCGCGCATCAGCGTCGCCGCCACGCTGCCACGCCGCGCGCTTGCGGCGATACCGCCAAACCCCATCTGCAGTGACAACGCCTCAAGACCCGTGCCACGCCCGATTGCTGCCATGGATTGGCGAACGCGGAACGCCGTGCTACCAAAGCGCAGCATCAGGGCACCGAAGCGTAGCAACTCTTCCAGCGTCTCTATAAGCATTGGTGAGGATGGCGTGGTCTTGTTGCTTGATTCCGGTGGCGAAGTCATTGACCTTCCTTTTCCATTTTTGCATGGCGGCTAAGCGCTTACGCCACCTGGCGTAGAGCTAACCGGCGCTGCGTCGCTTTAGGGTTGCGGGGCGTTTTCGTACAGCGGAACTTTCAGGGATTTTGCGAGACTGACATCACGTTCTATCCGCTTTGATCGTTGATTCGGCGGGGTATCAAGAATAGGCTCGACAAAGAATCAGGCGATGATTTTTGGTAGCACAATGGTGGCGCGATTGTGCTTCAATAATCGGGATAGGCGGTTGAGTGTTTTCCCTAACGATGAATAGCGAGCGTTTTCCACGAAATCCAAGACACTGCAGGGTATGCCTGGTGCGCCACGGAGAAACGCCGTGGAATGCGGAGCGGCGCTTGCAGGGCCATATCGATATCCCGCTTAACGACAATGGCATGGCCCAGGCTGCTGCCGTGGGGCGTAGTCTGGCAAAAGAGCGTTTCGCGGCGATTTATTGCAGCGACTTGCAACGCGCTCGCCAAACAGCGGAAACCATTTCCGGCCACCATGCCTTGCCGGCCAAAGAGGATTCACGCCTGCGTGAGCGCCATTACGGTATTTTTCAGGGGCTGACCTACGATGAGGTCGCCGCCCGTCACCCTGAGGAGTACCACCGCTTCAAGGCGCGAGAAGCCACATTTTCCTTCCCCGGCGGCGGAGAAAGCCTGGTGGATTTTGCCGGCCGGGTTACCGGTGCGCTGGCTGAATTCGCCGACCGCCATGCTGGTGAGCAAGTGCTGGTGGTGGCCCACGGCGGTGTGCTCGATATTGCCCGCCGCTTTGTTACCGGCAAGGCGCTGCATACGCAGCGGGATTTTCCGATCCCCAATGCCGCGCTCAATTGGATTGAGCATGACGGCGAGCAGTGGCGCCTCCTTGCCTGGGCGATACAAGATCACCTTCATGGTTCGCTGGACGAGTTGCCATCCGCATAGTCCTGGGTGGGGGCGGGCTGTTTCCACTACAGCCTGTTCAGCGGCGTTTTTTCCGCCCTTGCGCGGGTAGATTCGGGACACCGCTGGATAAAAACGCTAAAACGCGGAAAGGTTCTGGAATGCTTTTGAAGCGATCGGGGGATCGCTTTCAGGCGCGCCATATTCGATGATGCCGGCGTTGCACGGGCGCTTTGCCGCGCTGCGACAAGGGGCGCTTTTTGCCGTGGGTCGCGTGATACCATCCACTTTTAAAAACCACCTTTTCCGAGCACCTCCCCATGTTTTCCTCGCACGATACGCTTGCCAAAGTCGATCCTGATCTGTGGTCCGCCATTCAGGCGGAAAACCGTCGCCAGGAAGACCATATCGAACTGATCGCTTCCGAAAACTACGTATCCCATGCGGTGATGGAGGCGCAAGGCTCGCAACTCACCAATAAGTACGCGGAGGGTTATCCCGGCAAGCGTTATTACGGTGGTTGTGAGCATGTGGATGTGGTCGAGCAGCTTGCCATCGATCGCCTGAAGAAGCTGTACGGCGCAGAGGCGGCGAACGTGCAGCCGAATTCCGGTTCGCAGGCCAATCAGGCGGTGCTGATGGCGTTCGCTAAGCCGGGCGATACCATCATGGGCATGAGCCTTGCCGAAGGCGGCCATCTGACCCACGGCATGCCGCTCAACATGTCCGGCAAGTGGTTCAACGTCGTCGCCTATGGCCTCGATGCGAAGGAAGAAATCGATTACCCCGCGATGGAGGCGTTGGCCCGCCAGCATAAGCCGCGCATCATCGTTGCCGGTGCCTCGGCGTATTCGCTGCGTATCGATTTTGAGCGTTTCGCCAAAATCGCCAAGGAAGTCGGCGCGACTTTCTGGGTCGACATGGCGCACTATGCCGGTTTGATTGCTGCGGGTTATTACCCGAATCCGGTGCCGCATGCCGACGTTGTGACCTCGACGACGCACAAGACGCTGCGCGGCCCGCGTGGCGGGGTCATTCTGATGAAGGCCGAGCACGAAAAGGCGATCAATTCGGCCGTGTTTCCCGGCTTGCAGGGCGGTCCGCTGGAGCACGTCATTGCCGCCAAGGCGGTGGCTTTCAAGGAAGCGGCCACGCCCCAGTTCCGTAACTACCAGGAACAGGTGATTGCCAATGCGCGCGTGATGGCGCGTGTACTAAGTGAAGAGCATGGTTTGCGTGTCGTGTCCGGCCGGACCGAAAGCCACGTTTTCCTGCTCGATCTGCGCCCCAAGAAAATCACCGGCAAAGAGGCGGAAGCGGTGTTGGGCAAGGCACATATCACGGTCAACAAGAACGCGATTCCGAACGATCCGGAAAAGCCTTTTGTGACTTCCGGCATTCGCATCGGCTCTCCGGCGATGACGACTCGCGGCTTTACCGAAATCGAGGCCGAGCAGGTCGCCAAGCTCATCGCCGAGGTGCTCGACGCGCCGCAGGATGAGGCCACGATCGAGCGGGTACGAGCCAAGGTGACCGAACTGTGTGCGAAGTTCCCGGTTTACGGGCGCTGATTTCAAGAAACGGGGAAGGGCGATGAACGTCTGCGCTTTTCCCCTACACGACGGCACATCCTTCCGCTCATGAAGTGCCCTTTTTGCAGTGACGCCAACACGCAAGTCACCGATACGCGCGAGAACGACGACGGCGATGTAGTCCGGCGGCGGCGGCGTTGCACGAACTGCGACAAGCGCTTTACCACGTACGAGCGCATCGATTTGAAGATGCCGCATATCGTCAAGCGCAACGGCAACCGCAGCGAATTCGACCACGTCAAGCTCAGCGGCAGCATGAAGTTGGCATTGCGCAAACGCCCGGTGACGACCGAGGCGCTGGAAGCGGCAGTCGATCGTATCGAAGCGCGCCTGTTGTCCATGGGCGAGCCGGAAGTGCCCAGCTCGCGGATCGGCGAATTGGTGATGAAAGAGCTGAAAAAGCTCGATAAGGTCGCCTACATCCGTTTTGCATCGGTGTATCGCAATTTCGCCGACGTGGACGAATTCGCCGAAGTCGTCCGCGAAGTGCAGACGCGTCCCAAGCGCGGCCGTGCCGGCAGTGGCACGCCAGACCCCGAGCATGACCTTTTCGGCGGCTGATCACACCGCGATGGCGCGCGCGTTAGCGCTCGCCGAGTGTGGCCTGGAAACCACCGCGCCCAATCCGCGCGTGGGCTGCGTGCTGACCAAGGAAGGCCAGATCGTTGGCGAAGGTTGGCACCAGCGCGCCGGCGAGGCGCATGCCGAGGCACACGCGCTGCGTATCGCGGGCGACGCGGCGCGAGGCGCCACCGCCTACGTTACCCTGGAGCCGTGCTCCCATTTCGGCCGCACGCCACCTTGTGCCGATGCGCTCATCGAAGCCGGCGTCGTCCGTGTGGTCGTGGCGATGGAAGACCCCAATCCGCTTGTTGCCGGCCGTGGCATGGCGCGTTTGCGCGCCGCTGGCATCGTTGCCGAGCATGGCTTGCTCGAAACGCAGGCGCGCGAGCTGAATATCGGTTTCGTCGCGCGCATGACACGCGGCCGCCCTTGGCTGCGGCTGAAGGCGGCGCAAACCTTGGATGGCAAAACGGCGCTGGAAAACGGTGTCAGCCAATGGATTACCGGTGATGCGGCGCGGCGCGACGGGCATCGTTGGCGCGCGCGCGCCTGTGCGGTGCTGACCGGCATTGGCACGGTGAAAGGGGATGATCCGCAATTGACCGTGCGCGCCGTTCCCTGCGAACGCCAGCCTTTACGTGTGCTGGTCGATGCTCGTCTGGAAGTGCCGATGACGGCGCGCATACTGGCCGGCGCGCCGTCCTTGATCGCGACCGCCAGCGAAAACCGGGAGCGTATCGCCGCGTTGACCGATGCCGGCCATGCTATTGTCGTTCTGCCCAACGCCAGCGGCAAGGTGGATTTGCCCGCGCTGATGCGGGAACTGGGGCGCCGTGGCATGAACGAAGTCCATGCCGAGGCCGGTTTCAAGCTGAATGCTTCGCTATTGCGTGAAGGCTGTGTGGATGAATTTCTGCTGTATCTCGCGCCGCTGCTGGTTGGCGATGCGGCGCAAGGCGTGTTCAATTTACCCGCGCTCACCCAGCTGGATCAGGCGATACGGCTCGATATTCAGGACTTTCGCCGCATCGGCGACGATTTTCGCCTGATTGCGCGCCCGCGCACTTCAGCCTCAATCCATTCCATCGAATAACGCGATTTGCTCCGATTCGGTGCTCAGCACCGCGTTTTCGGCGAAGCGTACGCCGACACCCAGCAGGCGTACCGGCAGGGTGCGGCGGCTGTGGCCTTCGTCCAGCAAGCGTAGCCAGATAGCAGTATCGGGTTGTTGCGCCACGCACTCCGCCGTGGTTTGTGAGAAGTCGGCGAATTTGATCTTGACGACCGCCTTATGCACTGGCCGCGTTTCGCGGGCCCGTTCGAAACGGCGATGGAATTCTGCAATCAGGGCGGGCAGCGCGGCGCGGCAGGCGGCCAGATTGGGTAAATCGGTGGCGTAGGTGGTTTCCACCGACAAGGATTTGCGGATGCGGTCCGGTTTTACCTCGCGCTCGTCGATGCCACGGCAGAGTTTATGCAGACTGGCGCCGAAGCGGCCGAATTCGCGCGTCAATGAGGCCAGGCTCCAGGCGCGCAGGTCGCCGCAGGTCGCCACACCCTGGCGATGGAGTTTGGCCGCGGTCACTTTGCCGACACCGAAGATTTTCTTCACCGGTAGCGCGGCGACGAAGGCATCCACATCTTGCGGGCGAACGACGAATTGGCCGTTGGGTTTATTCCAATCGCTCGCTATTTTGGCGATGAACTTGCTCGGCGCGATGCCGGCCGACGCGGTAATGCCGACCTCGGCGTGGATGCGAGCGCGAATTTCCTGCGCCATCAAGGTGGCCGAACCTTGGCAACGCGTCACGTTGCTGACGTCGAGGTAGGCTTCGTCCAGCGACAGCGGTTCGACGAGTTCGGTGTAATCGCGGTAAATCGCCAGGATCTGACGCGAGGCGGCGCGATAGCGTTCAAAATCCGGCGGCAGCAACAGTAATTGCGGGCAAAGCTGCTGCGCCCGCGCGGTGGACATCGCCGAATGCACGCCGAAAGCGCGCGCTTCATAGTTGCAGGTGGCAATCACGCCGCGCCGTTCGGCCTGCCCGCCCACGGCCAGCGGGCGGCCGGCGAGGGTGGGGTTGTCGCGCGTTTCCACCGCGGCGTAAAAACAATCGCAATCGCAGTGGATGATTTTGCGCTGGTTCATGATTGTTTTTGCATGATGAGTCCCTATCGTCGTAGCATTCATCAGCGTGGCATTCGGGGCTACGCGATGCGACACCCCATCGAGCCTAGCTTTGTGGGGTCAAGCGCAAGGCTGCTTGGCGGTTTTGTGTCGATGGCCGGCGAAAAATCATATGTTAGGGAGACTTTCATGTCCTTGTCAGGCAGTTGTTCCTGCGGTTCCGTTACCTATACCTGCTCCAGCCCGGCCGTCATGGCTGGAAATTGCCACTGCGTCGATTGCCGCAAGGCCTCGGGGAGCGGATATGTGCCGACTCTGTTCGTACCGGAGAACGCCATCGCCATCAAGGGCGAGGTGAAATATTACGAGCGCAACGGCGATAGCGGGCACGCGGTCAAGCGCGGTTTCTGCCCCCATTGCGGTTCGCAACTGTTCGGCAAGGTCGAAGTCATGCCGGGATTGATCGCCATTCGCGCCGGCTCGCTCGACGATCCGTCGCAGTACAAACCGCAGCTCGATCTGTATACCAGCCGTGCCCCGGCTTGGGACAGCATGGATCCGGTGCTGCCCAAATTTGCCGAAATGCCGCCCAAAGCCTAAGTGCCTTCGTACTGTTGAGGCCTGACGATTCATTCAAGCCGAAGCCGCCTCGCGGCTCGGCTTGATCGGTAGCGTGAATCTTTTTTGTCTCGTATGCGGATAAGACACCGAATGAGCCTGGGGCGCTTTTTATTCATTGCCGCACTGTTTGTGTTCTGCAACCCTGCTTGGAGCGCGAGTTGGGAGGAGGAGAGCGGGAAATATTTTGAGGAAGGCGATCTTGATGCGGTCAAGCGTGTTCTCGCCGAGGGAGCTTATTCTGGCGCACTGCTGATCGACGCATTGAGTCTTGCCATACGCTCTGGAAATGTCGATCTCGTCAAATATCTCGATACGCGTGGATGGCTGAAAGCGTGTCGCAAAGACCGGCAGTGCGATCCCATTCTTTCCGCGGTGCCAAGCAAAAACCGGCAGATGCTTGCCTTCATGCTTTCCCAGGGCTTCCCGCCGACGCGGGATGCGTTGTTTCAGGCTGCTGCGCAGGCCGATTTCGATGCGGTGAAATTACTCTGCGAAAAGGGTGCCAGTCCAGCCGGGAAAAAAACCTGGAAGGAAGAAAAAAGCGCCGCCACGCGGACCGGGCCGACGGTGTTGGAGGAGTTGGAAAGGCGCATCGCCGAGCCGCGGATGAATCTGGGCAGCCCGATACGGAGCGCCAGCGGCACTGCTGCCGAGGCTCAGATTGCCGCATTTTTCAGCAAGGGTCTGTGCAAAGCCGGGGCTGCGGCGTCGCCGGATTTCAATGTCTACCTCAAGGAGGTTCGCGCCTTTCAGGATGGAAATCTGGGCGCGGTGAAAGAGTTTCAGGCAAGGCGGGGCGACGCGCACCACGATCCTTATGCCGAGACCTATTTGCTGTACGAAGCTATCGCATCCCCAAATGCCGATCTGCTGCCTTATCTCAAAAACCAGGGGTGGTTGGAGCGTTGCCGGGCGCGCGCCGATTGCCGCCCCGTCGATGCCGCGGCGGAAGCGGGCGCGGATTCCGAGGTTTTTGCGCTATTGCTTGCCGAGGGATTCGAGGCCGACACGTACAACACGTCGCATGGAACGCCTCTTTTGTATGCCGCGATCAACGGGCGGGCGGATGCGGTAAGGGTTCTTTGCCAACATGGGGCCGATTTTCGTAAGATCATCAAGCTGGAAATTCTGGAACTGTCGATCATCGACGCGCTGCGTGAGACGTACAGTGGAGCCTGGTGCGCGGCGGTTCAGAACGGCGTGGAAAAGAGCAACGCCACGGCAGCGGAGCGTTGTGCGGACGCCTTGAATTTCAATGTGCCCATTTCCGAGTGCATGCCGGGTTCGACGTGTCTATCGGTTCCGTTCCCCCCAAAAGCTTCGCCAGAAGCGACGCAGCGCCTGATGGCGCTGAGCGAGGTGTTCCAGTATTTCAAAAATGCCCGCTGCGCTTCGGAGCAGGCCGGGCAATGTGCCAAAAACACAGCGAAATTCGGTACGGTGATCGGCGATAACGTGACGCTGCGAAGCGAGCCGGACCAGACCAGCGACAAGCGGGCCGCCCTGCCTTTCGGCGCGGTTGTTTACGTCACTGACAGCGCGCGAAACTGCACGACGGTGGCGGGTAAAACCGGGCGATGGATCAAGATCAGGGTGAAACGATTCGCGCTAGGGAGCAGCCAGCAGGAAACGGGCAGCGAGGGCTGGGTATTCGATACCTATATCGATTACATGCCGGCGGCGCGGGAGCGGTTTGAGCATTGACCGCTTTCCCGCGCGGCTTTTTCGAACCGGTTGTTACTCGATTTCCGCCGCCAGCCGCACCCGGCGGTTGCGCGCGGCTTCAGCCAGGATGTCGAGTACCACGAGGCTGTCTTCCCAGCCGATGCAGGCATCGGTAACGCTTTTGCCGTATTCCAGTTCGACGCCGGGCTTGAGGTCTTGCCGGCCTTCCTTGAGGTTGGATTCGACCATCGCGCCGATGATGCGATCTTCGCCGGCGGCGACCTGGGCGCCTACTTCTCGCGCCACTTCGATTTGCAGCCTGTGTTGCTTGCGGCTGTTGGCGTGGGAAAAGTCGACCATCACCTTGCCCGGCACGCCGCTGGTGGCCAGTTCGGTGCAGGCCGCATCGATGCTTGCGGCGTCGTAATTGGTGGTTTTACCGCCGCGCAGGATGGCGTGACAGTCTTCGTTGCCGCTGGTGGAAACGATGGCCGAATGGCCGGCCTTGGTGACGCTGAGAAAATGGTGTGGCGATTGCGCCGCCTTGATCGCATCCACCGCGATGCGCACGTTGCCGTCGGTGCCGTTCTTGAAACCGACCGGGCATGACAACCCGGAGGCCAGCTCGCGGTGCACCTGGCTTTCCGTGGTGCGGGCGCCAATCGCGCCCCACGAGATAAGGTCGGCGATGTACTGCGGTGTAATCATGTCGAGGAATTCGGTACCGGCCGGCAAACCGAGTTCGTTGACCTCCCACAGCAGCTTGCGCGCCAGGCGCACGCCTTCGTTGATGGCGAAGCTGCCGTCCAGGTACGGGTCGTTGATGAGTCCTTTCCAGCCTACGGTGGTACGGGGTTTCTCGAAATAAACGCGCATCACGATCAGCAGATCGTCGCGCAGCCGGTCGGCCTCGGTTTTCAGTTTGCGCGCATAATCCAGCGCCGCTTCGGCGTCGTGGATCGAGCAGGGGCCGATGACCACCAGCAAGCGGTCGTCGGCACCGTAGAGAATGCGATGGATGGCGTGGCGCGCGGCGAATGCCGTTTCCGCCGCCTTGGGGGTGGCGGGAAACTCCCGCAGCACATGGGCGGGCGGGATGAGCTCCTTGATTTCCTTGATGCGAACGTCGTCAATATGGATTCGGGTGGAGGCATTCATGGCGAGAACCAGTGCGAAAACTGAAAAGGGTTCGATTCTATAGCGAATTTTCTTCAAACCGGGTCAATCGGGCGCGCGCGATCGGTTGGCGCTGCTGAAAATGCAGCCCGGGCATGGTCGCCGTCGCTTCATGCGCTGAACCGAATCGGGCAAAAAGCGTCAGAATGGGGATAGTGGTCCCTGTTTTCGCGTTGTCACGTATCAACCCGGTTTGCACGCAAAATCCACATCCATCATGTTGATCCAACGCCCCAACGATATCCTTCCCTCCGAGATTACGCCCCGTGCCTTGTTTGAAAAGCGCCGCCGCTTTCTCCTTGGTGCGGGCTACGCGCTGGCTGGCGCGGCCTTATGGCACGGCCCTCTGCGGTATGCGCGGGGCGCGGCGGCGCTGACGCCGCTTGCCGCGTCTATTTTCAGCGCCGATGAGGAAAAAACGCCGTTCAAATCGATTACCAACTACAACAATTTCGTCGAGTTCGGTTCGCACAAGCTGAGTCCGGCGGAAAACGCGGGCAAGATGGCGGTACGGCCGTGGACCGTGCGCGTCGAAGGGCTCGCCGGCAAGCCGCGCACATTCGATATCGACGAATTGCTCCGGCTTATGCCGCTGGAAGAACGCATTTACCGCCTGCGCTGCGTCGAAGGCTGGTCGATGGTGATTCCCTGGGCCGGTTTCCCGCTCGCCGCGTTGCTCAAGCAGGTGGAACCGTTGGGAAGCGCGAAATTCGTCGAATTCGTCACCCACTACGATCCGGCGGTCATGACGCGCATTCCGATACTGCCTTGGCCTTACACCGAAGCTCTGCGCCTGGACGAAGCCTTGAATCCGCTGACCTTGCTTGCCGTCGGCCTTTACGGCGAGGTGTTGCCGAACCAGAACGGTGCGCCGATCCGCCTCGTGGTACCGTGGAAATACGGTTTCAAGAGCGCGAAATCCATCGTTGCCATTCGCCTTGTCGAGCGGCAGCCGACAACCACATGGAACCGGGTGCAGCCGAAAGAGTACGGTTTCTACGCCAACGTTAATCCCGAGGTCGATCATCCGCGCTGGAGTCAGGCGAACGAACGGCGCATCGGCGATTTTTTCAAGCGGCCGACCTTGATGTTCAATGGCTATGCGGCACAGGTCGCGGATCTTTATCGCGGCATGGATCTGCGCGCCAATTTTTGAGTATTGATGAGCGAACGGAAAGTGAACGATACGGTGAAAACGATGCGCCATGCGCCTTCGGCGGGGCAACTGACCGCCATCAAGGTGTTGGTGTTCATGCTCTGCCTTGTTCCCGCGGGCCAACTCGTGCTCGGTTGGCGGGCCGACGAACTTGGCGCCAATCCGGTGGAGACGATCACCCGCGCGAGCGGCGATTGGACCCTGCGGCTGCTGCTGATCACGCTGGCCATTACACCGTTGCGCCGCTTCAGCGGCTGGCATTGGCTGCTGCGTCTGCGCCGCATGCTCGGCTTGTTTGCTTTTGCCTGGGGGTTTGCGCACTTCAGCACTTACTTGTGGCTCGACCAATTCTTCGATTGGAACGCCATTGCCCGCGACATTCTCAAGCGCCCCTTCATCACCGTCGGATTCGCCGCCTGGGTGCTGATGCTGCCGCTGGCCTTAACCTCAAATGCTTTCGCCGTTCGCCGCCTTGGCGGGCGGCGGTGGCAGGAATTGCACCGCGCCGTGTACGCCGTCGCCATTCTCGGCGTCATCCATTTCTGGTGGCTGGTTAAAGCGGATATCCGCGAACCGCTGCTCTATGCGGTACTGCTCGCCGGGCTGCTGGGCGTGCGTGCGTGGTGGCGCGAGCAGGAACGGCGGCGACAACTGACCGCTGCCGTACCGCCCATGCCCGCGTTCAAGGGCAAGGTGATCCGTATCGTGCCGAAATAGGCGGGGGTATGGTTCTGACCTAAGTGCGCGGCCGGATTGCGTGCTTTGGCCGCCAGGCTTTGATTACCGCCTCATCGGTATCCATATAGGGGCCGCCAATGAGGTCGACGCAGTAGGGAATGGCGGCAAAAATGCCGATATGGCTTACCGTGCCGTCTGCCTTGCGCACGCCCTCCAGCGTTTCCTGAATCGACTTTGGCTGCCCCGGCAGATTGACGATCAAGCTGCGGCCGCGGATTACCGCGACCTGCCGCGACAGGATCGCGGTTGGCACGAAATTGAGGCTGATACGGCGCATTTCCTCGCCAAAGCCCGGCATTTCCTTGTCGCCAACCGCCAGCGTGGCTTCCGGCGTAACGTCGCGCACCGCCGGGCCCGTGCCGCCGGTGGTAAAGATCAGCGCGCATCCCGCTTCGTCGGCAAGCTCGATCAAGGCGCGTTCAATTGTCGAGCGATCGTCGGGGATAAGCCGGGTCTGCGCGCTCCACGGAGAAAGCAGCGCTTTGCCAAGCCAGCCCTGCAGCGCGGGAATGCCTTGATCCTCATAAGAACCCGCCGAGGCGCGGTCGCTGATTGAAACCAGGCCGATGGTGATGTGTTCGCTCATTGTTTTTCGATCCAATAGATAGCGATACCAAAAAATTCAAGGTTTCCCATCTGTGGTGCCGGCAATATCATCGACGATCTCCTTGGCGATCAGGCGGGCGCCGGTATTGGATAGATGGTTATTGTCGTAATAAAGGGGAATCCCGTTCAATTGGGATACGCACCGGTCCTTCGCGTAAGAGTCGCACAGGATTTTGTCCGGCTTGATCCTGATCAGGTTCGGGTGTTCTCCGATATTGTCCAATGCCGTATAAGCGCCGTGGGTTCTTTTTTTGAAATTGTCGTAGCTCGTTGATAAGTCTGTCTGGCTTTCGCTCATCAATACCTTCGTCAAGCTTTTCGGCACATCCCAGCCGACTTCGGGAACGGGGTAGATCAGAAGAACTTTCTTTCCCGCGTTCAGGTAATGCCAAATCGTCTCTTTGTATTTGTCCGCCAGCATTTGGCGGCGTATTTCTTCCGAGTGCCGAACCTTTTTCCCGTTTTCCAATACGTCCAGATCGATTTTTTCTCCGTGCTCTATGCCGCCATCCCCGTTGTCGTAGCGGCTTTTCTCGAAGTACAAGGTCCAGCGCGCGGAAACGACGACGTAATTGTATTCTTCATGCGCGGCCAGAAAGTTGGCCGCTTCCCGGTTGTATTCCGCGCAACGCTCATAGCCCGATGCGTCGGCCCGATAGACGTCATTGACGGGCGGGCAGCCGGCAAATGTAAGGTTTTTCAGGCCCAGCCCCTTGCTTTGTAGGTTTTCTTGCAGGGCGGATGCCAGGGCGTCGGCATGGGAGTCTCCAAGCAACGCGCCAATGACTTTTTCCTTGTCGCCGATGATGCATGACATTGCGGGAGATAAATAAAAATCACCGCCGCTCAAGCATTTTGTCTGGCGCTTATTTCTATCGTTAGCCCCGTTCAATGCGGTTTTTACTTTTTCGTCGAAGCGTCCTTCAAATCCCTGGTTGATGTTTCCGACTATTCCCAGGGTACAAAAGGCTACGCTCGCGGCGGCGGTCAGCGTGAATATTTGCTTGCGGCTGATAATTTTTTTATTTCTGAATGGCCACTCGACATGCTTCCAGGTGAAATAGGCCAGAACAATGGAGGCGATGGACAGGGCGAGAAATAAAATATCGCTCGGCTGGCCGATGCTGCGCAAACGGGCGAATGCGAACAAGGGCTGGTGCCATAGATAGGTGCTGTAGCTGATCAACCCTATGCTGACCGGCACGCGATGGCTCAAAAGCCGGCCAACGTATGTTTCGGGCGTGGCGAAAAGAATGATGAGCGCCGCGCCAACCGTGGGCGCCAGCGCATAGACGCCTGGGAACGGGGTGGATTTGTCGAACGCGAAAATCGCGTAAACGATCAATAAAAGGCCGATCAGGCTGGAAGTTTGGCTGATTTGCGGCGTTCTTATTTTCGGATGTTTATTGCCGAACAGGTAAAACGCAACAAATGCCCCGATCAATAACTCCCAGCCGCGCGTGGGAAGCAGATAAAAACTTTCCGTGGGCTTGTTGAGAGAGCCCCATTGCGCCACGGCGAAGCTGATGGCCGCGCAGAAGGCCAGTGCGCCGACCATCCAGCGTTTTCCAAAGCGCCAGGTCAATAAAATGAAAAGCGGGAAAAGAACGTAATACTGCTCTTCGACCGCCAGACTCCATGTGTGCAGGAGCGGTTTCAGTTCGGTTGCCGTGTCGAAATAGCCGCTTTCGCGCCAGAACAGGATATTGGAGGAAAAAAACGAAACCGCGACCAGGCTTTTGGCAAAGCCATTGAGTTCATCCGGCATCATCCACAGCCAGGCGAACGGCAGGCAGACAAGCATGACGAAGAACAAGGCGGGCAATATCCGTCTGGCCCGGCGTTCGTAAAAGCCGATAAGCGTGAATTTTCCAGACTGCATCTCCCCGAGGATGATCGAGGTGATCAGATAGCCGCTGATGACGAAGAAAATGTCGACGCCGACAAAGCCGCCGCTGAATAGGCCGAACCCTGCATGAAATAGAATGACGGGTAAGACTGCCAGTGTGCGAAGGCCGTCGACTTCTCTGCGGTAATCCATGTAAGCAGATGAATTATTTGTAATCGGGCGATTATAGCGGTATGCCAGGGCTTCCCTTGCCGATGTGCCGGTTTGTCCGTGACGCAGTGCACTGTGTGGATGACGCCGGGTTTTTACCGGCGCCATCCAGGTAAAAGGCCGGAGCGGATGGGGGATATCGAGAAATGGGGTCGTGGCTATCCAGGCAGGTGATGGTTTGCTTTTGTATTTGGGGTAATGAGGGGAAGGCGCGATGAGAATAAGCTGGAATTTCGATGCGGGTGCGATCGAGGTGGTGAGTCTGCCCGACGAGGGGGATATTCGCCTGCGCTTGCGTGCCGATAACGCGGCGGATTTTCGCCAGTGGTTTTATTTCCGCCTGCACGGCGCGGCGGGCAAGGCGGTGCGGTTGGTGTTCGAGAATGCCGCGGAATCGGCCTATCCGGACGGTTGGGAGGGCTATCGGTGCGTGGCGTCCTATGATCGGCGCACCTGGTTCCGCGTGGCTGGCACGAGTTATGAGGGCGGCCAGCTTGTCGTCGAGCACGCGCCGGAGCGCGATATCGTTTATTACGCTTACTTTGAGCCGTATCCGTTCGAACGTCACCTCGATCTGCTCAGCCGCGCTGAAATATCGCCTTATGCGCAAGTGCATAACCTCGGCGCCACGGTGGAAGGGCGGGATATCGATGTGGTTGTTGTCGGCCGGCCGGAGATCGCGCGCACGCCCGTGTGGATCATCGCCCGCCAGCATCCGGGCGAGACGATGGCGGAGTGGTTTGTCGAGGGCTTGCTCGAACGTTTGCTCGACAGCGCCGATCCGGTTGCGCGCAGGGTGCGCGAGCATGCGTTGCTGTACATCGTGCCGAATATGAATCCGGACGGTGCCGTGCGCGGAAACCTGCGGACCAACGCGGTGGGGCGCAATCTGAACCGGGAGTGGCGCGAACCCGACCCGGCGGCGAGCCCGGAGGTTTTTCTCGTGCGCGCGGCGATGGAGCGTAGCGGTTGCGAGCTATTCCTCGACGTTCACGGTGACGAGGCGCTGCCGTATGTGTTCTTTTCCACCGCGGAAGAGGTGCCCGGCTTTGCCGCGGCCGAGCAGCAGGCCCGCTTCATCGATGCTTTCGCCGCCGTAAGCCCGGATTTTCAGCGCGAACACGGTTATCGGCGCGGCCGCTTCGGCGATGAGTTACTGACGCTGGCGAGCAAGTGGGTGGCCCACCGTTTCGGCTGTGTATCGCTGACGTTGGAGATGCCGTTCAAGGACAACGCCAATTTGCCGGATGGGCAGGTCGGTTGGAGTGGCGCGCGCAGCAAGCGCCTGGGCGCGGCGATGCTCAATGCGATTTTGGCTCACGTTGCGAACGGGTGACACCGGGCAGGTTGGGATTTCAGCGTGCATCAGAGACTTCAATGGCGACTGACGGGCTTCCAAAATCTTCGCGGTGTGTTGAAGCGAAGTATCCAGCATTCGGTCAACTTTCACTCAATTGGACAATGTATTGGTCGATGGCCAATTTTGCGTCTTTGAGGCTGCCTCCGAATTCAAGACGATAGGACTGAATGGCTGCAAATCTTGTTTTGGGGTCTAAGGCTTGGGTGCGCCAGTCTAGAGAGGGCTCGGATACATTCGCTGTAGAGCTTGCTTCCAATGCGAAAGCCTTGGTTTCCCAACGTGCGGCAATGGGAAAGGGCGCTGCATCCGGAGCGGCGAACTTCAAGCTTTCAACGGTCAGTTGCTCCTGGGAAATCAATGAAGGGACGGTTTCCGCGCGCGCTCTGGGGCCCTGGCGAAACGCTCGGGAGGTCAGGGGGATAGCGCAAAACGCCATTAAGTAGGCGCGCGTTGGCTCGTCCATGAACTGGCTGACCGATGCCACGTCCGCCTTGATGATCTGGGAGATCTCCTGCTCTGAAAAACTGCTGGCGAGATGCCCGGCATCGGCAAATGTCTCGAGGTATTGGGCGCAGACGAAATCATCGAACGATCGATAGCCCATTTGGCTGGTCACATCGTCATGCGAGATCAATGCCACGCCGGGGGGCTGGCCCTCGATAGGCATCAGGCAGTAAGCATCGCCCGCACCGGACTGCGCAAACGGCAAAAATACCTTGCCGTGCTGCTCTTCCGGATTGAGCCATTCCCGTATTTCGGCCCGACTCTTACCCGCATCGATCCACTCGAAATCGAACCAACTGATAAACGGCGGGGGCTCATTCAGCATCCGTTCCCGCCAGTTCGATCCGTAAACGGTCGTCCCCGTGGAGAGTATGTTTCGCAAAAGCGTGGGTAGCGGGCAGCCGGTTTCTATGGATATGTTTTCAAAATCGGCAACGACGTTCATTTATCAGGGATACACCGGAGGCGGACCGGCACAGGTCGCCCGGGATGAAGGTATTGAGTTATGGATGGATCAACCGATTTTGCAAGTTGATCTGTGACGATGAACGGTTGCCCGAAACACGGGCCTGACTGCATTGCGCCGTCTTCACGACTTTAATGCTCAGCAATGCCGCTGCGATCCTTCAAAGTTCATAACACGCTCTAGGCAAAAAAAGCGGGGATGCCGTCCAGGTCCGAGTGATCGAGGCAGCAATCGGCAATGTCGCGCAGCGCGGGTTTGGCCCGGTAGGCGATGCCGAAGCCTGCCGCGTTCAGCATGGGAATATCGTTGGCGCCGTCGCCCATCGCGATGGTCTGGGCGGGGGCGAGCCCCAGGCCGTCGCGGATGCGGGTGAGATGTGCGGCCTTGGCCTGGCCGTCGATGATCGGGCCGACGACACGGCCGGTCAGGCGTCCGCCAGCAGTTTCCAGTTCGTTGGCGTAAGCGTGGCTGAAGCCCAGGCGTTGTTTGAGACGCTCGGTGAAATAGGTGAAGCCGCCGGAAACCAGTACGCACTGGGTACCGTTGTCGCGCAGTGTGCGCAGCAGCCGCTCGGCGCCGGGGTTGAGCCGCAGACGCTCCCGGTACACCTGTTCCAGCGCCGTTTCCGGCAGGCCGGCGAGCAGCGCGACGCGGCGGGTGAGCGATTCACGGAAGTCGATTTCGCCGTGCATGGCCGATTCGGTGATGGCCGCGACTTCCGTCTTGAGCCCTTGCATGTCGGCGATTTCGTCGATGCACTCGATGTTGATCAGCGTCGAGTCCATGTCGGTGACGAACAGGCCGAAATCAGTCAGTTTCCGCTGTGCCGGCACCCACGCCCAGTCCAGGCGGTATTCGGCGCAGCGCGCGGCGATGCCGGCGCGTTTTGTCGCGCCGACGAGGCGGAAGGCCGAGGGGGAGATGCGTTCGATGGCGCTGGCCGTGGTCAGTGCGGCCAGCGTTGGCAGGGCGTCAGCATGGTCGTCGCCAATGCCTTCGCCTTGAACGACGAGATTCATGCAGCGCGTTCCCTTTGGGCCAGTGCTTCGCCCAGTATGGCGTGGGCGCTACGGATCATCTCTGCCGTGGTGTCCCAGCCGACGCAGGCGTCCGTAACCGAGCAGCCGTAGCGCAGCTGGGAGAGATCGGCGGGAATCGGCTGGTTGCCGGCTTCGATGAAGCTTTCGACCATGACGCCGACCAGCGAGCGATTGCCTTCGCGGATCTGGTGGATCACATCTTTCAGCACCAGCGGTTGCAAATCCTGCTTTTTCCACGAATTGGCATGGGAGCAGTCGACGACGATGTTCTGCGGCAGCTTCGCTTTTGCCAGCGCCTGCTCGGCGAGCGAAATCGATACCGTGTCGTAGTTCGGCCGTCCGCCGCCGCCGCGCAACACCACATGGCCGTAGCGGTTGCCACGGGTGCGCAGGATGGCCGATTGGCCCTTGCCGCTGATGCCGAGAAAGCTGTGTGGGCTGGCGGCGGAGAGGATGGCGTTGATCGCCACGTCCAGATCGCCGTCGGTCGCGTTCTTGAAGCCGACCGGCGTGGACAGGCCGGAGGACATTTCCCGGTGCGTTTGCGATTCCGATGTGCGGGCGCCGATCGCTGTCCAGCAAATGAGATCGCCATAGTATTGGGGCGCGATCGGGTCGAGCGCCTCGGTGGCTGTCGGCAGGCCGATCTCGCACACGTCGAGGAGAAAGCGGCGTGCTTTTTCCATCCCCTCGTCGATGCGGAAGGAGTCGTTCATGTAGGGGTCGTTGATGAACCCTTTCCAGCCGGTCGAAGTGCGCGGCTTTTCGAAATAGACCCGCATCACCAGTTGCATCGTGCCGGCGACCTCATCGGCCAGCGCCTTGAGCCGGCGCGCGTAGTCCAGGCCCGCGACCGGATCGTGGATGGAGCAGGGCCGATGACGACGAACAGGCGGTTGTCCTTGCGGTCGAGAATATCGGTCAGCGTTTTGCGTCCGTTCAGCACGACTGCCGCGGCATGCTCGGTAAGCGGCACGCGCGCTTTGATCTCCTCGGGGGAGGGCATGTGATCGACGGCGACGATGTTGAGATTTTCGGTTTGTGCGACAGACATGCGATGCGGTTCCGGGGGCAAAGAGAAAGAAGCGAATTGTACCTCCTGGCGCCTGTTCCCTCGGGTGCGGGATAGGCGCCGGTGGAGGCGGGCCGGTGTTTGGTGTCGTTTACTCCCAGCGTGCGACGGCCAGGCGCAATCTGGCCTGGAAGCCTTTTTTCGTGCTCAGCGGAATGATCCAGCCGTGCTCGTCCTGTTCCGCCGTCTTGCCCGTGCTTTCGCCCCAGGTTTCGTCGCTCAGGTTGTAGCGTACCGACCAGTCCGTGGCGTTGGGTGTTGCGCGGATCGTCAGCGTGTCGCGGAACAGGTATTCACCGGCAAGATGCTTGTCGCTCCACAGAAAGCCGTCGACCGTGTATCCCGTGGTGGAAACGGCCAGGTCGACGGTAAATACGAGGCCTTTTCCCACGGCGATGCGGTTTGTGTCGAGAAATACCGAGAACAGCGTCGGCGAGCGCGGCTCGCCGTCGGCCATGGTTTCGGGCTTGAACAGATCGTCGTAGCGGCGCAGCACGGCCGAGCAGGTTTCCCGCCGCCGTTCGCTCAGCTTGTAGTTCATGCCGCCGCGCGGCGATACGGTGGCTTCGAAGTAATACGAGGCCCGCACCGCCTTGCCGGCGTCTTTCTCCTTTTGCACCGAGGGTGGCAGGGGCAGGGCGTCCACGTCGAGAACGCCCTCGACACGGGCGTTACCGAATAAGAAGCGCGTCAGATTCTGATACCCCTCCTCGGAATTGACGATACCGTAAGGGCCGCTGTGGCTGCGATAGACGAAAGCGCGCGGCGCTTCCTGGACGGACGCGTTTTCGATGCGGACGAGGCCGTCGCTCATTTCGCCCGCCAGCGAAGCCGACAGCCCCAAAGCGACGTCGTAATCGCGTTGATTGCTGCCGACGAGGCAGAACACGCGCTGTGGGTCGAATTTACCGTTGAGCGTATCGACGCGTTCGGCTTTTTTCGGTAATCCAAGGTAGTCCGCCATCACGGTGCGGTTGAAGTTGTTCATGTCCCACAAACCGAGCGCGCGCGGCACGTTCATACCGGCGATGTCGATGCCGTTGTGCGGCGTGGCGTAGGTAAAGAGCTTATCCACCAGCTTGCGGTCGTCGTTGTTGCTGATCTGGTCGTTCTGCAGGAAGCAGCGGCAGATCAGACCGCCCATCGAGTGCGCCACCAGATAGACGCGGAATGCTTCCCGCGCCTCGGCATCGTCGCCGCAGACCTGTGCCCTGACCTCGTGGATCAAATCCTTCAAGCCCTTGGCGGCCTCCATGATCGAAGGTACGTGGCCCGAGCCCAGTTCTTTGTCGGCCTGCTCGTAGTAGCGGTAGATGACGACGCTGCGGGCGTCGAGCGGGCCGGTGCGCTCGGCGCCATCGTGGTAGATGTCGCGGTAGCCATAATCCTTCATCAGCCGCACCAGCGACGATTCGAAAATGTGCCGCTGCGGCCGGCCCTGCCAGTCCTGGCGCATCTTCGTCGAACCAAGGTTGAAGCCCATGTAGGGGCTGGCGACGGTGGCGGCGATCTCGCTCTGCGTCATCGCGTAGCCGCGAACGTAAATGATCGGGAAAAACGGGCGCGTTATTGTCTGGAGCATGGTCTTGGACATGGATTTTCCTCGCGGTAATCTGGCGACAAGGCTGCTGTAGCGGGAGAATACCTTGTGTATCGGCCTGTGGCCGCCCCGCACGCATTTACAAATACAGGGACATGAGGGGTGAATCGCTTGTGCTTGCTGGTTCTATTCGTGGAGAACGAAGATGAAAAAACAGATTCTGCTGGCGCTTTCCTTGTGCTGTGCCACAAGTGTGGCAGTGGCGAAAAACGATAAGCACGACAAACACGGTCAGTACGACGATGCACCGGCGGTGCGGGTGGATGATCGGACGGGCGGCCGGCATCAGGACGAACCATGGCTGAAAATCACCATTACCGAGCCTGAAGGTGTGATTTTGCGCGACTACTACCCCGCGCCCGGAAAAGCGAAGCCGTTACCGCCTGGCTTGCAGAAAAAAGTGGCGCGCGGCGGTTCGCTGCCGCCGGGTTGGCAGAAAAAACTGGTACGGGGGGAAGTGTTGGCGCCGGATATTTACCGCTATGCCACGCCCGTTCCGGTTGAGGTCATGAGGCGTTTGCCACCGCAACCGCGCGGTACGGTGTTGATCTTTCTGGAAGGCAAAATCGTGCGCTTGGTGCAGGCGACGCGGGAGATCGTTGATATTCTCGATCTTTGAGCGCGGCCATCGGATCTGGCGCGCCGAATGATTGCGCTATGGGTCGCTACAGCCAGCATGCATATCGGAAGCGTCGGTAGTCGTTTGCGCACGATGTCAAAAGTACGAGGTTTGCCGTTCAGGCCGCCGGCTTATACTGCCACCGGGTTTGGCGTCCTTTGCTCGGGTTGCAATGAGCATTTTCTTAGGGAAAGGAATGGATAGAAAAGAAACGACAGGTTGCGCGGTCGGCAAAATGAGCAGCAAGAAAAAAGCGCCGGCAAGGAGAGGAATCTTGGGATGTTGAACCCTCAACAATTGGAAAAAATCGGCCTGAGTGGCAGTAGCGCCCAGTTTTACCTTGCCGCGCTCGAACTCGGAGAGGCCTCCGTGGTGGAGGTTGCCAAGCGCGCGGGCATCAGCCGCACGCTGGCCTACAACACGCTGGCCCGTTTGTGCGAGCGCGGTTTGCTGGCGCAAAGCCAACGTAACGGGCGCACCGTCATCATCGCCGAGCACCCCAATACGCTGGTGCGCAAACTCGATGACGACCGCCGCCATCTGATGGATCTGATGCCGGAATTGCTGTCGATGTATGGCGGCGCCAGCGTGCGCCCGCGCATCCGTTTTTTCGAGGGGCAGGAAGGGATTCTCAACGTGTTGTACGACACGCTGAGCTGCCGCAGCGGCACGCTCAAGGCCATGCTGTCGATGCTCGAACTGTTGGAAACGCCGGGGCGGCGCGCGATGGAGGAATACATCAAGAAACGCATCGCTGCGGGCTTGAAGCTCCAGGTGATTCGTTCACGCGGCGAGGAAGTCGACAATATCTGGCCCACTTCGAGCGATGACGTGCGGGATCTGCGTTACGCCGAGCACGACGGACCTTTCGCGATGACGCTCTACATTTATGACGCCAAGGTGGCGATGGTATCGTCGCGGCGCGAGAACTTCGGCATGATCATCGAGAGCGAGGAGTTCTCGAATCTGCAGACAACGCTGTTCAATGCGTTGTGGGCAAGCAGTACGCCGGCGTAGCCTCGAAAAAAAAGCCCGGCATGCCGGGCTGTAAAGAGGCGGAAACGGTTTTTTCCTGCGAAAACCCGGCGCCGATCCGGGGCAGGAGGGGGCGGACGTCGCCCTCTCGCTGCCAGCGGATTGAAATTTATCAGTGCGAAGCCGCGCCCGCCGCGCCGACGCCGGTCTGGGCGCGTACTTCCTGGGCGTTGAACGCGGCTTTTTCGCGATCTGCCTGTGCGCTGCGGTCGAGGCTGGAAACGATCCAGATGACGAGGAACGCCAGCGGCATCGAGAAGATTGCCGGCTGTTCGTACGGAAACAGCGGCGCCGGATTTTCGAGCACGTTGACCCACACCGCCTTTGAGCAGACGACGATGGTCACGGCCGATACCAGCCCGGCAATGCTGCCCCACAGCGCGCCGCGCGTCGTCAATCCGCGCCAGTACATCGAAAGCAGCAGTACCGGGAAATTGCACGAGGCGGCGATACCGAATGCGATGCCGACAAGGAAGGTCAGGTTGTGCTTCTGGAACATGATGCCCAGAATCACCGAGACGACGCCGATGCCGATGGTTGCCATCTTCGATACCCACAGCTCCTTGGTTTCGGAGCTGTTTCCCCGCTTGATGATCTGCGCGTAGATGTCGTGCGAGATCGCCGAGGCGCCCGCCAATGCCAGGCCGGCGACGACGGCGATGATCGTGGCGAAGGTGACGGCGGAGAGGAAGCCGAGGACCAGATCGCCGCCCAAGGCCTTGGACAGATGTAGCGCGACCATGTTGTTGCCGCCGATCAGCTTGCCCGCCAGATCGCCGCCTTCGAAGAACTCCGGCTTGGTGCCGATGAGCACGATGCCGGCAAGGCCGATGATGGCGGTGAGAATGAAGAAGAAGCCGATGAACCCGGTGGCGTAGAACACGCTCTTGCGTGCTTCCTTGGCGTTGGAAACGGTAAAGAAGCGCATCAGGATGTGCGGCAGCCCCATCGTGCCGAACACGAGGCCGAGCGACAACGAGATGACCGTGACCGGATCGCTCAGGAACGCACCGGGCGCCATGATCTTCATGCCTTCCTTGTGCACCTGCACGGCCTGGTCGGTCATGTCGTAGAGGCTGAAGCCGAAGCGGGACAGCGCCAGCAGCGCCAGTACGGTGCCGCCGGTCAGGAGCAGCACGGCCTTGATGATTTGCACCCAGGTCGTCGCGATCATGCCGCCAAAGATCACATAGACGATCATCAGGCAGCCCACCAGCACCACCGCCACCTCGTAGCGCAGGCCGAACAGCAGGCGCACCAGTTCGCCCGCGCCGACCATCTGCACGATCAGATAGAAGCAGACCACGATCAGCGAGTTGATCGCGGAGATGAGGCGGATTTTCCTCGGATCGAGCCGGAAGGCCGTGATGTCGGCGAAGGTGAAGCGCCCGAGGTTACGCAGGCGTTCGGCCATCAGGAACAGAAATACCGGCCAGGCGGCGAAGTAGCACAGGATATAGATCATCCCGTCGAAGCCCTTCGCGTACACCATCGAGGAGATACCGAGCAGCGCCGCCGCCGAGCAGTAATCGCCGGCGATCGCCAGCCCGTTCTGGAAGCCGGTGATGCCGCCGCCGGCGGTATAGAAATCCGACGTCGAGCGTGTCCGGCTTGCCGCCCACCAGGTGATGCCCAGGGTGGCCAGCACGAACAACCCGAACATGCCGATGGCCAGCAGATTGAACGGCTGTTGCGCCGCCTGGTCGGGCGCGGCGAGGGCAGGGGCGCTCGCGGCCAGCAGCAGGCCGCATAGTCCAAGATTGCGGCGGTTCATGGTTGTTTCTCCATCGCTTCGTGTATCAGATCCCGCTGCAGCGCGTCGAAGCGGCTGTTGGCGCGATAGATGTAGAACCCGGCGAGCAGCCAAAAGACGATCATCAGGCCGATGACCAACGGAACCCCCAGCGACAGAGCGTGCGCCTGGGAAAGCGGCGCGGAGATCAGCGCCGGATTAAAGGCCACCAAGCCGATAAAGGTGTACAGCCCGATCAGCACAAGCCAGGTCGAAAGCCGGGCCAGTGCGTCACGCTCGCGCGTAAGCTGCTGATATTTCTCGCTGTTACGCAGACGCTCGTAGAGGTCCGCGTGCGTATTCGCGTTCATAAAAATCTCTTTCCAGTCATACTTGAAGTGCCATCGAGGCGGGCGATTTGATGCCGCCTCATCGCATGTTTCATGCAATGCGCTGTTGCCTCGTGTTCATTCCGGTCGGATTGCTCTGAGCGTCAGTCGTTCATCGGCGCGACGGGAGGCATCGGGTTCTCGTTGACGAGCAGGCGGAAAATTTCCGGGCGGGCGTAGTGCCCGGTCGCGTCGAAATCGAGGCGGGAACGTATGACGTCGCCGTGATCGATTTCCGCGTACAGAATCGTTTCTTCCGTGAAATTCGGCCCCGCCAGCACCTTGCCCAGCGGATCGATGATGCAGGAGCCGCCGCGCATCATCACGCCCTGGTCGACGGGCGCTTCGTAGTCCTGCGGGTACTCGGCGCGCGTGATGTACTGGCAGGCCGACAGCACAAAGCAGCGCCCTTCGAGCGCGATATGCTGCATCGACGGCAGCCAGGTATCGCGGTCGTCGGCGGTTGGCGCGCAGTAAACGGTGATGCCCTTGGAGTACATCGCCATGCGGAACAGCGGCATGTAGTTTTCCCAGCAGATGACCGAGCCGATGCGGCCTTGCGGCAGATCGAACACCGGGATCGTCGAACCGTCGCCGAAGCCCCAGATCAGGCGTTCGGTGGCGGTCGGCATCAGCTTGCGGTGCTTGCCCAGCAGTTTGCCCTTGTCGTCGAAGAACAAAACGGTGCAATACACCGTACCGTTGAGCGGATCTTTTTCCAAAACGCCGATGACGACCGCGCTACCCGCCGCTGCGGCCGCTTCGCCGATACGGTCGGTGATCGGTCCCGGCACTTCGATTGAGCCCGCGCTGTAGACGCGGAATGCCTCGCGGCCTTCCGGTGTGCGGCGGCCGACCGAGCCGCCGAAAGCGGCAAGCTTGGGGTAGCCGGAAATGAACACCTCCGGAAACACGATCAGTTTCGCGCCTTTGCCCGCCGCCGCGTGAATGAAATCAACTGCCTTGGCAGTGCTTTTTTCCACGTCGAACGGCACTGCGGCCGCTTGGACGACTGCCGCTAGATATTTGTCTCTCATCGAAGATCCTCCTGGATGGTCACTAACGGGCGCCGTGCATTTCAACGTCGGGTCAGTTAGTCAATCCGGAGTGACAAGGCGTTGGCGCATCCGCAAAAAACGCGCGAAATCGTGCGTCGAATCATTATTGAGTGCGTTGAGTCTTATGTCAAATATTTTTGACCGAAATGTCTATTAATATTTTATCTTGTTGAAAATAAATAAGAAAACATAGTTTTTATTTCAAATGGTATTTACACATCGATTTGCTTGCGTGCTGTGCCCATGGCGCTGCCTGCCAAGTGCGCAACGTATGGACGGCTTTGTGTTCGGAGTGATGTTGGTGCGGCCGTGGCATGCGGTGTGTTTGTGGCGGCATGAGGCGCGGGCGGCCTAAGCGACACGACGATCCGGGAGGTGCTCATGCTCAAGGCGGTATTTCGGCTAACCAGTTGGAGCGTGGAGAGGCTGTGCGTTCGTGGTGAGCGCGATATATGCCGGATTGAGACTTTGGCCGGGACGTATCTGAGCGCTTGATTGTTCGAGGTGCGGACGGGTAGGGATTTACGCCCGTATCGCCAATCTCTATGTGGTGCCCTCTGGGTATGCCTCGGAGCGTTCGTGTTGCGCTCGACATCAATTCCGGCAGCAGGGAGAAAAACCGGTTTATTCCAATTGGTTATTCATGTACCGACATGCCATGCCGTGATATTTGCCCGGGAAAGGTTGTGATAAATAAAAATGTTACATATCATGACTTTGTTTTTAAAACCGTAACCACGACAGCTTAAAAATGAACGAGGTGGGGTACGACGTTGAAAAGAGCATACGCGCATGGGCGCCGATGAAAAAAATAAAAAGGATGTGCCGTGTTTTCTTCTTTTCAGGGCGTTTGGGAGTGAATAATTTTTATGCCATAAACGGCATCCCATGCGCCTTGTCCCGTTGTGCAGGAATGTTTCAGATACGAACTGCTTTAGAGCGCACTACAAAATTTGCATTTTGGTAACGAAGCGTTTTTCCCTGTAAAAGGAGAAGTATCGTGGGTATTATGGATTTTTTCTCGAGCAAGCCTCCAGATGGTACTAATGTGTTTGGCGCCGCCGATGCTGCCAATAAAGCTTCCGCTCAGGCATTGACAGCAGCGTTGGACCGCTCGATGTTGATTATCGAGTTTTCTCCGGATGGTCAGATTCTGGACGCCAATCAGAATTTCATGGCGGCAATGGGGTATTCAAAGGATGAATTGCTCGGAAAGCATCACCGCGCACTGTGTACGCCCGATTATGTCGCAGGTAGTCAGTATGCTACGTTTTGGCAAAAGCTCCGTTCCGGAGAATTCATATCCGGAAGGTTCAAGCGGGTAAAAAAAGACGGCTCCATCGTCTGGCTGGAAGCGTCTTATAACGCGGTACTCGATGAGGCAGGAAGAACGTACAAGGTCGTCAAGATTGCCCAGGATGTCACCGGGCGCGCCGATGAGGAACTGATGGCCAAGGCAACGATGGATGCGGCCAAAGGCTCCATGCTCTTGATCGAATTCGATATGCAAGCCCAGGTTATTGGAGCAAGCCCGAAATTTCTAGAGGCAATGGGCTATTCCCTTGCTGAGCTACGAGGACAACATCATCGCGTTTTTTGTGATGACGCATTCGTGGTATCGCCCCAATACGAAAAATTCTGGGGCCAACTGAGAAAGGGTGTTTCCATCAGCGGAACCTTCAAGAGAAAGAATAGGGCTGGGGACGCCGTATGGCTCGAAGCATCCTATACGCCGATCGTCAATGATGTCGGCGAGGTCGTCCGTGTCGTAAAGCTGGCCAGCGATATCACGGTTGCACAGAATAATCAGATGGAAGACCGGGAAAGGATTCTCGAAGCCGTGCGCCTGACGGATCTTGCAAAGATCGATGCGACAAAAGCCCAGGATCTGGGACGGGAAACGGAAACGCACATGGAATCTCTATCGGGCGCCGTTTCCGCCTCCGCCGACGAAGCGAGGAAGTTGACCAGTATTTCCGAGAACGTCGGTGCAATTGCCAAAGCGATTCGGGATATTGCGTCTCAAACGAACCTGCTGGCGCTGAATGCGGCCATCGAGGCCGCTAGAGCTGGGGAGCATGGCAGGGGATTTGCAATCGTTGCCGACGAGGTCAGGAAACTGGCGGAGAAAAGCGATGTGCAGGCAATCGAAATTGAGAAGATGATCGCGGAGGCCCAAAAGGGAGTGGAAACTTCTCTGGATAGCCTGAAAAACTGCCTTGATCTGGCCGACCAATCAAAAGGCTGCTCGCGCGATTCAAGAGAGTCCATCGAGGTCATCAAGAATCAGGTCGATGGGCTGGCTTCGCTGCTTATTTCGTTGCATGCGGCAGAGTCCAGGGCGATGGTCGGCGCGGACGGAGAGGTGCTGTGATGGCTCGGTAAGTTGAGGGCTTCCCTCTTCTCCGGCCTGTTTCTTTGGCGTTTCCGGCCCTCGCTACGCTTACAGCCAGCGCGCATGCCGGAAACGCCAGTAAAGAATGGCGCGCGAGTGCGCGATGATGCCCCGCGCTAACGGATAGCCCCAGCGCCACTCCAGTTTGGGTATGACCCCTCGTATATCGGTGAGGCAGTGGCCGTGCAACTGATGAGCTTGAGCATTGGCGGTGCGGAAGTGTTGGCGGAACTGCTTGAGCAGTTCGACGCTCCGCCCTTGTTGGATAGAGCAGTACCGGCGGCGCGCCTACGATAAACGCAAGGTTTAGGCCCGTATCGTTATCTGCATGTGATGGCCCCGTCTTGGCGCGTTCCGAAGTGTTCATGTTGCGCCTGCCACGTAGTCCTGGTACCAAGATTTTCATAAACAATGTCACATCGCATTGTTCGAGGAGGCCCGTGGTTACACGGGTTTTACTTGTTCGATGCAGGCACTGCCTTGGCGATATTTTTTGGAAATATGTCTGGGAACTGTTGTGATAAGTAAAAATGTTACATATCATAACTTCGTTCTAAAAACCGTAACCAAGGCAGCTTAAGAATAACCTGGGCGGGGTATGGCGTTGAAAAAGCACATGTCCAATGATGCCGACGAAAAATAATAAAAAGGATGTGCCGCTTTTTTAGGGTGTTTTAAATACGTAGTGTTGTTGCCATACCAGCATCCCCCGCGCGTGTTGTTCCGTCAGCGTGGAGATGCTTTGGGTACGAATTATTCCAGAGTGCACCATAAGAGTTAGATCTTTATAACGAAGCGTTTTTCCTGTAAAGGAGAAGTGTCGTGGGTATTATGAATATTTTCTCGGGTAGGCCTCCCGATGGCGCTAATGCGCCTGGCGCCGCCAATGCCGTCAATAAGGCTTCCGCTCAGGCATTAATGCTAATAGAAGCGATGGATCGCTCGATGCTGATTATCGAGTTTTCTCCGGATGGCCAGATTCTAGATGCCAATCAGAATTTCATGGCGGCAATGGGGTATTCAAAGGATGAATTGGCCGGAAAGCATCACCGCATGTTTTGTACGCCAGATTATGTCACGAGCAGTCAATATGTCGCGTTCTGGCAAAAACTTCGTTCCGGAGAATTCATATCCGGAAGATTCAAACGGATAAAAAAAGACGGCTCCATCGTCTGGCTGGAAGCGTCTTATAACGCGATACGCGATGAAACAGGAAGAGCGAACAAGGTCGTCAAGATTGCCCAGGATGTCACCGCGCGCGCCAATGAAGAACTGATGGCCAAGGCAACCATGGATGCGGCCAGAGGTTCCATGCTATTGGTCGAATTCGATATGGAAGCCCGGGTTATTGAAGCAAACCCGAAATTTCTCGACGCAATGGGCTATTCCCTTGCTGAATTGCGAGGGCAGCACCATCGAATGTTTTGCGATGCCACATTCGCGGCCTCACCCCAATACGAGAAATTTTGGGGTCAGTTGAGAAAAGGCGCTTTCGTCAGCGGAACCTTCAAGAGAAAGAATAGGGCTGGGGATACCGTATGGCTCGAGGCATCCTATACGCCGATCGTTAACGATGTCGGCGCGGTCGTTCGTGTCGTGAAGTTGGCCAGCGATATCACGGTTGCACAGAATAACCAGATGGAAGACCGGGACAAGATTCTCGAAGCCGTGCGCCTGACGGATCTTGCAAAGATCGATGCGACAAAAGCCCAAGATCTGGGACGGGAAACGGAAACGCACATGGAGTCTTTGTCGGGCGCCGTTTCCACTTCCGCCGACGAAGCGAGGAATTTGACCAGCATTTCCGAGAACGTTGGCGCAATCGCCAAGGTAATTCGGGACATCGCCTCTCAAACGAATTTGCTGGCGCTGAATGCGGCCATCGAGGCCGCCAGAGCGGGAGAGCATGGTAGGGGATTCGCAATCGTTGCCGACGAGGTCAGGAAACTGGCGGAGAAAAGCGACCTACAAGCAAGCGAAATCGAGAAGATGATTGCAGCGGCCCACAAAGGGGTGGAAAACTCGCTGGACAGCCTGAAAAACTGCCTTGATCTGGCTGGCCAATCAAAAGGCTGTTCGCGCGATTCGAGAGAATCTATCGAAGTCATCAAAAATCAGGTCGATGGATTGGCTTCGCTGCTTGTTACGCTGCATGCGGCAGAATCCCGGGCGATGGCCGGCGCGGACGGAGAGGTGCTGTGAGAGCGCGGCGAGTTGTGGGTTTCCCCGCGTTCCGCTGGTAATACGGTGCTCGCTCCGGGTGGAGCAGGTTGGGTATGTGGCGGATTGGGGCAAAGGTTTTGCTCTTGCCGGCGCGGGGAGTGTTGAAAACCGCGTGTGTATGCCCCGCGTGCATAGGCCATCTTCTGCCTGTTTCCTTGGCGTTTCCGGTCCCGCCGCGTTTACAACCAGCGCGCGCGCCGGAAACGCCAGTAAAGAATAGAGCACGAGGCTGTGATCAAACCCAGGGCCAGCGGATAGCCCCAGCGCCATTCCAGTTCGGGCATGGCCTTGAAGTTCATGCCCCAGATGCCGGCGAAGGCGGTGGCGACGGCGAAGATACCGGCCCAGGCCGCGAGTTTTTTGCTCACTTCGGTCTGGTCGATGGCCACCATAGCCAGGTTGACCTGGATTGCGGTGGTGATGGTTTCGCGCGTGCTGTCGAGCGAGGCGTTGATGCGCACCAAGTGATCGTAAATGTCGCGAAAGTAGGTGCGGGTGTTGCCGCACACCTCCGGTACGCGGCCGCTTTGTAGCTTACCGGCGGCTTCCATCAGTGGGGTTACGGCGTGTTTGAGGATGGTGATCTTGCGCTTGAGCCGGTACAGGCGGCGAATGGTCGATTGGGCCGCGCCTTTGGTGAAGATGCGGTCCTCGATCGCTTCCAGTTCATTTTCCAGTTTTTCGATGAGCGGGACGTAGCGATCCACCACCGCGTCCATCAGCGCGTAGAACACGTAACCGGAACCTTTTGCCAGCATTTTCGGTTCGCGCTCGCAGCGCGCACGCACGCCTAGAAAGCCTTGCTGGCTGCCGTTGCGCACCGACAGGATGTAATTGACGCCGACGAACACATGTACTTCGCCGATATTGAATTGGTTGCCGTCTTCCTCGACCAGATGCATGACGGCGAACACCTCGTCGCCGTACTCCTCGATCTTGGGCCGTTGGTGGCCGTGGTGCGCGTCCTCGATGGCCAGTTCGTGCAGGCCGAATTCTTCCTTCATCTGCGCCAGCTCTTCGAGCGAGGCGTCTTTCAGCGCGACCCAGACGAAGCAGTCCGGCCGCGAGACGTAATTGCTGATTTCCGTGATCCCGATATCGGCCAGCCTGCGTCCGTGCTGGTAGGCGATGCAGTTGATGAGCATGGATACGCCCTCCGTTGTGGAGACGATTTCAGTCCGGCGGTGTCAGGCTTTTACCGCCACGAGCAATTCTTTTACTGCCTGTACCCGCTGCTTCAGATCCGGCAGATTTGCACGGCGGATCAGGCGGTCGGGCCCGGCCATCTTGGTGTTGCGGTCTTTCTGGATGAGCAGGATGACCTTGGCCGGGTCGATCGGCGCGTCGGGGCCGAATTGCACGCTGATCTGCGCCTCCGAGGCATCGAGTTTATGCACACAGAAAGGTTTTACCAACAGGCGCAGGCGGTGGGTTTCGAGCAGCGCCTGGGTTTGCGGCGGCAATTCGCCGAAGCGGTCGATCAGCTCTTCCTGCAAGGCGCGCAAGTCTTCTTCCGATTCCCCGTTGGCCAGCCGTTTGTACAGCGTCAGCCGCTCCTGTACGTCGCTGCAATAGTCCGAAGGCAGCAGCGCCGGGGTGTGCAGATTGATTTCCGATACCACCTCCAGCGGTTGGGACAGGTCCGGCTCCTTGCCGGCCTGTAGATCCCTGACCGCGCGCTTGAGCATCTCGGTGTACAGCGAGAAGCCGATCTGCTGGATTTCGCCCGATTGATGCTCGCCCAGCACCTCGCCCGCGCCGCGGATTTCGAGGTCGTGCATCGCCAGATAGAAGCCGGCGCCGAGTTCGTCCATCAACGCGATCGCCTCCAGCCGCTTCTGCGCTTGCGAGGTGGGCTTGGCGTGGGCGTCGGTGAGCAGATACGCGTAAGCCTGGTGGTGGCTGCGTCCGACACGTCCGCGCAGTTGGTGGAGTTGGGCGAGGCCGAAGCGGTCGGCGCGATTGATGATGATGGTGTTGGCGGTGGGGATGTCGATGCCGGTTTCGATGATCGTCGTGCACAGCAGTAGGTTCGCACGTTGCTGGGTGAAATCGCGCATTACCCGTTCCAGTTCGCGTTCCGGCAATTGACCGTGGCCGACGACGATGCGCGCCTCCGGCAGCAGTTCGGTGAGCGAATCGCGCACGTTGGCGATCGTTTCGACCTCGTTGTGGAGGAAATACACCTGGCCGCCGCGCTTGAATTCGCGCAGCACGGCCTCGCGGATGATGCCCTTGCTATGACGTTGGACAAAGGTCTTGATCGCCAGGCGTTTTTGCGGCGCGGTGGCGATCACCGAGAACTCGCGCAACCCTTCCAGCGCCAGCCCCAGCGTGCGCGGAATTGGCGTGGCGGTGAGGGTGAGTATATCCACCTCGCTGCGCAGGGTTTTCAGCGCTTCTTTCTGGCGTACGCCGAAACGGTGTTCCTCGTCGATGACGACGAGCCCGAGGCGCTTGAACGGCACGTCCTTTTGCAGCAGGCGGTGGGTGCCGATGATGATGTCGATCTTGCCTTCGCTCAGCAGCTTGAGCGCTTCGGTCTGCTCCTTGGCCGATTTGAAGCGCGACAACTCGGCGAGCTTGATCGGCCAGTCGGCAAAGCGGTCGGCGAAGGTCTGGTAATGCTGTTCGGCCAGCAGCGTGGTGGGGCACAGTATCGCCACCTGTTTGCCGTCGGCCACGGCGACGAAGGCCGCGCGCAGGGCCACCTCGGTTTTGCCGAAGCCGACGTCGCCGCACACCAGGCGGTCCATCGGCCTGCCCGATTTCATGTCGGCGACCACGGCGTCGATGGCCGCCTGCTGGTCCGGCGTGGTTTCGAAGCCGAAACCCTCGGCAAACGCGTCCAGATCGTGCTGCTTGAAATCGAAACGGTGCCCTGGCCGCGCGGCGCGCTGAGCATAGAGTGCGAGCAGTTCGGCGGCGGTGTCGCGCACCTGCATCGCCGCCTTTTTCTTTGCCTTTTCCCACTGACCGGAGCCGAGCCGGTGCAGATCGACCGCCTCCGGGTCCGCGCCGGCGTAGCGCGTGATTACGTGCAACTGCGACACCGGCACGTACAGCTTGTCGCCGCCGTTGTATTCGAGATGGAGGAATTCGCTTGCCTGGCCTTCGTCGCCGTCCCCCAGATCCATGCTGATCAGGCCGTGGTAGCGGCCGATGCCGTGGGACACATGCACCACCGGATCGCCCACTTTCAACTCGGACAGATCGCGCAGCCAGCCTTCCATCGTCGCCGCCTTGCGCGTGTCGCGCCGCGCGCGGGTGCGGGCAGTGGCGGCGTACAGCTCAGTTTCGGTGACGATGGCGATCTTTGCTTCCGGCAGCAAAAAGCCGCTGGCAAGCGGGCCGACACCGAGAGCGAATGCCGCATCGGTGGCGGCGAAGGCGGAAAAATCGGCGCTGGCCGCCGGATGCAAGCCATATTCGGCAAGGTATTCGGCCATCGTTTCGCGCCGGCCGGGGGAGTCGGCAAGCAGCAGCACGCGGCCGCCGCCGCGGCACCATTCACCGTTGAGCAAGGCTTTCAGCCGGGCGAGCGGGTCGGCGGCCTTGCGGTCGACCGCGACATCCGGCAGCGCGCGCGCCGCTTCGCCGGGCGCCTCTTTTGCCATCCCTCCGGCGAGCGTTAGGCGGGGGCGGTCCTTGAGCGCGAGAAAGAACGCCTCGTCGTTGAGAAACAACTGCTCCGGCGGCAGCACCGGGCGGGTGCGATCGCCTTTGAGCAAGTCGTAACGCGAGCGTGTATCGCGCCAGAATTCGGCGATTGCGCCCGGCACGTCGCGGTGCAGCAGCACCGGCGTATCCGCCGGCAAATAGTCGAACAAGGTCGCGGTATCGTCGAAGAATAGCGGCAGGTAATACTCGATGCCGGCTGGCGCGATACCGTTGGACACATCCTTGTAGATCGCCGCGCGCGACGGGTCACCTTCGAAGACTTCGCGGAAGCGGCTGCGAAAACGGCTACGCCCGGCCTCATCGAGCGGAAATTCGCGCGCCGGTAGCAGGCGGATGTTCTTGGTCGGGAAAACGGTGCGCTGGGTATCCGGGTCGAAGGTTCGGATGCTCTCGATTTCATCGTCGAACAGATCGATCCGGTAGGGCAGGGTGGCGCCCATCGGATACAGATCGATCAAACCGCCGCGCACCGAAAATTCCCCGGGGCTGACCACCTGGGTGACGTGGGCATAGCCCGCGAGCGCCATCTGCGCGCGCAACTGTTCGACGTCGAGCTTTTCGCCCTGCTGGAGAAAAAACGTATAGGCCGCCAGATAGGCCGGCGGCGTCATGCGGTACAGCGCGGTGGACGCCGGCACCAGCACCACGTCCGCCTCGCCGCGGCTGATTGCGTACAGCGTGGATAAACGCTCGGAAACAAGATCCTGGTGCGGGGAAAAACTGTCGTAAGGCAGCGTTTCCCAGTCCGGCAACTGGTGCAGGCGCAACCGAGGGGCGACCCACGCGATTTCTTCCTGCAGGCGCTGGGCATCGAGCGGATTGGCGGTGACCACCGTCAGCATCCGGCATTGCCCGGCGATCTGCGCCAACGCCAACGCATCGCCCGAGCCGGCCAACGGCGGCAGATCGAACCGGCCCCCGGGTTTGGGCATGGACAAAGCGGCAAGGCCGGGCAGCAGGCAGGGAAGGTCGGACATGGGGTGGGCGCGTGGCGCGGTGATCGAAAGCGACAGGGGCGTGATTATAGGGGAAGCGGTTGTCGTACCGGCCGCTGTGCTTCAATAGCCGCAACGATAGGCTGAAGTACCGGACAGCGATTCGCTGTCGGAACCTCTCCGCGCGGGCTTCGTGTGGATTCGCGTATTGGACTTAGCGACGGGCGAACTCAGGCGAAAATATTGACGCGATCCCCGAGCCGGTTCGGGTCCATTCCGCCGATGAGACGATGTAGCGCTGTCGCGGTGTTTTCCGCCGCGCTTCCTTCCTGGTTGTTCGCTGACGTAGCCGCTGATGCACTGCCAACACCACTGGTACTGCCAATACCGCTACTCTCGCCTTGCCGTTGCGCGGCGATTTCCCGCTGGGCGTCGAGCGTCATGGCGTTGGCGCGGGCGGCAACCTGCCGATCCTGGGCGGAAGGGTCGGCGGGAGCGAGCGCTGCAGCACTGATCTGCTGCGCCTTGCTCAAGGTTTCTTCCGGCGTGCGGCCGGGCGAAACGTCGATCTGCACTTCACCGCCGACAGCGTAGCGACGGCCGTCCGGCCCCGTTTCCCAGGTGTAAGTGGCGCCACCCTGAACCAGCCCGCCACCCGCGGCAACGTGGGCCATTTCATGTGCGCGGACTTCGCGGTCGCGCTTCTGCAATTCGGCGACGATACGCAAGTCCTTTTCGCTCAGCTCGCTATTCCCTCCTGCCGTGGACGCACTGCGCCCAGTGAGGCTGGATGTCGGGAAAGAGGAGGAACTTATGCCATCGATACCCATGATTTGCGAAATGGCCTTTTTACGCCTTTTTATAATTTTATACGGCTGAGTGGTAAAAAGTCACACCTCCGGTTTCGAAGTAAAGTGTAGGAAAATGAAACGCAAAATTCGGATACTGCAAACGGGCCCTTTCCCGAACTTGAGCCCGACGCGGCCACGTGGATTGCTATTGCCAGAGTTCAGGCTGCGGCGCGCTCAATGCGGCCTGACGAGTTAGACGAGACGGATGGTGATGCGGCGGGCGGCGCTTACCCCTACGCAGCCGATCATCTCCAACCTTAGCCTTCGCCAATGCTTATTCGGGATTACAACGGGACAGGCAAGTGGAGCGCCAGCGCGATCCGTGAGCGATATGCGGAGTTGTCCGCGAGACTCGGCGTAGAGCGCCCGCTGGATCTCGCTCCGGCGGAGGTAAGCCGAGGAGACAATCGGTGGATTTACCCTGTCATGGACAAGGTCATTGCAGGTATTGCACTGAGTGACGCGGCTTGCATCGCGCTCGGCGTCGAGTTTCTCGAAGAGGATCAAAAATTTCCTTTTGGCGCCAACCTCAAGCGCCGGACAGCATGCGCGTTGAGGCGGGCTCAACTGCCTTCCTCGCTTGCGATCCGGCTTAAAAGGCGCATCGTCGCCATGCTTGCGGCCGGCAATGTGCCGAGGGAGTATCGGGAGTACGCGCGCTTACTTCGTCGGATCGGTTTCGACGATTGGTGGCAACAGATCGAACAGCAAGTACCGAGAAACAACCCCTACGCCATGCGGTATTACCGCTATTTCCGCAACATCCATGACCGCTCGCCGTCGGTGGTGCCCCGCAAGGGCTGACATGGTAGTCAATACGGATGCCCTTGCCGCCGCCGGTCATCTCCAACCTTAGCCGCTCAGACCATGCCAAGGCGCACGAAGCCCTACCTCCTGCACGCCTCGTTTTACCCGGATTTTGTGCCGGACTACGACGAGTACCCGTTCAACATCCCCGCTGTCCGGGAATTGGAGAACATCGACTTTCACCCCAACGTGACCTTTTTCGTCGGTGAGAATGGTTCCGGTAAATCCACCGTGCTCGAGGCGATTGCTGTTGCTCTCGGGTTTGGTGCCGAGGGTGGCACGAAGAATGTCCAGTTTCGTACTGTCGATTCCGTATCCCCGCTACATGGGGCGTTGCGCCTGGCGCGCGGTGTGCCACAGCCGCGCGATGGCTATTTCCTCAGGGCTGAAAGCTTTTTCAATGTTGCGTCTTACATGGATGACGTGGGCTACGTGGACGGTTATGGCGGCTCTCTGCATGCGAAGTCGCATGGCGAGTCCTTCATGGCCGTGCTGGTCAACAAGCTCAAAGGCAACGGGATTTATCTCTTCGACGAACCGGAGGCCGCGCTGTCACCGAACCGTCAGTTGGCCACGCTGACGGCGATTCATCAGTTGGTCGAGGATTCGTCCCAGTTCGTGATCGCGACGCATTCGCCCATTCTGCTGTCGTACCCGCACGCCAAAATTATCCAGTTCGACAGTTCGGGTGTGAGCGAGGTCGCGTATGAGGACACCGAGCATTACGCCGTTACGCGCGATTTCCTAAACCATTACCCGCGCAGATTGGAGCAGTTACTCAGCGACGAGGATGCCTGATTTATTGTCCTACCCGACGCGTTTCGGCTACAGCAGATCCATGCTCCAGTGCTCTTTCGGCAGGGCGGGCAGGTGGCCCTTGGCGATCAGTTCGATATCCCAGGGCGGTTCCTCGGGGAAGCGTTCCAGCATGGCGTCGAGGAACATCCGCAGCTTGACCGTGTTGCGCTGCGTTTTCGGATAGACCGCCGAAAGGCAGTAGGAGGGGAGGTGGTAGCCCCTGAGCAGCGGAGTCAGGCTGCCGTTCAGGATTTCCTTGGTGGCGATGATGGTCGGCAGGCACACCACGGCTTTCGCGGTGAGGGCGATTTCCTTGAGGAAGTGCACGGAGGTGCTGCGGATAGTTGGCTTGAGCTCAAGCTCGATCTTTTCGTAACCATCCTCGAACAGCCAACGGCCCTTGGTCGGGTAGCGCGAATACAGGCCGAGCGGGTGTTTTTCGAGGTGATAGGGGTGAAGAATCGGGTCGTGCTCGTCCAGATAGCGCGGAGACGCGCAAAACACCCGCCGGACCGGGAACAGCTTGCGCTGCACGAGTTCTTCCGAGATCGGCGCGAAGATCTGCAAGGCGCAGTCGAAGCCTTCCTTGACCGGATCGATGACCAGATCGTTGACGACGAAATCGAATGAAATGTGTGGGTTCTGCGCCATGAAGGCTGTCAGAAACTCCGCCATGTGGTCGAGCACCAGACCGGGCAGACCGTGGATGCGTAGCGTGCCTGATGGGGAGTTACGGTATTTGCGCATCCGGTCCACGACCTCCGTGGCTTTCGCCACGAGTTCGGCGCATTCCGGGTAGTAGGTTTCGCCCGCCTCCGATAGATGAACGTTGCGCGTCGTGCGGTGAAAGAGCGGGACGCCGATGTGTTCTTCCAGTTGGTGGATTCGCGTCGTGATGACCGATTTCGATACGTTCAACTGCCGTGCGACTTCGGCGAAGCTGCCGACTTCGGCGACGCGGACAAACGTGTCCATGTTCAGAAAATGATCCATCTGACTGTGTCCAGGAGTTCAAAACAACGCGGCAAAACGACGCGGGAACAAGGCTGCGTTTGTTCGGAAAGCCGGGCGATACCGGATACGCCGAAGAGCACGAGCGATTGATTGCTTCCGCGGAGAATACGTGCCTCCGCTACAAGCGTGAAGGGCCGCAGCCGTGCTTATTCACTAGGAATGAACTTCCCGTGCGCGGAAAGCGCCTTTGGGCGCGTTGTCCTGGCGGTATGTGTTCCGGCTTTTATTTTGCGTAAATCGGGCGAAAGCCGTTTGCCAGTCTGCCTTGCGATGAATGGGGTCATCCCGCCGATGTTTGGCGTTTGCCGGATTGTTCGGCTTTCCCGAACACCGGGTTTGGCCGTTAAGGCCTACTCCGATCAGGGACGATTTCATAGACTGGGCACTCACACCCGCTTCGTGCCCGCCAAGAGGCCTCTACGAGTGTGTGCCACCCACTATGCAAGGAGGATCTTTGGATGACTCAGTTCGTCACGCAGTTCGGCTCTTTGGGCAATTACAACAAGGGCTATATCGAAACGATCGACGCCGACCCGAAGCATTACGTTTTTTCGAACGTTTTCGAGGTCGCCGCCAAGTCGCGTCCGTATGAAAAGGTGGCGGTGGGCGCCAATCTGGAATACGTCATCGAGGCGATTCGCGCCGAGGGCGTATCGAACTGGATGGCCGCCGCGCACGATGAATTCTGCATCGTCATGGACGGCGAGGTCGAAGTCGAGTTCGTCAAGCTCGCCGACCCCAGCGCCGTCGTTGCACCCGAGAAGGAAGGCACGGTGCTCGTCAAGGGTGAGCCGGCGGGCAAGCGCATGGGGCGCATCGTGTTGAAGCGAGGTCACCAGGCTCTGCTGCCCAAGGGCGCGGCCTACCGTTTCAAGGCCGCCAAGCCTTCGGCCATGATCCAGCAGACGATTTTCGGCGATCTGACCGTGCAGAAATGGGCGGAGATTTGTTACTGCTGAGTTGACGCAGCTAGCCATTGCAGCCGACTGCGTAAGTAGTTTTAAAAGAATTCGGAGGAAGACTGAAAGATGAATACCGTTGCCGATGTAAAGCAGCTTGGGAAGGTCGCTGGATACCGCACCTTTACGCTGGGTGCGTTCACGTTCTCCCGCGATGAATACTTTGCCACGATCACCTGGCCGGCGAAGGGCCGGACGCACTCCCACACGATGAGCGCGGATGCCTTTTTGCGCGCGCTGATGCGCGATGTGGCATGGGGGTTTTTCTACGGCGTGGTCAATTTCGACGATGTGTTCGGTTCGCGCAACCTGTATGGCCGCGTCGAATTTTTCGCTGGCCGTCTCAACGAGAACTATCACAAGGCCGGCGTCGATTATGTGGAAGTCTTCGATTCGCCCTTTGCCATGAAGGTGTGCAAGGAAATTCTGGCGGATTGGACCAATGAGGGGTTCGACCCTTTCGCCGCGCCGATGGAAACCGGCAATGCCGCGTTCGGCGAGAAGCATGGCGACAACCTGAAGGCGATCGATCGTTTCCGCGTGGCGACGAAGCGCATGCCGGGCATGGAAGGCGATTCTCCGCTGCGCTCCGACGACAACGGCCACCCGGTCAATCGCGCCTTTGCCGATGTGACGCAGGAAGCGCCGGTTATCCAGGCCGAGCCGGGCTTCGAGGGGGAACTGCATGCCTTCAACCTGTTCGCTTATCTTTCGCGCTCGGACGTGACGTGGAATCCGTCGGTGACCTCGGTATGCAAGAACAGCCTGTTCTGTCCGACGACCGAGGAATACATCCTGCCGATCATCCACGGCAACGACCGCGTCGAGTGGTTTCTGCAGTTTTCCGACGAAATCATCTGGGACATCACCGAGAAGGACACGGGCCGTCCGCGCGCCCGCGTGTGCATGCGCGCCGGCGATATCTCCGCGATGCCGGCCGATATCGCTCACCAGGGTATGTCGAAAAAACGTTCGATGCTGTTGGTGTGGGAAAACGGCAATCCGAAGCTGCCCGGCATGTACGCGCGCGGCGAGCTGCCGCCCTATCCGGTCAGTTTCTGAGCCGCCGGCTTTCAAGCTACGCACGGTGTGAGCCGGGCCGTGGGGCGGATTCGCTCCGTGGCCTGCTCGCAGCCGCATGCTTCCCCTTTATCGCATCAACCCGTTATCAAGTCAGCTATGAGTGAGGCAATGGAGACCATTCAGAACCAGCTTTTCATCGACGGAAAGTTCGTTCCCGCGCTGGATGGCGCGACGATCGACACCCTCAATCCGCATGATGGATCGGTGATTACCAAAGTGGCCGAAGGTAAGGCGGCGGATATCGACCGCGCGGTAGCCGCTGCCGAAAAGGCCTTTCCGGCGTGGTCGCGGATGGCCGCGGCTGAGCGCGGCCGTCTGTTGTTGAAGCTGGCCGACCGCATTGAGGAGTGCACCGACGAACTGGCGCGCCTGGAAGCGATGGATACCGGCCATCCGATCCGCGACGCGCGCAATATCGACGTGCCGCGCACCGCCGCGTGCTTCCGCTACTTCGGTGGCATGGCGGACAAGTTCCAGGGCAGCCTCGTGCCGGTGGAGCCGGGTTTTCTCAATTACGTGACGCGCGAGCCGATCGGCGTGGTCGGGCAGATCGTGCCGTGGAATTTCCCGCTCATGTTCTGCAGTTGGAAGATGGGCCCCGCGCTGGCCGCCGGCAACACCGTGGTACTCAAGCCCGCCGAGATCACGCCGCTGACTTCGCTGCGCATCGCGGAGTTGATGGCCGAGGTGGGTTTTCCCGCCGGCGTCGTCAACGTCGTGCCCGGCTACGGCGTCACGGCTGGGCAGCATCTGGCCGAACACCCGGCTGTCGGCAAGATCGCCTTTACCGGCTCGACAGCGGTGGGCCGCCGCGTTGTCGAGGCCTCCCAAGGCAATCTCAAGCGGGTTCAGCTCGAACTCGGCGGCAAGGGCGCGAACATCGTGTTCGAGGACGCGAATATCGACGCTGCCGTCAATGGCTCGGCTTGGGCGATTTTCCACAATCAGGGGCAGGCGTGCATCGCCGGTTCCCGCTTGTTGATTCACGAGAAGGTGGCCGACGCCTTCCTGGAAAAATTCATCGCGCTCGCCAAGTCGATCCGCGTTGGCAATCCGCTGGACCGCAATACCGAGATGGGGCCGCTTACCTCGGCACTGCACCGCGACCGCGTGTTGGCCTATGTGGGTATTGCGCGCGAGCAGGGCGGCGAAATTCTTGCCGGTGGCCGCGCGCCGTCCGATCCGGCGCTGGCCAAGGGCTGCTACGTGGAGCCGACCATCGTCGCCGCGATGCCCACGGATCGCGTGTGCCAGGAGGAGGTCTTCGGCCCCTTCGTTACGGTGACGACGTTCAAGGACGACGAGGAAGCGTTGCGCATCGCCAATTCGACGATATACGGCCTGGGTAGCGGCTTGTGGACGCGTGACCTTGCCCGCGCGCACAAGGTTGCTGGGGCGATCCGCGCCGGCATGGTGTGGATCAACAGCTACAAACGCGTCAATCCCGGCTCGCCTTTCGGCGGTGTCGGCCAGTCCGGCTACGGCCGCGAAATGGGCTTCGAGGCGATGCACGACTACACCGAGGCCAAATCGGTATGGGTCAACGTCGATGCCGTGATTCCGCCGCACTTCGATCGCCGGGGGCAGGCATGATCGACAAGGAGGTCACTTCCCTGACGGCGGCGATGGCCGGTATTCGGGACGGGGCGACGCTGATGATCGGCGGCTTCGGCATGGCCGGCATGCCGTCCGAACTGATTGACGCGCTGATCGAAACCGGCGCGCGCGATCTCACCATCGTCAACAACAACGCTGGCAACGGTGAAACGGGTCTGGCCGCGCTGTTGAAGACAAAGCGCGTGCGCAAGATCGTCTGTTCCTTTCCGCGCCAATCCGATTCATATGTGTTCGACGCGCTGTACCACGCCGGGGAAATCGAACTGGAACTGGTGCCGCAAGGCAATCTGGCCGAGCGCATCAGCGCTGCTGGCTCCGGCATCGGCGCCTTCTTCACGCCCACGGGCTACGGCACCTTGCTGGCCGAAGGCAAGGAAACGCGCACCATCGCCGGCAAGGATTACGTGCTCGAATACCCGATCCACGCCGATTTCGCGCTGATCAAGGCGTTTCGCGCGGATCGCTGGGGCAACCTGATTTACCGCAAGGGGGCGCGGAACTTCGGCCCGATCATGGCGCGCGCGGCGGCGACCACCATCGTGCAGGTGGATGAAATCGCACCACTCGGCGAATTGAACCCGGAAAGCATCGTTACGCCCGGTATTTTCGTCCATCGGGTCATCGCCATCCCAAGCCGTTTCACGCAGACAGGGAGGCCGCAATGAAGCGCATGACGCGAGACGAAGTGGCGGCGCGAATCGCCCGCGACATTCCCGAAGGCGCCTACGTCAACCTCGGCATCGGCGCGCCCACGCGGGTCGGCAACTTCCTGCCGCCGGAGCGGGAAATCATCCTGCACAGCGAGAACGGCCTGCTCGGCATGGGGCCGGCGCCCGCCAAGGGCGAGGAAGACCCCGAGGTGATCAACGCCGGCAAGGAGCCGGTCACGCTGCTCAAGGGCGGCTGTTATTTCCACCACGGCGATTCGTTCGCGATGATGCGCGGCGGGCATCTGGATATCTGCGTGCTCGGCGCTTATCAGGTATCGGTGCGCGGCGATCTGGCCAACTGGCATACCGGCGCGCCTGATGCGATTCCGGCCGTGGGCGGCGCGATGGATCTCGCCATCGGCGCCAGGCAGGTGTTCGTGATGATGGATCTGCTCACCAAGGAAGGGGCGTCCAAGATCGTCGAGCACTGTACCTATCCGCTGACCGGCATTGCCTGTGTCGACCGCATCTACAGCGATGTGGCCGTGATCGACGTGACGCCCGGTGGGCTGGTCGTGCGCGAAATGGTCGAGGGGCTCGATCTGGTCGAGCTCGTGCGCTTGGCCAAAGTGCCGATGACACTGGGGGGGGCGTAATGAAATCCTTCGTCTATCAAAGCTTGCCGTCACGGGTCGTGTTCGGCGCTGGCGCGCGCAATTCGCTCGCGCATGAACTCGACCGGCTCGGCGTCGGCAAGGCGCTCGTGTTGTGTACGCCGCAGCAGACTGAACTGGCCGAGGCGGTGGCGCAGCAGCTTGGCGAACGCGGCGCGGGCATTTTCGATCAGGCCGTCATGCACGTTCCGCTCGAAACCGCGCAGCAGGCGCGGGATACGGCCGCGCGCCTGGGCGCCACGGCCTGTGTGGCGGTCGGTGGCGGTTCAACAATTGGGCTGGCGAAGGCGATTGCGCTGACCGCCGGTTTGCCGATCATCGCTATTCCAACGACCTTCGCTGGTTCGGAAATGACGCCGATCTACGGCATTACCGACGCGGGCGTGAAGAAGACCGGGCGCGACGAACGCGTGCTGCCGAAAGTGACGATCTACGATCCCGAACTGGTGCTGACGCTGCCGCCCGGCCTAGCCGGGCCGAGCGGCATGAACGCCATCGCGCACGCGGCGGAGGCGCTGTACGCGCAGGACGGCAACCCGATCATCGGCCTGATGGCGGAAGAAAGCATCCGCTCGCTTGCGCAAAGCCTGCCGGGCTTGATCGCCAGGCCCGGCGAACCGGCGCTGACGGCAACGGCACTCTACGGCGCGTGGCTGGCCGGCGTGTGCCTGGGCACCGTCGGCATGGCGCTGCATCACAAGCTTTGTCACACGCTGGGCGGCGCTTTCAATCTGGATCACGCCCGCATGCACGCTATCGTGTTGCCGTACTCGCTGGCCTACAACCGAAAGGCTGTGCCCGACGCCATGAACAGGATCGCGCGGGCGCTCGGAACTGGCGATGCCGTTGTGGGCTTGTACGAGCTTGGGCGCAAGCTCGGCATTCCGGCCGGGCTCAAGGATATCGGCATGCCGGCGGACGGTGTGGCGCGCGCGGCCGAACTCGCCACGCAAAATCCCTATTTCAATCCGAGGCCGATTGAGCGGCCCGCAATCGAAAAGCTGCTGCAAGCGGCGCTGGCGGGCGTCAAGCCCACCGAAAACGAAGTGTTCGCCTAGGAGAGAAACGGGAGAAAACGGGAGAAACCCGAAGGAAAACTGAGCGGACCCACACCAACATCGGGAAAAACCGAGGAGGAGACAGAACATGGGAACGAATAAGGGCAAATACGCCATCAACGCCCGGCGCCGTCATGCGCTCAAACTGATCGGTGGCGCCGCGCTCGTCGCCGGGGGGCTGCCGTCGCTGGCTTTCGGGCAGGCTGCGCGCCCGATCAAAATCGGCTTCGTTACGCCGAAAACCGGCCCGCTTGCGCCGTTCGCGGAAACCGACAATTTCATCGTCGAGCAGATGCAGGGCTTGTTCGCGCAGGGGATCGAGATCGGCGGCGTCAAGCGCCCGGTGCAGATCATCGTCAAGGACAGCCAGTCCAATCCGAACCGCGCTTCGGGTGTGGCCAATGAACTGATTGTGCGCGACAACATCGATCTGATGTTGGTGTCATCGACGCCGGAAACGGCGAATCCGGTGTCGGATCAGTGCGAACTCAACAAAAAGCCGTGCATTTCCACCGTGGTGCCGTGGCAGCCGTGGTTTTTCACGCGCGGCGGCAAGCCGGAAACGGGTTTCGACTGGACCTACCACTTCTTCTGGGGGCTCGAGGATCTTGTCGCGGTGTTCATGGATTTGTGGAACAGCGTGCCGACGAACAAGGTCGTGGCCGGCCTGTGGCCGAACGATGGCGATGGCAACGCCTGGGGCGACGCCAAGATCGGCTTCCCGCCCGCGTTGCAGAAAGGCGGCTATTCGGTGGTCGACCCTGGCCGCTATCAGAACCTGACTTCGGATTACTCGGCCCAGATCGCCCAGTACCGGCGCGGCAAGGCCGATATCTTGACCGGCGTGCCTTTGCCGCCGGATTTCACCATGTTCTGGAATCAGGCTTTGCAGAAAGGCTACCGGCCGAAGGTGGCCACCGTTGGCAAGGCGCTGTTGTTCCCATCCTCGGTCGAGGCGCTCGGCGGCAATGGCGACGGTTTGTCGTGCGAGGTTTGGTGGACGCCATCTCACCCGTTCAAATCCTCCTTGGCCGGGATGACGGCACAGCAGCTTGCCGACGCCTATGAGCAGAAAACCAAGCGGCAATGGACGCAGCCGCTTGGTTTCGCGCACGCCTTGTTTGAGATTGCCGTCGATGCGCTCAAACGCAGCCGCGACCTCGAATCGCCGGCGGCCATCCGCGATGCGATTGCCGCGACCAAGCTCGACACCATCGTCGGGCCGGTCAGTTGGCAAGGCGGGCCGGTGAAGAACGTCGCCAAAACGCCGCTGGTCGGCGGGCAATGGCGCAAGGGCGGAAAACACAAATACGAGTTGGTGATCGTTTCCAACTCGATTGCGCCGGCCATTTCCGTGCAGGACAAGCTCAAGCCCTTGGGTGTGTGATCTGGGCGCGTGATCCGGGTGCGTTGAATCCGATGTGCAGTGCAGCCCAGGTCCGGCGAGCCAGCCGGGCCTGGGATCGTTGTGCCTGAAATTTGCGGGTGTGGGAGTTCGCATGACCCAGAAGTTGTTGAAAGTGGATTGCCTGAACAAGAAGTACGGCGCGCTCAAGGTGACGGACAACCTGAGCCTTGCGCTTGCCGACGGAGAGGCCCTGGGTGTGCTTGGCCCCAACGGCGCGGGTAAATCGACGATGTTCAATCTGATTACCGGCGATGTGCGCCCGGATTCGGGAACGATCGAGTTCGGCGGACGCGACATCACCGGTCTTTCCGCCGCCGCGCGCTGCAAGCTCGGCATCGGCCGTTCGTACCAGATTCCCCATCCGTTCTCGGGCATGTCCGTGTTCGAGAACCTGCTCGTGGGCGCGCGTTTCGGCGCCGGCCTGGCGGACGGCGAAGCCTATGCGCATTGCGTGTCGGTGCTCGAACGCACGGCCTTGCTGCACAAGGCCAATGCGCTGGCGGGGTCGTTGTCGCTGCTGGACAGAAAACGCCTGGAAATGGCGCGAGCCTTGTCCACCAAGCCGCGCCTGTTGCTGCTCGACGAGATTGCCGGCGGCCTTACCGACCGCGAGGCACAGGAATTGGTGAAGACGATCCGCGACATCCGTGCCGAGGGCGTTTCGATCATCTGGATCGAGCATGTGGTGCATGCGTTGCTGGCGGTGGTCGATCGGCTGCTGGTGATCAACTTCGGCGCCGTGTTGACCGAGGGCAAGCCCGACGCGGTGATGGCGAGCAGCCAGGTCAGGGAGGTTTACATGGGGATCGAGGCATGACGGCGCTACTCGAAATTTCGTCGATGCGGGCTTGGTACGGTGATTTCCAGGCGCTTTTCGGTATCGATTTCAAGATTGCCGAGGGCGAGGTCATCGCTGTGATCGGGGCCAACGGCGCGGGTAAATCGACCTTTCTGAAATCCATCGTCGGCCTCAACAAGGTCGAGCCCGGCATGGTCATGTATCGCGGCGCGTCGATAGGCGGTCTGGCGCCGTATGAGATCGTCAAGAAAGGTATTGCGCTGGTGCCCGAAGGGCGGCGCTTGTTTCCGAGTCTGACGGTGGAGGAAAACCTGCGCATGGGCGCGGTGTCGGGGCGTGCTGGATTTTGGAATCTGGGCCGCATCTACGAAATTTTTCCGATCCTGGAAGAGCGCAGCCGTCAGCCGGCCACGTCGCTATCCGGCGGTCAGCAGCAGATGGTCGCCATCGGCCGCGCGCTGATGTCGAACCCCGCGCTGCTGTTGTGCGACGAAATTTCGCTCGGGCTCGCGCCGCTCATCATCCGCGACATTTACGCCAACGTGCCGAAGATTCTCGCCGCCGGCACCGCCATCGTCGTCGTCGAGCAGGACATCGGCCAGGCGCAGCGTATTTCCGAGCGCGTCTATTGCTTCCAGGAAGGGCGCGTGTCCTTGAGCGGCCGGGCCGCCGAGCTGAGCCGCGAGCAGATTTCCGAAGCCTACTTCGGTTCCCACTAGATTCCGTTCCTGTCGGAGTGAACGATGTACGACATTCTTGATACCTTGATCCAGGGGGTTCTGCTGGGCGGCGTCTATGCGCTGTTTGCCACCGGGCTGTCGTTGAGCTGGGGAATCATGCGCTTTGTGAACATCGCCCACGGCGATTTCATCGTTGTCGGCGCCTACGCAAGCCTCGCGCTGATCGCCGTGCTGCCGATGCATCCGCTATTGACGTTGGCCGTGACCGTGCCGGCTCTCGCCTTCGTCGGCTACTGGGCGCAGCGGCTGCTCTACAACCGTGTGCTCGGGCGCGACATGATGCCGCCGCTGCTGGTCACATTCGGCTTGTCGATCATCCTGCAGAACGTGCTGCTCGCGCTTTTTGCCGGCGATTCGCAGCGGCTCGATGGCGGCGACCTGATGATCCACAGCATCGAACTGGGTGGCGATCTCTTCGTCGGCACCTTTCCGCTGCTCGTTTTCGTTGCGGCGATCCTGCTGTTGGCCGGCCTGCAGCTTTTCTTTTCGAAAACGGCGACTGGCCGCACGCTGCGCGCGACCTCGGACGACCGCGAGATCGTGCAACTGATGGGCATCGATAGCGCCAGGCTGTTTGCCGTCGCCATGGCCGTGGCGTCGGCCACGGTGGCGTTCGCCGGGCTGGTGCTCGGCATGACAAAAGCCTTCGATCCGCTGCTCGGCCCGCCGCAACTGATCTACGCCTTCGAGGCCGTCATCATCGGCGGCCTCGGTTCGCTGTGGGGCACGCTGGCCGGCGGCATGATTCTCGGCATCGCGCAGTCGGTCGGTTTCCGCTTCGATCCGGGGTGGGGGCTGTTGTTCGGCCACCTGGCTTTCTTCCTCGTTCTCATGGTCCGTCCCCAGGGCCTGTTCCCGAAAACCCGCGACCGCTGAAAAGGCCCGGCCATGTCCAACAGAAGCTTCGAGATCGTCCGTTCCACGCGCTTGTCGCGCATCGCCATGACGAGCTTTTGCGCGCTCGCCTTGCTCGCCGCCACGATACCGGCGTGGGGCTCGTCCGGCTTGATGATGACGCTGGTGGAATTCTTCTACTTTCTGGCGCTGGCGCAGATGTGGAATCTGCTGGCAGGCTACGGCGGCTTGATTTCCATTGGCCAGCAAGCCTTCGTCGGTATCGGCGCCTACGCGCTGGTGGGGGTGACGGTGTTCGCCAACCTGGATCCGCTGGTCGGCATCCTTGCCGGTGGGGCCGTCGCGGGCCTGCTCGCGTGGCCTTCATCCAAGCTGCTGTTCCGTCTGCAAGGGCCGCACTTCGCCATCGGGAGTTGGGTGCTGGCCGAAGTGTTCCGGCTCGCGCTGGCTAACTATTCGGCGCTCGGCGGCGGGTCGGGTATCAGCATCACCGAATCCGTTGCCGCGCTTGAGCCGTGGTGGCGGGATGCGCTGATCTACTGGGCATCGCTCGCCATCGGCGTGGGTTCGGTGCTCGCCGTGTATCTGCTGCTGCGCTCCGGCCAAGGCTTGGCCCTGACCGCCGTGCGCGACAGCGAGCCGGCCTCCGAATCGCTCGGCGTGTCCGTGCGGCGCATCAAGACGAGCGTCTACATCGTTGCCGCAATCGGTACCGGGTTGATCGGCGCGCTGATCTTCCTGACCAAACTACGTGTTTCGCCCGATGCGGCGTTTTCCATCGAGTGGTCGGCGCTGGTTATCTTCATCGTCATCATCGGCGGCGTCGGCACGATCGAAGGCCCGCTGATCGGCACCCTCGTCTATTTCGTGCTGCGCTTTTTCTTCGCCGATTTCGGTACCGCCTACATGGTGCTGCTCGGCGCCATCGCCATCCTGACCATGCTGTTCATGCGCGAAGGCTTGTGGGGTTGGGCGGCGCGGCGCTTCGACATACAACTGTTCGCCACGCGTCGTCAGCTTGTGCTGGCGGAAACACCGGAGCCATCCGCGCGGCGCCGGGCAGGAGCCGTACCGGAAGCGGTGGAGGCGTAAAGCGTGTGTCAATCAATCGTGCCGTAGAGGAGGGCGCAATGAAGAACCTGGCAGAAAAAAACATGATGGAAGCCGTGCTCGCGAAGCTGGCGAACTGCGAAGACGCGCGCCTGAAGGAAATTTCCGCGTCGCTGATACGCCATGTGCACGAGTTTGTGCGCGAGATCGAGCCGAGCATGGAAGAGTGGTTCGCCGGCATCCGGTTTCTGACCGAGACAGGCCGGATCTGTGATGACAAACGGCAGGAATACGTGCTGCTGTCGGACATTCTCGGCGTATCGATGCTCGTCGATGCGATTGCCAACCGCAAGCCGCCCAGCGCTACCGAATCCAGTGTGCTCGGCCCGTTCTATCAGGCCGGAGCTCCCGCGCGTGAAACGGGAACGGATCTGGCCGCCGCCGATGTGGATGGCGATCATGTCCATGTACACGGCAAGGTACGCGGCCTCGACGGCAAGCCCATTCAGGGGGCGACGCTCGACGTGTGGCAGACCGCGCCCAACGGCTTGTATCACATGCAGGACCAGGGTCAGGACGAGTTCCACCTGTGCGGCAAGTTCCAGGCCGGCGCGGATGGTGGCTATGCCTTCGATACGCTGTGCCCGGTGAGCTATTCGATTCCGACCGATGGCCCTGTTGGCAAGTATCTGCGCGCGATGGGACGCCATCCGTTCCGGCCGGCGCACATTCATTTCATCGTTTCCGCGCCGGGCCACAAGGCGGTCGTTACGCAGATTTTCACCGACGGCGACGAATATCTCGAATCGGATGCGGTGTTCGGCGTCAAGAACTCGCTCATCGCCAGATTCGAGCGCAAGGGCTCGGGGCGCTTCGAGGTTGAATACGACTTCGTACTTGAGAAAAACTGAGCGCCGAGGATTTGATGTATTTCATTGTTTTTGGTACCGATAAACCGGGCAAAGAGGCGCTGCGGGCGTCCGTGCGCCCCAGTCACCGGCAATACCTTGCCAATCCGGGCCGGCATCCGGTCAAGGTGCTGCTGGGCGGGCCGACGCTCGACGCGTCGCAAGAAAAAATGAACGGAACGCTGCTGGTGGTGGAGGCCGGCGACATGGCGGCCGTGGAATCCTTCGTGCGGGACGATCCCTATTCGGACGCGGCGCTGTTCGAGTCTGTCGTCATCCGGCCCTGGTCATGGACGCTCGGCACACCGGGAGGCGGGCAATGAGTTGGAAGAAAAGACCTTTCGCGCCTGAACCCGGAACCTATGTTTGCGACGTCGGGCACATTCCGGACGGCGGCGGCTACGGAGTCAGCTTCGGCGGCGGCGAGGAAGCGTTTCGTCTCGTTCTGCTGCGTAGCGGCGGCGATATTTGGGCCTATATGAACAACTGCCCGCATTTTTCGCTGCCCTTGAATTTCGAAGAGCAGAAATTCCTGACGCTCGACATGGAAGTCGTCTGTGCCCACCACACGGCCTTTTTCCGTTTCGACGACGGCATGTGCACCGAAGGCCCGTGCAGGGGGAATGCGCTGGAAGCCGTGCCGGTTGGTGTGAATGGTGAGCATGTTTACATTGTGGCCAGGGGCGCTGATACGTGTGATTCGAGCGCAGCCGGGATAACCATGAGGCAAGGGTGAGATGAGGCTCAATCCCTCCCGGCGGGCGGATGTTTGCCGGTACTAGTCGTCTGTTGAGGCAATGAATCGGTCATTAGCCGGAAAAGTGGCGGCTCGAAGATAGCTCTCCACATCCCTGGTGATGTCTGCGGTTGTCTCGGGCCTTTCCTTGCACTTCGCTGCCCATGCTCTACCAGGATGCAGGACATCCCAGCGGGGCCGCATGCCGTTGTATCTCCCGCTGCCGGGATCGTGGTTTCCAAATCCGTCGATGAGGGAGTTCCAGAGGGGGGAGTAGCGGGCGATGAGCAAGGATTCGCCCAGCGGAATCCAAATATCGTCGACGACGAGAAAACGGCAGGTGAAGTCCTCAATATTCAAATTGTCGGTTGCGCGGATGCTTTCGGCGTGCTCGGACAATCGGTTGAAGAGAGGCTTTCCACTTGTGGCTCCTATATCTCCGCCCTTTCTTGCTCCTGCTGGAACTGCTTTACCGATATAGATAGGAGCGGTTTTCGCATTCTTGTTTTGCTTGGCGATTTCTCCATATGGAACGAACGACCCCTCGTAGTAAATGGCATAAATACCCGCCCCCTTGAAGCTTGGCGGATCGCCGAGAGGATGCACCTTGCTTGCAAGCATTGCTTCAGCGACGCTTGCTCCAAGGTTCTTCTTGTCCAGCGGGTTGAAGGGGATGATGTCCGCTGTCATGCCGCGCCCTTGACCTGCCCGGTAGTTCGGGTGAGTTGCCGCATCTGTGTGAGGACAAGCCTCTCCGCGACACTGGCGGCGACAATTCGACCGAGCATGACCGGAACCGCGTTCCCGAGTTGTCGCATCGTCTCAGTCCACGAACCGTGGAAACGGTAGCCATCGGGGAATGTTTGGATGCGTGCAGCTTCTCTAACGGTGAAGTAGCGAACACTGCCGTCTTTTTGGACAAGCATGTTTTCGCCTCCAGGAACGCCATGGTCCCCTGCCTTGAGGGTTTTTGCCGGGAGATCAAGCGGACTCCCTGTGTGCCCTGGGTAGACCCTTGCCCCATCTTGGTAACGATGATCGGGAATGCTTTTTGCCGTTCTCGATTTGGGGTCGGGCAAGCCTTCCAACGCATCACGAACCGTTCGCCAGGGGAGTGTGTCTGGCGGGAACATGCTAAATTTGCTAATGCGTGATGCATGTTTTTCCGGAATCGAGGGCTTCTCGATGCCATGTTGTTTCCAGTAGTCACCAGTAACGAATTGGCTGTAAAGAAGGGCGTCGAAACTGTGTGTTGGTTTTGGAAATGACCATTCGACGCCGAGGTCGGAGCGGAAGCCAACAATGAAAACACGTTCCCGTTTCTGTGGGATGCCGTAGTCGGCGGCGTTCACGAGGGTCGGCACTACGTTGTAAGTGAGGCTCTTGTCACTTGCCTTGTCCGATGCTTTCTCTTTTTGGAGGCGGCGGAAGTGGTTCATCCAATCCTCATTTTTCTTTTTTCCGACTTCTGGAAAAGAAAGTTGAAGGAGGATGTACTGATAGTAGTTTGCGAAGGACGAGCGGGTAAGACCCTTCACGTTCTCGACGATAAATGCTCGTGGGCGAAGTCTACGGACGATGTCGACCGTTGCTGGGAACATGTCACGGCTGTCGTCGTGTGCCTTGTGTTTGCCGCCCATCGAAAACGGTTGGCAAGGGGGGCCACCAGCAAGCAGGTCTATTTCTTTGCCAATGGCTTCCCAGTCGAATTCCCTTACATCGCCTTCATGGACATTCCAGCCAGCCACGAGCGGGTATCCACAAGCTCTATTTTCGCGGATTGTGTCACATGCCCATCTGTCCCACTCCACGACGGCTTGTGGCTCGAAGCCGGCTAGATGGACTCCCATTGCCAGCCCGCCAGCACCCGCATATAGCTCGACGCATTTCATCCGGTTTTCCCCTTGTCAAGGAAGCGCTTCAATCGTTGACCAAGCAATTCCTTGTTCTTCAATTCACATTCCCAAACCACGAATACACGCCAGCCCGATTCTTCTAGCGCGGCAACTTTGCGGGTATCTCGTTCGCGATTGCCTTCGAGTTTCACCTTCCAAAAGTCGAGCTTCGATTTTGGTAAGCGAGCCAATGAACAATTTTCGTGCCTATGCCAAAAGCAACCATGCACGAACACAACTGCACGCCGGGAACGAAAGACCAAATCTGGTTTTCCTGGTAAGTCCTGGCAATGTAGGCGATATCTGTATCCCATGCCATGAACGAGCCTGCGGACGGCCATTTCTGGTTTCGTGTCAGTCGAGCGAATCAAAGCCATGCGTTGGCTTCGTTCCTCGGGCGACATTGTGTCCATTATTGTATTTTTCAAGTTGACGAAGCGGAGGGGGACCCTATTTGCAGGCCGCCCCAGTTTTTTGCTAGATCTGCCGTTGGCAAATAATAGCAGTGCTTCTTCCTTGATAAGTGGGCTCTACCAGTCAGTCCACATGGGAATAGTTTTGTTTTGCTAGATGTAGGCCTTGATCAATACATCCGTTCCGGCTTGATTTTTATCGCCATCGCCGCGCCTTTGCGCGCGCGGCGATGGCGCAGGGCTTCGCGCTGCGTGGGTTTCAGTTCAACTTTCACTGCTTTCCCGCCCCGACCGCTGCCTTCCACCGTCAGTACCGCGTCGTCGGTCGGCACAGCGATGGCGGCGAGGGCTTCGCCGTCGTCCAGTCCCATGACGATGACGCCGCGTCCGCCGCTTTGCACTTTCATTTCGGCGCGGGGGAAAATGAGGATGCGGCCCTGTTCGGAAACGGCGGCGATCCATTCGCCCAGGGCTTTGGCGGGCGGTAGGATGCGTTCGCTTTTTTCCAGCGTCATGAAGGCTTTGCCCGCGCGTTGCCGGCTGGTGGCGTCGGCGACGGTGCAGAGGAAGCCGTAGCTGCCGCTGTTGGCGAAGAACCAGGGGGTGTCGGGAGCGTCGGAGATGATTTGGGCGAGTTTGCCGCCGTCCTGGAAGTCGACCAGGGTGGCGATGGGGGCGCCGTCGCCGCGCCCGCCGGGCAGGTCGGAGACTTTCACCGTGTAGGCGCGGCCATTGGTGTCGATGACCACCAGCGGCCAGGTGGTGCGGGTTTCGATAGCGGCGAAGGCGAAGTCGCCGGCCTTGTAGGCGATTGAGGCGGGGTCGATGCCGTGGCCTTGGCGGGTGCGGACCCAGCCGTTTTTCGACAGGATCAGCGTTACCGGTTCGTCGGCCACGCTGATTTCAGCGGGAGCGGTCGGGGCGACGGCTTCGATGAGGGTGCGGCGGTCGTCGCCGTATTTTTTCGCGTCGTCCTGGATTTCTTTCAGGATCAGCTTGGTCATTGCCGTGCGGTTGTCGAGCAGATGAAGCAGGCCGTCGCGTTCGGTGCGGAGTTCGGCCAGTTCTTTCTCGATGCGAATGCCTTCGAGGCGGGCAAGCTGGCGCAGGCGGATTTCGAGGATGTCCTCGGCCTGGATGGCGGAGAGGCCGAAGGTGGAGATCAGCGCCGGTTTGGGTTCATCCGATTCGCGGATGACGCGGATCACTTCCTCGATGCGGAGGAAGGCGATCATCCGCCCTTCGAGAATGTGCAGGCGGCGGTCGACTTCGTCCAGGCGGTGGCGGGTGCGGCGCTCGACGGTGAGGTAGCGGAAGTCGATCCATTCGCGCAGGATCTGGACGAGGTTTTTCTGCTGCGGCCGGCCGTCGCGCCCGACCATGGTGAGATTGAGCGATACCGAGGTTTCGAGGCTGGTGTGGGCGAGTAGCACGGCGATGAATTCGTCGCGGCTCTGGCGGCCCGATTTGGGTTCCAGCACAAGGCGCACGGGGGCCTTGTCGCTCGATTCGTCGCGCACGGTGTCGAGCACGCCGAGCAGCAGTTGCTTGAGGTTTTTCTGTTCCTGCGAGATTTCTTTTTTGCCCGTGCGCGGCTGGGGGTTGGTCAGGCTTTCGATTTCGGACAAAACCTGCGCGGCCGAAACGCCGTGCGGGAATTGTTCGATGATCACGCGCCACTGCCCGCGCGCCAACTCTTCGATGCGCCAGCGCGCCCGCATGCGCAGGCTGCCGCGCCCGCCGGTATAGGCGTCGCGGATGGTTTCAGGCGAGCAGATGAGCTGGCCGCCGCCGGGGAAGTCGGGGCCGGGCAGCAGGGGCAGAATGTCGTCGAGCCCGGCGTCCGGGTGGCGGATCAGGTGGCAGGCGGCGTTGGCGACTTCGCGCAGATTGTGCGGGGGAATTTCGGTTGCCATGCCGACGGCGATGCCGGAGGCGCCGTTCATCAGTACGAAGGGCAGGCGTGCGGGCAGCAGTTGTGGCTCTTCGAAGGCGCCGTCGTAGTTGGGGATGAAGTCGACGGTGCCGCGGTCGATTTCAGCGAGCAGCAGTTCGGCAATCGGGGTCAGGCGGCATTCGGTGTAGCGCATGGCCGCAGCGGAATCGCCGTCGCGCGAGCCGAAGTTGCCCTGGCCGTCGACCAGCGGGTAGCGCAGGGAAAAATCCTGCGCCACGCGCACCATGGCGTCGTACACGGAGCTGTCGCCGTGCGGGTGGTATTTGCCGATGACGTCGCCGACGACACGGGCGGATTTGACGTGCTTCGACTGCGACCCCAGGCGCATTTCGCTCATCGCGTACAGGATGCGCCGCTGCACGGGCTTGAGGCCGTCTTCCACCTGTGGCAGCGCGCGCGCCCTGACCACGCTCATGGCGTAGGCGAGGTAGGCGCGTTCGGCATAGCGGTCGAGCGCCAGGGTGCCGTCGTCGCTTCCGTCGCCCATGTCGCCGCCTTCGTCGTCACCGGGAGGTGGAGGCGCGGGTGGAGAAGGGGGCGAGGGGAGCATTTCGGCGGGTGGGGCGGCAGGGGGTGTGGTAGGCGCGGGTTGGGCCGGCGGCAGGCCGTCGAACAGATCGAGAGAGTCGTTGTTGTCGTTCATCGTCAGATATCCGCTTCCACCGTGTCGCCTTTGTCTTCCATCCATGCGCGCCGGCCGGCGGCTTCGCCCTTGCCCATCAGCAGGGTGAACATGCGCAGGGTGTCGTCGAGCGCGCCGGGGCGCACTTGTACCGGCAGCACGCGGCGGGTGGCGGGGTCCATGGTCGTTTCGCGCAGTTGGTCGGGGTTCATTTCGCCCAGGCCTTTGAAGCGGCCGATTTCGATCTGCTCGGGCTTGAAGCCTTCCTGCGCCATGCGGTCGTGGATCGCGGTCAGTTCGCCGTCGTCGAGCGCGTAGAGGCGGCGCGCGGGGCGTTTCTTGCCCTGGGCCGGCACGTCCACACGGTACAGCGGCGGTTGCGCCACGTAGATGTGGCCGAGTTCGATCAGGCGGGGGAAGTGGCGGAAGAACAGCGTCAGCAGCAGCGTCTGGATATGGGCGCCATCGACGTCGGCGTCGGACATGATGACGATCTTGCCGTAGCGCAGGCCGCTCAGATCGGGGTTGCTGTCGGCGCGGTGGGCATCGACGCCCAAAGCGACCGCGATGTCGTGGATTTCGGCGTTGGCGAGCAGGCGGTCAGGGTCGATTTCCCAGGCGTTCTGCACTTTGCCGCGCAGCGGCAGGATGGCCTGGGTTTCCTTGTTGCGCGCCATTTTTGCCGAACCGCCGGCGGAATCGCCTTCGACGAGGAAGAGTTCGTTTGCGGCGATATCGCCGGATTCGCAATCGGAGAGCTTGCCCGGTAGCACGGCGACGCCGGAGGTTTTTTTCCGTTCGACCTTCTGCGCGTTCTTTTGTCGCGCCAGCGCTTGCTTGATCGACAATTCGGCGATCGCGCGGCCGGCCTCGACATGGTTGTTGAGCCAGATTTCGAAGGGGTCGCGGATTTGGCTGGAAACGAGTTTGACCGCTTCGCGGGAGTTCAGCTTTTCTTTTACCTGGCCCTGGAATTGAGGGTCGAGCAGGCGGGCGGAAAGAACGAAGCTCATCCGCCCGCACACGTCTTCCTGCTGCAGCTTGAGGCCGCGCGGCAGCAGCGCGTGGTGTTCGACGAAGGATCTCACCGCATCGAACACGCCTGCGCGCAGGCCGGATTCATGGGTGCCGCCGGCCACGGTGGGAATGAGGTTCACGTAGGATTCGCTCGGCACGGGCGACTCGAACCAGGCAAGGGTCCAGGCCGCGCCTTCGCCGGTGGCGAAGCTGGCGTCGTCCGCGCCGGCATATTTTTCCGCGGTATAAATCGGTGCGATGGGTTCGAGGCCGCCGGCAAGTTCCTTCAGGTAGCCGGTCAGCCCTTCCGGGTAGGTCCAGGTTTTGGTCAGCGCCGGGCCGGCAGGCTGTTCGATGTCGAGCCGCACCCCCACGCCCGACAGCAGCACCGCCTTGCTGCGCAGCAGGCGTTCGAGTTCGCCGAGCGGCGCGCGCGGGCTGTCGAAATAGCGTGCATCCGGCCAGACGCGCACACGGGTGCCGGTCTGGCGGCCGCATTCGCCTTCGATGCGTAGCGCGCCGATGTGCCGGCCGCCGTCGTTGAATTCGATGCGGTGCAGTTTGCCGTCGCGCTTTATTTCCACTTCGACCCGTGTCGACAGCGCGTTCGTCACCGATACGCCGACACCGTGCAAGCCGCCGGAAAAGGCGTAGGCGCTGTTGCCTTCACGCTTGTTGAATTTGCCGCCGGCGTGGAGCTGCGTGTAGGCCAGCACGACGACCGGCACGCCTTCTTCCGGATGCAGGCCGACCGGTATGCCGCGGCCGTCGTCGGCGACGGTGACGGAGCCGTCCAGGTGCAGGATGACGTGGATTTTTTTGGAGAAGCCGGCCAGCGCTTCATCGGCGGCGTTATCGATGACTTCCTGGATGATGTGGGCCGGCGAGTCGGTGCGGGTGTACATGCCCGGACGCTCGCGCACCGGCTCCAGCCCTTTCAGGACGCGGAAAGAGGATTCGTCGTACTGCTGCTTGGTTGTCATGCTTGGCGCGCTGCGGGGAAACGGGCGCCAGAATAGCAGACTGGCAGCGGGCGGACGGCTAAAAGCGTCCGCCGGAAGGAATCAGGCGCTGCCGAGGATGCGTCCTCCGCCGGTGGGCCTGGCCTGGCCGGCGGCATCGTACAGTTGGGGATGATTGGCGGCGGCGAGCAGAACGGACAGCGCAGCCTGATTGTTTTGCATACGCTCGGTGATCAGCTTGCCGTTCATCAGGTTGCGTTCCCTGGCGTCGCGGGCGAGTTCGAGCACTTCGTCCCAGCGTGCGAGTACGCGCGGCAGGCCATCGCAAACCTGGCGGATGACCGTGTCGGAATGCGCCAGACCGAGCTTGCCCAGCAGCAATGCACGGTCGTCGTGCAGGCGCTGCAGCCGCCGGTAGCGCTCGGTTTTGTCGTTGGTGAGCGCAAGCAGGTTGTCGACTTCGCCGGCGATGAGCAAGTCGGTTTCCTGCCCCAGCAGCGCGACGAATTCACGCAGTTGGATCGCCTCGGCCTCGATCAGCAAGGCAAGGCGTTGGAGTTCGGCGGGGGAGGGAGTACGCATCGGAGTTGTCGGCCGTTAGGGTGCCTGGTTGACGAGCATTTGCCGCACACTGTCGATCAGACCGTCGGCGATGCGGCTGGGGTCAACCTTGAACCGTCCTTCGGTGATCGCTTGGCGGATTTCTTCCACCCGGCCTTTGTCCACGATCGGCGTATCGGCGATGCGCGCTTCCGCTTTCTGCAGGCTGGAGGAGAAGGCGGAGATTTGAACTTTGTCGCTGCCGGCCGTGGTCTGCGTGTTTGCACTGGCCCGGTTTTGGGGGCTGGTGACCGAAATATTGGAGGCTACGTTGCCTCTACCGGATTCTATTTTCATGATGAATATCCCTGTTGGTGTCCTTGCGTAGGTTCCCTGCCCGGTTCATCGACACTTTCGGGAAAAACTTTAGCGATTAAATGGGTGAGTTTTGTCACGGGCTGAATCAAAACCCTACTTCGACCGTGCCGTCCGCCCGCGCCGTGCCGGTCACGACTTGTCCGCTGGGCATTCTCACACGCACGGTGTCGCCCGGCGCGGCGTTGTTCATGGCGCGTCCCTCGCTGGCGACGCTGAACCCCTCGCCGACGCCGACGATCTGTACGTTTTGCCCTTGGCGCACCGCATCGGGGATGCGCAGCATGCTGGCGCGCAGGGCGTTGCCGGCGGCAAGCGCGTGGCGTGTGTGGTAGCCCTGGGCCTGGGCGGGATCGGTCAGGGTGTCGCCGGGCAGTGCGGCCAGATCGCCGCGTTTGCGGGCGATATCCGCCGGACCCACGATCTGGCCAGCACGCAGCGCCTGCGCGGTGACCAGGTAATCGGCGGTAACGCTGACGCGCGCCGGTAGATAGACGCTCCACACGACAGGCGAATCGCAACGCACACCGACGTTGATCTGCCCCCAGGCGCGTGCCTGCGCGGGCAGGAACGCACTGAGAGCGGTGCAGGGGGGGAGCTGATTGTTCGCATCCAGCTTGCCGAGATCGATGGCGACTTCACCCGGCAGGCCGTGTGTCGATTGTTCGAGGAAGGCGCGCGCGACGCGCTGTACTGGTTCGGGCGGTTGTTGGGCGGTGGCGCTCAGGGTGACAACCGAGATGGCAACCGAGGCGGCAAGGCGGCGGGCAGCGAGCCTCGGCGCTTGGCCGCAAAGGGGATTCCGGGCGTTGTTCATGGTGTGGATTGCATCACGCGCCGTGTTTCCAGGCAACCGGGGGCGGTGTTTTGTTTGCCCGGCAGGGTTCCGGCAAGTTTTGCCGTGGACCGGCAATTCCGCGTGGAGAGCGGCGAAACGGCAAGCGGTGAATTGGCCGTGGTTTCCCGCCCTTATCGAGCCAAGCCGTGTGTGACGGGGGAATTAGCATGGCTGGCATGGAAGGTGCAATGGGATGCGTGTCCCGAGCGCCAATGAGTTTTGGCGGCAATGTGGAAAATGAGGTGAGGCGATGAAAACCCTGCTCGATGATCAACTGCGGTTTCACCAGACGGCGCTCAATGTGCAGGCGTACCGGCAGCAGTTGCTGGCGTCGAACATCGCCAACGTCGATACACCGTACTACAAGGCCAAGGACATCGATTTTCGCGCCGTGCTCTCGGGTGTGGCGAATCGTCGCAATGCACTGGCGCTGTCGACAACGCAGCCTGGGCACATCGCCGGTGCGCTTGACGATCCGCTTGCGGGGGCAACGCTGTACCGCAGCGAGTTGCAGTCCAGCGTGGATGGCAACACGGTCAATATGGATATGGAGCGGGCGGCCTTTGCCGAGAATTCGGTGCATTACGAGGCTAGCCTGACGTTTATCAACGGCTTGCTGCGCTCGATGCAGAGCGCGGTCAGCGGCCAGTAAAACAAACGGCGCGCGGGAGATAAGCCATGGGCGGCATGCTCGATGTTCTTCAGGTAGCGGGTTCGGCGCTCAACGCGCAATCGCTGCGCATGAATACGACGGCGTCCAATATGGCCAACGCCGATAGCGTGGTCGATGAGAACGGCCAGCCGTACCGGGCCAAGCAGGTGGTATTCGCCGCGCGGCCGGTAGCCAGCGGGTCGGCGGTTGCCGGCAAGAACAATGTATCTGTCGGTGTGCAGGTTACACAGGTCGTCGAGAGCGCGGCGCCGATGCGCCTGCGTTACGAGCCGGACAATCCGGCGGCGAACGCGGAAGGTTATGTAGAGATGCCGAACGTGAATGTAGTGGAGGAGATGGTGAATATGATCTCCGCATCGCGCTCGTACCAGAATAACGTGGAAGTGATGAACACGGCCCGCACGTTGCTGCAACGTACGTTGCAGATTGGTCAATGAGTTGTTGATTTAGTGGGCTCCAGGCCGGTAAGCCGGGCCGCCCCGCAGGAGATGACATAAATGAGTACGACTGTAGATCCGAATGCGTCAACGCAGGACGTTCTGAACAAGCTGCGCAGTTCGACGACGAAGAAGGACGGCGCCGAGCAGAATCGTTTTCTGACTTTGCTGACGACGCAGTTGCGGAATCAGGATCCGATGAATCCGATGGAGAACGCCGAACTGACCTCGCAACTGGCGCAGATGAGCACGGTCGACGGGATCGAGCGTACGAACAAGATGTTCGAGCAGTTACTCAACTCCCAGAACTCCTCCGATAGCCTGCAGGCGGCCGCGTTGGTCGGCCATGGCGTGCTGGTGCCCGGCAACGGTTTGACGCTGACCGACGCAGGCGCAGTCGGCGGTTTCGATCTTCCGGACGGCGCGAATAACGTCTCCGTGTCGATCAAGGACGCCAACGGCCTTGAAGTGGCGAATATGAAGTTCGAGAACCTCGCGGCCGGTAGCCACAACTTCGTTTGGGACGGTGCGGCGCTGGATGGCAGCAAGGCCGTGGCCGGTGCCTACACCATGTCGATCAGTGCGACCCGGGGCGAGGACAAGGTGACAGTCGATCCGCTTTCTTTCGGTCTTGTCTCCAGCGTGATTCGCGGCGCATCGGGCACCGATTTGCAGGTGGGCCCGCTTGGCGTGTTCAAGATTGACGACATTAAGCAGATTCTTTGATTCGGAGTAGTAAAAATGGCTTTCCAGCAAGGTTTGAGTGGACTCAACGCATCGTCGAAATCGATCGACGTGGTGAGTAACAACATTGCCAACGCCAGCACGGTCGGTTTCAAGAGCGGCAGCGCCCGTTTCGCCGATATTTACGCGGCGTCGGTCAATGGTGCCTCGAGCAACGTTCAGGTTGGTATCGGCACTTTCATCAACTCGGTTTTCCAGAGTTTCACCCAGGGCAATCCGACCATTACCAGCAATCCGCTCGATATGGCGATCAACGGTAACGGCTTTTTCCGTATCCAGCGCGCCGACGGTTCGATTGCCTACACGCGCAACGGTCAGTTCGACGCCAACAAGAACGGCGACGTCATTACCTCCAACGGCGATTATCTTTCCGGTTTTGCCGTGTCCTCGGTCATCAATGGCACGACCTTGTTCGAGGGAACGCCCAGCCCGATCCATATCGATACGACGCCGATCCAGCCGAGCGCGACGCAGGGCGCGCAAGGGGCCAGCGTTGTGGCCAACCTGGATTCACGCAATGTGCGCCCCACGTTGGCGTTCGATCCGGCAGCCGATCCGATACCGGTCGAAAGCTATAATTCCACGACGTCGATGGCGGTGTATGACAGCCTGGGCAACCAGCACCAATTGACGTACTACTTTATCCGTACCGATCCGGCCACCGACCGGCAGTGGTCGGTGTGGGCGAGCATGGACGGCGATACGCCGACTTCGCTGACGGGCGATACGCTGGGCGGCGGCGGTTTTTACGAGCCGGCTAACCCGCTCGAGTTCACCGAGTTGGGTGTGATCACCAACCCGACCGCGGCCACATTCAACTTCACCCGCACGGCGGCGGAGCTTGGCAACGGCGCGGCCGATCTGGACTTTGACGTCAATTTGTCCAAGATGACCCAGTTCGGCGAGCCGTTCGCCGTAACCGCGTTGCCGCAAAACGGCTACGGTCCCGGCCAACTGACAGGCATGAACGTGACCAAGGACGGTATTGTTCAGGGTACGTACAGCAACGGCCAGACGCGCAGCATCGCCAAGCTGGCGCTGGCGAATTTCGCCAGCCCGAACGGTTTGATTTCGCTTGGCAACAACCTGTGGGCGGAGTCGTCCGAATCCGGGCAGCCGATTCTCGGCGCACCGGGAACCGGGGTGTTGGGTGTCGTGACCTCGGGCCAGGTCGAGGATTCCAACGTCGATCTCACCGCGGAACTGGTGAATCTCATCATCCAACAGCGTAACTACCAGGCCAACGCGCAGTCGATCCGCACACAGGACCAAATTCTGCAGACACTGGTGAATCTGAGGTAAGGCCTGACGAGCTAGCGGAGAAAAATAATGGATCGCGTTATCTACACCGCCATGAGCGGGGCGAAATACACGTTGGAGCAGCAAGGCGCGGTTGCGCACAACCTTGCCAACGCCACTTCCACGGGTTTTCGCACTGAGATGCACCGGCTGCGCGCGGTCGAAATCCAGACGGAAGCGTTGCGCAGCCGGTCATTCACGGTCGATGCCAGCATTGCGACCAATTTTGCGCCAGGCGCGTTGCAATTCACCGGCCGTCCGCTCGACGTGGCGGTGGAGGGCAAAGGTTGGCTGGCTGTGCAGGCGGCTGACGGTAGCGAGGCCTATACCCGTAACGGCAGCTTGGAGGTGAACGCCAACGGGGTATTGCAGACGCGCAACGGCTTGCCGGTGCTCGGCACTGGCGGCGGGCCGGTTACGCTGCCGCCCGACAATGAAATCATCATCGGCCGCGATGGCACCCTTTCGGCCGTTTCAACCACGATCGGGCAGCAGAACGTGGTGAACATCATCGACCAGCTCAAACTGGTCAATCCGCCCGAGGCGGAGCTGGTGCGTGGCGGCGATGGTTTGTTCCGCCTCGCCAGCGGTGCGGCGGCGCCGATCGACGAGAACGTCAAGGTCGCGGCCGGCAATCTCGAAAGCAGCAATGTGAACGTGGTCGAGCAGATGGTGACGATGATTTCGTTGTCTCGCCAATTCGAGATGCAGACAAAAACCTTGCAGATGGCGGAACAAAACGACCGCGCGGCGGCGCAGGTGCTCTCCGTCAGCGCTTGAACGGGGCGCAGCGCGGATCAGCGCGATTTTTGTCTCGTTTATCGGCGGATTGCCCGGCTTTTGTCGGGTTTAAGCTGGAATCGGAAAGGATGGACATGGTGCGTGTTGCGCCGCGTCCTCCGTCAATATGCTTACAGAATAAACTCAGGAGTCCATCATGATCCGTTCGCTGTGGGTCGCCCGCACCGGGCTGGATGCCCAGCAAACCTCGCTGGACGTCATTTCCAACAACCTCGCCAACGTTTCCACTAATGGCTTCAAACGACAGCGCCCGGTGTTCGAGGATCTGCTCTACCAGACCATCCGCCAGCCCGGCGCGCAATCCACGCAGCAGACGCAGATTGGCTCTGGCCTGCAGATGGGCACGGGCGTGCGTCCGGTTGCAACCGAGCGCATCCTGACGCAGGGCAGTCCGCAGCAAACCGGCAATGCGCTCGATGTCGCCATCCAGGGTGAAGGCTATCTGCAGATTTCCTTGCCGGACGGCACCACCGCCTATACGCGCGACGGTGCGTTTCAGAAGGACAGCCAGGGCAATGTCACCACCGCCAGCGGCTATCTGCTGGCCGACAACATCAACATTCCGTCCAATGCCTTGTCGGTCACTATCGGCAAGGATGGCACTGTCAGCGTGGTCCAGGCCGGTCAGGTCAATCCGGCACAGATCGGCAATATTCAGTTGGCGACCTTCATCAATCCGGGCGGCCTGCAAAGCGTGGGCGAGAACCTCTTTCTCGAAACCGCTTCCAGCGGCGTGGCCACGCCCAACCAGCCGGGCTCGAACGGTGCCGGCGTACTCAACCAGGGCTATGTCGAAGCCAGCAACGTCAATGTGGCCGAGGAATTGGTGAACATGATCGTGACCCAGCGCGCTTACGAAATGAATTCGCGCGTGGTGCAAACCTCCGATCAGATGCTCGGCCGGCTGACGCAACTCTAAGGGAGCGGGCAATGAAGCCGCGTGTCAGTGTGTTCGAGGCGATGTCCAGGGCGGTTTTGTTGCTCGCGCCCGTCGTGTTCGCGGGTTGTGCGTCGGTCTACCCCACGCCGCCGACCGCAGTGCACCAGCCGATGAGCGTGCGCCCCGAAAACCGGCCACAGGCGGTTCCCGCCAACGGCGCGATCTACCAGGCGGGGCAGATTCGTCCTTTATTCGAGGATCGCCGCGCGCGCAATGTCGGGGACATCATCACCATCAATCTGGTCGAGCGTAATACCGCGCAGAAAAGCGCCAACGCCAGCGCCGGACGGGAGTCTTCGATCACCGGCGGTATCACTGCCGCTTCCAAGGTGCCCTTGTCCGGACTTGCCGGGCTGAATGCCGAGGCCGGCGTGACGTCGGATTTTTCCGGCAAGGGCGCGGCCGCGGCGAACAACGCTTTCAACGGCACGATCACCGTGACCGTGATCGACCTTTACCCGAACGGTAACCTGCTGGTGTCGGGCGAAAAGCAGATTTCGATCAACCAGGGCAATGAATTCATCCGTTTTTCCGGCGTGGTCAACCCTTACACCATCACCGGCACCAATACCGTGCAATCGACCCAGGTGGCCGATGCCCATATCGAGTACCGCGGCAGCGGCTTCATCGACGAATCGAACACGATGGGCTGGTTGCAGCGTTTCTTCGCCAATGTGCTGCCGTTCTGAGGCGAGGGGAAAATAATGCGCAGCCACCGCCAGGAAATTTTTGCCGCGCTGTTCGCCGCGCTGGCATTCGTTTTTTCGCCGTCCGCCGTTGCGGAGCGGATCAAGGATCTCGCTTCGATCGCTGGGGTACGTGACAACCAACTGATTGGTTACGGTCTTGTCGTCGGCCTGGACGGCAGCGGCGACCAGACCACGCAAACGCCTTTTACCGTGCAGAGTATTGCCAACATGCTCGGCAATATGGGCATTACCTTGCCGCAGGGAACCAATCTGCAACTGAAAAACGTTGCTGCGGTGATGGTGACGGCGACGCTGCCGCCGTTCGCCCGGCCGGGACAGCGGGTGGATGTCACCGTGTCCTCCATCGGTAACGCCAAAAGCCTGCGTGGCGGCACGCTGGTGATGACGCCGCTCAAGGGCGCGGATGGCCAGATTTACGCCATCGCCCAAGGCAATATGATCGTTGGCGGCGCAGGCGCGCAGGCCGGCGGTGGCGCTTCCCAAGTCATCAATCACCTGTCTGCCGGGCGGATTCCGGCTGGTGCCACGGTCGAGCGCGGCGTCGTCGCCGAGCTGGGGCAGGGCGAGTTCGTGATGTTCGAGTTGAACGAAACCGATTTTGGCACCGCGCGCCGCGTCGTCGATGCAATCAACCAAACCGCGCCGGGTAGTGCCGAGGCGTTGGACGGGCGCAGCATCCGCGTGCGGGCGCCGCAGGATTCCAGCGCCCGCGTCGCCTTCCTCGGCCGGGTCGAGGACATTTCCGTTACCCCCGTGGCACAGGCGGCCAAGGTCATCGTCAATTCTCGCACCGGCTCGGTGGTGATGAACCAGCGCGTTACCTTGGAACATTGCGCGGTTGCGCACGGCAGTTTGACGGTCACGGTCGGCAACAGCACCCAGGTTAGCCAGCCGGCACCGCTGTCGGGCGGGCAGACGGTAACGGCGCAAACGGGCCAAGTGGATATCCAGCAGCCCACCAGTCCAATGTTCGAGGTCAAAGCTGGCGCTAATCTTGCTGATGTGGTGAAAGCGCTCAACGCGCTCGGCGCCAAACCGATCGATCTGGTCAGTATTCTCCAGGCGATGAAGTCGGCGGGCGCCTTACGTGCCGAACTGGAGGTGATCTGACATGAGTACCGGCGGTGTGCAGCTCAATGTGCTCGATCCCAATTCATTGGGCGATATCAAGCGGCTTGCGCGTACCGATCCAGACTCACCCCAGACGCTGCGCGCCGCGTCCAAGCAGTTCGAGGCGATGTTCCTGCAGATGGTGCTGAAGTCGATGCGCGACGCCACGCCGGCCAACAGCATGTTCGACAGCGATCAGACGCGGATGTACCAAGGGCTGCTCGACCAGCAACTCGCGGTCAATCTGGCGCAAGGGCGCGGCACGGGGCTGGCCGATGTGATTTACCGCCAGCTTGGCGGCAAGCCCGAAACTTTCGACCCCATCGGCGCTTTTGCCGCTGATGACGGCGCGGCAGGGAAGGGCGGCTTCGATCTTTCCAGTGTGATTGTCGGAGCGGCAAATACTGCCGCCAGACTGCGTCTTCCGGAAAGCACTGCCGGCCTTGCCGCCGCCACGGGCGAAGATTCCGGCATCGACATGGCGGCATTGGCGACCAAGCTCGATGATGCTATTCGCGTTGCGCGCGAGACGGGCGGCGCCATATCCGAGCGGGTCCGGTCCTTCGTCGATGAGGTATGGCCGCATGCGCTTGAAGCCAGCCGTAAAACCGGCATTCCTCCGCAGTTCATGATCGCCCAGGCGGCGTTGGAAACCGGCTGGGGTAGCAAGGTATTGCGTCGTAGCGACGGTAGTTCCAGCTACAACCTGTTCAATATCAAGGCCGGCGCCAACTGGCGCGGCGATACCGTGGCGCAATCGGTCACGGAATACGCCGGCTCGCGGCCTTATTCCGAGGATGCGCGGTTCCGCGCTTATCCTTCCTACGCCGAAGCTTTCCGCGATTACGCCGAGTTGCTATCCAGCAGCCCCCGCTATGCGGCGGTATTGGGCCAGACCGACGCCGCGGGTTTTGCGCGCAGCTTGCAGCAGGCCGGCTACGCCACCGATCCCATGTACGCCAACAAGCTCACGCGCATCATCGGTGGCTCGACTTTGCGGGGCGCATTGACTGGCTGATGTAGTGTTGTAGCCAGGCGGCGATGCGGCCGCCCGCGATGGGTAGTGAAAACTGGCAAGCGTCTTGCTTTGATTAGCTCATAAAAGGGTAGCTAATCGAGGAAAACGAAATGGCCGGCTTACTAAACATCGGACTCACCGGGCTGAATGCCGCGCAAGGCGGGTTGGTGACGACCGGCCACAACATCAGCAATGCGGGAACCGACGGTTATCACCGCCAAGTCGTCAAGCAAGGCACGAACGATCCGTACTTTGTCGGCGGCGTCGGCTTCTTCGGCCGTGGCACGCACATTTCGGCGGTTACGCGTTCCTACGACCAGTTCCTCGAAGGGCAAGTGCTGACCTCGGCCAATCGCCTGTCTCAATACAACGCCTACAACGCTCAGATCAGCCAGATCGACAACCTGCTTGCCGACGCGACCTCCGGCGTTTCGCCCGCGATGCAGCAGTTTTTTGCCGGTGTGCAAGAAGTTGCCGCCAACCCGACAAGTATTGCCGCCCGCCAGTCGATGATCTCCAACGCGCAAGGGATGGTGGCGAGTTTTACCACCACCAATGCGCGCCTGACCGAAATCCGCCAGAGCCTGGAAGGCGACATCGGCGCGACCGTTGAGCAGATCAACAGCTACGCCAAATCCATTGCCGAGGTCAATCAACGCATCCTGGTCGCGCAAGTCGCCGGCCCTGGCGTACCGGCAAACGATCTGCTCGACCAGCGCGATCAGCTCATCGCCGAGCTGAATGAGCTCGTCAAGGTCAGTACCGTTGAGGAAAAGGACGGTTCGCTCAATGTGTTCATCGGCAGCGGCCAAAGCCTGGTGCAAGGTTCCACGGCCAGCCGCCTGACGACGACGCAGGATCCGCGCGATCCGACACGTTCCTCGATTGCGTTGATTGCGCCCAACAACAAGGAAATCATCCTGCCCGACCGCTTGATGACCGGCGGCCAGCTCGCGGGCTTGCTCACTTTCCGCAACGAAGCCCTCGACCCCGTGCAGAACCAGCTTGGCCTGGTCGCGCTGGGCTTGATGACCACCTTCAATACCCAGCACAAGCTCGGGCAGGATCTCGACGGCGCGCTTGGACAAAATTTCTTTACCGTGCCCTCGCCGTTCGTTTCGCCGACAGGTTCAGCCGCCGTTGCCATCGATCCGGCCAAGATCGGTCAGCTTACCGGCAGCGATTACCAGTTGATCAACGATGGCGGCAACTATTCGCTGACGCGCGTCTCCGACGGCAAAATTTTCCCGCCCACGACCGTGGCGCCCGCCACCTTCGACGTCGATGGCCTGCAGATTTCCGGCATCACCCTGGCGGCGGGCGACACGGCTCTGATCCAGCCGACCCGTTATGCCGCGCGCGACATCGCGGTGGCGATCACCGACACGCGCAAGGTTGCCGCCGGCAACCCGGTTTCGGTCACGGCGCCGTTGTCGAACAGCGGTAACGGGCGCGTGGAAAACATTGTCACGCTCGATACCACGGGTATGGTCACCGGAACCGTTCCCGATTTCGCCAACATTTCGCTCGCCTACAGCAGTGGCGCTTTCACCTTGCCGGCAGGCTACACGCTGTCGCCGGATGCGAACTTCAACCCCGCCACCGACAGCGTGGGCAAGAACTTCACGCTGACGTCGCCGGCCGGCTTCTCGTTTTCTTTCAAGGTTGCCGGCACACCGGTCGATGGCGACCAATTCACCTTCGCGCCGACGCAAAAGGGTGTGGCGGACAACCGTAACGCGGCCTTGCTTGGCGCGCTGCAAACCACCAAAATCTTCAGCGACTCCGGTAACGGGCCGACGGCCACCGCCTCGGGTCTCTATGCTCAGATTGTTTCCAGTGTCGGTAACAAAACACATGAAGTGCAAGTCGCCATCACCTCGCAGGAGGCCTTGTTGGCTCAGGCTCAAGATGCCCGCGACAGCCTTTCCGCCGTCAATCTCGACGAAGAGGCGGCTAATCTGCTACGTTACCAACAGGCTTACCAGGCTTCCGCACGCGTGATGACGGTGGCTCAGACCTTGTTCGACGAAATGCTGTCGATCGCGCGATAAGGAGAACAGATCATGCGTGTCACGACCAACATGATTTACAACAAGGGCCTTGCTTCCATTCAGGATCAGACAGCCAAGCTCTTGCATACGCAGCAGCAGGCTTCCACCGGGCGCCGCATCCTGCGGCCCTCCGACGACCCGATTGCCTCCGCCCGCGCGCTCGAAGTAAACAATGCCAAATCGGTCAACACACAATTTGCCACCAACCGAGGCTACGCCGGCGACAACCTGAAGCTGCTCGAAAGCCGTCTGGTCGGCGTGGGCGACGTGATGCACTACGTCCGCACTCGGGCCGTGCAGGCCGGTGACGGCACGCTGAAAAGCGAAGACCTGAACTCCATCGCGGCCGACATGCGCAGCCAGTTCGACTCCCTGCTGGCGTTGTCCAACAGCCAGGACGGCAACGGTGAGTACATTTTTGCCGGGTACATGTCGCAAACCAAGCCCTTCGAGGGCAATATTGCCGGTGTCAGCTACGCGGGCGACCAAGGCATTCGCACCGTCCAGGCTTCTTCCTCGCGCTACATGTCCGTGAGCCTGCCCGGTTCCGATGTGTTCGAGAACACCCGCACGGTGGAAGGTTCGTTGTATGGCGTGAAAAACGCCAACAACAAAGGCACTGGCGCGCTCGCGGTCAGCTACAGTTCGACGCCGCCGGCGCCGTCCGACATGGGTCGGCGTTACGACATCAAATACGACGCCGCTTCTTCCAGCTACGCCGTGACCGAGCACCAGCCCGGCAATCCTACGGCGGTTCCGGTTGCGGCCACGCTCAGCGGCACGACCTTGAGCTTCAATGGCTTGGACGTGGATGTTTCCGGTGCGCCCGCCGATGGCGATTCCTTTGAAGTGTTTGCCGCCTCGAAAAACGTTTTCCAGAACCTCGCCATCTTCGTCGACTCGCTTGAGCGGCCGGGCGCCAGCGGCATGGAAGGCGCTGTCGCCTTTACACTCGACAGCATGGATGCGGGGCTCGAAAACGTGCTGCGCGTGCGCTCCTCGGTTGGCTCCCAGTTGCTCGAAATCGACAACCTGGACAGCGTGGGCAGCGATCTCGATCTGCAATACGAAAGCCGTTTGTCGCAGTTGCAGGATGTCGATTACGCCAAGGCGATCTCCGATCTGACCTTGCAATCTACCTACCTCCAGGCGGCGCAGCAGTCTTTCATGAAAGTGTCCAACCTGTCGCTGTTCAACTATCTGAGCTAAGCCATGCACGCGCGCTTTCTCTGCTTGCTTGCGCTGCTCCTGGCGACGGGGTGCGCCTCGATCAACGAACAAAACGCCGAAGTGTTTGTGCGCGACTACAGCGCGGCGGCGGCGGGCGTGGTTGGCGCGGCCATGACCGCGAGCGAATTGGGCTATTTCGAGCCGGAATACCTGGCTGGTGCGCTGATCGCTTATTCGATCTACGACCCCTTCGCGCCGGCGTGGCAGATTCGGGTCACACAACTGGACGACGAACACCGCCAGCTCGATCTGAGGATGAAGTTGCTCGTTACCGGCGGGGAGGGCGAGGCGCGTCAGGTTTTCTTGCGCAGTGCGCGCAAAATGGTGCGGGATGGCGGTTATGCCAGTTTCGATATTGTCCGCTACGAAGAGGGTATAGAACCCTCCCGGCCTTTTGCACGGCGGGTGGCGAACGGTGAAATCCGCTTGGTGAAATCGCGCCTGTTTCCTGAGTTTTAGCGGATATTCCCAAGCGTGTAGCCAGGGCGGGGCGGTTTTCGGACCGCCTTATTTTTTTGCCGCCGAGCTTTTTCGCCGGTTTTGTTTTTACTCCGGCAAAGTTGGATCGGATACCCGAACGGCGTTGAGGGCTGAATGGCAGGCTATCTCGCGGACCGTGCAAGTCTGTCGGATAATGCGGTCTGCTCGCAATCGAGCCCCAGGAGACAACAATGGATAAACAAATAGACAAGCACGAAGGTATAAAAATCATGTCCGAGGAGCACCGCGCTTTGGCTGCGGTATTGCATGCCTTGGAGTATCTGGCGAAGCCGCAGCAATTGGCGAAAACGGATGTTCGTGTTTTTCAGGCGATCGTCCGTTACATCGATACGTATTCGGAAAAGCTGCACCATCCGGCGGAAGACCGCTTCCTGTTCAAGCCGCTGAAAGAGAAAACCAAAGAGGGCGACGAGTTGATCGCGCAACTCGAGGCGGAGCACGCCAGGGGCGGCGAGCGGATGCGCAAATTGAAGGCCGCGCTCGATCAGGTGATTGCCGGTACGGGCGGCAGCGATGTGGCGTTCGGTGCCGCCGTGGAGGAATACGCGCAGTTTTACTGGCAGCACATGACGCTCGAGGAGAAAAACATTTTCCCGCTCGCCGCGAATGTGCTGTCCCAGGAGGACTGGGCGGCCTTGGTGGAGGGTTTCAATAAAAACAAGGATCCGATTGCGGGCAGCGAAGCGGCCAAGGACATGGATGCGCTGCTGCGGAAAATTCTGGAGATCGCACCCGAGCCGATCGGCCTCGGCTGAACGCGATGGAGGCGGAAGCCTTGCCGATCAGGCTTATACGGCTTCGCCTTCAACCGTATAACTTCGTTGGGTCGCCTTGTCGTGCTACCGCACGGTCTTCGGTTCCCCGCCTTGTTATCCGGTTGAATGCAAACCCGTATTAGGGCTTGATCGGCACCAAGGCTTCGAGCATTTCCGAGATCATTTCAAAGCCGTGTTCAAACATGCCCTGCAGTACCGGGCCGAAGGCGCTCATGGTGAGGGCCATGCCGACGAAGCCCATCGCCAGCGTAACCGGAAAGCCGATGGCGAACAGGTTCAACTGCGGCGCGGCGCGGGTCAGAATGCCCAGGGCGACGTTGGCGACGAGCAGCATCGCCACGACTGGCAGCGACAGCAAAAGCCCAGAGGAAAAGATGGTGGCGCCAGCGCGCGCAATGTAGCCCCAGCCATTGGCGTTGACCGGTAGCGTATCCACGGGCAGCCATTCGAAGCTTTTGACCAGCACGTGAATCATCATCAGATGACCGTCCATGGCAAGAAACAGCAAGGTGGCGAGTAGTGCAAGAAAATCCGATACCACCGCGGTTTGCCCGCCGGCGTTAGGGTTGAAGAAAACGGCGAAAGATAACCCCATTTGCATACCGATCAACGCGCCGGCCATATCCACCGCGGAAAATACCACGCGCATGGTGAAGCCGATGGCGACGCCGATGAACATCTGTTGCGCCATGATCAGCAAGCCGATGTTGGAGGCGGGTGGAATCGCCGGCATGGGCGGCATGATCGGCAGCAGCGCGACGGAGATGCCCAGCGCGATGGCCAGGCGTGTGCGCGCAGGGGCGCCACGGTTGGAGAAGATCGGCGCCGAGGCGAACATCCCGAGCAGGCGGGCAAGCGGAAACATGAATGCTGCCAGCCAGGCATCGAGTTGGGCCGCGGTAACGCTGAGCATGGTGAGGGGTGACGTGCGCGCGGCTTAGCCGATGATGTTCGGGATCGATCCGAACAGCCGTTTGATGAAGTCGGTGAGGGTGGTGAGCATCCAGGGGCCGGCGAGCACGATGGTGATGAACATCACTACCAGCTTGGGTACGAAGGAAAGGGTTGTTTCGTTGATTTGCGTGGCTGCCTGGAAAATGCTGATGATCAGGCCGGTGACTAGCGCGGCGAGAAATAGCGGCGCGGAGATGAGCAGGGTTACTTCGATAGCCTGGCGGCCAAGATCGATGACGGTGGCGGGAGTCATGGCGTACCTCGCGGGGCGGTGTTTTGTGGGCCGGTTTGCCGGTGGTGGACTGATGGGCACTAAAGGGCGAAGCTGCGCACCAGCGAGCCGATGAGCAGGGTCCAGCCGTCGACGAGCACGAACAGCATGATTTTGAAAGGCAGCGATACGATTACCGGTGACATCATCATCATCCCCATCGACATCAGTACCGATGCGACCACCATGTCGATGATGATGAAGGGGAGAAAGATGATGAAACCGATCTGGAACGCGGTTTTCAGCTCGGAGGTGACAAAGGCGGGGATGACGACCCGCATCGGCAAGTCTTCGGCCTTTTCGACGGGAGGCACTTTAGCCAGTTCGCTGAACAGACTGAGGTCCGGTTCCCGCGCTTGCCTGAGCATGAATGTTTTCAGTGGTACCGAGGCGCGCTCCAGCGCCTGATCGAAGCCGATCTTGCCTTCCGACATGGGCACGTAGGCATCGATATAAATCTTGTCGGCCACCGGCGCCATGATAAAAAAAGTAAGAAACAGCGCCAACCCGAGCAGAACCTGATTGGGCGGCGCGGTCTGGGTACCCATGGCTTGGCGCAGTAGCGAGAAGACGATGATGATGCGGGTGAAGCTCGTCATCATCAGCACCATCGCCGGGATGACGCTCAACAAGGTGAGCATCATCAGCGTTTGCACGGTCAGGCTGTAGGTCGTGCCGCCGCCTGGCGCGGCCGTGGTGGTGACGGCCGGAAGGCCGGGCAGTGCTGGCATCTGAACGCCGCCTTGCGCCAAAGCGGCGCCGCAGGCGAGAGCGAGCGCCAGTCCCGCGATGATGTGCAGGGCATGATGCAAGCGGCGATCAATGTGCATCACGGTTTACGCTCCAGCGACTGTTTGAGCCAATCGGTGAACTGTTTGCCGGATGGGATTGCCGGTACGGCGGTGTTGTCCGGCCATTCGCTGGCCTCCATCACATGCAGCGTGCGCACGCTGCCGGGCGTGACACCCAGCGCCAGCACCTTGCTGCCGAGTGCCACCAGCACCACGCGCTCGCGCGACCCGACTGGCACCGCGCCCAGCACTTTCAGCGCCGTTGCGCTGCCGCGTGGCGCGGACAGGCGTTTGATGACCCACAGACAGGCGAGTAGCACCGCGATGACGATGGCGAGGCCGAACAGCATCTGGCCGATGCTGGCGGCAAGCTCGGAGGTAGGGGGTGTTTCGGCAGCGGTTGCCGTGCCCATCGGGAGGAGGGCAGTGGGCAGCAGGCGGGTGATAAAGCGGGCAGAGGGCACGGGAAGAAAGACGAGGCTCGACGATGAGGCGAGCCTACGCCTTTCCCGTTTGGCGGCAGGCGAGGATTAAACAGGGAAAAGGCTGGCTATTCCAAGACGGCCGGCTATCGGCCTTTGTCCGAGCGCTTTGAGAAAAGCGTGGGGCGCATGCCACGATGCGCCGCCGGCGCATCAGTGGCGGATTTTGCGCATCCGTTCGGCAGGAGTGATGATGTCGGTGAGGCGGATGCCGAATTTGTCATTCACCACCACGACTTCGCCTTGGGCGATCAGGGTGCCATTGACCAGCACATCCATCGGTTCGCCCGCGAGTCCGTCCAGTTCCACTACCGAGCCGTGCGCCAGTTGCAGCAGGTTGCGGATCGATAGTTTGGTACGGCCCAGTTCGACGGTGATCTGAACGGGGATGTCCAGAATCATGTCGAAATCGTTCAGCGCACCGGGCGAAGAGCCACTGCTGCCGAAATCCTCGAACAACTGGCTGGCGGGTTTGGCTTGGTAGGGCGATTCTCCACTGGCCGCAGCGGCGGCAAGATCGGCCGCGACCTGCGCCGATTCGGTGTCGGCAATGGCTTCGGAGACAGCCTGCTCCTGCATGGCTGCGGCCCAGTCGTCTTCGGTGATTTGGTTCTCGTCGTCATCAGCCATGTTCGGCTCCGGGGATTTGGGGCGCTTCCGGCTCATCGGAAGCGAGGAAACGGTCAATCTTGATGGCGTACTGGTTGTTCTGCCTGCCATAGCGGCATTCGAGTATCGGCACGCCATCGATGTCGGCTTGGAGAAGCTCCGAGGTCTGTAGCGGAATCACATCGCCGGCGCGCATATTGACGATGTCGCGCAAGGTGACCTTGGCCGTGCCGAACTGGCAGGTGAGCTCGACTTCCGCCGTTTGCAATTGTCTCGACAGCAACGTGATCCAGCGCTTGTCCTGGGTCAGGTGGTCGCTCTGCATGGTCGAGAAGAGCACATCGCGGATCGGCTCCATCATCGAGTAGGGGAAGCAGATGTACATTTCCGCCTGAACGCCGCCCAGTTCGAGCATGAAGCTGGTCGATATGACGATCTCGGATGGCGTGGCGATGTTGGCGAACTGGGAGTTCATCTCCGAGCGGACGTATTCCAGATCGAGCTTGAACACGGGCGCCCAGGCTTTACCGTATTCGGTGAATACGACGTTGAGCATGCCTTGGATGATGCGCTGCTCGGTCGGCGTGAAATCCCGCCCTTCCACGCGTGTATGGAAGCGGCCGTCGCCGCCGAACATGTTGTCTACGACCAGAAAGACCAGATTGGGGTCGAACACGATCAACCCCGTGCCGCGCAGCGGCTTGGCCAGAACCAGGTTGAGGTTGGTCGGTACCACCAGGTTGCGGACGAATTCGCCGTACTTCTGCACCTTGATCGGCCCCACCGATACTTCGGTATTACGGTGCATGTAGTTGAACATGCCAATGCGCAGATAACGGGCGAAGCGCTCGTTGATCAGCTCCATCGTGGGCATGCGCCCACGCACGATGCGTTCTTGCGTGGCGAGGTTGTAGGGGCGTACCCCACCGCCTTCGCCGCCAGTCTCGGCGGCCGGTTCGTCGCTCTCTCCGGTCACGCCACGGAGCAGGGCGTCGACTTCTTCTTGAGAGAGAAAATCCGCGACCATGGCCGATATTCCGCTACTGAATGATGAACGAATTGAAACGCACGGCTTGTATCGGTGCGTTTACGGGAATCCGGTTCTGCTGTTCAGGCAGGGGAGGAATGCCTAGCGCTTCGTTGGACTGCATCAGAATTTGCGTCGCCAGCGCCTCGCGGTCCTCCGTCGAATCCAGGTCGGACGGCTGCTTGCTCGACAGCAGCAGGTTGATGCGGTGGCGGATCTCGGGCATGAATCCCTTCAGGCTCTCGGCTGTTTTCGGGTCGTTGGTGCGCAACACGATTACCGTCTGCAGATAATGATCGTTCTCGCCGTGCAGATTCACGGTGAAGGGCTCCAGCGTTACGAATGACGGCGGCTTGGAAAGGTCGACCCCCGTGTTTTGCACGATGATGGGAGCCTGTTCGGTGGCGGCCGCGGGCGTTTGTTCCGCGCTACCGTCATTACCGTTTGCCTTGTTGTGTTTGAGCAGGAGCAGGATGACCACGCCGGCGGCGATGAGCGTCAATATCAGCGCGGCGATGACGATGATGAGCAGCAGCTTGCCGCTTTTTTTCGGCGGGGGGGGCGCTCCCGGGTTAGCGGCTTCCGGTTTGGCGGGTGCTTTCGCCATGCGATTCTCCTTTTTTCATAATGCCATTATCAGGGAATCGCCGCGCCCGCCAAGCCAGGAAAAGTGGGGCAGAGTCGCCCCAATTCCTGTTCTTCAAGCGAAAGTATCGACCATCCCGTCGTGTTGCTTGACCCACACCGGCGCGGCGCTTCCACCGGTCGCCTCGATGGCGCCGCCGTTGCCACGGCCACTGTTACGTGAGCCGCCCTGATTTTCGGCCGCCTGCCGCTGCTCATTGGACGTGCTGACGTTGGCTTGGCCGAGGGCGATACCGGATTGTTGCAGCATTTCCCGCAAACGTGGCAATGCTTGTTCCAACGCATCGCGCGCCGCTTGGGTCGACGCAACGAACTGTGCCGTGGTTTGGTCGCCGTTGAGGTTGATGGAAATCTCGATTCTGCCCAAATTTGGCGGTGTGAGCACGAGTTCCGCCTTGCTTTCGGCACGGCCTACCATCCATGTCACGCGGTTGCCGATTTCTTCGGCCCAGCCGCTTTGGCCCGCGGGCGTGGTGACCGGCAGTTGCGGTGTGCTGCTTGCCTGTGTTACGCCCGTCTGGTGACGCAGGGCAGCCAGTGCGGCCGCGCCATTCAGGCTCGCGGCGGATGTTTCACCGGGGATGGCCTGCAAGGCTGTGGCCTGGCGTTCGGCAAACTGGGTGCTGGCATCCGGGCGCGCCTGGATCTGGGTTTGAAATTGCGCAACCTGCGCTTGGGGCGCCGTGCCGGCCTTGGCTGCTTTATCCGCGTCGGCTGCCGCATTTTGCATGAGCGTGAGCGTATCGGTGGCGCTATTCGACGATTTCGCCGAGGCGTCGCCCGTCAGCATGCCTTGCAAAGTGCTCTTACCGTCGCCCGTGATCGTCTCGGATTCCGGCGTGGCCGTTTCCGTTTGCGCCGCGCCGGCAAGTTTCGCTGCCAGGGCGGCAATGGCTGCCGGTAAACCGGCAAGCGCGACATTCGCACCTTCGGCGTTTGTTACTGGCGCTGCCGTATTGCCGCTTGCGGCCGTCGCTACCGCGTTGGCGTCCACAGCGTCGTTCACGGCGTCTTTTACGGCTTCCCTGGCGGCGTCCTTGACGATTTTTTTCGCGCCTACCTTGGCGGCATCGATTTTTTCGGCGGGGCGCTCGGCTCTATCGGCAGAGCGTTCGCGCTCGACGGAGCGTATGGGATCGCGTTCGCGCGACCGTTCCGGCTCGCGATCATTGGAATCCCGTTTCGACACTTCCCGCGTTTGTGCTTTGCGTTCCGGTTCGGGCGCGCGCATGGTGGCGGCATCCCGGCTCGGATCGGGCATGCGGGTGTCGCCGCGTACGTTCATTTGCCCTTGCAGCATGCGCGAGAACGTATCGTCGGTATTTTGGCCGCGACCTGTCGTCGCGTCGCCCACCGCGGTGGTTGTGAAGGAAAAAACGGGGGAGAAGATGGTTGGGGTGGTATTGGCTGGCATGCTCGGCGCCCTCTTTGACGTACCGTACATCGCATAAAGCAAATTTCGCGCCATGATTGGCGGTATGCGATGCCGCAGGGTGGTTAATCGCCGTCGGCCTCTCCGTTGTCACGGAAACGCTTGGCCGCGTGCTCGTCGGACATTTTCTGTTCCTGGCGGGCTTCGCCGCGCGCGATATTGGTGCGATGGCGCTGTGCCAGCGTATCGAAAGCCTTTGCCCGGTTACGTTGTACCACCCACGCTTGCTGGCCTTGCGCGGTAAGGTTTTGGGATTGCTCGACGGCTTGGCGCTGGACGGAAATAGCTTCGTCAATACGGTTGATGAAGGCGCTGAAGTTGCGCCAGGCGTCCGAACCAATGCCGCTGCGCGCGGTTTCGATAAAGCGATCGTAGTACTCGGTCCGGTAGTTTTCCAGCATTTCCAGTTTTTGCTGGTGGCTGCGCTCGGAGGCGACCAGTTCGCCAAGTTGGCGGGCCGCGTCGTCCATGCGTTCATGGGCGAGATCGAGCAGGGGTTGGAGGATGAATTTCCCGGCCATGTCCGGTTTGTTACCTTAAGCGAAGCAAGAAGCCATTTTACGTTTTTCTTCAAGAGCGCGAGCGTGCAGGTTTAACGCGGCAGCACTCATGCGGGAGGGAGAACCTCAGCGAGTTTGGCAATGGCGCTGGTGTAATGCTCGCACTCGTTGATGCGCTGCTGAAGAAAGGCTTCGAGCTTGGGGTAGAGCGCGACGGCCGTGTCCAACAACGGATCGGCGCCGGCCTGGTATGCACCCACGGCGATCAGGTCGCGGGAGCGCTGGTAACGCGAGAACAACTGCTTGAAACGGCGGACGAGGTCGAAGTGGGCGCTATCCACCAGGTTATGCATGGCGCGGGAAATCGATTGCTCGATATCGATTGCTGGGTAGTGGCCTTGATCCGCCAGGTTGCGCGAAAGCACGAAGTGGCCGTCGAGAATCGCGCGCGCGGAGTCGGCGATCGGGTCTTGCTGGTCGTCGCCTTCGGCCAGCACGGTGTAGAAGGCAGTGATTGAGCCGCCGCCTTCGGGGCCGTTACCGGCGCGCTCAACCAGCGCTGGTAGGCGGGCGAATACCGAAGGCGGATAACCGCGCGTTACCGGCGGTTCGCCGATCGCCAGCGCGATTTCACGCTGCGCCATGGCATAGCGAGTGAGCGAATCCATGATGAGCAGCACCTGTTTGCCCTGATCGCGGAAGTGTTCGGCGATCGTGGTGGTGTAGGTGGCGCCCTGCATGCGCATCAAGGGGCTGGTGTCGGCCGGCGCGGCGACAACGACCGAGCGCGCCAGGCCGTCGGCGCCGAGGTTGTGCTCGATGAACTCTTTGACTTCGCGGCCCCGCTCGCCGATGAGGCCGACGACAATGACGTCCGCCGTGGTGTGGCGCGCCATCATGCCTAGCAGAACCGATTTACCGACACCGGATCCCGCGAACAGGCCGACACGCTGGCCTCGGCCGACGGTGAGCAGGCCGTTGATGGCGCGGATGCCGACATCCAGCGGCTGGCTGATCGGCGCGCGTGTTAGCGGATTCGCGGGGCGGCCTTGCAGTGAGCGGGTTTCTTGCGTATTGAGCGGTCCGAGCGCATCGAAGGGCCGGCCCGCGCCATCGACGATGCGGCCAAGCAGGGCCTCTCCCACCGGCAGGTGTTTGGCGCGGTCGGCGGCACGGCGGCGTGGGCCGAGGCGCTTGCCGGGTACCAGGCGGGGGTGGCTGACTTCCATCGGCAACACCTGGGCGCCCGGCGCGAGGCCGAACACATCGTCGGTCGGCATCATGTAAATCTTCTCGCCGTTGAAGCCGACCACTTCGGCTTCAACGGCGCCGCCGCCGGGAACAAGCACCTGGCAGCCGGAGCCGAGTGGTAGTTTCAGGCCCGCCGCTTCCATCACCAATCCGTTGATCCGCGTCAGCCGGCCGCCGTACTGGAATGGATTGGTGTTTTCCACCAGACGGCGGCCGTCCTGCAGGAAAGCGCGCCAGGTTTCGCCGTGTCGTTGCATCATGATTTGGGTTCCCATGCCGCGTTTGTCTGACCGAGATGTTCCAGCACCCGGCGCCAGCGTGTTTCCACCGTGGCGTCGATTTGCGCGCCGGGGGATTCGATACGGCAGCCGCCGCGGGTGAGACTGTCGTCTTCGATCAGCCGTTGACTGGTTGGGTCGAGTTGCTCGCCAAGCTGTTCCCGTACCAGCGCGATGTCTTCCGGGTTCAGATAAATGTGCGCATGCTCCTGCGGCAATTGGAGGAGCGCGGTGCGAATGGTTTCGGCAACCGCCTCGGGGCGGATGGCAAGCGTGTGTCCGACCAGTTGGCGGGCGATTTCAATAGCGAGCGCGAGCAATTCCTCGGCGATTTCCTCATCGAAACGGGCAAGCGCTTGGTCGAAGCCGTCGGTTAGCGCACGCAGCCGTTCCCTCTCTTCCTCGGCTTGCGCCTTGCCTTCGTTATAGCCGGCTTTGTAACCGGCTTCATGTCCAGCTTCCCGGCCGGCTTGTTCGCCTTCCGCGCGGCCGGCCGCGTAACCTTCCGCATGTCCGGCGGCGTGTGCCTCCTCGTGCATACGCTCGATATCTTCGGCCGTCGGTAGTTGAAAGTCCTCTGAGAGGGGGACGGCGGTCGTTTTTTCCGGTTCCGGTATCGGCTCCGGCGACACGGTTGCCGTGGGAGGAGGGCTGGTTGTCTCGGCGACGCGCTCGCGCTCGTCAAAAGAGGGCGGCTCCCAGCGGGGGTAGGCGCCGACTGCCTGGTGGCGGGAGATGCTCATCGAGCGCTCCGGCTATCAAACAAAGCCATCTCCGCCCCCCTGGGATATCGCGATCTGGCCTTCCTCCGCCAAACGGCGGACCACCTTGAGGATTTCTTTCTGTTCGGCCTCGACTTCGGACAGACGTACCGGTCCTTTGGCCTCCAGATCCTCGCGCAGCATTTCGGCGGCGCGGGTGGACATGTTCTTGAAGACTTTTTCGCGCAGATCGGGCGAGGCGCCCTTGAGGGCGACGATCAGCGAATCCGATTGGATTTCGCGCAGAATGGTTTGGATGCCGCGATCGTCGATGTCCAGCAGATTTTCGAACACGAACATTTCGTCGAGAATCTTCTGTGCCAGATCGGGGTCGTATTCGCGGACGTTGTCGATAATTGCTGTTTCCGCCGCGGAGCCGACGAAATTGAGGATTTCTGCGGCGTGGCGAACACCGCCCATCGCTGCTTTTTTCACCGTTGTGGCGCCGGACAGCATGCGCGTGAGCGCGTCGTTCAATTCTCTCAGCGCTGCCGGCTGCACGCCGTCGAGCGTGGCGATGCGCAGCAGCACATCGTTGCGCAGGCGATCGGTAAAGCATTTGAGAATGTCGCCAGCCTGATCCGTTTCAAGGTGGACGAGGATCGTGGCGATGATCTGCGGGTGCTCGTTCTTGATCAGATCGGCCGCCGTTGGCGCGTCCATCCACTTCAGGCTTTCGATGCCGGCGGTATCCGAGCCGCTCAGCATGCGCGAAAGCAGGTGGCCGGCGCGCTCGTCACCGAGCGCCTTGGTCAGCATCAAGCGGATTTGTTCTTCATCGGCATGAACCAGCGCGCCCTTGCCAAAATGGGCTTCCATTGCATCAAGTAACGGTTCGACCTTGGCGCGGGACTGCGGAGGCATGCCAGCCATTTTCATGCCGAGCTTCTGCACTTCGCGCGGGCCTAGGTGTTTGAGTACCTCGGAGGATTCGTCCGCTCCCAGCGTCAGTAACAGCAGGGCGCTTTTTTCCAGTCCTTCATCGGGCGTTGTCATTTGCGCCCCTCCTCACTCGGATTCATCCATTGCTTGATGAGATCGGCGACCAGCTTCGGATCGGTATGTGCCAATTCGCGCGCACGCTGCAGTTTGGCCTCGTAACTATCGGCATCGGCTGCAGCCGATAGCTCGACGATGGCATCCTCGTCGGCTTCCTCGTCTTCCTCTTCCGCTGTTTTGGGTTCGGGCGGCGGCATGACCGTGCGCAGCAAGGGGCGGATGATCGCGAAGTAGACGAAGGCGATGATCAGCGCGATGAACACGTACTGTAGCCCATTCTTGCCTAGCTCGATCACCTCCGGATCTTTCCATATGGGGATTTGTTCACCCTGAGTGGCGGTAAAGGCGCTGCTGGCCACGTTGATGGTATCGCCGCGCGTGGGGTTGTAACCCACCGCCTCGCGCACGAGGTTGGTGATGCGGGCAAGTTCTTCGTCGCTCAGCGGCACGGTTTGCACCTGACCGTTAGGCCCCGTCTCGGTGCGATGGTTCACAACCACCGCGACCGACAGGCGCTTGACTTGACCGACTGCCTGCTTGGTGTGCTGAACGGTGCGATCGACTTCGTAGTTGAGCACCGCCGTGCGGTTGCTGGTGTTGATTTGTGAGCCGGGGGCGTTTGGTGAAGGAACCTGCGGATTGGTGATGGGCGCGGTTGCCGGTACCGGGGGCTGATTGGTCAGCGCGCCGGGCACGCCTTGCGGGCCGGGGATGCGGTTGACGTCCTCCGTTGTCTGCTGGCTGCGGATTGCCTGTTCAGGCGCGGGGTTCGGTTTGAAGGTCTCGGCGGTTTGTTCGACCTGGTTGAAGTCGACGTCGGCTGATACCTGGGCGCGGAAGTTATCCTTGCCGAAGATGGGTTGCAGGATCGTTTCGACGCGGCGGATCAAACCCGTTTCCAACTCCTCCACGTATTGAAGCTGGGTGGCGTCGAGGCCGGCGAGGCGCAAGGGGTCGGTCTTGTTCGTCAGCAGATCGCCATCCTGGTTGACGATGCTCACCCCGGCTTCCGCCATGCGCGGCACGCTGGAAGACACCAGATGCACGATACCGGCAACCTGGTTACTGTCGAGTATGCGCCCCGGCCGCATGTTCACCATGACGGATGCCGTCGGCTTCTGATCGTCGCGCAAAAAGGCGGTTTGCTTCGGCATGGCCAGATGGACGCGCGCGCTGGCCACCGAGGCAATGGATTGAATGGTGCGCGCCAGTTCGCCTTCAAGCGCGCGCTGATAGTTCACCTGCTCATGAAATTGCGAAACACCGAGTTTTTGCGATTCCAGCAACTCGAAACCGACCAGTCCGCCCTTGGGCAAGCCGTCGGCGGCCAGTCTTAAACGGACCTGGTGGACTTGCTCCTGAGGCACCAGGATGGAGTGTCCGTCGGACGACATCTGGTACGGCACGTTCTGTTGTTGCAAGGTATTGATGATGACGCCGCCGTCGCGCTCGTCCAGGTTGGAGAACAGCACCGCGTATGCGGGCTGACGATTCCACATCAGTACGCCGGCGATCAGCGCGATGGCGAGCGCGATCGCGGCGGCGGCGGCAATTTTTTGCCGCTGACTGAGTGCGCGGATGTTCTGGAGCGCCTGTTGCAGCTGCGATGAGGCTGCAGCGGGTGCTTCGGCGGCGGTTTCTGCGGTTGCCATGGAAAAGTCTCTGGTCTACCCACTTTGGCGGATGACGACATTCTCCGTTGCGTGTTGAAAATCCAGTCGATGAAAAAGCGGCATTTTTTGCCGCTAGTTTGCCGGCTACCATATACGGATGGCCGGGTAGAGTACCCGTCGTGAAACTGGAGTGAGCACGATGCCCTCTTTGACTTCCGTCGACGCGACAGGATCCGCTTCCGCCGAGCCGCCGCTTGATGCCGCCCAACTCGCTGAAGCGTTTGCGCTGTTCAGCCGCGCTTCGGAGGAACTGTCCACCGCTTATAACGCCTTGCAGGGGCAGGTTGCCCAGCTTACCGAGCGGCTCACGGTATTGATGGGGGCTCTGCCGGCAGGGGTGGTGGTGGTCGACCGGGCCGGCCTGGTGGTGCAGGTTAACCGCGCGGCCGAATCCTGGTTTGGCGGCGGTCTTGTCGGGCGTGAGTGGAAAACCATCACAAGCGCACTGCAAGCGACCGAAACCCCGGGCGAAGTCACGCTGGAACACGGCGCGCGCCGCCTGTCGGTATCGGAGACCGCGCTGGAATCCGGCGAGGAACGCATACTGTTGCTGCATGACGTTACCGAAACCCACCATATGCGCCTGGCCGCCGAGCGCAACGAACGTCTGGCGGCGATGGGTGAAATGGTCGCCGGGCTTGCTCACCAGCTGCGCACGCCGCTTGCGGCGGCGCTGCTATACACCGGCAACCTGCGCCAACCCGAACTGGGGCCGGTCGAACGCGCCAAGGTTGTCGACCGCGCGATTGAGCGTCTGCGTTACCTTGAACGCTTGATCCGCGACATGCTGCTGTTTGCCCGTGGCGACAGTCTGGGGCGGCAATACTTTGGCGTGTGCGATCTTGCCGCCGAACTCACCAATACCCTCGAACCGCTCGCTCGCGCGCGTCAAATCGCGTTTTCCAGCCGCTGCGAATGCGGCGATCTCGAACTCTACGGCGACCGTAAAGCGCTCGGCGGCGCGCTGACCAATCTGCTCGAAAACGCGCTGCAGGCGACGCCTGCGGGCGGCGCGGTCAGTTGCGAGGTTTGCTGCATGGGCGATGCCGGCGGTGTGCGCTTTGTCGTGCGCGACAACGGGCGCGGGATCGAGCCGGAAGTCCAAGAGCGCCTGTTCGATCCCTTTTTCACTACCCGGGCCGAAGGCACCGGTCTTGGTCTGGCGATCGCCCGTGGCGTTGCCCGCGGTCATGGCGGCGATATCACGCTCAAATCCGTACCCGGTCAGGGTTCCACTTTTACCCTCTCTATTCCTCTTCTGCGCGCCGATGCGCTACCCGGAGGCAAGGCTGACGCATCATGATCGAACAATTACATATTCTTGTCGTCGAGGACGACGATGCGCTGCGCGATGCGGTGTGCCTGACGCTGGAAATGGCCGGCCACGGCGTTGTCGGCGTCAATGGCGGACCGGCCGCGCTGGCCGAACTGGAACACCACGCCTTCAATCTGGTGATTTCCGACCTGCGCATGCAGCCGATGGACGGCCTGCAAGTGCTTGGCGAAGTCCGCGCCCGCCTGCCGCAACTGCCGGTGTTGCTGATGACTGCCTATGGCGATGTGGATAAGGCCGTGGCGGCGATGCGCGGCGGCGCCTGCGATTTTCTGATGAAGCCCTTCGAGCCCGAGGTGTTGTTGGAAAACGTGCGCCGCTACGCAGCCGTGCAGCCTTCTACCGACGATACCGTGGCCGAAGACATGCACACTCGCAATCTGCTCGCGCTTTCTGCCAGGGTCGCCGAAACCGACGCCACCGTGTTGCTTACCGGTGAATCTGGTACGGGCAAGGAAGTGTTCGCCCGCTACATTCACCATCATTCCCCGCGGCACAAAAACACTTTTGTCGCCATCAACTGCGCGGCGATCCCGGAAAATCTGCTCGAAGCAACGTTGTTCGGCTACGAAAAAGGCGCTTTCACCGGCGCTCAGAGCGCGCAGCCAGGCAAATTCGAGCAAGCCCAGGGCGGCACTATTTTGTTGGACGAAATCTCCGAAATGCCGCTTGGCCTGCAAACCAAGTTGCTGCGTGTACTGCAGGAGCGTGAAGTCGAGCGTGTCGGCGGCAAAAAACCGATTCCGCTCGATATTCGTGTGCTGGCCACGAGTAACCGCGACATGGTGAAAGAAATCGCCGTAGGCCGTTTCCGCGAAGACCTTTATTACCGGCTCAACGTGTTTCCCCTGGTGATTCCCGCCTTGCGGGAACGGCCAGGCGACATCCTGCCGCTGGCACGTCATTTCCTCTCACGACATAGTGAGCGGGCCAAGCGCCAGGTACGCTTCTCGGCCGAGGCTGAAGCCTTGCTCGTGCGCTATTCCTGGCCGGGCAATGTCCGCGAACTGGAAAACACCATGCACCGTGCGCTTATCCTCACCTCTGGCGATACGGTGAGCGCGGAAACCATTCGCCTGTGCCTGCCGCATTGGACGGGAGAGCCGGCGGTTGCAACGGCCATGGCGCCTGCCATGAGTGTCGCCGCTATTCAACCTGCTCTCCCGGCGGCGACCTTTATCCCGCCGGCAAGCGGGGCGGCAATTTCTACCGCCCCACCTGCCGCCGGGGCGGCATTTTCTTCCGCGCCACGGTCGGCAAACATGAAAGACCTGGAGCGGGAGCACATCTTGAATACCCTGCGAGAACTGGGTGGGTCGCGCAAGAGGGCGGTGGAAAAGCTGGGGATTTCCGAACGGACGTTACGTTATAAGCTTCAGCAATACCGCGAGGAAGGTTACGACGTCTGATATTTTTCAAATACGGGTTCGTTTCTTGCTTTTTGACTTATGAAGAATTGAAGTGCCGCCATGATGTGACGAGTTTGCCGTACAAGACAAAGTGTCTTTGATGGCATGCGGATTGCTCTGTTAGACTGAACACCAAGGAAACCTGAAGCCGAGGGAAGCACATATGGATACCCGCGGACTTGATCAAATGCTGAGCGAACTGCGCTCTGTATCGCAGACAGCCCAGAACAAGCCGGTTCAGGGCGCGGAAGCGGCTGGAGGCGTGAATTTCGCCGACGTGCTGAACACCGCGCTCAAGGATGTGAGTGCCGCGCAGAGTGAGGCGCGCCAGATGGCGCAAAACTTTTCGGCCGGCGACCCGAACGTCAACTTGCAGGACGTGATGGTCAACTTGCAGAAAGCGAACGTTTCTTTCCAGCAGATGGTGCAGGTGCGAAACCGTTTGGTGACCGCTTACCAGGACATGATGAACATGCCGGTTTGAAGAAAGCCGATCTATCCTGAAAAGATAACGCCGCCCGTCCGGGCGGCGTTAATCGTTTACGCGCCTATTATCGCGGTTGGTGTTACAGGCCGCCTCGTTCGCGCGCATTGCGGTCGCGTTCTACCTTGAAGATGTAACGCTGGATGACACTGTCGGCGTTGCGGGGCAAGTCGATGAACTCACAGCCGGCGCGTAGCGTTTCGACATCGCCGCCATGTGAGGTCTGTTTGAACAGATTGCGCACTTTGAGCCGTATGGATATTTCTCCTAGCTCGGGCAGCGCCAAAGTACAGTTGTTGAATTCGGTTCCCGGCACAAAATAGGTATCGTTTGCCGGAACCATGATGGCGATACCGCCACCGCTGATATCCGCTACCCGTACCTCGACCTTGACTTCGTTGCTTTGACCCTCCCCGGGGGGGACCGATACCGTGCATATCACGGGATTGGCGGTCGGGGTACGAAGACGGTAGAACTCGCGCCGCTGCAAGCGCAGCAACTCCGCTGGCAGTGCCGTGCTGTAAGCGGATAGACCATCGTACAGCGTGAGCGCCGCGGAGCTGAGCGAGAACTGGATACGGATTTTGTCGAGTTGACCGATGCAGAGCAGTTTTTCCGCTGTTGCGACGCGGTGATGAATCGTTTCGTCCGAACTGGCGTCCAGGAACAGCGTGGTATCGGAAAACGCGACGATGGTTGTGAGAAAGGAATAATCCTTGGGCGCTATGTGGATTGAAACCAATGCGTGTGCGTCAACCAATCCTTGAAGGATTTGCTGGATTTCTCGTTTCCCACGCAGCAAATATTTAGAGTATTCGCTGCTATTGACGGGCTCGATCGGAGTGGCGTTATGTTGGTTGAGCATGCCTTGCAGAGGGGGAGTTTATCCAGCACGGATTAGGTGGAGGTTAGCATGACCAAGGGGTGAAATGCGTGCCTTGCGCCGCTCTTTCGTTCGATGCGTGGCCTAAAGCACGAATGAGGTGGAACGAGAGGCTCCGAGGCGTTTTGTTGTGGCGTTTTTATGGCGCTTCGGGTAGCGAACCGGGCGCGAAAAGGGGGGCGGGGGCGTCATCGTTGCCTTGTTCCACTCGATAGAGCCAGGCCAGCAGTTCGGCCACGGCGACGTAGAGCTGGGCGGGAATGTGAGCGTCGAGGTCAACCTGCATCAGTAGTGAAACGAGTTCCGGCGATTCGTGGACGTAAACACCGGATTCGCGCGCGCGCGAAATGATTTCCTGCGCGATCAGACCGCGCCCCTTGGCGACCACGCGGGGTGCCCCGTCGCCGCTGGCGTAAGTCAGCGCAACCGCTTCGTTACGGTCGGGAGACGATACGTCATCCGTTGCCATCGCGTTGCTCCACCACCATGCCGGTCAGCGCCATGTTGGCGGCTGCCAGGGCCTCTTCCAACTCTGGGCGTTTCGATTCCAGAGCCGAAATCGTCTCGGTATCGTCCGCGCGCAAGCGCAAGGCGATACCGGCGGGAGTCAGGTGCAGTTGTGCTTCAAGTCCGCCCAGGCGGGGCAGGGTAAGGCGCAGGGTGGTATTCCAATCGGCCAGCTCTTCGCTGCCATCGCCTTCTCGTTCACCCGAGCGGGGGTCTTCGATGATCCACTCAAGGTTCTGGCCAGGCCAGATTTGGCCTTGCCAGAAGTATTGATTGGTGCCAAGAGCGTCCAGCTGTTGATGGAGGATGGGCAAAATGCGTTCCGGAATCGGGCCGGGGCGAGTTGAGACGCCATCCTCACGCAGATGCGCGCTTGCGGTGGCATGGCGCTCGGATTCGATTTCACTAGCGGATGTCGGCCCCGCCGCGAGGCGCTGAGCGGTTTCGACGCCCGTGCGCGGTAACGGAGCCGTTGCCGCTTGTGCCGCTGCCGCGTGTGGTGTCGTCGCCTGCTGTTGGGGCGCCGTTGCCGATTGCCCGGGGGGCGGTTGCGGTATGGTTTGGCCTTGCGGTTCGCGTAACAAGGCGGCGGTGTCGATTTTGCCGGCGATCCACTGTACTTGATGGGCTTCGTAGAACAATCCGCTTTGGCTCAGCGCTTGGCGCATCGCGGGTACGAGCGGGCCGCCGCCGTGGGTTGGCGGCGCGGCCAGCAGCGGTTTGTTGCCGGCTAGGGCCGTAGGCTCCGCCGCCGGTTGGCCTGTCAGCAAAAAGCTGATGAGGCGCCCGGTTTGGCTCAGTACAGGCTGGCTCGAAGGGGGGCTGGCCGCGGCCGGGTTGGCGAGTTGTGCGAAAACCGCCTTGGGTGTGGTCTGAGTGACGACAAGTTCCAGTGTGTCGCCCGCACTGGCGGAATGATTAAGCGCAAGGGTGAGCTGTTGGCCGGCGACGAGCGCGCGGAATGTGCCATCCGGCAACATACGCTGCAAAGTGGCGAGAATACGATCTCCCGGCACGAGGTCGGGCAATTGAGATTGTATTTCGCGCGTACGGTTGAGCCCGGCGACTGGCTGGTCGGTATTGAAAAAGCTCGCTTCGTTGAGCATTCTCAAGCGGGAGGCAAGGTCGGCAGGGATCATGGCAAGCACCTCCGTGCGAGGGCAGGGGGCTGTGAAGCCCGGCGGCTGTCAGTCCAGAATCAGCCCAGAGCACCATAAGTTGTACGTACCCGGCGGTCCTGTACCGTGCCGGAGAGCAATTTACGGGTGCTTTCGAGAAAAGGTTCGGCGTGGATGCGGATTTCGACGTCGAGTTCAAGGATACGTTGAATCGCCGCAGCCATTTCCTGTTGCATCTGCGGTTCTCCGGATGACGGAGGAAAGGGGTGGTTTGCCTTGTCGCGCACGGCTGCAGTGAGCGTCTCCAGTTCGACGAGTTTGTCCCAGTCGTTGCTTCTGGCCGCGACAGCCATGGCTTCGTAGTGCTGCAAAAGAGTCATGCAGTCGTCGAGTGTCAACATGTGCGCATTCCGTGTGTCAGGCCGCTGTGCCTTGTTCCGCGATGCTTTCCCATGCTTCGCGCAAACTGCCGAGCAGCGAGGAAACTTCCTCCAATGCGGCTAGGTTGTTGTGCAAATTGGCATATAGCAGGCGATCAACCATATAGTCGTACAGGGCATCCAGACGGGTGGCCAAGTCGCCGCCCGCATTGAGGTCAAGACTGACCTTGAGCCCGTTTGAAATGATGTTGATCGCCTTCGAGATAGCTGCCCCTTTGGTCGGAATGTCCTTGTTCTCCATCGCTACCGCACCGCTGCGGATGCTGACCAGCGCGCCGTCGTACAGCATCAGGATCAGCTTGTGCGGATTGGCCGAGCTGACTCCTGTTTCAATGCCGACCTGGGAGTAAGCCGAGGCGCGGCTTGGGTAGCGTGCAAACATGATGACGATTCCTTCATTCCCCAAATTTTGGCTTTACGCTTTACTTAGCGTAGTGAGGCAAGGCTGGCAAGTTGCTGGGACAGGAAAGATTGCGTCTGCGACATGCTAGAGATCATCGAATCGAGCGAGGTGTATTGGGCACGATAGCGTTTTTCCACGGCATCGAGGCGTGTTGATAAGGAGTTGTATTGGGTTTCCAGCGTTTTGATGGTGTCTTTGATACCGTCGGAGCGGCCCGCGATCAAACCCTTTGTGCCCGCTATGCCTTCGAGTGTGGACGAAACGATGGCGCCGAACCCCTTTACACCGTCCTTGCCGGCAAAAAATGTCGTGACATCGCGCTTCGGGTCGCTGAGCGCGGCATCCAGCTTGGTGCTATCGACGGCTAGCGTACCGTCTTTTTGCAGCGTTACACCAATGGAGGCCAGGCTGGAAGTGTTGCCCAGACCAGGGTAGGAACTACTGACCAGAGAACGCAACTGATTCTGAACGTTACGGGCTGTCGAGTCGCCCGTAAGCTGCGACGCCTGCTTGTTTTCAGCGTTATACGCGGTCAGGCCTTTCAGCGTGTTGACCGCGTCGTTGTAGCCTTTGACGAAGGCATCGATTGCGCTTTTCGCCGCACTACGGTCGTTTGTTACGCTCAGCGAGCTGGTGACGGGCGTGGCGCTTTCTTTCGTCAGCGTCAGCGTAACCCCCTCAAGCGCGTCGGTGATGGTGTTGTTGCTGCGGGTAATGGCAATGCCGTCGATGGACAGTTTCGCACTTTGCGCTTTTTGTATCGAGGCCATATCGCCGGTAACGCCGGGCTCGTAAGCCAGACCCGCCAAGCCGTTTTGGCCAGCGACTTCGACGCCTTCTATCTTGAAGGCCTTGTCGGCGCCTGTGGCTGTACCGTTCAATACGAGCTGCTTTTTATCGCCATTGTTGATAACGCTGGCTTTGATGCCGAGTGAGGCGTTGGCGTTGATGGCGTCACGCAGTTCTTCGATGGAGCTGCCGGCAAATTCCAGCGTTGCCGTGCGCGTGGGATCCGCAACGAAATTTCCGCCGCTGTCATCGACCGTGCCGAAGGTGACTTTCAACCCCCCCGCGGCAGGAACGAATTCCGACGCGGAAGCGCTGGTTGCAATACGTTGGGTCTTGGCCAGTTGCGAAACTTCAACGGCGTAACTGCCAGCTGCCGCCTTGCTGGTCGAACTGGCCGTGAAGGCCGCGTCCGAACCCACCGTTGTTTTCGTCGCGGTGAATTTGGTCGCGTCCTTGAGTGCGTTGGCCGCCGTCTGAAAATCCGACACGGCGCCCTTGATCTGCCCAAACGCGGAAAGTTGCGACTGGTAGCTTGCTTCCTTGTTGGCGAGCAAAGTCAGCGGCCGCCTTTCGACCTGCATCAATTGATCAACGATGTTGTTGACATCCAGCCCTGAGCCGATACCGCTTGCGGATATGGCCATGATGCTTCTCCTCTAATTCAAGCCTGTTGCTTTATCAGCACACCTTGTAGTTTATCCAATGCTTTGGCGATAGCGACGATTTCCTCGGAAGGAATTTGCCGGAGCACCTCGTCGGTCGTTGTGTCGATGACCTTGATGAGGGTTTGGCCGGTGTCGTCGTCAATCGAGAACTGCAAGTTTTGTGCCACCGGGCTGATCACATCGCGCACCGCGTCCAGCGCCTGTTGTACCTGGGTGGGCTCTGGCGGCGGCTGTTGCTGTGCCGCTTGTCCGGCCGGCGCGACGGCTTGGGGGCCGTTGACGCTCGTTGGCTGCATGCCTGGAAGGGGCGCGCTTTTTCCCGCGTCGCTTATCGATGACTGCATGCCAGCGAGGCCGGAGGATATCGCATGAATATTCATGATCCTTGTTCCTCATGAGGCAACGGCGCGAAGCCCTTTCGAGCCCCGCGCCGTATCTTTTACGGTTTGGCTTGGTTCAGATTGCCATTAGCCGCGGAGCAAAGAAAGCACGTTCTGCGGAAGCGAATTCGCCTGGGCAAGCATCGCGGTACCAGCCTGTTGCAGAATCTGCGCGCGGGTCAGGTTCGCCGTTTCAGCCGCGAAGTCCGTATCACGGATGCGCGAGCGGGAGGCCGACATGTTTTCCGACGTGGTCGCCAGGTTGGAGATCGTCGTCTGCAGCCGGGACTGCAGAGCGCCGAACTTGGCCCGCTGACTATTCACCGTGGTGAGCGCGGCATCCGCGATCGCCAGGGTGCGCTGCGCGGCATCCACCGAGCTGACGTCCAGCGCGCCGACCGTTTGCAATTGCGAGGCGGAAGCGGCGGCATTGAAAAAGTCGGTGGTGTTGGCGGCATCGACGCTGAAGCTGCGCGAGGAGTCGAGCGAGACCTGGCCGGTGGCAACCGCGCTTGCACCTGCTGCCGTGGCGGTGCCGCCGACGGTGACGGCGCCCGAGCCGCTCGCGGCGTTGGCGATGGAGATGTTCTCGCCCGAAGCGTTGAGCAGGGTGATGCCATCGCCCGTGTCGTTGACCCGTGCGGTAACGCCGGTCTTCGAGGAAACGTCGTTGAACGCATTCACCGCGCTGGCGAGTCCGTTCTTGTCGATCGCGGCGCCGACAGTGAAGGACACCGTGACCGCCGTGGCGTTGTCGGATTGGACATCGAGTTTGTAGGACGTGCCCGCGGCCATGGCGGTCATGTCGACTTCGGTCTTCGCCGATGCGGAAACGCCGGTTGTGCCACTCACGTCGTTGATCTGCTCGGCGGCTTTCTTGGCCGATGCGCCGGCTGCGATCGTTACCGAGGCGGCGCCGCTCGCACCGTTGATGGTGACCGCGCCGCCAACCACGCGGCTGGCCGCCGCTGCGTTGGAACCGACGGCGTTGGCGGTGCTGCCGGTGGTCAGATCGCCCTTGGCGCCGGCGTCCGTCGCCACCTTGGAGCCGACCCGGTAGTTACCGTACTGGCTGGTGGAGAAGTTGGCCGATGTAGCTTGAATCGACTGGCCCGCGTTGGCGCCGACTTGGAAGGAAGCGGTACCGAAAGAACCGTCGAGCAATTTCTGGCCGTTGAACTCGGTGGTCTTGGAGATACGGTCCAGTTCGGATGTCAGCGCGTTGACTTCATCGTTCAGCGCCTTGCGGTCGGAAGCGGAGTTCGTTGCGTTGGACGACTGCACGGCGAGTTGGCGGACGCGTTGCAGAATGTCGCCAGCGGATTCGAGCGCGCCTTCAGCGGTCTGCGCTAGAGAGATACCGTCGTTGGCGTTGCGTTGCGCTTGGTTCAAGCCGTTGATCTGGGCGCTGAAACGTTCGGAAATGGCCAGGCCGGCCGCGTCGTCTTTAGCGCTGTTGATGCGCAGGCCGGAAGACAGGCGCTGCAGCGAAGTCGCCAACGACCCTTGGGACGTGGTCAGATTACGTTGAGAGTTCAGCGACTGGACGTTGGTGTTGATAACTTGTGCCATTTTGGGCCTCCTGCGTGAGAGAGTTGTTCAATTGCTTCAAGTGGTTCGGTAGCCCGGCTTGGTTCGCGCCGCGTTACCGATTTTTCGCGCGATTTGTCTGCCGTTGTACCCATTAACGGAACGAAGGGGAAAATCTTTAGGCAATTTTTGCCGCTTCGTCGGTGGATTGGCCGTTTCCCGGCGGAAAACAAAAGAAATCACCCGTTCAAGCTCGACAACAACTGGAAATAACGGCGCTGGTTTAAATGGCTTGAGCGGGAAGAAAAAATTCAAAAGGAACCCGGATCGTTTCGGGCGAACTATGATGCCTTCGGCTTTTATTGGGGATAGGGTGAATCGGGCGATGTCCAAACATGCCTCCGGGTCGTTTTCGGATGCGGCAGCCGCGCTTGCCGCAGCTTTTGCCGCAGGGCGCAACCAGGAAGTGATCGCCGGCGCAAGGCGGCTGATCCGTCTTGACCCCGCTTCCGGTTTTGCGCATAAGTTGCTGGGGTGTGCGCTGCATACGGAAGGACAGTCCGCCGAGGCAGTGGTTCCGTTGCGCGAGGCCGCGCGTTTGATGCCGGACGACGGCCAGACGTTCAGCAATCTGGGTAATGCGCTGGCGGGAGCGGAACGGTTCGACGAATCCATCGCGGCGCATCGGGAAGCCATTCGCCTTCAGCCTGATAGCGCCACCGCGCGTTACAACCTGGGGTGCGCGTATCTCGCATGGGCGCGCAAACCCGAGGCGCTCGATCAGTTCCTGCGGGCTTTCGAACGCTCTCCGCAAGACGCGGAGATGGCGGGGTTGTGCAGGGAGCTATTGCTGGAAATCGGTGATGCGGCGAGCCAGATGGACTTCTGCCGCGTGAATCTTTTCCATATGCCGGATGACGGCGCCGCGCTGGCCATGCTGGGGGCCTTGTTGCTCAAGGCGGGGGATAACGACGAGGCGGAGGCCTTGTTGCGCAGGGCGGTGGGCGTGATGCCGGAAAACCCGGTCGCATGGTCCAATTTGTCGATCGCGGAGAAGAACAAGGGAATGCTGGCGGAGGCCGTCGATACCGCGCGTCGCGCGGTGATCCTGGCGCCGGAGTGGGCGTCCGCCCACAATAATCTCGGTGTCGCGCTGCGTGAAGCGGGGGCGTGGGAAGAGGCCGGGAGCGCTTTTCTACGGGCGCTGCAGTATGACGGCGACGATGCCGATGCCTGGTACAACCTCGGGTGTGCCTATGCGGATCTGAACGAGAGCGTACTGGCTCGCGGCGCTTTCATCGAGGCTGTGCAGCGCGAGGCGCGTCCGGCGTGGCTGTTGCAGGGGGCGCATGCGTGTCGTCAAGTGGCGGACTGGGATGGCGCGGAACTGATCGAAGAGGCTTTGCGTACCGTACTGGCCGAAACCGGCGCGTTGGAAAGGGAAACACTGCATCGCCCAGCGCCTTTCGCTTTTCTCACGACGCCGGGCGCCAGCGCGCGAGAGCAATTGCGGATTGCCGCGCATTTCGCCGCGCAGTTCCGTGAGCGCGCGCCGCTTGAGGAGCAGGTGCGCCGCGACCGCACGCCGTCCGCCCCCTTGCGAATCGGTTTGCTTTCCGCGGATTTCCGCGACCACGCCACCGCGCATCTGATAGCGGGCGTGATCGAAGCAATGGACCCGGTGCGTTTCCAACTCGTCGCTTACGATTACAGTCCGCCGGCCGACGATACTTATCGTGAGCGTTTGCGCCGGGCGATCCCCGAATGGGTGGACGTGGCCGCGCTATCCGACCAGGAAGCGGCGCGGCGCATGGCGGCCGACGGTATCGACATCGCCATCGACCTGAAGGGCTGGACCCAGGGTTTTCGCGCGGGCATTCTCGCCCATCGGCCGGCGCCGATACAGATGCAATGGCTGGGGTTTGCCGGCAGTATGGGCGCGCCCTGGATCGATTACATCGTTGCCGATGCGGCGATGATTCCCGTTGGCCATGAGGCGGACTACAGCGAAAAGATTTTGCGTCTGCCGGGGAGCTACCAGCCCAACGACCGCAAGCGCGAGATCGGGCCGCGACCCGCGCGCGCCGAACTCGGCTTGCCGGAGGATGCGCTGGTGCTGGCGGCCTTTCATCAGCCGTACAAGATTACGCGCGAGGTGTTTGCTTCGTGGTTGCGCCTGTTGCTGCGGGCGCCGAAGGCTGTGCTGTGGTTGCTGGACGCGCCGCCAGCGGTGCGCGATATCCTGTGCCAGACAGCGGAGGAGGCCGGCGTGGCGGCCTCCCGCCTGGTTTGGGCGCCGCGCATGCCGGCGGTGGCGAATCTCGGCCGGCTGGCCGCGGCCGATCTGGCATTGGACGCTTTCCCGGTCAACGCGCACACGACCGCCAGCGATGCATTGTGGGCCGGGGTGCCGCAGGTGGCCTGTCGCGGCGATACCTTCATTTCCCGCATGTCGGCGAGTATCGTGCTCGCCGCGGATCTTCCCGAACTGATTGCGGAAAGCGGGGCCGCTTACGAAACGCTCGTCGCCGGCCTGCTCGAACAGCCGGACGTATTGGCCGGATTGCGTCAACGATTGATCCGGAACCGCCTGGAATGCGCGTTGTTCGACGATGTCCGCTTTGCCCGTTGCCTTGGCGCCGGGCTGGAAATGGCATGGCAGCGTTACTGCGACGGCCTGCCCGCCGACCATCTGGAAGTCGCGGACTAGGCCATCCGGGCGTGACTCAAGCCGACCACGCCGCGAGCCATTCGTCCAGGTGATCTTCGAGCAGGTAATGCTGTAGAACGTGCGCACGCAAGGCTTCGCCCTCGCGCCGGGCGGCATCGATATCTTTGACGCGCTCGCGGATGGCGTCGATCCAGCTTTTGGCGTCGTTGTCGACTCGCTTTACCGGAAAGCCGTCGCGGTAGGTACCGATGTCCGTGCATACGACGGGATAGCCGAGAACACCGTACTCCAGCAGCTTGAGCGGACTCTTGCATTCGTTGAAGGCGTTGCGTTCCAGCGGAGCGATGGCGACGTCCAGCGCCAGATCGGCGAGCGCCACGGGGTAGCGCGCGAAATCCGTGAAGCTGTGTGCCTCCTTGACGTAGGGGTGTAACTCCTTGGGGCACAGACCGAGGAAAACCCAATCCACTTCCTTGGCGAGCGATTTGACCACCTCGACCATGAACGCCAGATCGCCCGCGTGCGAATCGCTTCCGGCCCAACCCACGCGGGGTCTGGGGCCATCGTGGCGACGAGGCGCGAGGTCGGCCCAGCGTTTGCCGGACAGGTAGTTGGGCATGACGCGGACTTCGGGCCCCAGGCCCGCGCAGGCTTCGGCCAGCGCCGCGGTGGTGACCACGAGACGGTCCGCCAGCGCCACGGATGGGCGAAAGTAGCGGCGCGCGCCCTGGCCGGTGGTGCGGTAGTGCGGACTGGCGCGGGGGATGTCGGTGATGAGGTCGTCTACCTCGACGATGCAGGCCGCGCCCGCATGCGCGCGATAGATTTCCAGCGCGCGCAGGTGGCGCTCGGTGATAGGTAGTTGAACAACGACCGATGCCAGGTCGGCCTTGGCGATTTCAACCGGATTGAAAAAGCGCTGGCTGGCGTAGCCACGGCAACGGCCGCTGTCGTGCAGCGCCGCGACCGGTTCGAGCAGCCGGTATTGGCCGCAACCGCTTTGATCGACGGGGTGTACCAGGATGCGCGGACGGGGATTCCACGGCGTGGGATTCCACGACAGCACGCCTTCCGGTTCCGGGGAAACGTCGCGGTTGGCAAGGCTCAGATTGGGGTTGTAGGCGGGATCCCGGATCAGGCGAGGCATCCATTTTTCGTAGATTCCGGCTTGTTCGCCGGCGAAACGCGCGAGTTTTTCCGGGCTGGCTTCCGCCGCTTGGTTTTCCTTGCGCTGGGATGCGGAGCCTTCGTGCAGCAGCGTTGCGAACGGCGTCCAGAGGATGCGCTTGCCCAGAGCAGTGATTTTCAGGCAGAAATCGACATCGTTGTAGGCCACCTTGAAGCGCTCTTCGTCCATGCCACCCACGGCCAGATAGAGATCGCGGTGAGTCAGCATGCATGCCGCCGTGACCGCGGAGTATTGCTGGACGGCCTGGGTGCGGTTCAGCGGCGCCGCTTGTTCGGCCGGCCAACCGAGGAGGGGGTGTTCGGCCGGGCCCGCCATGCCGAGCACGACGCCCGCGTGTTGAATGCGTCCGTCGGGGTAGAGCAGGCGCGCGCCGACGGCGCCGACGTCCGGCTGCAACGCCAGTGCGACCATTTCGGTCAGCCAGTCCGGGTGCAGCGCCGCCGTGTCGTTGTTGAGCAGCAGGAGCAGTTCTCCGCTCGCCTCCCGTGCCGCGAGGTTGTTCATCGCCGAGAAATTGAATGGCTGCTCGTAGGGGATGACCTTGATCCGAGCCTCGCCGAGTTGAGTCAGTCCGTCGAGATAGGCGCGCGCGCTGGGGTCCTGGCTGCCGTTATCGACAATGATCAGTTCGAAGTCGGGATAGTCCGTTTTGCTGAAAAGGCTGTCGATGCAGCGTTGCAGCAGCGGGAATTGGTCCTTGGTCGGCACGATGATGGAAACGCGGGGCGTGGCCGTCAGCGAGTAGGCGATGCTCGCGCAGCCGTCGGCCAAGCCAGGAATCGCCGTGGCTGCGACATGGCCGCGGTGCAGATGGTCGTTGAGGCATTGCAGCCGTTCGGCGTTGTTGTCCAGCGCCAGCGCCGGGTGGTCGGCGCTGCGGTGGTGTAGCACGTCGGGCAGATGGCCGATGGCGGCGGGCGGCAGCGTTTCGACAAGACGCAGCGCGAGGTCGAGTTCGTCGCTGTAGCCGGGCAAGTGGCGCCAGCCGCCAGCGCGGTCCCAGGCGTCGCGGGTGGCCAGCAGCAGTCCGCCGATGTAGCCGGTGGCGCGGAGCAGTTCCAGGTCGAAATCGGGTTTGAACCGGGGAGAATGGCGCTGGCCGTCGTCGTCGAGCAGGTCTTCATCGGTATAAACAGCCGTGATGGCCGCGTTGGCGACAAGGTGTGCCGCTAGGGCGAGAAAGGCGTGCGGAGCAATCGCGTCGCCGGCGCGCAGCAGCCCGACCCAGTCGGTGGATGGACGGTCGAGCAAAGCCCGGTTGGCGGCCTCCCACGGATCGTCGGTGTGAATCCAGGTCAACCGGCTGCTGTCGAGTTCGGGGGGCGCGGGCATGGCGGCGACGACCGTGACGGATACGCGCGCGTAGTATTGACCCGCGAGCGACTGGAGACTGCGCACGAGGCGCGCCACCGGCGCCGAATCCTGAACCAGGGCGATGTGGAATTCCGGGAAGGAGGTCCATGACGCCATGTGAGCGTCGAAATCGGCGCCATCGCCGCGCTGGAAGCGGTGGGAGGATATCCATTCCTGATACAGCGCGGCATCGTTCGGAGGCGAAGAGGTCATGAGTGAGTCTCAGGTGGAGGTCTCAAGGGGTGGGCGGCGCATTTTGAAGAACGAATCGACGACGCGGGCGATGCCGTCCTCGATTGTTGTCGTGGGGGTCCAGCCGAGTTCCGTCTTGGCGAGATCGGCGCGGAGAATGTTGGCCCGCACGTCGATGCCGCGGTCGGGCTGGTATTGGATGGCGAGGGGCGTGTCGGCCGCGCGCTCGATCAGGCGCAGCAATTCGACGATGCTGGTGCCCACGCCCGTGCCGATGTTGCATACGAGCGCGTCGGGATAATCGATGGCCGCCGCGACGGCACGGAAAACATCCTCGGCGGCGATGTAGTCGCGGATGTGTCCGCCGTCGCCGAACACGGTGAAGGGGCGGTTGCGCAGCAGGCTGCCGAGCGCGACGCCGACGATGCCTTGCACGCCGTATATGTTCTGCTCCACGCCGTAGGGATTGCCGATGCGCAAGGTCTTGATCGCCATGTCCTGTTCCCGCGCGATGAAATGCAGGTAATTCTCGATGGTCAGCTTCGACAGCCCGTACAGGCTCAAGGGATTGCGCGGGTGTTGTTCGTCGATCGGCAGATATTCGGCTTGCCCGTACACCGTTCCGCCCGACGACAGATAGACGAGGTTGCGGATGCCTTTTTTCAGGCACTGGTCGATCAGCCGGATCGTCGGCAGCAGGTTGGACATCACGTCGTAGGCTGCGGAAGCGATGACCGTTTTCGGAAAAGTGGTGGACAGGGCATGGACGACGGCGTCCATGCCTTGCAATGCCTCGCTGGTTGCATGGTCGTCCATGAAGTCGCCATGGACGATGTCGATGTTTTCCAGAATGCCTTCCAGCCGTACCACCGAGCGGGTTGGGCGGGTGAAAACGCGGACGCGGTGCCCCGCAGCCACACAAGCCCTGGCAATGCCGCTACCGAGAAAACCGGCGCCGCCGATGATGAGAATGTTCATGGCTTCATTCCTGCATGGCTATCGTGGCTTGATGAACAGGAAGAGCGGTTCCCGCTCGTTCACGCCGTATTCGTCCGCATCCTTGTCTCCCAGCAGTGCCGCGTGGGTTTGCAGTGTGCCCTGGAAGCCGGCGTCGCGGATCAGTTGGTCGATGTCGGCGCCGAACAGGCGAACGTGGTCTTCCTGGCCGAAATACAGAAAACGCTCCCGTTCGCCGCGCAGCGCTTCCGCCTCGAACACGGTGGGCAGCTTTTCCGCATAGGGCGTCTGGCACAGCAGGCGGCCGCCCGGCTTGAGCACGCGGAACAGTTCCCGCAGGGCTTGCCGGTAGTCGCCGACGTGTTCGAGCACATGATTGCAGATCATCCAGTCGAAGTGGTTTTCCGCGTACGGCAATGCTTCGACGTTCAATTGAACGATGTCCGGTGTCGCGGGATGAAGATCCCCACGGATGTATTCGGCTGGCTTCTGTTCGCCGATGAGGCGGGCGAGTTGGGTTTCCGGCGCGATGTGCAGGATGCGCGCGTCGCCGAACTTGCTGAATAAGCCTGTAGCTTGCAGGTACAGAACCAGATGGCGTTCGCGGTCGTGGCTATGGCAGGACGGGCAGGAAAAGCGCGCCGTGTTCGAGCCGACGGCGCCCAGGCCGGTTGTGAAGGGAGAGGCTTCGTACTGGCCGTTGCGGTAAGGCAGCCACGCCGGGACCGTGTTGCCGCAGACGGCACAGTAGCCGGGTTCGTCAGATGCGGTGGCAGCAAGGGCGGATGGTAATGAGGGTGTTGCGGCCGGGGCGGATAGGCCCGCGTTTTTCAACAACAACTGGCGTTCCAGCCGATCGACCGCGCCGCGCGCGTCCGATAGTTGCCGCTCGGTATCGGCCAGGGTCTTGGCGTGCCGCTGCCGCTCCTCCGCCAGGTGAGGGGAAATCCAATCCAGCGAATCGAGGGAAATGCCGGCCTCGGTGACGATGGCGCGAAGGTGTTCGAGCAGTTCGGGGGCTTCTTCCCGGCGCAGGATCAAGCCTATCGCGGCGAGCGCGGCCCCGTATTCCTGCGTCATGGAATGGACCGCCACCAGATTACGCAGCGCGTTGGTGGAGGAAAATTCCAGATTGACGGCCGTGCGAAAGTGGCGGGTGGCCTGGTCGGTCTGTTCCCGGGCGAAAGCGATTCGCCCCAGGTCGAAATACACCTGCCACAGCAGCGAGCCCCGATCCGCCAATTCCGTCAGAACGGCCTCGGCCTTGTCGAGCCGCTCGTGGTGCAAGTGTTTGGCGGCTTGCTCATAACGGGCGGCTTCTTCTTTCGGAGAGAGTGGGGGGGGCGCACGGCGCTGATCGGCGGCGGGCGTTCGTTCTCGTGGTTTGTCTTTCTTCGGTTGCAGATCGGGCGAGGCGGCGGCCGATAGTCCGAGCGCGTTGCGCAGGCGGCGGCGGTCGCTTTCTCGTTCCTGGTCGCGCGCGGCATCGGTTTCGGTGTGTTGCTCCAGTGCGTCCTGGGCGTTGCGCCACCACGCCCACCAGTCGTTGGGCGTGCCGCCGTGCGCGATCAGTGTTTCGGGTGCGATGCGCGCCACGGGGCGCGGCATCCAGGCGAGCGCTCCCGCGTGTGCCAGATTGCCGAGCAGCGGCCAGAACCACAATGGCGAGGGTGGTAGCTTGGCCTGAGTCGGCGCCGCTGCCTGTATTCGTTCGATGGCTGTGCGGCGCAACAGGCAGGAAGCGAGCGCCAGCACGGGCGTGCCGCGCGCGAGCGGGCGAATGGCGTCAATCCATTGAGGCTTGAGCCAGTATCGTTCGTCGATGTCGAGCAAGGCGCGGGGAATGGGCGGAAGCGCCTCCGGCGCGGCCGGATCGTGGCCGGGACTCAGTGCCGCGACGACGTGCGGGGCGTCGAAAGCGGACAGCAAGGGCGCGATGTCGTCGCTTACCGCTTGCACCTGCGTGTCGAGCAGCCATAGCAGTTCGGTGTCGGAAGCTTGCGCGCTACGGCGCAGGACTTCCGCCATGGGCGTTCCGGTAGGCAAGGCCAGATTCGTGATGGGCAGATGCGCCAGTTCCGCCGGAATGGCGATGCGCCCGGCCTCGATGTGCGCGAGGCACAACGCGTCGGGGCGCCAGGCGCCCGCCGCGATGGCGGAGAGCTGGCGCGCGATGGCCGGCGCGTCCGAGCCCGGAATTACCACCGTGACCGTATGTGCCGGGGAGGTGAAGTGGGAGAGCAGAAAATCCACGTAGTCGGCGCGACGGAAGCCGCTTTCGATACGCTGCGCCGCCCGGTGGCCGATCGTTCGCGCGGCGTCCGGATCGTCGAGCAGGTGGCAGACCGCCGCCGCCATTGCGTCGGTATCCAGATAGGGAACCGTCACCCCGCAGCCATCGGCCGTTAGTTCCGGCGTGCCGCCGCCGTCGGCGAAGGAGATCACGGGCAGGCCCGCGTACATCGACTCGATCACGACGTTGGGCAGCGGGTCCTCGCGCGAGGTCATGAGGAAAGTGTCAGCGCCGAGGTAGTAATCGGTGAGATCGGCCTGGAGTCCGGCGAGATGTATCCGGCCGTCCAGACCCAGGGTACGGCGGTCGTGTTCGATCCACGATTTCAGTACCGCGTCGAGCTGGCCCAACCAGACGAAGTGGACGGTTGGGCGCGCCGGGTCCGCGAGTATCCGCCGCGCCACCTGCAGGAACAGATCGGGGCCCTTGCGCAGTTCGCCGCTGCCGGCGCCGACGATCAACTGTGTGTTTTCGGCCAGTCCCAGGCTCTCCCGCAGGCGGCGGCGCACGTCGGTGCGGTCGGCGGGGCGGGGAAAATTGGGTTCGATGCCTTGGGAGTGAATCCGAACGTCGGCCGTGCGCGGGGGGTAGCGTTCGAGAAAGCTGCGGGCGACGAAGTTGACCGGAAAAACCAGCGTGTCGGAATGGTCGCAGACGCCGATCCGGTCTTCCTCGGGCAGAAACTGGATGTTCGTGGCCAATTCGTGCACCAGGGAAACAACCTGGTAGCCCAGTTTTTTGAGCAGCGTGGTATAGCGCCCGACGACGACCGTGTTGCAGATCGCGTGGCGCACGCCTTGCATGCGGAGTCGGCAGGCGAGCTCACCCGCCGCCTTGAAATCCTGCAGATCTTCGCCGACAACGAAGACTTCGGCGTAACGGCGGAATTCCGCCGTCAGTTCTCCGCCCCTGGCGAGGATCACGGTAACGGCGCATCCCCGTTCTTGTGCGAGCGTCCGGACGATCGTCAACGCGACGAATTCGCCGCCGGCGCGGCCGGCGCTGTGGCCGACGACCAGGATGCGCCGGGGCGTTTCGGGATGGGTGTCTGTCTCGCGCCATGCCGCGACGCGATCGGGACGCGCTTTGGTCAGATCGCGCTGGCGGTCGAAGTTGTCGCGGACGAAATCGGTTAGCGGCACCAGCGGATGCAGGTCGCAGTCGGCGCACGGACCGTCGGGCCGGCCGGTGAGAAAACGCAGGCGGGCGGTATCGAGCCCGTCGTCGGCTGGCACGTCGTACAGGTTGCACACGGGATTGAAGCGTGGGCAAGGGCGGGCATTGCCGTTTCGATCCACCAGCAACTGGTTCCACAGGTTCGCGCATTGCCGGGTCGTTCGTCCGGTCTCGCGGGTGTAGGCCGGCACGTCCAGGCGATGCTCGAATTGGCCGGTTCGCAGGAAGTGGTCGGTCAGCCTGTGTTCTCCGTCGATGCCGTTGTTGGCGATGCCGTAGCGCTTCCAGTCGAAATCGCCGTCCGGAAGATTTTGTCCGATCACGGCCGATGCGGCGCCTCGCGGGATACGCTCGGGGCTGAAATAAACAACGTTGTCCCGCCAGCCGTTTTCCACGGCGGCGCTTAATGGCCGGGTTCGCAATGTTGCCCAGCCCGGTATCATTCTTGGACGGCCAAGGAGTTCCTGGCAGGTGGCTTCGTCCAATAAACCGTTGTCTCTCGCCAGGCGGCAGAGGAGGCGGTAGTTCGGTAGCGTCTGATCCGCCACGCTGGACGTCTGCTGGCTTTGCGTGCCATGTGTGCGGAAGCTGCTCAAGCTTTCTGTCAGATAAGCGCCATGCCCGTGGCGCAGTACCGAAAACCACATTGCCACATCGGTCAGGTAGCGGATCGGATGGCCGTCGTACGACAGAATGTCGCGCATCGTGTCCGCGTCCGCGAGCGCGGAACGGCGAAACATCGGGGTTGTCGGTTCGCCGATGAAGTTCGACATCGAAGTCAGCACCGCCCGGATCATGGATACGCCTTCCACGACCGAATTCTCTTCTACCGGGCGGAGCGTCGCTTCGCTGTCGGGGAGGGGATTGTCTTGCTCGTCGATGCGTTGCCGGTGAGAGGTAACCAGGGTGATTTCCGGGCGCGTTATGAGCACGCCGGTCATTTTTTCGACGCAATCGGGCGCGAGCAGATCGTCGTCGCACAGAAATTTGATGTATTCGCCGCGCGCCAGCGAGAAGCACAGGTTGAAATTGCTCCGCCCGCCGTCGCGATTCGGGTTGCGCTGGTAACGCACCGGCCTGGCCCAGTTGCCTTGTTCGACGAAGCGCTGCGTCGCGTCCCCCGGGCTGTCGTCGGTCACCACGATTTCCACATTCGGATAGGTCTGAGCCAGCGCGCTGTTGAACGCGAGGGGGAAAAAGCGTTCGTGGTAGGCGGGAATCAGGATACTGACGAGGGGTAGGGAAGACATGGTTCGGATTTCAGTCGTCGAGCGAGTCGTTGGAAAGCGCGTGGTCGGAAAGGGCGTCGCGCACCTGTGCGGGGGAGCACCACATCAGTACGTCGAGGATCGAGAGATGCTCGATGAAGGGATAGGGATGGCAGGCGTAGCGCAAGGTCGGCAGATTCGTGAAACGCAGGCGGATGTTTGCCGCGCGCCATTCCTCCGGCTGGAAAAGATCCCGCCCGCCCGGTGGGTTCAGATATTCGCTTGCGCCCAACTGGGTAGCGATGCGCAACGCCCATTGGCCGGGATGTTCGATGGGGAGCGGGCCGAGGTCGATGCCGGAGGCGAGTTGCCAGTGGAAAGGGATTTCGAGGTAATCGCACACCGAGGCCAGCGTGGCGATATTGAGCGCGAGCAGGGAGTCGTCGCTGGCACGGGAGAACGCGTTGCCGACGACGTTTTCCACCTGCCGGTAATGAGGCGCGCGCCCCTGGTAGTGGGCGAGTTGGCGCAGCAGGCGATCCCTTGCGCCTGGCCGGTCCAGAAGCTGGATGGAGTGGATCGCGGCGCCGAGTGGCGCGTGCCGGACGGGGGCGTGGATGTATTGCCAGCCGTCGGTCGGGTGATGGATGCGGTTTCTGTTCATCCAGCTTTTCCGCGTGTATTGCGCGGTATCGAACACCACCCAGCGGTCGGTGCGGCGGATCAGCTCGAAGTAGCCCAGGTACGGGAAGAAGTAGGGCTGCATGATGCCCAGCTTCATGACCCGTCCCGTAGTTTTTGCCGGATCAGCGCCGCGTTGTTCCCGATCCAGCGCAAGCGCTCGCAGATTCGTTCCACGGCGTTGGGCGGCAGGCTGTTGCCGGTGGGCAATTGCAGCAGGCTGCGGGAAAGGCGCTCGGCCACGGGCAAGGTGTCGTCGGCGTTCGTCAGGTATTGCTTGCAGGCGGGAAGCCGGTGGGCCGGCGGGCAGAAGTGGCGACGGCAGATGACATTTTCGGCTTGCATGAGCTCGACGAGCATATCGCGGTCGAGGCCGTATTCGTCCGCATCGATTTCGAGAACGACGTATTGATAGTTGTTGCGCTCGGCGTTGTCGCCAACCACCATCCGCACGCCCGCGATGCTATCCAACCCGGCCCGGTAGTCGAGATGGCAGAGCCGGTTTGTTTCCAGGTTGGTGGAATAGTCTTCAAGGCTGAGCAGACCCATTGCGGCCTGTGCTTCGCTCATCTTCGCGTTCATGCGCACGGCGACGGGGGCGAGGCTTTCTTCGGCATGGAAGCTGCGGATGGAGCGGAGGCGGGCGGCGAGATCACGGTCGTTGGTGGCGATTCCGCCGCCTTCCATTGCGTTGACGATTTTTGTCGCGTGAAAGGAAAAAGCAGCGCCTTGGCCAAAGGTGGCGATGTCGCGGCCGCCCGAGGTGCAGCCGAAGGCATGGCAGGCATCGAAGAACAGGGCGAGGTTGTGAGCGGCAGCCAGTTTTTCGAGCGCCTGGGGCGCGCAAGTCTGTCCCCACAGATGCACGCCGAGCACGCCGGCCGTCCGAGGGGACAGGCGCTGGGTGACTTGGTCGGCCGTCAGCATGTGGGTTTGCGGGGAAACGTCCGCGAACACGGGCGTCAGCCCCGCCCAGGCAAGCGCCTGTACCGTGGCCGGGAAGGTGAAGGCGGGGACGATGACCTCGCCGGAAATTTCCAGCGCTCGTGCGAGCACCATCAAGGCCACCGTGCCGTTGGTCACACACACCACATGCGCGACGCCGAGCGCTTCGGCCAGTTTTTCCTCGAAGCGGCGCACGAGCGGGCCGTGGTTCGCGTAGTAGCGGCGATGCAGGATGTCCTCGAACGCGGCTTGCACGCGCTCCCACGGCGGCAGGTTGAGCTGCGCCACGTGCAATTGTTCGGTGAAGAGCGGCGGGGCGCCGAAACGGGCGAGGTGGGAAAGGGCTGCTACGGTCATGGCGTGGCTCCCTTCGCAGCTTCCTGTTTGCGCAACCGGGCCGTGATGGTCTGTCCGTGACCTTGGACGAAGGCGAGCAGATCGCCGAGCCGGGTGATGTCGGGCAGCGAAACCAGATCGCCGGCCGGCAACTGGAAGAAGCGTTCCGCCAGGGATTCGGCTACCGGGAGTGAAACGGGCACGCCGGTCGGATCAGGCATGGCGTGGTGCAGCGGCGGGCTGTAGTAGGGATTGATGGCGCAGCCCTCGGCGCGCAGCAGGCGGACCGTTTCGTCGCGGGACAAAGGCCATTCGGTGGTGACTTCGGCGACTGTCATCAGAAAGCTGCCGGTTTCCTCGTCTGAGTCGGGACAGGGCACCAGATCGAGGCCGGGCAGCGCGGCGAAGACCTGGCGATAGGCTTGGTAGCGTTCGCGGTTGCGGGCGACGATCTCGTCCAGTTGCGCCAGTGTCGCCAGCGCCATCGCCGCGTGAAACTCGTTGAGTTTCGCGTTGAGACCCATGACGTGGGGGAAGTCTTCGAGGTTGATATCCGGTTCGCTGGGAAAGCAGAAATTCCGCTGCTGCCGCAGCAAGGCGGCCAGTTCGTCATTATTGGTCGTGACGTAACCGCCCTCGAAGCCGTTGAGCAGTTTTGTCGCGTGCAGGCTGAACACTTCCGCCAGTCCGTTGCCGCCCAGCGGGCGGCCGTGGCGGGTGGAGCCGATGGCATAGACGGAATCGATGATGAGCGGCCGGTTTTTTTCGGCAGCCAGCCGGCTCAGCCCCGCGATATCGCCAGCGCCGTTGAAATTGCATACGGCGAGAATCGCTGTGGTGTCGTCCGACAGGGCAGCGGCGGCGGATGCGACGCTCAACGTGTGGTTGAGCGGATCGACATCGCAGAAGCGCGGGCGCTGTCCGGCCCAGCGGGCGAAGTGCGGCAGGCCACGGTAAGAGAACGCGGGTATCAGCGTTTCGCCCTGCTTGCCGCCCGCGGTGATCTGGAGAAGCATCATGAGGCCAAGACCGGCGTTGGCCAGCGCGATGCAATGCGCGGTGCCGTGATGCGCCGCCAGTTGTTCCTCGAGTTGGCGGACGAGTGGGCCGTCGTTGGTCAGGCGTTTGCGCTCGTAGGCTTCCCGGATCAGGCCGATGAACTCGGCGGCCGGCGGCGTGGCCAACTGGCCGATGGGGCGAGGGGGCGAAAATAATGGCTTGCCGCCGAAAATGCCCAGTTCATCGATGTGGGTCTTGCCGGAGGGAGTTTTGCCGGGGGAAGGCATCGCTTGCGGTCTCAAGGCGCGGAAGGCATGAGGATAGCGTCAAAACGGTACTTCGCCGCGTAGAACTGGGGCGGCATGCGGGAAAACGTGGCGCGCCATCCGCTGCTCGATGCCAGTTCCGCGAACTGCGTTTCGCTGCGCCAGATGCCGATTGCGGACTTTGGATCGTCCTCGATGCCGGGAACGTAGACGCCCTCGTGGAAAAAATCGTGCATCTTGTCCCTGTCCGGCAGATTGCCGATCAGCAGGCGCGCGATATTGGGGAAGCGGCCGCGCAGTTCGCGCAGCACGAAACGGCACTGATCGTCGTCGAGATAGGAAAACGCGCCGTAGCACAACGCTTTGGTGAATCGTTGCGGGTGCGCCTCCTGCGCCACGTAGTCGAGAACGTTCCAGCGTTCGTAGCATTGTGCCGGCGGGCGTTGAAAGTCGCGCACGGCGACATCGATCAGGGTTTCGGAAAAATCCACGCCGAGGCCGCCACGGCAATGGCCGAATATGAGATTACTCAAGGCGCCGTTGCCGCAACACAGATCGAGCAAGGTGTCGTCGGGTTGCAATTCGAGGCCGGCGACGACGGCCGCTACGATGAGATCGATCTGCGCCGGATCGACCGGCTTGCCGCCGACTGTGCGCTTGACCTGCCCCCAGTAATCCTTGGGCGCGCAGGAAGAAGAGGTGTCCCGGTAGTGATAGCTCATTTGCGATGCTTCCGGTGGGGCGGGAAGTGGCTTCCCGCGTTTGTTATTTCCATGCTGCGTTTTTTCACTCTTTTTTATTGCGCGCCCCCGCCACGGGCCAGGATCCAGCCGAGGATATACATCAGTTTTTCCTGGGAAAGCGACGATTCGCGCCGCGAAGGCGGGGGAAGCGATTCGTCGAAAAGCTCGGCGCGGCCCAGGTAGGTCGACGCAACGCGCGCGTTGCCTTCCCGGTAAGCGTCGAGCAGCGCTTGGCGCTCTTCGTTGGAGAGCGGGGAGGATTCGTCGAATAGCCCGCTTCCGGCAGTAGCGGCGGAAAGCGCGATCAGTTCTCGATGGAAGCGGCGCTTTTCCTGAACGGACAAGGGAAGGCGGTTGATCGTGCGCTGAAATTCGGTGAGATCGGCGTTCAGTCCCGAGTTTGGTTTTTCGTCTTCCAGCCAAAAACCGTCCGGCGATAGCCGCAGCAGCCGGAGAAAATCCAGCCGGATATCCAGGCCGGGAATATCCGAATCCTGGTAAGGCCTGACCGTGATGCGGGCGGGATCGAACACTTTTGCCCAGCGATCCAGGTGGGCGGCGTAGTCCCACAGCGGGCGGTGGCTTTCGATGAACGGCCGGATTTCCCCCGCGTGGCCTTGCGCCTTGACCGCCTGGTTGTACCAGGAGAGATGTGCTTCGTCCTGGCGCCGCACATAGACCACCACATTGACGGTATCGGGCGGAAAACCCAGGCGGGCGAGCGTGGCCGCGAGTTTTTCCGGTGCGCACAAGAGGTAGAAGTTTTCGCTGCTGAGAACGATTTTTTTCTGGCTGTTCGAGGGGGATGCGGAGCTTAGCTCCTCGCCCAACTCGCGCTCGATCGTGCCGAGCTCCGGTTCTCTCGGGGTAGCCCAGGGCGGATAGCCACCGGAGAGGAAAAAGGCCAGGTCGTGGTGGCCGTAGCCTCGTAGTATCGACCGCGGGTAAAGGTAGTCATGCTTTCCCAGCGGCACGAGGTTCGCGGTCAGGAAGCGTTGCAGCGCGGTCGAGCCCGTCTTGGGTGTGCCGATATGAAGGTGGCAACGAATGTCGTCATGAAACATGCTTTGTGCTCTGGCGCAGAAACCGTTGCGGAAAAACGTAAATGAGAACGTACATGACAAGTCTAGCCGCGAGTGGCCAGCGCGACGAGCGCGGCGAGGGCTTCGGCTAGGGAGGTGTTCGCCGTGTCGAGGGTCAGATGCGGTTTTTCCGGCGCTTCGTAGGGTGACGAGATACCGGTGAATTCACCGATTTCGCCGGTGCGCGCCTTGCCGTAAAGCCCTTTGGGGTCGCGCGCCTCGCATACCGCGAGCGGCGTGCTCACATACACCTCGCGGAAACGCTCCGCGCCGACGATCTGTCGCGCGCTGGCGCGATCCGCGCGGAAGGGGGAGATGAAAGCGCTGATGACGATCAGCCCGGCGTCGTTCATCAGGCGCGCCACCTCGGCGATGCGCCGGATGTTTTCGGCCCGGTCCTTGGGTGAAAAGCCCATATCCCGGTTCAGTCCGTGCCGGACGTTGTCTCCGTCCAGCACATAGCAGGGATGTTTTCCCGCGATGAGTTCGCGTTCCAGCGCGAACGCCAGCGTGGACTTGCCCGCGGCGCTGAAGCCGGTCAGCCAGAGGGTCAACGGGGTTTGTCCCAGCAAACGCAGGCGTTCTTCGTGGGTAACCTGGCCTTCGTGCCACACCGTGAATGGCGAAGAACTATTCGGCATCGGGGCCTCGTTTCATGCCGTGCGGCTCCGAATAGGGGTCGCACGGAGGTTACGCGTTTACCGCGCGCGCAAAAAAGCGCCCGCCGTGGCGGGCGCTTCCATTGTCTGGGGTTGGATTCGACTTTAGAGCTTAACCCAGCAGCTTCAGCACATTCTGCGGAATCGCGTTCGCTTGGGCAAGCATCGCGGTACCGGCTTGTTGCAGGATTTGCGCGCGGGTCATGTTCGCCGTTTCGGCCGCGAAGTCCGTGTCGCGGATACGCGAGCGGGAGGCCGTCATGTTCTCCGAGGAAGTCTGGAGGTTGGAGATCGTGGTTTCGAAACGCGATTGCAAGGCGCCGAACTTGGCCCGTTGGCTATTCACCGCGGTGAGCGCGGCATCCGCGATCGCCAGGGTGCGCTGCGCGGCATCCACCGAGCTGACATCCAGCGCGCCGACCGTTTGCAATTGCGAGGCGGAAGCGGTGGAGTTGAAAAAGTCGGTGGCGTTGGCGGAATCGACGCTGAAGCTGCGCTCGGAGTCGAGCACGATCTGGCCCGTGGCGACCGCGGTTGCGCCTGCTGCCGTGGCGGTGCCGCCGACGCTGACGGAGGCCGAGCCGCTCGCGGCGTTGGCGACGGTGATGTTCTCGCCCGAAGCGTTGAGCAGGGTGATGCCATCGCCCGCGTCGTTGACCCGTGCGGTAACGCCGGTCTTCGAGGAAACGTCGTTGAACGCATTCACCGCCCCGGCGAGCCCGTTCTTGTCGACCGCCGCGCCGACGGTGAAGGACACCGTGACCGGCGTGCCGTTGTCGGATTGGATGTCGAGCTTGTAGGACGTGCTCGCGGTCATGGTGGTCACGTCGACTTCGGTCTTCGCCGATGCGGCAACGCCAGTCGTGTTGCGTACATCGTTGATCTGCTCGGCGGCTTTCTTGGCCGATGCGCCGGCCGCGATCGTTACCGAGGCGGCGCCGCTCGCGCCGTTGATGGTGACCGCGCCGCCAACCACGCGGCTGGCCGCCGCTGCGTTGGAGCCGATGGCGAAGGCGGTGCTGCCGGTGGTCAGGTCGCCCCTGGCGCCTGAGTCCGCAGCGACCTGGGAGCCGATCCGGTAGTTACCGTACTGGCTGGTGGCGAAGTTGGCCGACGTGGCTTGAATCGTTTGGCCCGCGTTGGCGCCAACTTGGAAAACAGCGGTGCCGAAGGAACCGTCGAGCAGCTTGAGACCATTGAATTCGGTGGTCTTGGCGATGCGGTCCAGTTCGGACGTCAGCGCGTTGACTTCGTCGTTCAGCGCCTTGCGGTCGGAAGCGGAGTTCGTCGCGTTGGACGACTGCACGGCGAGTTGGCGGATGCGTTGCAGAACGTCACCAGCGGATTCGAGCGCGCCTTCAGCCGTCTGCGCCAGAGAGATACCGTCGTTGGCGTTTCTTGCCGCTTGGTTTTGCCCGTTGATCTGGGCGCTGAAGCGTTCGGAAATGGCCAGGCCGGCCGCGTCGTCCTTGGCGCTGTTGATGCGCAGGCCGGAAGACAGGCGTTGCAGCGAGGTCGCCAGCGAGCCCTGGGAAGTGTTGAGGTGGCGCTGGGAGTTGAGCGACGCGATGTTGGTGTTGATCACCTGGGCCATTTTGCATCTCCTTTCATAGTCGGTTCGGCGTTTGCTCGGAGCGGCTGGTTATTGCCGCATTGGCACAACGTCCGAGCCTGATGAGCAGATATAAGCGAAACCCATGCCAGTTTTTTATAGCTCTATGTTTCCTTATTTCTCAATGGTTTGATTGTCGATATTGTCGGTAGGCGGCAATTTTTTCCTCTTTTGCCGGCGATTGCCGCCGGCATTGCCGAACCGGGAGTTTCGGCGGGAAGTCCGTAGTAAAGCTGGAAACTTAGACGGATGCGCTACCAGGTGAGGCTTGGGTGACGACGCGGTTTTTACCTGCCTGCTTGGCTTGGTACATGGCCGCATCGGCGCGGACCACCACGGCTTCCAGAGATTCGTCGGCATCCCATGGTGTGACGCCGGCACTGAATGTGATGACCAAGTGGACCGCACCGGACATAAAAAGTTCGCGAGTGAGTTCGCGCTGAAGGCGGACGAGCGTCTGCCGGGCCTGTTCGAGATCGGTTTCGGGCAGAAGGATGACGAATTCCTCGCCGCCGTAGCGGGCGAGCGAGTCTTGTGGGCGCAGGTATTGACGGACGATGTTAGTGAGATGGCGTAGCGCGTCGTCGCCGGCCTGGTGGCCGAGGGTATCGTTGAGATGCTTGAAATTATCGATATCGAGCAAAGCGACGCACAACGGCGCGTCGCGGCGGGTGGCGCGGGCCCTTTCCTTGGCGGCGATTTCTTCGAGGCCCCGGCGGTTGAGTGTGCCGGTCAACTGGTCGTGGCGTATCAGACGACTGGCCTGCTCCAGTTCCGTCTGCAGCGCGGCGATTTTGGCTTCGGCGGTTTGGGCGCGCTCGCGGGCATGTTGGAGTTCGCCGTGTGAGCGTGCGGCCTCCATCTGAATGGAGCGGGTGTCGTTCATCACTTGATCGAGTAGCGGGCCGATTTCGGTGATGTCGTGGGCGGCCGCGATCTTCTGCGCGCAAACATCGATGCGGTCATGGTAAGCGCCGGTACTCGCGGCGAACCGCGCGAGCTGATCGACAAAGCCGGCGAGCATGGTGCGCAGGTTGTGTTGGGCTTCGGTCAGGTTGTGCTTGAGCTGGCTTTGCTTGTAGATGAGTTCTTTCAGCCGCCGTTCGGCGTCGTCGATCATGCGAACGCTGGCGGGCTGGGTAACGACGTCGCGCAGCATTTCGACTTGCCCGTGCAGCCATTGGTCGTCGATGACGAGCTCGTCGATGTTGTCGAGTATCAGGCGAAGAAGAGAGAGCAGGCCGCTACGGATCTCCGCGTCGTCGTCGGCCGTCGTTCCTAGGCGGAGGGCGAATTTACCAAGCTGTTTGTGTATGGGGACAAGCGCGCGGACGCTGGCCGCTTGCCGTACCGAGGAGGCGATCAGCGTGGCATCGTGCGTAAGTTCCGGGTGCGCGCCGAGAAACGATGGAACGACCGATTCCAGCGCGAGCAAGAGCAGTTCGCGCAGGTCGTGCAGCAACTCGGTGGCTTCGGCGGCGACAAGGCGTACGGTGGTCGTGTCGGTTGGCGCTGGCGAGTTGCGCTCAGGTTCGGAGGAAAAAGAATCGGATGTCTCCGTGGCGGGAGCGGGCAATTCCGGATTGGCGGGCGCCTGGCTCCACGCGCGCAACAGCCCTTGCAACCTGGCGTACAGGGTTGCCTGATCGTTGGCGCTGAGCACGCGATCGAGCGATTCGCGCTTGCGCGCGGCGGTCCAGCCTAGCTGGCGGCCTTCCCATTGGCGCAGAAGCTGGCCGATCAGATCGTTCCAGGCTGGCGGCGCTTCCGGGTGCAGGCTGCTGATGTACTGCTCCAGAACCTGTTGCCCGGTAGTGGCGTCACTGTTGGTCAGCGTTTGTTCGAGCAAGCGCGCCAGACGTTGCTGCTCTACCGTATCGCGGGGTAGCCAGCGCGCGATTTGCCGTACGAAGCGCACGGGGAATTCGTTTTCCTCCGTAGCCACGCCAGCGATCTCGTTGTAGAGCTTGAGATAGTTGTCGGGCGTGGGCGGTATGCGTTGTACCGCAAGCTGGCGTAGGGCTTCGCGGGCGATATCGAAAGGGCTGGTGGGGGTGGGCATGACGAAGGCGGCGTATTTTGTTTTTTAGCGCACCCGCATATCGGGAAAGAAGAGCGAAACGTAGGCCGAAAGGCTGAGCTCAACGTTTGCACGGATGTCGCTCAGAATTTCCGGCGAAATATTCAACAACGACCAGACCGCGGGGTCGATCCGTTGGACGGCGGCCTCGCTTGGCTCGGCCTGGCGGTCCGTTTGAACGAGGTGATAGGCGACGTGCAAGATGGCCGCGTCGAAAGCGCGCTCGCCGCCAAGACGGGGGTTGATCTGGGAGCCGATGATTTCAGCGAAAGGCTGCGGCAGCTTCCAATGCTCCATCAAGGTGGCGCCGACTTCGGCGTAATCGCAGCCGATGATGCGGCGCTCGGCCGTCGGCAACGATTCGTTGCCGGTATCGACGCTATTTTGCGCCGTCGCGGCGAGGTCCGGCACGGTTTGGTACATGACCAGATGGCCCAGGTCGGCGAGCAGGCCGATAACAAACAGGCGCTCAGAGGACGGCTGGCCGCAACTGTGGGCGATGGCGCGGGCTGACAGGCCACACATGACGCTGCTGCGCCAGAAGCGGCCTACGTCCATGTGCTCGGGGCGAAGGCCGGCAAAAACCGAATTGACCGACATCGCCAGCACCAGATCGTGCACCTGTTGCAGACCGAGGATTTGCACCGCGCGATTGACCGTATCGACTTGCCCGTAACCATAGAGCGCGCTGTTGACCAAGCGTAGCAGGCGCACGGTGAGGGCTGGGTCGGCGGCGACGAGGCGGCCGACTTCGACAACCGAGCCCTCGGGCGAGTCGAGTTGCTCCCGGATGCGGAGGTAAACGGTGGGCAGCGAAGTCAAGGCTTCGATGTAACTGACCAGTTCTTGGGCGGAGTGCATTTTGCGTGGTCCTTAGTCCATCAGGCTTCGCGGCGATTATCTGCTATCGCCGCCGGGGCGGGAACGGTATGGCTTGTTGCGTGGCGCGGATACAACCGGCGCGAGGGGGGCGGCTCGGGTGGCGTGGCGTGCGAAGTGGCGTGATCGAAGCTGAAGCGGCGGCCTGCAAGGCGGGCGAAATGTCGTCCGCCCAGCGTCATCGGTGTGACGGTTTCGCGCAAAATTCCATGCGGCGCGGCCAATCGCGGAATGGTTTGGCTACGGGTAGGGCGGGCGGCCAGTACGGCCAAGTTGCGATGATGCTCATGGGGAGCGCCGTGGTTGGTGCGGGGTACGGCGGAATGCTGCATGGCGGATCCGGGTGCGTAAATCAGTGTGAAACGGGTTTCAACTGGCGATTATGCCGTGTCCGGCGATATGCTGGTATCGATCCGGGGCGGTATGATCGATCAATTGCCGGGATATCGTGACAAGGCGTGCCATGGCAAGGAGAACTCGGAATGCGCATCGTCAGTTGGAATGTTCAGTGGGGACGTGGTGCGGATGGGCGAGTCGATCTGGCGCGTACCGTTTCGGCCTTGCACGCGCTTGGCGATGTTGACGTCATTTGCCTGCAGGAAGTTGCACGGAATTTCCCTGGTCTTGCCGGCGGCGGGCGGGAAGACGGGCCGGCTTTTTTTGCCGCCGCGTTTCCTGGTTTCGAGGCTGTCTTCGGCGCCGCGCTTGATGTTACAGACGATATCGGCGGGCGTGCCTGTTTCGGTAATCTGCTGCTGACGCGCCTGCCGCTGGGCCAGGTTTTCCGTCATCTGCTACCGGCGCCAGCCGATCCTGAGCGACTCAACATGCAGCGCGCCTGTATCGAAGCCGTGGTGGCCGCGCCCTGGGGGCCGTTGCGGATCATGACGACGCATCTGGAGTATTACTCGTCGCTGCAGCGTGGCGCGCAGATTGCCGCCTTGCGCGCGCTTCAGGTGGAAGCGGCGGGCCATGCCAGGGTGCCCGCTACGGGCAAGGAAAAGAACCCGGCTTTTTCCGCCCGCCCACGTCCGGCATCGGCCGTTTTGTGCGGGGATTTCAACTGCGAGCCGAATTCGCCGCATTACCGTTCGATGTTGCGTGCACTGCCTGGGGGAGCGCCCGCCTGGCGCGATGCCTGGCGGATTGCGCACGGACGCGCGCCGCACGCGCCAAGCGTCGGCCTGCATGGCGCGGAATGGCCGGATCGGCCTTATTGCTGCGATTTCGCTTTCGTTACCGCCGATCTCGCGCCACGCGTGCGAGCATTATCGGTGAAGGCGGAAACAGCGGCCTCCGATCACCAGCCTTTGGTTTTGGACTTGGCCGATGAGGCCGCCAGATAGTAAAAAGATCGGCCATTCGCTGAGATACGCTTTATACGATGGTCAATGAGCGATGGTAGATGAAGAATTGCACGGGCGGCTCATGCGGGAGCACTGCGCTGAATTCGGGGGCTGCATCGTCGGCGGGGCTTTCGTTTTCGGCTATTGGTTCTGGCCGCACGCCTTTTCGTTGATGACGGAAGGGTACACCATCATTTGCGTGGGGCGAGGCGCTTCATGCACGCCGATAACCCTGAATTGGGCGGAATCGCCTTTCGCCGTGATCGGTCTGATGTCGTCGCTTTCCGTGATGCTCGCTCTCATGGTCTGGCTCTCGGCGTCTCCCGCGTACCACCTCATTCGCCTCGGAATGCCGAGTCTGGATTTACCCCGTAAGCCTGGATGGCGGAGGGGGCCGGCACGGCATCATCTGGCCTTGTTTGGCGGTCTGTTGTGTTCGAGTGCGGGCGTCATGGTGGCGCTCGCCCTGCTTGCACAGGCGATCTGGCACTGAGCAAGCGCGTACGCCGCTTTTTTCAAGGCGCGGCGGGCTCTTCCACCAGATCGCGGTAAGCGTGCCAGGAGGCATGGCCAAGCAGGGGCATCAGCACGACCAGGCCGACATGGAAACTGAGAAAGCCGATGATTGTCAGCGCCGCGATGATGAACGCCCACAGCAACATCGTTACCGGGTTGCGGGCAAGCGCGCCGATGCTGACGATCATCGAACTGATCGCATCCTGGTCGCGGTCGAGCATGAGCGGAATCGATACAGCGCTGGCGGCGAAAACGAGCGCGGCGAAGATCAGGCCCACGCAGAAGTAAACCGCCAGAAATTCGATGTTGTCCAACGCCAGCACTTGCGCGAGAAAACCGCTCAAATTCGGCAGATCGCTGGTGTAAAACAAGGCGAAAACGACCAGCGAAGCGCGAATCCAGACCAGAAAGACCACGCCCAGCACGACGGCGAAAATACCCAGATTACCGGCGTTGCGCCGCCATACGGTGAGCGTCGGCGTGAGCGCGCAGGCTTGCCCGTGCAAGCGCCGGCGGCTGATTTCGTACAAACCCATGGCGAGAAAAGGGCCGAGCAGCAGAAAGCCGCAGGTCAGCGCCGAGGTGTATTCGTAGGCGTGCTCGAATACGAAGGTGATCAACAGCCCCATGGCGGCGAAGCAAAAACCGTAAAACAGGCTGGGAATCGGGCAGGCGCGCAGGTCGGAGAAACCAAGCGCGAGCCAGCGCAACGGCGCCGAAAGCGAAACCTGGCGCACTGCGGGAAAGGGCAGGCCAGCGGCCTGCGGGTCGGGTTGGGCGTGAAGCTGGGTAGGGGGCTGACCAGAACCTTGGTTATAGCCCTCGTTTGGCTGCGACATTTTTCTCTCCTTTCGGGTCGTTATCACCGCAGCGGAACGGGGGGTGGAGCAGGTTCAAGCCGGCCATGCGGCCGTAGTGGGGCTGGGTTGCTTGAACCTGTTCTGGCAATACGTTTTATATCCCGGTGAAAAACCCCCGCAGCGAATCGGTGACCGCGTCCGGTGCTTCGGCCGCCATGGCGTGGCCGGCACCCGGCAGTACGGTCATTCGCGCGCCGCCACTGACGTTGACCAGGGCGTCGCGTAAAGGTTTTACCGCGCGCGGCGGCGTCATCTGATCCCGTTCGCCGCATATCAGCAGCGTTGGGCAACGCACCTGAGCGGCGGCGGCAAAGCCGTCTTGCCAAGCATTGCAGGCCGCCAGATCGGTAGCGAGCACGCCCGCCGCCTGGCGTTCCATGATGCGTTGATTGACGCCGGCAAGACGAATGCCGGGCAAGGCGCTGGCGCCAAGCAGATTGGCAGGCGTGTAGGACCACTGGTTGATCATGGCGTGGGCGAGATCGCGGTTGTCCACCGTGGCTTGAAGTAGTACGGGGGCAACCGGCATGGGGACGACGCTACCGAGCAAGGCCAGCCCGGCGACGCGCTCGGGTGCATGCGCGGCGGTGGCAATCGAGATCAGCGAGCCCATGCTGTGTCCCGCCAGGCATGCCTTCGTGACGTCGACAGCATCGAGCAGCGCGACGATCCATGCCGCGAGTGCGTCTATCGTGGGTAGCGCGTCGCCTGCCGAACGGCCATGCCCCGGCAGATCGGGCGCGAGCACGCCAAAGCCGTGGTGGGCCAGATGGCGGGCTTGCAGATTCCATACGCTGTGGTCGTGGCCGCCGCCGTGAATGAGCACCACGGTGGGCAAGGTGCGATCGAACGCGCGGCCGCCGGTATAGACGCGGGTAGAGGCGCCATTGACAAGAATATCCATCGCTTATTCCTTCGACAGTTTGCCAACGGCGTAAAGCGCGCGATCGAGATCGGCGATAAGGTCGGGCAGCGATTCCAGCCCTACCGACAGGCGTACCGTGCCTTGGCCGATACCGGCGGCGGCCAGATCGGTGTCGCTCATGCGGAAGTGCGTGGTGCTGGCGGGGTGGATCGCCAGCGATTTGGCGTCGCCCACGTTCGCTAGATGCGAGAACAGCCGCAGCGCGTCGATGAACGCGCGGCCGGCGTCGCGCCCGCCTTTGAGGTCGAACGACAGCACCGCGCCGCAGCCTTGCGGCAGCAGTTGGGTTGCCAACTCATGATCCGGGTGACCGGGCAGGCCGGGGTAAGCCACCTTGTTAACAAGGGAGTGCGCCGAAAGATGGGTGGCGATGGCACGTGCGTTATCCACATGGGCACGCATGCGCAGCGGCAGGGTTTCCAGCCCCTGCAGAATCTGGAAGGCGTTCATTGGCGACAGGCAGGCGCCGAAGTCGCGCAGCCCCTCGCGCCGCGCGCGCAGCAAAAAAGCGGCGATGGGCGATTCCTCGGCGAAATCCATGCCGTGAAAACCGTCGTAAGGCTCGGTAAGCGTGGGAAAACGGCCGGAGGCTTCCCAATCGAAACGCCCGCCATCCACCAGCACGCCGCCAACGGCGACGCCGTGGCCGCCAAGGTATTTGGTGGCTGAGTGCATCACGAGATCGGCGCCCAAGGCCAGCGGCTGTTGCAGGATCGGGCTGGCAAGGGTGGAATCGACCAGCAGCGGCAGGCCGTGTTCATGCGCGATACCGGCGACCGTCGGTATATCGAGCACGTCCAGCCCCGGGTTACCCAGCGTTTCGCCGAAGAGCAGCCTTGTTTCCGGCCGGATGGCGGCACGCCAGGCGTCGGCGTCGCGCGGGTCGACAAAAGTGGTGTGAATGCCGAAGCGGGGCAGGGTGTAGCCGAGCAGGTTGTGTGAGCCGCCGTACAGCGAGCGCGAGGCGACGATGTGGCCGCCGGCGCCCATCAGCGTGGCGATGGCCAGATGCAGCGCAGCCTGGCCGCTGGCGGTGGCGATAGCGCCGATGCCGCCTTCGAGCGCGGCGACGCGTTCTTCCAGCACCGCGTTGGTCGGATTGGAAATACGCGCATACACGTGGCCGGGGCGTTCGAGATTGAACAGCGCGGCGGCATGATCCGTGCTTTGGAAAACGTAACTGGTGGTGAAGTGAATCGGGGTGGCCCGGGAGCCGTGGACGGGATCGGGGGACTGGCCCGCATGCAATGCGAGCGTCTCCCGGCCGAAACTGCCAGGAAGTGTCATGGGTCTATTCCAGTGGGGGTTTGGCGAAGGGGACGCCAGGTGCTACGGAGAGCGCATCAAGCAAAATCGCCGGGTTGCAGCAGCCGCTCGATGGTGGTGATGCGGTCCTTGATCGCCAGTTTGTGTTTTTTCAGCCGGCGCAGCAGCAATTCGTCCTCGGAGGGAGAGGCGGCAAGGCGGGCAATCGCCTCGTCGAGATCCCGATGTTCGCCGCGCAGAGCTTCGAGACGCAGGGGCAGGCTGGTTACGTCGTCGAACGTGCTTTCGTTCATTTGGAACCCGCTCGGAAAATGGCGCGAAGAGCCGTTGATCAAAAAAACCTCCGGAAATGGTATGCGCCGTGCCGAAGAATGACAACACCGGAGGCGCAGGTTTTGCAAAGGTTGGATTGGGTTTGTGGGGCTTGAGAGCAGGGGGCTTGAAACCGTGCGGTGTCGGCGCCATGTACCAAGACATGAAAACGTGGGAAAACGGTAACGCGGGTCTGCTCGCGGGTTCCGTCACGATGAGGATACGATCATGAATATCGTCTGCAACAACGCCGTGCTCTATGTGGTCGATTACCCCGGCATCGATGCCGTCGAGGTCATCGATAAACGCAGTGGTTGCGGGGCGTTGATACGTGCCGAAGCCGCGCAACGTTTCCGCCGCGAGTGGAACGAATGGGGGAAGCAGATGGAAGCCGGGGATGAGAGCGATGTCGATGACTTCATCGGCCATTACGGCGCGTTGCTGACTCAGCGGTTGGTGCATCACTGATTGCCGGCGGTTGGCCCGCCGTTGCCGCATGCCGTACCATCGGGGCCACTCATCGGATACGGAAGCGGAGCATTTGTGAATAAGGCATTCGTCAAGGAAAACGACGGCGACGAAGATGAAGACGCCACCCCGCCTGGGTTGCGCCTGCCGCTTGGCAGCAAAAATTACATGACCCGGCGCGGCTATCTTATTTTGCGCGAGGAACTGGACACGCTGGTCAACACCGAGCGGCCCAAGCTGGTGGAAACCGTCGCCTGGGCGGCATCCAACGGCGACCGTTCCGAAAACGGCGATTACATCTACGGCAAGAAGCGGCTGCGCGAAATCGACCGGCGCATCCGTTTTCTGATCAAGCGCATCGAAAACGCCGAGGTGTTGGACCCGGCCGAGCGGGAAGATGTCGATCAGGTGTTTTTCGGCGCGACGGTGACCGTGACCGACCTCGATGGCGACAATGAGCAAACTTGGCAGATCGTCGGCGTGGACGAGGCGGATGCCTCGGCCGGCCGTATCAGCTGGATTTCACCTTTGGCCCGCGCACTGCTGAAAGCGCGCGAGGGCGATACCGTGCGCTTCATGAGCCCGGCGGGGCCGCGCGAACTGGAAGTGGCGGAAATCCGTTACGAATGATGCAGTCGCGCGGTGTGAGCGCCGCTGTGCGCTCGGCACGGCACGCTCTTGAAATTGCCTGTCGCATCCCCATCTAAGCGCCCATCGGTGCGTCGCATTCGCATCTTTTGCCTATTTTTCACTTTTATTCGCACGGAGTTTTTCGATGTCTGAAACCAAGACCGCGTCTTCCCAAACGCTCGATTTCCAGGCTGAAGTGAAGCAACTGCTTCACTTGATGATCCATTCGCTGTACTCCAACCGCGAAATTTTCCTGCGCGAACTGGTTTCGAACGCCTCCGATGCCTGCGACAAGCTGCGCTTCGAGGCGTTGGACAAGCCGGCTTTGTTCGAGGGCGAGAGCGATCTGAAGATTCGCATCGACTTCGACAAAGCGGCGCGCACCCTCACCATTGCCGACAACGGCATCGGTATGAGCCGCGACGAAGCCATCGCCCACTTGGGCACCATCGCCAAGTCCGGCACGCGGGAGTTCTTCGGCAAGCTCACTGGCGACCAGAAGAAGGACGCGCACCTGATCGGCCAGTTCGGCGTCGGTTTTTATTCCTCGTTCATCGTTGCCGATAAGGTCACCGTGCTCAGCCGCCGCGCTGGCCTTGGTGCTGGCGAAGGGGTGAAGTGGGAATGTGCGATGGGCGGCGACGATGCCGGTGCCTACACCGTCGAAACCGTGGAAAAAGCCGCTCGCGGCACTGAAATCATTCTGCATCTGCGCGAGGATCAGGATGATCTGCTGTCCGGCTGGAAACTGCGCGGCCTGATCCGCAAGTATTCCGACCACATCGTCCAGCCCATCGTGATGAAAAAAGAGCAGTGGGACGAGGAGAAGAAAGAGCAGGTCGTCACCGCCGAGGATGAAACGGTCAACCAGGCCAGTGCCCTGTGGACGCGCTCGAAAAACGATATTACCGACGACGAATACACAAGCTTTTATAAGCACGTTGGCCATGATTACGACGAACCGCTGGCGTGGGTCCATGCGCGTGTCGAAGGCCGTCACGAGTACACGCAATTGCTCTACGTGCCGTCCCATGCGCCGTTCGATCTGTGGGACCGCAACGCCAAGCACGGCGTCAAGCTGTATGTGCGGCGCGTGTTCATCATGGACGATGCCGAAAAGCTGTTGCCGGCCTATTTGCGTTTCATTCGCGGGGTTGTCGACTCGGCCGATCTGCCGCTCAACGTGTCGCGCGAGATTCTGCAGGAGTCGAAGGATATCGACACTATCCGCGCCGGCTGCGCGAAGAAAGTGCTGGGTTTGCTCGAAGACCTCGCCACCAGCGACGAGGCGGGCGACCGGGAAAAATACGTCACGTTCTGGAAAGAATTCGGCAAGGTGCTGAAAGAGGGGGTGGGTGAGGATTTTGCCAACCGCGACAAGATCGCCGCCTTGCTGCGCTTTGCCTCCACCAAGGCCGATACGGCCGAGGAAACGGTATCGCTGGCCGACTATATCGGACGCATGAAGGAGGGGCAGGACAAGATTTATTACGTTACCGCCGAAACCTTCAACGCGGCAAAGAACAGCCCGCATCTGGAGATTTTCCGCAAGAAAGGCATCGAGGTGCTGCTGCTGTCCGACCGTGTCGATGAATGGACGATCGGCAATCTGCCCGAATTCGACGGTAAGGCGTTGGTTTCCGTGGCCAAGGGCGGTCTCGACCTGGGCGCGCTCGAGAACGAGGCGGAAAAGAAAGAGGCCGAACAAGCCGCAGACGATTACAAAGAGTTGCTGGAAAAGATGAAAGCCAGCCTGGGCGAGCGCGTCAAGGACGTGAAGGTGACGTTGCGCCTGACCGATTCGCCCGCATGCCTGATTGCCGATGAGCACGACATGGGCATGAATCTGGCGCGCATCCTGAAAGCGGCCGGCCAATCGGCGCCAATATCCAAGCCGATTTTGGAGATCAATCCCCATCATCCAGCGGTACTGCGTCTGCGCTACGAAAGCGCCCACTTCGACGACTGGGCTGCTGTGTTGTTCGATCAGGCGCTGCTGGCCGAAGGCGGCGCGCTTGACGATCCCGCGACCTTCGTCAAGCGCATCAACCAATTGATGTTGGCGATGAGCGGCGGCGCGGCCAGTGCGGCATCATAAGTCCGCGCGTTCGCACATCGGGCGCTCGGAGTGAAAACCTCCGAGCGCTCAGATTGTTCGAGCCGTACAATGGGCGTACAGCAAATTGCAAGGCGGCTGAAGAAGCCGCTTTTTTTCGCCGGGGCAATGAGGCCGCGATAGCTTGTTTGCTGGGTTGGTATGCCGGAAACGAGGCGAGGCGATGCCGGTTGAGTGGCCGGTATCGTGCCGTTTTCCGTTGTGATGGACTTTCTTTGGTAGAGAAAATTAATGGCAACAGAGCTTTACAACGATGGCAAGCATATCTGCCTCGCTTTTTACGACTTGGTGAATGAAGAGGTCGATCATGCGGTTCAGGCCAATCAATTTTTGCTTATCAATAACGACCATGGCGCGCTGATCGATCCGGGCGGAAACATGACCTATAACGGACTGCTGATGGCCATGCAGCGTTATTTCCCGTCGAAGAATCTGGATTACATCCTGGCCTCCCATCCCGACCCCGACATCATCGCGTCGTTGAACAAGTGGATGGTGACGACGCATTGCAAGGTGTTGATCTCCCGGCTATGGACGCGCTTCATGCCCCATTTCACCACGGGGCGGGATTACACCGACCGCACCATTGGTATTCCGGACGAAGGCATGGATATTCGCCTGGGCGCGGGCATACTGAAAGCGATACCGGCGCATTTCATGCACTCGGAGGGGAATTTCCAGTTTTACGATCCGATCTCGAAAATTCTTTTTTCGGGCGACATGGGTACGTCATTGCTCAAGATGAGCGAGGCGCACCTTCCAGTACGCGATTTCGATGCGCACATTCCGTCCATGCTCGGCTTTCATCGCCGCTACATGACGTCGAACAAGATTTGCCGTTTTTGGGTGAATATGATTCGCGGTCTTGACGTGCGGATGATCGTGCCGCAGCACGGCGCTCGTTTTGAAGGGCCGGAGATGATCAACCGCTTTTTGAACTGGATTGAAAATCTACCCTGCGGTATCGATCTGCTTACGCAGGAACACTACCGGATACCGTAAATCGCGGTTTCTCAATGTTTTTTGGATAGCGATCGGATGGCCTGGGAAAGGCCATCGAGCGTTATTGGGAACATCCGGTCGCCCATGATCTGGCGCATGAGCTTGATCGATTCCCGGTAGTCCCACAGCCGTTGCGGCTCTGGGTTGAGCCAGACGGTAGCCGGATAGGTGTCGAGCAGGCGGCGCAGCCAAGCTGCGCCGGGTTCCGCGTTGGCGTGTTCGATGGAGCCGTGCGGACTTAGAATTTCGTATGGGCTCATGGTCGCATCGCCGACAAAAACCAATTTGTAGTCCGGGCCGAAACGGTGGATCACGTCGATGAGCGGCGTGCGTTCGGTGCGGCGGCGGTGGCTGTCGCGCCAGACGCTTTCATAGACGCAGTTGTGAAAGTAAAAGTATTCAAGGTGCTTGAATTCGGTGCGGCAGGCGGAAAAAAGCTCTTCGCAGATTTTGACGTGATCGTCCATCGAGCCGCCGACATCGAAAAACATCAGCATTTTCACCGCGTTATGGCGTTCCGGACGCATCAGTAAATCCAGATAGCCGGCATTTCTCGCAGTGGCGGCAATGGTGCCGTCGAGGTCGAGCTCATCCGGCGCGCCTTCGCGGGCGAAACGCCGCAGCCGCCGCAGTGCGATCTTGATGTTGCGCGTACCGAGTTCGACGCTATCGTCCAGATTGCGGAATTCGCGCTGCTCCCATACTTTGACCGCGCTGCGCCCGCCTGCCGATTGTCCGCCGATCCGAATGCCTTCCGGGTGTACGCCGTTGTTGCCGAAAGGGGATGTGCCGCCGGTGCCGATCCATTTCGATCCGCCCGCATGGCGTTCTTTTTGTTCCGCGAGCCGCTTGCGAAACTCTTCCATCAATTTGTCCCAGCCGAGCTTTTCCAGCTTGGCTTGTTCTGCCGCGGAAAGGTGCTTGCGCGCGGCCGCGCGTAGCCATTCCTCGGGTAGATCCAGATCGAGGCCCGGCACTTCGGCAATGCCTTTGAAATACTCGCCAAAGGCTTGATCGAAGCGGTCGTAAAGCGATTCATCCTTGATCAGGCTGGTACGTGCCCAAAAATAGAATTCATCGATCGAATGGCCGCAGATTTGCCCCCGCAGACCTTCGAGCAAAGTGAGAAATTCCCGTGTCGATACGGGTAATTTACGTGCTTTCAGGTGCAGGAAAAAATCGATCAGCATGGCGCGGGCCCGCTATTCTTCAAACGAGAGCGCCCAGGCGAGCGCGTCGAGGTGGCACATTGTGGCAGCGGTTGGGGTTACACCGCAGCGCTCGGCGGCTTCGGCCAAATCGGTATTGCCCGTTGTCTGTTCGCAGGCGATCGCAAGTTGTAGCAGTGCCGCGTACGGCCCTTCGTTGCGCAGCACGGCGGCTTCGATATCGGCTGGCACGGACAGGATGGAGACGGCGCGGCTCATCGGCACTTCGAGCACGATGTCGATCAACGACACCAGGCCGGTGAGGAACAGCGCATCGGTTTCTTCCTGCGGGCGCCCGCGCACTATGGTTTCCATCATTCTGGCACGCACCAGCGCGTTTTCGAGCATGGCGGAGGCGCGCGGTGAGTTCCGGTCCGCGGTGCACAGCAGCAAGACCAGCCAGCGGCGCAGCCGGTTGCGCCCGAGCATGACCAAGGCGTGTTCGATCGACGTGATGGGGGAACTCAAGCCGCTTGCGGCTGAGTTGATGTAACGCAGCAAGCGTAGGGAAAGAGCGGCGTCGTGCTTGAGCCATTCGACTAGCTCGGTCGTGTCGGTGTTGTCACGCAGCCGGCTCAGCAGTGTGGTTAGGCGCGCGGCGTTGGGGCCAAGCGGTTTTTCTTGCCAGTCGGCGCGCCGGGTGATGAAGGGGCCCTGGAATAAATGTGCGCCTAGTTGAAAGCAGAAATGGAAGTCCTCTTGCCCAGGCAGGTTGCGCATGAGCAAGGTAACGGGCTTCGACCGGCCGGCAAGGTGTTTGATGAGGCGGTGCAGATGTTCGGGATTGGAGGCGGCAACGTGTGCGAACACGATGTCCGCCTGGGGCAGCAGAGGTTCGCAGGCAGTAACGATGGTCGGGTCTGGAATAGCGATGCGAAACCCTGCGGCGCGTAGGCGGCCGATTGTGTCGAGCAATTCATCGTCGGGTGGGGCGTCGTCGCCAAGGTGTTCCACGACGAGAACGGTGTTTTTGGAGGGTAAACCGTTCAAACACGGGTGGTTGAGAAATGAGCTCGGCAAATCCAGAAAGGCGAGCCGATGGCCGAGCAGGCGCTCGATATTGGCGCGAACCAGGGTGAGTATGAGCACTTCGGCGTAGACATGGCGGATTCGGCGGCTGCCGCTGCGAATGCGGTCGCGCGTTGCCTCTTGAAGCATGAATTGATAACCCGCGACACGTTGATCGCGGCCGAGCACCGTTTCACGGCAAAGAAAGGCGTTGCTGGACTGTTCCGCCTCGCTTGCCGCGATTGCTTGCCGTAGCGGTGCTTGTTGGTTGAGCGCTTTGAATGCGGCTTCGTCGTCTCGCGCGTTTGTCGCGGCTCGTCCGCTCAAGCTGTTTTTAAAAAATGCCAGGAGTTTCGCCAGCACGATGAAAATGCCTCCTTCATCACCGATTGTGTCGGGACATGAACACCAGCCGCTCGAACAGGTGCACGTCTTGCTCGTTCTTGAGCAGCGCGCCATGCAGCGGTGGGATGGCGACCTTGTTGTCCTGGGAGCGTAGTGCTTCGACCGGGATATCTTCGGCGAGCAATAATTTCAGCCAGTCGATCAATTCCGAGGTCGAGGGTTTTTTCTTCAGCCCGGGAATATCGCGCAGGCCGAAAAACACTTCCAGGGCTTCCGCCAGCAGATCCTTGCGGATATTGGGAAAGTGAACATCGACGATACGTTGCATCGTATCCCGGTCGGGAAAGCGGATGTAATGGAAGAAGCAGCGGCGCAGGAATGCGTCGGGCAGTTCTTTTTCGTTGTTCGATGTGATGAAAACGAGCGGACGGTGGCGGGCGCGGATCAGTTGCCGTGTTTCATAGACATAGAACTCCATGCGGTCCAGTTCGCGCAGCAGGTCGTTGGGAAATTCGATGTCGGCTTTGTCGATTTCGTCGATCAGCACCACGCTTGGCGTATCGGCTTCAAATGCTTGCCACAACACACCTTTGACGATGTAGTTGGCGATTTCACCGACGCGGTTGTCGCCGAGTTGGGAGTCACGCAGGCGCGATACCGCGTCGTATTCGTACAGCCCTTGTTGCGCCTTAGTGGTGGATTTGATGTGCCACTGCAGTAACGGTAGGCCGAGCGCGGTGGCGACTTCTTCCGCGAGCATCGTTTTGCCTGTGCCAGGCTCGCCTTTGATCAGCAGCGGTTTTTGCAGGCGAACCGCCGCATTGACCGCGAGCATGAGATCGGGTGTTGCGACATAGGAAGACGAGCCTTCAAAACGAAGCTGGGACATCGGAAAATCCTCTTGTGAATTTCTCCGATTATAGGGCCAGGCATAGGGCTAAGTTTTGACTGAACCGATGAAGAACGCGACGGTTCGTGCGTTTGTCACGATGGAAGGATCAAACGGCCATTACATCAGGCGCGTCTTGTTCCATGCGGAATACGACTGACAGCATATCTGGCCGTTACCCCAATCCTATCGTCTTGTAATGAAAACCCGGACGGAGGGACTGGGGCTTCGCCTTTGGGGCGTTTTGGCCTGGAATGCGCTTGGAGTTTGGTTTGGCCGTACGGCGTTAACCGCGGCGCATTGCGTCGAAGAATTCGGCGTTGCCCTTGGTCGCCTTGACCTTGTCGAGGAGAAACTCCATCGCGTCAATGTCGTCCATGCCGTACAGCAGCTTGCGCAGAATCCAGACTTTTTGCAGTATGTCCGCTTTCATCAACAGTTCTTCGCGACGCGTTCCTGAGCGATTGACGTTGATGGCCGGGTACACCCGTTTTTCCGCCATGCGGCGATCCAGGTGCAACTCCATGTTGCCGGTGCCCTTGAATTCCTCGTAGATCACATCGTCCATGCGGCTGCCGGTGTCGATCAGCGCGGTGGCGATGATGGTGAGCGAACCACCTTCTTCGATGTTTCTCGCGGCGCCGAAAAAGCGTTTGGGCTTTTGCAGCGCATTGGCGTCGACCCCGCCTGTGAGCACCTTGCCGGATGCGGGCACAACCGTGTTGTAGGCGCGGGCAAGGCGGGTCAGCGAGTCGAGCAGGATGACGACGTCCTTTTTGTGCTCGGTCAGGCGCTTGGCCTTTTCGATCACCATTTCCGCAACCTGCACATGGCGGGAGGCTGGTTCGTCGAAGGTGGATGCCACAACCTCACCCTTCACCGAGCGCTGCATTTCGGTGACTTCTTCGGGGCGCTCGTCGATCAGCAGCACGATGACGGTCACATCGGGGTGGTTCGTCGTGATTGCGTGAGCGATGTGCTGCAGCATGACCGTTTTACCGCTTTTCGGCGGGGCGACGAGAAGGCCGCGCTGGCCTTTGCCGATAGGCGCGATCATGTCGATGATGCGGCTGGTCACATTCTCTTCGCCGCGAATATCGCGTTCAAGCTTCAGGCATTCCTGCGGATGCAGTGGCGTGAGATTCTCAAACAGGATTTTGTGCTTGCACTCTTCGGGCGGGCGGCCGTTGATCTTGTCCAGCTTCACCAGCGCGAAATAGCGCTCGCCATCCTTGGGGGTGCGGATTTCGCCCTCGATGGTGTCGCCGGTGTGCAGGTTGAAGCGGCGAATCTGCGAAGGCGATACGTAAATATCGTCGGTGCCGGCCAGGTACGAAATATCGGGCGAACGCAGGAAGCCAAAACCGTCGGGCAGCACTTCGAGCGCGCCGTCGCCGTAAATCGGCTCGCCTTTTTTTGCCCTGTTTTTCAGCAGTGCAAAAACTAGCTCTTGCTTACGCAGCCGGTTCGCGCCTTCAATGTCGTTGGCAATCGCCATTTCCAACAGCTCGCTGACATGCTTGGACTTTAATTCCGAAAGGTGCATGGCTGCGGCGGCAGTGGATTCGGCGGACGTGGACGAACCTTCCTCTTGCGACTGTTCGATGTCGAACACGTCGTTTTCGGGTTGGTTGCCTTGGGGGGAATTACCGTCGCGGTAGCGCGCGCCCCTGCGGCGGGTGCGGGGACCACGAGAACGGGCCGGATTCGATTCCGGCTTAGATATTGCTGTCAATGAAGGATGTCAGTTGAGATTTGGAGAGGGCGCCAACTTTGGTAGCTTCAATATTGCCGCCTTTGAAAAGCATCAAGGTCGGAATGCCGCGGATACCGTATTTGGCGGGCGTTTCTTGGTTTTCGTCGATGTTCAGCTTGACTACTTTGAGCTTGCCTGCGTATTCCTGGGCGAGCTCGTCGAGAAGCGGCGCGATCATCTTGCACGGACCGCACCATTCGGCCCAATAATCGACGAGTACAGGTGTTTGAGCTTGCAGCACGTCGGATGCAAAGCTACCGTCTGTTACATAATGGATATGCTCACTCATAGTTCCTCACAACAGGGTGAAGGTCTCGGATCTTTGTCTTATGAACGGGAAGGGCCGTGAACCGGCTTGGCAGGGCAAGATGAAATCCGCCCCGGAAGTAAGTTTCTAGAAAGTTATGCTATGGAGCGGCGCGCGTCAAGAAAATATCGGACAAGCGTGGCGGAAATGCAAATTGCTAAACTGCATCATCATGTGGTCGTTGGCTATCTTGCCAGCGCGCAAGCGGGTGTTTTCGTTTTAGGAGCGTGCAATCATGGCTTACGTCGTAACTGAATCCTGTGTCCGCTGCAAATATACAGACTGCGTGGACGTTTGTCCGGTCGACTGTTTTCGCGAGGGGGAGAACTTCCTCGTGATCGATCCCGACGAGTGCATCGATTGCACGTTGTGCGTTGCCGAATGCCCGGTCGAAGCCATTTATGCCGAAGACGATGTGCCGGCCGAGCAACAACATTTCATCGCGCTCAACGCGGAACTTGCGCGCGGGTGGAAGCCGATTGTCGAGCGCAAGGAGCCGTTACCGGATGCGGACGAATGGGCCAAGATCAAGAGCAAGCTGGATCAGCTCAAACGCTGAGCAGGCCGGGGGAGTGTGATCGGGCCGCGATATGGCGCGGCCATTGTCTTTTCGCCCCTGGCGCAATGCACTAATATGACAAATTGCCTCAGCACTGAATAGACCAAGGGGATGAGTATGTTGGTGAGCGAGGTTCTTTCGATCAAGGGCAAGGTGCTTTATACCATCGCATCCAACAAAAGCTTGGGTGACGCGGTGGAAATCATGACCGAGCAGGATGTGGGGTCGCTGGTTGTGTTCGAGCACGGCCACATGGCGGGAATATTGACTTTCCGCGAGGTTTTGCAGGCGGTTCGCATACACGGCTCGACATGGGCAACTGCGCCGGTATCGCAGGTCATGCTCAAGGAGCCGGAGGTTGCCGCGCCGGGCATGGAAATGGATGAATTGCGGCGGTTGATGGTCGATCATCATCAACGCTATCTGCCGGTGATGGAAGGTAGCGTTCTTCTTGGCGTGGTCAGTTTTCACGATGTCGCCAAAGCGGTGCTCGAAGAGCAGAGCTTCGAAAATCGCATGCTAAAAAACTATATTCGCAATTGGCCCGCCGAGGAGTGCGAGCGGCAAGAATAAGCGGCATGGGGCGACATCCGCCGAGACGGATGCGCGTGGACTTGGAGTCCGGTGGCTATACGCGGTTCATGACGCCATGCGAGCGCGCGTTGTGACGCGGTGTTCGCCAGCCGGTTCTTTTCCAACTGGGGAGGAGTGGCGTGGAAAAAATCTGGCTGAGAAGTTACCCGAGCGGTATGCCAGCGGAAATCGACGTTAACGAGTTCAGTTCCATTGGCGATTTGTTCGAGCAGGGCGTTGAGCGTTTTGGCGATCGCGCCGCCTATGTTTGTATGGGCAAGCAAATCAGCTATACGGAAATCGGCGTGCTGTCGATGCGTTTTGCCGCGTTTCTCCAAAGGGAATTGAAGCTGCCGAAAGGCGCGCGTATCGCGCTGATGATGCCCAATTTGCTGCAATACCCGATCGCGATGTTCGGGGCGCTGCGAGCCGGGTGCATCGTCGTCAATGTCAATCCGCTTTATACCGCGCGTGAGCTTGAGCACCAGTTGCGGGATGCGGGCATTGATGCGATCGTCATTCTTGAAAATTTTGCCTGTACGCTACAGCAGGTATGCGACAAGCTGCCGATCAAGCATGTGATCGTCACCAGTGTGGGTGAAATGCTTGGTTTTCCCAAGGGAGCGATGGTCGATTTTGTCGTTCGCCATGTTAAGAAAATAGTGCCGGCTTGGGATTTTCCGGGAGCGGTAAGCTTTGCCGCGGCGCTTGATCGTGGCGCCGCGCATACTTTACGGCCGGTGGCAATCGGCCATGACGATATTGCTTATCTGCAGTATACGGGCGGGACGACCGGGGTGGCGAAAGGCGCCATTCTGACGCACGGCAATATCGTTGCCAATTTGCAGCAGGCGTATGCGTGGATCCATCCCTTTTTGCATGACGGAGAGGAGATCGTCGTTACCGCGCTACCGCTTTATCATATTTTTTCGTTGACCGCGAACTGCCTGACCTTTTTCAAGATCGGCGCCACCAATTTATTGATTACCAATCCGCGCGACATTCCCGGTTTTATCAAAGAGTTGGCCAAGTATCGCTTTACCAGTATTACCGGGGTGAACACGCTGTTCAATGCGTTGCTCAACCACCCCGATTTCGCCAAGCTGGATTTCTCCATGCTGCATATAGCGCTGGGAGGAGGTATGGCCGTGCAGCAGGCCGTGGCGGAAAAATGGAAGAAGGTGACGGGTAAGCCTTTGATCGAGGCGTACGGCTTGACCGAAACGTCGCCGGCGGTGGCGATGAACCCGCTCAATCTGGCCGAATTCAATCATACGATCGGCTTGCCGATACCATCCACCGAAGTCAGCATCCGCGACGATGACAATATCGAAATGCCTGTCGGGCAGCGTGGCGAGCTTTGTGTGCGAGGCCCCCAGGTCTGCCGCGGCTATTGGAACCAGCCGGAGGAAAGCGCGCGTGCATTCACGCCGGATGGGTTTTTCCGTACCGGCGATATCGCGATCATGAACGAGCAAGGTTTTATTCGTCTGGTCGACCGTAAAAAAGACATGATCCTCGTTTCCGGTTTCAACGTTTATCCGAACGAGGTCGAGGATGTGATCGCCAATCACCCGGGTGTGCTTGAGGTTGCTGTGATTGGCGTGCCGGACGAATACAGCGGTGAAGCGGTCAAGGTTTTCGTGGTGAGGAAGGATGAGGCGTTGACCGAAGCGGAGTTGATCGCTTTTTGCCGAACAAACCTGACGGGCTATAAAGTGCCGCAGAAAGTAGAGTTCCGTGATGCGCTGCCAAAAAACAACGTGGGCAAAATTCTGCGCCGCGTTCTGCGTAATCCCCAGGCTAACGGTGCCGAAACGACAGCCTGATGCGGCTTCGCCTTCAACCGTCTAACTTCGTTGGGTCGCCTTGCCGTGCTACAGCACTGTCTTCGGTGCCCCGCCTTGTTAGTGGGTCGAATGCAAACCCGTATGAGATGCCTGACGAAAAAACCTATGTTGGGGAGTGGCGGGTTGCCGCAATGCAAAAAAATCTTGTGCGCGGGAAGGATTCATGATTACTATCCGCACACCTGACTAGGCCCATTGGACCATGATCCGCTCAGTTTCCGCTTTCGCCGTTTTCCTGCTGGTACGCGTAGTAGTAGGCGTAGGCAGCGGCGCGTCGTAGCGGGTCAGGAACAAGGCAAACGAATAAATCCTAAACCCCCGCCGGCGCGCAAGGCCGGCGGGGGTTTAATTTTTTGTGCCGCCGGTTGAGCCGCTGCAATGCAACTCAAGGAGAAACTCATGCATCAGATGACCGGCGCGCAATTGATTGTGCGCCTTCTTGAACGGCAAGGCGTTCGCACCATTGCCGGGATTCCGGGTGGCGCTATTTTGCCGCTCTATGACGCATTGTCCGGCAGCGAGATCATTCATCACGTACTGGCTCGTCACGAGCAGGGCGCGGGCTTCATGGCGCAAGGCATGGCCCGGGTATCGGGGCGGCCCGAGGTCTGCTTTGCTTCCAGCGGCCCTGGCGCGACCAATCTCGTTACCGCGATCGCCGATGCCTGTTTGGATTCGATTCCGATGGTGGCGATTACCGGCCAGGTGCCGTTGTCGATGATCGGCACCGATGCGTTCCAGGAGGTCGATATCTATGGCATGACGGTGCCGATCACCAAGCACAATTTTCTTGTGCGTTCGGCGCAGGAGTTGCTTGAGGTGATTCCCGAGGCGTTCCGCATCGCCATGTCGGGCCGGCCCGGTCCGGTGTTGGTGGATGTGCCCAAGGATGTGCAGAACCAGCGTGTCGAATTTGCCGAATTTCCGCCGCCGGCCGTGCCCTATGCGCCGCCGGCACTCGATTTGGCGGCGATCGATATGGCCGCGAGAATGATCAACGAGGCGGAGCAGCCCGTGCTTTATCTTGGCGGTGGCGTGGTGCAGTCCGGCGCTGCCGCGTTGGCGGTGACGCTCGCGGAGCAAAGCAGTATGCCGGCGACGATGACTTTGATGGGCTTGGGCGCCATGCCGATCGATCATCCGTTGTCGATTGGCATGCTCGGCATGCATGGCGCGCGCTATACCAATTTCGTGCTCGAAGAGGCCGATCTGGTCGTTTGCATCGGTGCGCGCTTCGACGATCGCGCGATCGGCAAGGCGGCGCAGTTTTGCGCCAACGCGAAAATCATCCATATCGATATCGATCGTTCCGAACTGCACAAAATCAAGACAGCGCACGTTGCCATTCATGCCGATGTGGGGGCCGCGCTGGAAGCGTTGTTGCCGCGCGTCAAGGTCACATTGCGCAAGCGCTGGTTGTCCCACGTCGAGAGCTTGAAGAGCCGTTTCCCGTTGCAGTTGCCCGGGCAGGACGATCCGCGCAGCCATTACGGCCTTATTCATGCGGTGGCCGCCGCGCTCGACGACGATGCGATCATCACCACCGATGTCGGACAGCATCAGATGTGGGTCGCCCAGGCTTACCCTTTCCGCCGGCCACGCCAATGGTTTACCTCCGGCGGCTTGGGAACGATGGGGTTTGGCATGCCGGCGGCGATGGGTGCGGCGCTGGCCGAGCCGACGCGCACGGTGGTGTGCTTTTCCGGCGATGGCAGTTTGATGATGAACATTCAGGAATTGGCGACATTGGCCGAGGAGGGCTTGAACGTCAAAATCGTCCTGATGAACAACAATTCGCTCGGCTTGGTGTACCAGCAGCAGAATCTGTTTTATGGCAAGCGCGTATTTGCGTCGAAGTACCGGGGCGCGCCCGATTTCATCAAGATCGCGGAAGGCTTCGGCGTGGCCGCGGTGGATCTCGATGCGGCGGCCAATCCGCGCGCGGTGCTCGCCCAGGCTTTGACGACGCCGGGGCCTTGTTTGATTCATGCTTCCATCGACCGCGAACAATTCGTCTATCCCATGGTGCCGCCGGGCGCGGCCAATACCGAGATGATCGGAGGCTGAGAACATGATCGAACAAGTTGCCGACCCGCTGCCGCAGCAGACGGGTTTTGCCAAGGTGGTGCTGGAGCTGGACGTCAATAATCACCCCGGCGTGATGAGCCATATCTGCAATCTTTTTTCCCGCCGCGCCTTCAACGTCGAAGGCATTTTGTGCATGCCGGTCGCCGATGGGCGCTGCAGTCGTATCTGGTTGTTGGTGTTTGAGGATCAGCGCCTGGAGCAGATGGTGCGGCAAGTCGAGAAACTGGAAGATGTGCTGTACGTGCGCAAACACGGAGCAGGGCATGCGGTGTTCGAGCGGTTGGAAGATTTTTTCCACTGAAATAATGCGGAGCGGGTGGAATGGGGGGCCGTGCTAAACTCCGGCGCCCTATTTCGTTCCCTGTTCCGCCCGCTTTTTCTCGCCGGTTTTTCTCTTTCCCATCGTCTTTTATTCCGACGGATTTCCCCATGTCCGGTAATACTTTCGGCGCGTCGTTTTGCGTTACGTCCTTTGGCGAGTCTCACGGCCCCGCAATCGGTTGCGTGGTGGATGGTTGCCCCCCCGGTTTGCCGCTCGACGTGGCCGATATCCAGCGCGAGCTGGATCGCCGTAAGCCGGGTACGTCCCGCCATGTGACCCAGCGGCGCGAAACGGACGAGGTGGAAATTCTTTCCGGCGTATTCGAAGGCATTACCACGGGAACGCCCATCGCGTTGCTGATCCGTAACCAGGATCAACGCTCGCGCGACTATGGCGACATTGCCAATACGTTCCGTCCGGGGCATGCCGATTACACCTACTGGCAGAAATACGGAATCCGCGATTACCGTGGCGGGGGGCGCTCGTCCGCGCGCGAAACGGCGGTACGCGTGGCTGCCGGTGCAATCGCCAAGCAGTGGTTGACGCGCGAATTCGGCATTGTCATTCGCGCTTATATGGCCCAGCTGGGGCCGATTGTCGTGCCGTTCGAATCCTGGGGCGAGGTTGAGCGCAATCCCTTTTTCGTGCCGAATGCCGGCATCGTCGCCGAACTTGAACGCTATATGGATGAATTGCGCAAATCGGGCGATTCCATTGGCGCGCGTATCAACGTGGTCGCCAGCGGCGTGCCGGTCGGTTGGGGCGAGCCGGTCTATGATCGACTGGATGCCGATATCGCCTACGCGATGATGGGCATCAACGCGGTCAAGGGCGTCGAGATCGGTGCGGGTTTCGCCTCCGTTGCCCAGCGCGGCTCGGAACATGGCGATGAACTGACGCCCGAAGGCTTTCTTGCGAACAGCGCCGGCGGTGTGCTCGGCGGTATTTCGACCGGGCAGGACATTGTGGTTGGCATGGCGATCAAGCCGACCTCCAGTATTCGCCTGGAGCGCCGCTCCATCGATGTCGAAGGCGCGCCAGCCATGGTTGCCACACATGGCCGCCACGACCCTTGCGTGGGGATTCGCGCCGCGCCGATTGCCGAAGCGATGCTGGCCTTGGTGCTGATCGACCATGCCTTGCGCCATCGCGCGCAGTGCGGCGGCGTTACCACGGCAACGCCGCGTATTGCCGGGTTGGCGCCCGGAGGCGTTCAGGCGGTGCCGTCGCCTCCGCGCACGTAAGGAAAACAAGGTGAAAGAAAGGCGCAGTGCGCGGTTTACACGCGCACCTGGCGTCTGAAGCACGGCTTGTTCATGTTTCCCTATTGGCGCCTGTCGGCTTATTACTTTTGCTACTTTGCTTTTGTCGGCGCGTTTTCCCCGTATTTCACGCTTTACCTTCAAGCCTTGCGTTTTTCCGCAGCGGATATCGCCGTGTTGATGTCGCTGATGCAAGTCATGCGTGTGCTGGCGCCCAATCTATGGGGATGGCTGGCGGAACATTCGGGGCAACGGGTGCGGATCGTGCGCTTATCGGCACTGATGAGCCTGATCGGCTTCTCGGTGTTCTTCTTTACCACCCGGTTCGATGGCGTTTTTATCGGCATGGCGCTGATGGCTTTTTTCTGGAGCGCCGCGCTGCCCTTGGTGGAAAGCATCACTTTCGCTCATCTGGGCGGGCGAGGGCATCACTACGGGCGCATTCGCGTATGGGGATCGGTCGGTTTTATCGGCGCGGTGCTTGGCTTGGGTTATGCGCTGGATTCTCTGCCGATCGACGCCGTGCTGTGGGCCGTACTCGCTATTCTCGCCGGTATTTTCCTCTGTGCGCTGCGCGTGCCGGAAGCGCCGCAATCAACGCCTTGGCGGGTGGGTGCAAGCCTTGGCGATACCTTGCGCCGCCCCGAGGTGCGGGCCTTGCTTGGGGCGTGTTTTCTGATGTCGGCCGCGCATGGTGCGTTCTATGTTTTCTTTTCCATTCTGTTGGTTGACCACGGCTACGATAAAGGAACGGTTGGCGGCCTGTGGGCGTTTGGCGTATTGGCCGAAATTTTCTTTTTCCTGCTGATGCCGCGATTGATGCGGCGGTTTTCGTTGCGCGCTATTTTGCTCGCCGCTTTCGTTTGCGCGGCAATCCGCTTCACCGCTACCGGCTGGGGCGTGGGCAGTCTGGCCTTATTGGCCGCAGCGCAGGCTTTGCACGGCATAACATTCGGTGCGTATCACGCGGCCGCGATCGCGGTGGTCAATCAATGGTTTCCAGGCAAGCTGCAAGCCAGGGGGCAGGCGCTTTACGGTAGCGTGTCGTTCGGCGCTGGCGGTATGCTAGGCGGTTTGATCAGCGGTTATACCTGGGACGCCATCGGTTCCGCATGGACATTTACCCTTGGCGCCGGTTTCGCGTTGGCGGGTTTCGTATGGCTGCTCATCGGTTGGCGAGAAACATCGGGCGATGGGAAAAATCACTCTTTTTTGAAAGGATAAGCAGGCATGAGGAGCGTTTGGGGCAGGAGATTGTTGTCTGCTGCGTTGGTTTTGGGTGTTGTCGTTTCTTGTCAGACGGTACAGACCACGGGCGGCGGGGTAGTCGGCGTCGAGCGCACGCAGATGATGATGGTTTCGTCGAAAGAAGTGGAACAGGCGTCGAAACAGGAATATCAAAAAGTGATCGCTGGCGCGCGGCGCGATGGCGAACTCAACCAAGACCCCGCTCAGGTAAAACGGGTGCGCCAGATCGCCGATCGCCTGGTGGCGCAGACCGGCGCTTTTCGTGCCGACGCGGTGGCTTGGAAATGGGAGGTTAACGTGATTTCCTCCGACGAGTTGAATGCGTGGTGTATGGCCGGCGGGAAGATCGCGGTCTATACCGGTCTGATCGATCGCCTCAAGCTGACCGACGATGAGCTTGCCGCGGTGATGGGACACGAAATTTCGCATGCTTTGCGCGAACATGCGCGCGAGCGTGTTTCTCAGTCGATGGCAACGGGGCTTGGTATTTCGATTGCCGGCGCGCTGCTCGGTGTCGGCCAGGGGGCGCAGGATTTGATGGGCTCGGTCGCCAAGGTGACGTTTGAGTTGCCCAATTCGCGCCAGCACGAAACCGAGGCGGATCGTATCGGCGTCGAGCTTGCCGCCCGCGCCGGCTATGATCCGCGCGCGGCGGTGAGCCTGTGGAACAAAATGGCCGCTGTGTCGGACGGTGCGCCACCGCAATGGCTATCCACCCACCCGGCGCATGCCGACCGGCAAAAAGACCTTGCCGATTACGCGGCGAAAGTCATGCCGTTGTATGAGCAGGCGCGGCGCGGCATGCACTGATGGCGTTTGCTACTCAGAGCCGGCGCCGTGTGAAATAATCAAACCCTTTTCTCCGCTGTGGAATGCATTGGATGCAAGCGCAAACGCTGTATGAAAAATTGTGGTCGAGCCATGTCGTCCATCAGGAGACCGACGGCACGGCGTTGATCTATATCGACCGCCATCTGGTCCATGAGGTCACCAGCCCACAAGCTTTCGAAGGGCTCAAGCTGGCCGGCCGCAAGCCGTGGCGGGTGTCGTCCATTGTCGCCACCGCCGACCACAACACGCCGACCGATCATTGGGAGCAGGGCATTCTCGATCCGGTGTCGCGCCAGCAGGTGGAAACCCTGGACGCGAATATCCGCGATGTTGGCGCGTTGGCGTATTTCCCGTTCAAGCATGAGCGCCAAGGCATCGTGCATGTGATCGGGCCGGAAAATGGCGCCACGCTACCTGGCATGACCGTGGTTTGTGGCGACTCCCATACGTCTACGCACGGCGCTTTCGCCTGTCTGGCGCATGGCATTGGCACCTCCGAGGTCGAGCATGTCATGGCGACGCAGTGCCTGATCCAGAAACGCTCCAAGACCATGTTGGTGAGCGTCAATGGCCGTCTTGGCAAGGGCGTGGGCGCCAAGGATGTGGCGTTGGCGATCATCGGCCATATCGGTACCGCCGGCGGTACCGGTTATGCCATCGAATTCGGAGGCCCGGTCATGCGCGGCCTGTCGATGGAAGGGCGCATGACCGTGTGCAACATGGCAATCGAGGCGGGCGCGCGCATGGGTTTCGTCGCGGTGGATGAAACCACCATCGATTATCTCAAGGGCCGACCCTTCTCGCCGCGCGGCGGCGATTGGGAGCGCGCGGCGGCTTACTGGCGCACATTGCGTTCGGACGAAGGCGCGCGTTTCGATAAGGTCGTGGAATTGCAAGGCGAGCAGATCCTGCCGCAAGTCACGTGGGGAACCTCGCCAGAAATGGTGCTCGGTATCGACGGGGCAGTTCCCGATCCGGTCAAGGAGAAAGATCCGGTCAAGCGCGAAGGCATGGAGCGTGCCTTGCAGTATATGGGGTTGGTGCCCAATCTGCCGCTCAAGGGAATCAAGATCGACAAGGTTTTCATCGGTTCCTGCACTAATTCGCGCATCGAGGATTTACGCCAGGCTGCCGTGGTGGCGAAAGGCCGCCGTAAGGCCGACAACGTGCGTCAAGTGCTGGTTGTTCCGGGGTCGGGTCTGGTGAAGCGCCAGGCCGAGCAGGAAGGGCTGGACAAAATTTTTCTTGCCGCCGGTTTCGAATGGCGCGAGCCGGGCTGTTCGATGTGTCTGGCAATGAACGCCGACAGGCTGGAGCCGGGCGAGCGTTGCGCTTCGACCTCGAACCGCAATTTCGAAGGGCGGCAAGGCACGGGTGGGCGCACCCATCTGGTCAGCCCGGCAATGGCCGCGGCTGCCGCGATCGCCGGGCATTTCGCCGACGTGCGTGACATCCTCTGATCTTCGGCCGAAGGAAACCTGAACATGCAGAAATTCACGACCTTGAAGGGTCTGGCAGCGCCGCTCGATCGCAGCAATGTCGATACCGATGCCATCATTCCGAAGCAATTCCTCAAGTCGATCAAGCGTTCCGGATTCGGTCCCAACGCATTCGACGAGTGGCGCTACATGGACCGTGGCGAGCCCGGCATGGACAACAGCACCCGGACCTTGAACCCTAATTTCGTGCTCAATCAGGCGCGTTATCAAGGCGCTTCGATTCTGCTTACGCGAGTCAATTTCGGCTGCGGTTCGAGCCGGGAACATGCGCCGTGGGCGCTGCTGGATTATGGTTTTCGCGCCATTCTCGCCGAATCCTTTGCCGACATTTTTTTCAACAACTGCTTCAAGAACGGCGTATTGCCCATCGTATTGCCTAAACCCGAACTCGATGCGCTGTTTGGTCTGGTGGAGCACAGCCCGGGCTACACCCTGGAAATCGATTTGCCGGCTCAGCGGGTAATGCGTCCCGATGGTCACGCGATTCCTTTCGAGGTCGATCCGTTCCGCAAGGAATGCTTGGTCAACGGTTGGGACGATATCGGCTTGACGCTGCGCCATGCTGACAAGATTCGCGCGTTCGAGGAAAAGCGGCGCGCCGAGCATCCTTATTATTTTGCTTGAGCCGGTTATTGCGCCTGGGCCGAACCTGAGTTGATGGGGCACGGGCAACGAGGAGAAACGAAGGAATGAAAATCTGTGTGTTGCCGGGCGATGGCATCGGCCCTGAAATCATGTCGCAGGCCGTGCGCGTTTTGCAGGCGCTCGATCTCAAGTTTGAAATGGAAGAAGCGCTGCTGGGCGGCTGCGCGGTGGATGCAACGGGCAATCCTTACCCGGAGGCCACGCAAAAGCTGGCTCGCGCGGCCGATGCCGTGTTGCTCGGCGCCGTCGGCGGACCGAAGTGGGATAGTTTGCCGCGCGAGCAGCGCCCCGAGCGCGGTTTGCTTGGTATTCGCAAGGATTTGGGCTTGTTCGCCAATTTGCGTCCGGCCATCCTGTATCCGGAGCTTGCCAATGCTTCGGCGTTGAAGCCGGAAGTGGTGTCCGGGCTCGACATTCTGATTGTGCGCGAGTTGACCGGCGATATCTATTTCGGCCAGCCGCGCGGCGTGGAAATACGCGAGGTCAACGGCGAGCGCCAGCGTGTGGGCTGGAACACGATGATCTACGCTGAATATGAGATCCGCCGTATTCTGCGTGTCGCGTTCGAGGCGGCGATGAAACGCGACCGCAAGCTGTGCTCGGTGGATAAGATGAACGTGCTCGAATGCACACAGTTATGGCGCGATATTGCCGATGAAATGGCGCGGGATTACCCCGAAGTCAAGTTGTCGCACATGCTGGTGGATAACGCCGCGATGCAGTTGGTGCGCAATCCGAAGCAATTCGACGTGATGGTCACCGGCAATATGTTCGGTGATATTTTGTCGGACGAAGCCTCGATGCTGACTGGCTCCATTGGCATGTTGCCGTCGGCTTCGCTGGATGCGAATCAAAAAGGGCTGTATGAGCCGTCGCACGGCTCGGCCCCCGATATCGCCGGCCAGAACATTGCCAATCCGCTGGCCACGATTCTTTCGGCGGCCATGATGATGCGCTACACCTTCAATCAGGAGGCTGCCGCGCAGCGTATTGAAAAAGCGGTAAAGAAAGTATTGGTGCAAGGTTATCGGACCGGTGATATTCACGAGCCGGGAACGAAAAAAGTCGGCACAGTGGAAATGGGCGATGCGGTGCTGGCAGCGCTGTAATGGATGAATGAAAGAAGCTGGGGAAGTGAAATGAAAAGAGTGGGTTTGGTCGGTTGGCGTGGCATGGTCGGTTCCGTGTTGATGCAGCGCATGGAGGACGAAAAGGATTTCGCCCATATCGAGCCGGTGTATTTCTCCACGTCGGCGGCGGGCGGCAAGGCGCCGGTGTTCGGCGGCAAGGATGCGGCTTTGCCGTTGCAGGATGCGGCCAATGTCGATATGCTAAAGACATGCGATATCGTTGTTACCTGCCAGGGCGGCGATTACACCAAAGAGGTGTATCCGAAGCTGCGCGCGGCCGGTTGGAAAGGCCACTGGGTCGATGCCGCCAGTGCTTTGCGCATGGCAGATGATGCGGTGATCGTTCTCGATCCGGTCAATCGCCATGTCATCGACAATGCCTTGGCCAAGGGCGGGCGCGATTGGATCGGCGGTAATTGCACCGTATCGCTGATGCTGATGGGCCTGGGCGGGTTATTCAAGCACGATCTGATCGAGTGGGTGTCGGCGATGACTTATCAGGCCGCCTCCGGCGCTGGCGCACAGAACATGCGTGAGTTGATCGCGCAGATGGGCGTTATCCACGCGTCGGTTGCCAATCTGCTTGCCGATCCGGCTTCGGCCATTCTCGAAATCGACCGCAAAGTTGCCGAAACCCTGCGCGCCGATTCCTTTCCCAAGAGCAATTTCCGCAATACACCGTTGGCGGGCAGTTTGATTCCCTGGATCGACGTGCCGTCCGAGCACGGTCAATCGAAAGAGGAATGGAAAGGCGGCGCGGAGTGCAACAAGATTCTTGGCAAGCCCGCGTTTCGTAGTGCCGGCAGCGTCCCGATCGACGGTCTGTGTGTGCGCATCGGCGCCATGCGTTGTCATTCCCAAGGTTTGACGATCAAGCTGAAGAAGGATGTGCCGCTCGACGAGGTGAACGAAATCATCGCGACCGCCAACGATTGGGTGAAAGTAGTACCGAACGAGCGGGAAATTACCGAGCGCGAACTTACGCCCGCCGCGGTGACCGGCAAGCTCGCCATACCGGTCGGACGGCTACGCAAACTGGCCATGGGGCCGGATTATCTCGGCGCTTTCACCGTTGGCGACCAGCTTTTGTGGGGGGCGGCGGAGCCGCTGCGCCGCATGCTGCGTATTTTGATCGAGCGGTGATTTGAGGCAAATTCGCAACTGGCATATGCGTATTATTTCTGCTACAAGAAAAAAGTCTTTTATCAGAAAGAATTGCTGCATGATCTTCAAGGAAATGCTAGATTACTACCCCAAGTCCATGAAGTTATGTGCCTTGGTAGGGTTAGAACTGCTAAGGGCAGGGGTCTGAAGACACAATGATGAAAAAGTCGATCAAAGCGTCCCTGATCGCGGTCGCGATCACCTCGTTATCCACCGTCAGCCAGGCTGCCGGGTTGGGGCAAATCAATGTAATGAGCGGGCTGGGTCAACCGCTCAAAGCTGAAATACAAGTCAGTGCCAGCACGCAGGAATTACAGTCGCTTATAGCGAGAATCGCGTCGGCCGATGCTTTCCGCCAAGCGAATATTCCATACGCCACCTCAGTCGCCAGCGTACGCATCAATCTCGATAATCGCGGCCCACGCCCGGTTTTGAAGCTGAGCAGCGATAAGCCCATCAACGACCCCGTAGTCAATCTGCTTATTGAGCTGGATTGGGCTTCTGGCCGTTTGGCGCGTGAGTACGTTTTTCTGCTGGACCCGGTCGATCTTGAAATTGCTCGCCCCAAGGCCGCTCAGGCAGAGGCGTCCGCTATCGTAACGGCACCACGTAGCGCGCCCACAACGGCGGCGGCGCCTCGCGCGGAAAAAGCCCCTGCGACAGCGACAGCATCCGCGGCAACGGCCACGGACGGCGCCTATACCACGCAACGTGGTGACACCTTGCGCCGTATCGCCGATGCCAACCGCCCCGAGGGCGTTACGCTGGATCAGGCTTTGATCGCGCTGTACCGGGAAAATCCGGCTGCCTTCAATAATAAGAACATCAACCGCTTACGCGCGGGCGCCATCATCAAGATGCCATCGGCCGAAACGATGAAGAGCGTCGATACGGCCGAAGCCCGGCGCGAGGTGATTGCTCACTCGTCCGATTTCCAGAACTACCGCCGCAGTTTGGCGGAATCCGCGGCCAAACAAAGCCCCTCCGCGGAAACAGCCACGCCGACTGACCAAGGCAGCAGCGGACGCATCGTGCCGCGCGTGGAAGAAACGCAACAGGCGGGTGGATCCAAGGACCAGGTCCAGGTTTCACGCTCGGAGACGGGTTCGGGGAAGAAGAAAGGCGCGTCGGGCAACAAGGATGCGGAAAATCGGATCCGGACGCTCGAAGAAGATGTTGTTGCACGCGAAAAGGCACTGGCTGAAGCAAATTCGCGCGTAGCGGATCTGGAACGCAACGTAAACGACCTGAAGAAGCTGCTTGAGCTGAAGAGCCAAGGCATGGGGCAGGCTCAGCAGCAGGCTGCTACACCTCCGGCTCCTCCGCCGGTACAGGGGACGCAACCGACGCCTGCAGCGCAGGACGTCAAACCGCCGCCGCCAGCCGTAGTTGAGCCGCCTGTCGAACCACCCAAGCAAACCACCCAGGCGACCACTGAACCTGTCGCTCCGCCGCCGGTCGCAGAAACTCCGCCGCCACCGGCTCCGCCTGAGCCGCCGCCAAAGAAGAAGCCTGCTCCGCCGCCGCCACCACCCGAGCCGGAGCCCGGTTTCCTGGATTTCCTCGATGCGAAGATGCTCGCCGGTATCGGAGGTATTCTTGCGTTGTTGCTGGGGTACGTCGGTTATCGCTCTTGGCAGCGCCGCAAAGCATCCGGTTCTACCAACGAAAATAGCGCATTGATAAGCGAATTCCCGCCCGAAAGCAGTGGTGTATTCGGTACGACGGGCGGGCAAAGCGTCGATACGAACAGTACGAACAGCAGCATCATTCACACTGACTTCAGCCAGTCGGGTCTCTCCGCGATCGATGCCGATGAAGGTGTCGACCCCGTTGCCGAAGCGGATGTCTATATGGCCTATGGCCGTGATGCGCAGGCCGAGGAGATTCTTCTCGACGCGCTCAAGGCGGATCCGAGTCGTGCCGCGATTCATCTGAAACTGTTGGAAATTTACGCACAGCGCAAAAACACCAAACAGTTTGAAGCGGTTGCCAGTGAGTTTTATGCACGTACCGGCGGAGTCGGGGCGGATTGGGAAAAGGCCGCAGCGATGGGGCAGAAGTTCGACCCTGAAAATCCGCTGTACGGGAGCCGAAAGAACCAGGAGTCTGCGCCGAGAATAGAGCAGGGACCAATGACGGCGGGTGTTGGCACGGTTGCGGCGGCTATGGCGGCCGCCGCCGCGAAAAACGATGCGCCGTCATCGCCCAAAAGCGGACCGGTAGAAAAAGATCCGGCGGGACAATCCCTTTCCGATCTTAATTTCACGACGTCGGCGCCGGTAATCGAGGTGAGCAATTCGCAATTGAAGGATACCTGGGCAATGCCTGGGTCATTGCCAAGCGATCCGGAGCAATATGAAAACGTCGTGCAGGCGGCTGCAATGGGTACGACGACCCAAACGCCAGCCGGCGGAGATGGCTTATCGCTGGATTTCGATCTTGATCTCGACGATGCTCCCACCGCCGAGCCAGTGAAAGCAGCGCCACCGCCCAAGCCCGCTGCGCCACCGATTGAAGCGGATGTCCGTTCTTCCGATCTGGTGCTCGATCTCGATATCGGCGGTGACGATGGGGTTGCCGAGGCAGTGGCGCCCGCGCCTGTGGCTCCCTCCAAGCCGGCGGCGCCGCAATCCGGGCGCGGAGAGGTCGTCGACTCCTCCCGCGGAGGTGGTGGAGGCGGCGGCACTATAGCGGTTTTGGGCAGCGAGATGAGTCCGGCCGGTGCAGCGGATAACGGTTTGACTTTTGATTTGCCCGAATTCGCCACGAGCCAAAGTGCGGATCTGGACGATTTCGATATGAGCGCAACCGTTGTCGATTCCGACATCGGGGTAGGGCGTCCTCATACTAGCGATACAGTGATTGATCTGGAGAGAAGTAATCTGGATGGCAGCCTGCTCGATTTTGGCTCCGATCACGATACCGATGCTTCGCCGATTTCCGCGCCTTCACGTGATCGTAGCGCATCCACGGATATGGGTGAGGCTGATGGCGACTCCAATGAAGTCGACACCAAGCTTGAATTGGCCCGCGCTTACGAAGAAATGGGCGATACGGAAGGCGCGCGGGAATTACTTGACGAGGTTTTGCGCGAGGGTTCTCCCAAGCAGCAGGCGGATGCGCGCGCGATGATTGATAGACTTGGCTGATTGATTTCTCTAGTCACCATAAACCGCCGCGGGGGTTTTTCTCCGCGGCGGTTTGTTTTCTTCTCATGCATTCGGGCCTGATTCTGTTTTTTTGCCTGTTTGGCATCGTGTCGGTCCAATTCCTGGTTATGCCTTGGTTCGGGATCGCTGTGGCTTGTTACGCGCTTTTGGGTTTATGTTTGGCGCCGGCAAGGTTGTGGCGGATGGCGCGGCGGATTCGTTTTCTTCTTGCCGCGATTTTCATTCTTTTCGCTTGGTTTACGCCGGGTGAGGCGGTAGTCGCTTCCTGGCCGATATTGAGTCCCAGCCAAGAGGGACTGGTGTTGGCGCTGATCCACAGCGGGCGTTTGTTGGCGGTGATTTGTATCGTTGCGGCGCTACTTGAACACTTGCCCGCGGATCGTCTCGTCAGCGGCCTTTACACGCTATGCCGACCTTTGGTGGTGCTCGGCGTCGCTGTCGACCGTTTGGCGTTGCGCCTGTTGCTGGTGTTGCGTTATGTCGATGATGCCGCCGTGGAACACAAGCGGGACTGGCGGTATTGGCTGACAGACGATGAAGGCGTTGCCGATACGCCGTTGCACTTACGTTTCGAACCTTTTGGCTGGCGGGAGAGGGGGCTTGTGATAGGGGTATTGGGTGTATTCGCTGTGTTATACGCCACCGGTTATTTGCTGCCTTGATCGTGACGATTGATCAATCATGGTAAGAGTCGCGCTCGGCGTCGAATACGCCGGAGATCGTTTCGAAGGCTGGCAAAGCCAGGAACATGGCCGAACCGTGCAAGATACGCTGGAGCGCGCCTTGGCGTCGGTAGCCGGAGAAATGGTGCGTACACATTGCGCGGGACGCACCGATACTGGCGTTCATGCCACGGTCCAGGTCATCCATTTTGATACGAACGCCGAGCGGCCATTGTCAGCCTGGGTTCGTGGGGTCAATCGCCATCTTCCCCCCGCGGTTGCGGTGCGTTGGTCGATCGAGGTCGATCCGCGCTTTCATGCCCGTTTTTGCGCGGTGGAGCGGTGTTATCGCTACGTTTTGTTCAATTCGCCGGTCCGTCCCGCGTTATTGGCTGGAAGGGCAGGGTGGTTCCACGTACCTTTGGATGTGGAGAAGATGGCGGAGGCGGCCGCCTGCCTTGTCGGCAAGCACGATTTTTCGACCTTCCGTTCCGCCCGATGCCAGTCAAAAACGCCCATCCGGTATATGTACGAGGCCAGCGTCGTGCGCGACGGCGATTATCTGCTGTTCGACTTTCGTGCCAACGGTTTCCTCCATCACATGGTGCGCAATCTTGTCGGCGCGCTTGTTTATGTTGGTAAAGGCCATTACCCGCCAGAGTGGTTGGCCGAGATACTGGCAAGCGGCGAACGTAGCCGAACCGCGCCGACCTTCGCGCCGGATGGCTTGTATCTGTGCGGCGTGCGTTACCCGGCGAACTGGTTGCTGCCGAACGATGGGCGTATCATCGCGCTGCCTCACTTTCCTCTCAATTGAATGTCCCGTACCTGGATCAAGATATGCGGCCTGACGCGGCCTGAAGACGTGCGCGCGGCGGTGTCCGCCGGAGCCGATGCGGTCGGCTTCGTGTTCTACCCGCCAAGCCCGCGCAACATCTCGCCTGAACGCGCGGCGCAACTGGCCGGCTTGTTGCCGCCTTTCGTTACCGCTGTCGGTTTATTCGTCAATGCCGATCCGGCCTTTGTCGCCAACGTACTTTCCGTGGCGCCTTTGCAGCTTTTGCAGTTTCATGGCGACGAAAGCGAAGCCCAGTGTTCGCGTTATGGGTTGCCGTGGATTCGAGCGGCGCGGATGCGCCCTGGAATCGATCTGCTAGAATTCTCTCTTTCCCATCCTGGCGCACGGGGTATTTTGCTGGATGCTTTTGTCGACGGTTATGGCGGCGGTGGACAGACTTTCGATTGGTCCATGATCCCCGCTGGATTCGACCGGCCGATCATTCTTTCCGGTGGGCTCGACCCCGATAACGTCGGGGAGGCGGTTCGCCGTGTCCGCCCGTGGGCGGTGGACGTATCCAGCGGCGTGGAAGTTGCCAAAGGAATCAAGGACGCGGAAAAAATCGCTGCGTTCATTGCTGGAGTTCGACATGCAGGTGGCTGACGCGCCTTACTCATTCCCCGATGAACGGGGGCATTTTGGTCCTTATGGGGGCGTTTTCGTTGCCGAGACGCTGATTCCCGCGCTGGATGAACTGCGCCAGGCCTATGCGGCATGCAGCAAGGACCCCGCGTTTATCGCCGAGTACGAATACGAGCTCAAGCATTACGTCGGCCGGCCAAGTCCGATCTATCACGCCAAACGCTGGTCGGATGTGCTTGGTGGCGCGCAGATTTACCTGAAGCGGGAAGACCTCAACCACACCGGCGCGCACAAGGTGAACAACTGCATCGGCCAGGCGCTGGTGGCCCGACGCATGGGCAAACCGCGCGTCATCGCCGAAACGGGCGCTGGGCAGCATGGTGTCGCCACCGCGACCATCGCCGCGCGTTACGGCCTGGAATGCGTGGTCTATATGGGCGCCGAGGACATCAAACGCCAAGCGGCAAACGTTTATCGCATGAAGCTCCTGGGTGCGACGGTCGTACCGGTGGAGTCGGGGTCGAGAACGCTCAAGGATGCGCTGAACGAAGCCATGCGCGACTGGGTGACGAACGTCGCCAACACCTTCTACATCATCGGCACGGTGGCTGGCCCGCATCCCTATCCCCAGATGGTGCGTGATTTTCAGACCGTGATCGGCAAGGAATGTCTGGTGCAGATGCCTGAACTGGCGGGACGTCAGCCGGATTATGTCATCGCCTGCGTGGGTGGCGGCTCCAACGCAATTGGTATCTTCCACCCTTATCTTGGTGTCGAAGGCGTCAAGCTCGTCGGTGTGGAGGCGGCCGGCGACGGCATCGATAGCGGCCGCCATGCCGCCCCTTTGACGGCCAACGCCAGAGCCGGCGTGTTGCACGGCAACCGTACCTACCTGATGCAGGACGAGGACGGCCAGATCATCGAAACGCATTCCATTTCCGCCGGGCTCGACTACCCCGGCGTCGGCCCCGAGCATGCTTGGCTGAAGGACAGCGGCCGCGCCGACTATGTCGGCATCACCGATGCCGAAGCCTTGCAGGCTTTCCACGATCTATGCCGCTTCGAAGGCATCATTCCGGCGCTGGAGTCGTCGCATGCGTTGGCCTACGCGGCAAAACTCGCGCCGACTTTGCCGCGAAACCGCCTTTTGCTCGTCAATCTTTCCGGCCGTGGCGATAAGGACATGCACACGGTCGCCGAGCGTTCGGGGATTCAGTTTTAAGTTACCCGTGCCTTGGATCGCCTTGCGAGGCACTCAACAAGAAATCTATGTCGAAAATCCAGACTACCTTTAAGCGTCTACAAGCAGCTCGCCGAAGAGCATTGATTCCTTTCATCACTGCCGGAGATCCCGATCCGGCATTGACCGTGCCGCTGATGCATGGCCTTGTGGCGGGTGGCGCCGACATCATCGAACTGGGTGTGCCGTTTTCCGACCCAATGGCCGACGGCCCCACTATCCAGCGTGCATCGGAGCGCGCCTTGGCGCAAGGCATGAGTCTGCGCAAAGTGCTTGGCATCGTGCGCGATTTCCGCCGCGAAAACGCCGACACCCCGGTGGTGCTGATGGGCTATGCCAATCCTATCGAAGCGATGGGCACGGCGGTTTTTGTTGCCGAGGCGGCTGCGGCCGGCGTGGATGGTGTGCTGGTCGTGGATTATCCGCCGGAGGAATGTTTCGATTTCGCCGCGGCCGTTCGTGCCGGCGGCATCGATCCCATCTTTATGCTCGCGCCGACTTCGACCGAGCAGCGTTTTGCCGATGTGGCGCGCGCCGGCAGCGGCTACATCTATTACGTTTCCCTGAAAGGGGTAACAGGCTCCGCGAACCTCGATTTCGACGAAGTGGCGCGGCGCATTCCGCAGATCCGCGCCGCTGTCGGTATGCCGGTGGGCGTGGGGTTCGGCATCCGGGACGCCGACAGCGCCCGCCGTATCGGTGCCGTTGCCGATGCGGTGGTGATCGGTAGCCGCATCATCGAAGAAATCGAACGCAGCCCGCGCGAGCAGGCTGTTGCCAACGTCACCGCTTTTCTCACAGGTATTCGTAGCGCATTGGATGCCCTCGATACCGCTACAGGAGCATTTTGATGAGCTGGCTCCAGAAACTGCTGCCTCCCCGTATCAATCGCAACGAATCGGCCGCGCGAAATAAATCCATTCCCGAAGGGTTGTGGAGCAAATGTCCGTCGTGCGAGGTAGTGCTCTACCGTTCCGATCTCGAAAGCAACCAGAGCGTCTGCCCCAAATGTGGGCACCATCAGCGTTTGCGCGCGCGCGCGCGGCTCGATCTGCTGCTCGACGCGGAAGGGCGGTTCGACATCGGCACCGAAGTCGTGCCGGTCGATCCGCTGAAATTCAAGGACTCCCGGCGCTACCCCGAGCGTTTGTCCACTGCCAGCGCCGATACCGGCGAGGCCGATGCGATGGTCGTCATGCAAGGGGCGATTCTTACTGTACCGGTCGTGGTTGCGTGCTTCGAGTTCGATTTTCTCGGCGGCTCGATGGGTTCCGTGGTCGGTGAGCGTTTCGTGCGCGGCGTGCGGGTTGCGCTGGAGCAGCGCCTGCCCTTCATCTGCATTACCGCCACTGGTGGCGCGCGCATGCAGGAAGGTCTGTTTTCGTTGATGCAGATGGCCAAGACCACCGCCGCGATCACCCAGCTTGCACAGCGTAAACTGCCTTTCCTTACCATTCTGACCGATCCGACGATGGGGGGCGTGTCGGCCAGTTTCGCTTTCGTGAGCGACGTGGTGATCGCTGAACCCGGTGCGCTGATCGGTTTTGCCGGCCCGCGGGTCATTGAGCAGACGGTGCGCGAAACGCTGCCGGAAGGCTTTCAGCGCTCCGAGTTTTTGCTTGAAAAGGGTGCGATCGACATGATTGTCGATCGCCGCCAGATGCGCGAACAGATCACCAACCTGCTTACCTTGTTGAGCCGCCAGCCCTCGGTTCACGCGTGACGAGCGGAAATTCCGGGGTGTCCCCACAGACCGCGCCACAGGCGCGCACGCTGGATGATTGGCTTGCCCTGTTGGAGCGCCGTCACGGTGGGGAAACGATCCGCCTCGGTCTCGACCGCGTGCACGCCGTGCGCGCGGCGCTTGGCGCGGATCCCGCGTCGGTGGTCATTACCGTAGGGGGCACCAACGGCAAAGGCTCCACTTGCGTGATGCTGGAGGCGATCTTGCTCGCCGAAGGCTACCGCGTCGGTTGCTATACCTCGCCGCATCTGCTGCGTTACAACGAACGTGTGCGCATCAATGGCCGCGATGCCGATGATGTCTGCCTCGCCGCCGCATTCGAGGAGGTGGAACGGGCGCGTGGCGATACGCCGCTCACCTATTTCGAGCACGGTACGCTGGCCGCTTGGGCGATATTTCGCGCAGCCGCGCTGGATGTGATCATCCTTGAAGTCGGACTCGGCGGCCGCCTGGACGCGGTGAACGCCATCGATGCCGATTGTGCCATCGTAACCGGTGTGGCAATGGACCACATGGACTGGCTCGGCAACGACCGCGACAGCATCGGTTTCGAGAAGGCGGGTATTTTTCGCGCCGGCCGGCCGGCAATCTGCGGCGATCCTCAGCCGCCCGCTTCCCTACTTGCCCATGCCGCCGCGATCGGTGCGCGTTTATGGGTCAGCGGACGCGATTTTGGCTTCGGCGGCGATCGCCAGCAATGGGGCTATTGGCGTTATGCCGCGCCGCCGGCCAGCGGCCCGTTGAGCCGGCGCGGCGGCTTGGCCTACCCGGCGTTGCGTGGCGCCAACCAGTTGCTGAATGCAGCGGCGACGCTGACCGCGCTCGATACCTTGCGCGAGTGTATTCCGGTATCGATGCAGGCGATTCGTCAAGGGCTGATGCAGGTCGATGTGCCCGGCCGTTTCCAGGTGTTGCCGGGCAAACCCGCGGTGGTGCTCGACGTTGCGCACAACCCGCAGGCGGCCGGCGTGTTGGCCGACAATTTGTCCAATATGGGGTTTTATCCGCAGACCTGGGCGGTGTTTGGCATGCTTGGCGATAAAGATGTGGAAGGGGTGGCGGCGCTGATGCGTGAGCGTGTCGATCACTGGCTGCTTGCCAGCCTGCCAGGCCCGCGCGGATTGAATGCCGAAGCATTGGCGCAGCGTTTACGGGCGGCGGGTGTGGATGAGGACGTTCACTGTTTCGATTCGCCAAGCGAAGCCTTTTCCGCAGCGCGAAAAAGGGCTGGCGAGGGTGATAGAATCGCCGTCTTTGGCTCCTTTCTCACTGTGGCGGACGTGCTCGCGGTTGTCCGCGCAGAACGGCACTAAAGAGGTTTTCGGGTGAGCGACGCAGACAACCTCGACATCAAGAAGCGCGCGCGCCGGCGCCTCGTCGGCGCTGCCGCATTGGCACTGCTGGCAGCCATCGTGCTGCCGATGATGATGGAAGAAGAGCCACGCGCGCCCAGTCAGGATATTCAAGTCACGATTCCCGACCGCGATGGAGCTGCCAGTACGCCGCCAAACGCCGGCCGCGCGCCGGAAGAAGAGCCGCAGCCGGTTTCGCCGCCACAGGAAGAAGCTCCGGGGCAAACGGCAACGCCTTCACCACCTTCGCGGCCTCCATCTCCGCCACCCGCGGCGGCAGGCACAACAACACCCCCACCGCAAACCACGCCAGCCCCGCCCAAGCCGCCTGTCGCCACGCCCACGCCGCCTGCCGTTACACCGCCGGCCGCTATCCCCGAACACGACCGGGAGGCGGCGCGCGCGCAGCGCATTCTGGATGGCGCTCAAGCGCCAGCAGCTCCCAGTAGCGGGGCTTTTGTTTTGCAGATAGGCGCTTTTGGCGATCCCGCAAAGGCCGCCGCGATCAGTAACGAACTCAAGAAAAAGGGCTTTGCCGCCTACACTGAAAAGGTCAATACCGTAGTCCGCGTGCGCATCGGGCCCTTCGGCAGCCGCGAAGAAGCGGAAAAGGCCGCGGTTCGGCTCAAAGCGCAAGGGCACAGCAGCGCGATCGTGCCGCGTTGACGGCGGCTATGACGGTTTTCGATTATGTGTTTTTGGCTGTGCTTGCTTTGTCCGCCGCAGTCGGTATGTGGCGGGGATTGGTTAGCGAGGTCATGGCGCTGGTGGCCTGGGTGGTGGCGTTGCTCGCGGCCTGGCGTTATGCCGGAATGGCCGCGGGTTTGCTCCAAGGGCAGATTGCCGATCCGGCATGGCGGCATGTTGCCGGCTTTGCGTTGATTTTTGTGGCCGTGCTGATGGTGGCGGCCTTGCTGCGCTTTCTGCTGCGCGAGTTGTTGCGCGCGGTCGGGCTGGGCGCGGCGGATCGTTTGTTCGGTGCGCTTTTCGGTCTCGCGCGCGGTTTGGCGATAGCCTTTGTGGTGGTGTTGTTGGGCGGGTTGATCGGCGTGGCGCGGGAGCCCTGGTGGGCGAACGCTTTGTTCGCGCCGCCACTCGAAACGGCAGTGATTGCCGCAAAGCCGTGGCTGCCGGATGCAGTGGCAAGCAAAATTCGTTTCAGATAGGCAGGTTTTCATGTGTGGAATTCTTGGGGTCGTTGCGACAACGCCGGTCAACCAGTTGCTGTACGACGGGCTGCAGGTCCTTCAGCACCGCGGACAGGACGCGGCGGGCATTGTTACCGCCGAGGGCGGCCGTTTTCATATGCACAAGGGCCCCGGGCTGGTGCGCGACGTGTTCCGCACGCGCAACATGCGCAACCTGGAAGGTAACTGGGGCATCGCCCATGTTCGTTATCCCACCGCCGGATCGGCGTACAACGCCGCCGAGGCGCAACCTTTCTACGTCAATTCGCCGTTCGGCCTGTTGCTCGCACATAACGGCAATCTGACCAACTCGGAAGAGCTCAAGCGCGAGATGTTTCTCGCCGATCTGCGCCACATCAACACCAACTCCGATTCGGAAGTGCTGCTCAACGTCTTCGCCCACGAGTTGCAAGCGGCGTGCAATGGCCTGCGGCTTGACGAAGAGGTGGTATTCCGCGCGGTAGCCGGGGTGCATCGGCGCTGTCGCGGCGCTTATGCGGCGGTGGTGATGATTGCCGGCTACGGTCTGCTGGCATTCCGCGACCCTTACGGCATCCGCCCCCTGGTGATCGGCCGTAACGATGTGGCCGGCGGCACCGAATGGATGGTGGCCTCGGAGTCGGTCGCGCTCGATGTGCTCGGCTTCAAGCTGTTGCGCGATGTGGCGCCGGGCGAGGCGGTGTTGATCGATACCGCTGGCCATTTCCGCAGCCGCCAATGCGCCGAAAAAACGATCGAGGCGCCGTGCATGTTCGAGTTCGTTTATCTGGCGCGGCCGGACTCCATCATCGATGGCATTTCGGTCTATGAATCGCGCGTCAAGATGGGCGAGTTCCTGGCCGAGAAGATGAAACGCACGCTGCCCCACGCGGCGGTGGATGTGGTGATTCCGATTCCTGATTCCAGCCGCCCGGCGGCCATGGAAATGGCTCATCGGCTTGGTTTGCCTTACCGCGAAGGTTTTGTCAAAAACCGCTATATCGGGCGCACCTTCATCATGCCGGGGCAAGCCAAGCGGCGTAAATCGGTGCGCCAGAAGCTCAATACGATCCGTCAGGAATTCATCGGCAAGTGCGTTTTGCTGGTGGACGATTCGATTGTGCGCGGCACGACGAGTAAGGAAATCGTCAACATGGCGCGCGAGGCCGGCGCGGTGAAGGTGTATCTGGCGTCGGCGGCGCCGCCGGTACGCTATGCCAATGTTTATGGCATCGATATGCCGACGCGAGGCGAATTGATCGCTTCCGACCGCGACGAGGCGGAAATCTGCGCCGAGATCGGCGCCGACGGATTGATCTATCAGGATCTTGACGATCTGAAGGCGGCGGTTCGAGCAGTCAATCCGGCAATCAATTTCTTCGAAACCTCGTGCTTCGACGGCGGTTACATCACCGGCGACATTACCGCCGAATACCTGTCGGGCGTCGAGAGTCAGCGTGGCGAGGAAAAGCCTGGCATGAACGAAGACGGCGAGGAGGGGCAGTTGGACCTCAACCTCGCCCATTCGGACTGATGGACGCGCGAATGGACGATTTTTCTTTCGATACCCTGGCGGTACGTGCCGGCATTGAGCGCAGCCAGTTCAACGAGCATGCCGAAGCGCTATACCTGACATCCAGTTTCGTTTTCGATAATGCCGCACAGGCGGCGGCACGCTTTTCCGGCGAGGAGGAGGGCAACGTCTACGCCCGCTTCTCCAACCCGACCGTGAGCGCGTTGCAGACACGGCTTGCCGCGTTGGAAGGGGCTGAAGCCTGTATCGCCACCGCGTCGGGCATGTCGGCCATTCTGTCGCTGGTCATGGCGATGTTGCAGGCCGGCGATCACATCGTCGCTTCGCGCGGATTGTTCGGCGCCACGCAGCAACTGCTGAGCGGCATCATGGGGAAATTCGGCATCGTGACCACTTTCGTGCCGACAACCGATCTCGATGCCTATCGGGCGGCGGTGACGCCGCGCACAAAGCTGTTTTTCGTCGAAACGCCGTCCAACCCGCTGACCGAGATAGTCGATATCGCCGCGTTGGCCGCCATTGCCCACGAAGCCGGGGCTTTGCTCGCGGTGGATAACTGCTTTTGCACACCGGCATTACAGCGCCCGTTGGCGCTGGGCGCCGACGTAGTGGTGCATTCGGCAACGAAGTACCTCGATGGCCAGGGGCGGGTGCTGGGCGGCGCGGTGCTGGGCGCGCGCGCCGTGACCGAGGAAGTACTCAAGTTTCTCCGTACCGCCGGCCCGACGCTGTCGCCCTTCAATGCCTGGGTGATTCTCAAGGGCTTGGAAACGCTGCGCATCCGCATGCAGGCGCAATCGGCCAGCGCGTTGGTCCTGGCAAGCTGGTTGGAAGCGCAGCCGGGTGTTGTGCGAGTTCATTACCCCGGCTTGCCGTCTCATCCGCAGCACGCGCTGGCACTGCGCCAGCAGGAAAGCGGTGGAGCAATCCTCAGCTTTGAGATCGAAGGCGGGCGGGAAGCGGCATGGCGCGTGGTCGATGCGACGCGCATGATTTCGATCACGGCCAATCTGGGCGATACCAAAAGCACCATTACCCATCCGGCAACCACCACACACGGCCGGATCACGCCCGAAGCCCGCGCAGCGGCGGGGATTGGCGAAGGCTTACTGCGCCTCGCAGTCGGGCTTGAAGCGGTGGAGGATCTGAAGGCCGATCTCGCACGCGGTTTGGCGATCTGATTGCACCTTGATCGGGCCCAGGTATGCCGCCGCGCCCGCTTTGGCCGAGCCATAGCGGGCTACAACAAGCATTGCAAATGCTGGATTCAACGCTGGCGCAATCGTTACTTACCCGGTGATTTACACACACACGGCCTTGGCCCTTCAAGCAATTGGTCCGGCAATGCAGGAGATTCTTGCTGCTGATGCCGGTCATATCTGTTTGCGTTTTTGCCACCTTCCAAGAAGTTATGAATGTGTAAGCTATTTGTAGCTCAAATCTCAAGACGTTCTGCGGTCCATGGCAGGCCCGGTGGCTTCAAAAGAGCCAACGGGATATCTCTCGTAGGTCTTCTGCTTTTGATATTGCTGGCGTATGGAGTCTATGCAGTCGTGTTCAAGTCCGACAAAGCGGGTAAGACCGAAGCTGAGGCAGTCGGACCCACAGTGCCCCACGTCGTGATCTATACCAAACCGTCTTGCGAACCCTGTGATCGAGCAAAAGTCTGGCTGAAGCAACGCCAGGTCGCTTTCGAGGAGCGCGATGTCCAAGCATCGACCACGTATGAGGAAGAATTGAAAAACTACAAGAGCCGGATAGTGCCCGTCATTGTCGTCAATGGAGAACCGCTATACGGTTTCCAGTATGCATATCTCGACGAAGCATTGAAGAAAGCGACCCGCCGATAACATGAATAGTCCCCAGCCTAACCATTCCGGTCAAGCGTTGCACTCAGACTTGAAACCGCCCCTGTAATCAATGTTGTTAAGATGACCCTTATGCTGCTTGCCACTCGCGCGGCGTCAGTCGGTCATTGGCGAATTCGAGGTAGGGCGCGATGCCGTTATCGTGCCAGTCGGACAGCACCCAGCGTTCGCAAATTTGGCCGTCCACTTCGTGTTCATGGCGCGCGGGGCGGTGTGTGTGGCCGTGAATCAGCGTTGGCAGGCGATGGGTGCGCAGCAGCGTGGCAACTGCTTCCGTATTGACGTCCATGATCGTCGTGGACTTGGCCTGTTTGGCGGTTTCGCTGCGCTGCCGCAATGCTTCGATGATCGCTTTACGCTCGGATAAAGGCAGGGCACGAAAATTGGCCTGCCAGCCGGGATCGCGCACTTGTTGGCGATAGGCCTGATAAGCGTGGTCGTCGGTACATAAAACATCGCCGTGGCTGAGCAGTAGCCGGCGGCCGTTTACGACGATATCGCAGGGATCGGGGAGAAGGCGCAAGCCCGCTGCACGGGCAAACTCATCGCCAATCAAAAAATCGCGGTTGCCGTGCATGAAGGCGATAGCCACGCCTTGGTCGGAAAGCGCGTGAAGAGCGGCGCACAGGCGGTGGTGTAATGGTGCGTCGAGGTCGTCGTCGCCGGCCCAATATTCGAACAGATCGCCGAGTATCCACAGGCTGCCGGCATTTGCCGCCGGTCCGCGCAGAAAAGAGAGAAAAGCCTCGACCGTATCGGGCCGTTCGTCGCAAAGATGCAGATCGGCAATGAATAACGCCGATGCCGGCGCCGGAAAAGGCGTCGACATCGGCGCTACGGTATCGCTAATCTGCGGTGCGTCAGACAACTTCGGCGCGCTCGATGATCACATCCTCGCGCGGTACATCCTGGTGAAAACCACTGGAGCCGGTTTTGACGGCGCGGATGGCATCGACCACGTCGAGACCGTCGCTGACCTTACCGAATACGCAATAACCCCAGCCTTGGGTGTCGGGTGAGCGATGGTTGAGGAAATCGTTGTCGGCGACGTTGATGAAGAACTGCGCGGAGGCCGAATGCGGCGCTTGGGTGCGCGCCATGGCGACGGTGCCGTGTTCGTTCTTGAGGCCGTTGTCGGCTTCGTTCTTGATCGGATCGCGTGTCGCTTTTTGCGTCATGCCGGGCTCGAAGCCGCCGCCCTGAATCATGAAGCCGTCGATGATACGATGGAAAATGGTGTTGTCGTAATGACCAGCCTGAACGTAGGCGAGGAAATTTTCGACCGTGACCGGCGCCTTTTCCGCGTTCAGTTCAAGGGTGATAACGCCGAAATTGGTGTGCAACTTGACTGCCATGAAGGGGATCTCCTTGTAGATGCGGCGGAATGGTCAGGGCTTGCTCGCCGCGGCGGGGGAGGGCGCGGGGGCTACTTTAAGAATATTTGCCGCACGGATCACGACTGGTTCGGCGGGTACGTTCTGAAAAGGACCGGCGTTACGGGTTGGCACGGCGGCGATTTTGTCGACAACATCCATACCGCTCACTACCTTGCCGAATACGGCATAGCCCCAACCGTCCTTGCCCGGATAGTCAAGAAAGCCGTTGTTGGCGATGTTGATGAAAAACTGGGAACTGGCGGAATGCGGCGCTTGGGTGCGCGCCATTGCGAGCGTGCCGATTTCGTTCTTCAAGCCATTTTTCGCTTCGTTTTCGATCGGCTCGCGGGTGGGTTTCTGTTTCATGTCGGCATCGAAACCGCCGCCTTGGATCATGAAGCCGCTGATGACGCGGTGGAAGATGGTGTCTTTGTAATGGCCGTCCTTGACGTACTGGAGGAAATTGGCGACCGATTTGGGCGCTTCTTTTTCGTACAGTTCGATGACGATGTTGCCCTGATTGGTTTGCAGCTCGACATAAGGGTTGGCCACCGCGACCGTGCTCAGGCAGGCGAATAGCGCAAAAAAGGCAAGCAGGCGTTTCATGTGATCTCCGTGGGAAGGTGCAGAAGGGGTTTTAGGGGGATTAGGGGTGTTCAGGCCGCACCTTCGAAAGCGATCCGCCAGCGGTCGTTTTCGCGGTTCCAGTACTGGCGCGTGCGCATTTTGTCGACGTGACCGTCGCTGCGGTATTCCTGTTCGAAGGTAACGACGACCAGTTCGTCCTTGCCGGGGTTACGGAACATGCTGAGTTTGTCCACGCCGACCTTGATCCAGCTGCGGCTGCCGGCCACACGCCGCTTCTGTGCGACCCAGCCGGCGTAATCCAGGCTGTCGCTGCGAAAATCGCGCGAGTAATGAGACAGATAGCGTTCGACGTCGAGGCTTTCCCAGTCGTGCCGCCAGGTTTCGATGGCTTCGTTGAGGCTGGTGCGTTGGGATTGCCAGTCGTCGAGCGACAGCCATTCGATCTCGTTGCTGATGATGACCGGCGTGAAGCCCGGCTCGATGTAACTCGCCAGGTTGAGGAGGTCGGCATTGGTCAGGACGACGCACCCCTCGGAGGTCTTCGGCGGCCGGGAATAAGTGTCGCTCGGCGTGCCGTGCAGCCAGATCCCGTGGCCGGTGCGGCCGAGGCGTTTGTCCCAGTCGTTCGGATAATTGATGGGAAAAGCGCCGCTACCGTAGAGGTCGGGCAGGCGCGCGGGCGAGATGAAGGACGTAATGTAATAGACGCCCAGGGGGGTGCGGTTATCGCCCTCACGAACTTTGTCCGCGCCGGCCTTGCCGTGGCTGGCGTAGAAATCGGCCACGAAACGCGGTTTGCCGTCGTCGTTGCGATAAACGTAGAGGCGCGCGCGCTGGGTATCGACCACGATCGCGTAACGCTGTTCCGGGCCCATTTGCAGCAGGTAGCGCGGCACGTAATCCTGCGGGGGGCGGTCACGATAGGCGAGCAGGCGCGCGCGTGCTTCCTCGCGCAAATCCTCGAGTTCTTGCGGCGATCCGTTGGCGTTGCCGAAAGCCGATAGCGGCCGCGCGCGCGCCAGCAGCAGATCGCCCTTGATCAGGTAGGCAAGGCGGAATTTCGGGTAGGCCTGAAGTAAGGCTTCGGTGCGGTCTAGCGCGGCGTCGAGGCGGTTGGCCTCGATTTCGCCGAAGATGACTTGCAGTGCTGCTTCCGGTCCGGCATCGGACACTCGCCGATCCGACGGAGCGGCCCATGCGGGCGATGGCGCCAGCCAGGTCAAAGCCAGGGCAACAAGTAGCCCTTTTGCATGAACAAGGAAATAGGTTCGAACACCCAAGCGCTGCCCCTCAATTGCCGATCAGTTCGCGATAGATGCGCCAGCGCTCGCCCCGGCGAACAAATTCCAGTGTTTTGGCCGTCGAACCGCTGAAACCGGAGGAACGATAGTGCTGGCGGAAACGCACGGTAGCACGATCCCCGTCGATGGTGACACGAGGGTTTTCCAACTCAACTGAAATCGGGCCACCTTTACCGAGTCGCTGCTCGCGTTCGCGTTCCCAGTCCTGGCGGGAGCGTTTGTCCGGCACGTCGAAATCGCGGTCGTAGTATGACAGATACGCTTTCGCGTCCTTGGCGGACCAGGCTTTCGCCCAATCCTTCGCGGCTTGCAATACGGCAGTGTCGGCGCTCGTGGTTTCCGCCGTCATGGAGGGAGGGGGTGCGGGGGGCTTGGGCGGCGTGGCGGGTTGAGCCGGCTCCGGTATTGGTGTCGGTTGTACGGGCGGAGGTGGCGGTGGCGGGATGGCCGCTATCGGTGGGGGTTTCTCTATCGGCGAGGGTTTTTCCGCCGGCAAGGCCTTTTCTATCGGTTTGATGGCCGGCATGGCTGGAGGCACGGGGGGTTGAATGGTGCTTGATGCGACCACCAGCGGGCGGGGGGCAGGGGCAATCTCGGTAATTAGCGCCAGTTGGGACTGCGGCGGCTCGCCACGACCGTTGTCGATCTGTAGCGCCTTGCCGTAGGCTTGATTGGCCAGTTGCGCGTAGAGATCCCCCAGGTTTTGATGGGCGATGGCGTAACTTGGATGTGTGCGGATGGCCGCTTCCAAGGTGCTGCGTGCTTTGTCGTACTGGTTTTGCCGGGCGTAGAGTACGGCAAGATTGTTGTACGGCTCAGGCAGCGAGGGGAAATCCTGGGTCAGCTTGAGGAAAACCGCGATGGCTTCGTTCGCGCGGCCCATTTCGGTCAAGGCAACGCCTTTGAGGAAACGCGCCTGTGAGTCGTTCGCGTTTTTGTTGGTCAGGCTGTCGGCCTGCGCCAACGCTTCGGCGGGTTTGCCTTGACGGAGCAGGGACTGTATTTCCGCGACGCTTTCGGCCGCCGATACGGAAGCGGCGCTTATGAGCAGCGCTAACGCGCCCAGGGCCGAGGAGAGGCAAATTCTCATATGTTATACTACGTGGATTCTCAGGGAATGTGCCAATAACCAAACCGAACATTTTACCAAGACCCAGAGTCTCCCACAATCGACCTTGTTCGCGGCAAACGCCGAATGGGTAAAAGTGGGGCAGGTAGAACGGGTTGAGGTAGGCTGAACAACGAACAAGGCGGAACCTGCGGGTTCTGTTTTTTTATGCTTTACGTGGCGTGGTCGATGCCGACAGGGCTCGCCGGCCGCGTGTCTTTCAAGCTGACGGTCCATGCTCTCGATTTACAATTCGCTTTCCCGCAACAAGCAGGATTTCCGCCCCATCGACGCGGGCAAGGTACGGATGTACGTATGCGGCATGACGGTGTACGACTACTGCCACCTCGGCCATGCCCGCGTGATGGTGGTGTTCGACATGGTTGCGCGCTGGTTGCGGGCAAGCGGTTACGCCGTGACCTACGTGCGCAATATCACCGATATCGATGACAAGATCATTCGCCGCGCACAGGAAAACGGCGAAACGCTGCGCGCGCTGACTGATCGCTTCATCTCCGCCATGCACGAGGATGCCGCCGCGCTTGGCGTGCTGCCGCCGGATCATGAGCCGCGCGCCACCGATTACGTGAACAGCATGCAGGGCCTGATCGAGCGTTTGCACGCCAAAGGTCTGGCTTACATCGCCGCCAACCGCGACGTCTGCTATTCGGTACGTAAATTTCCCGGCTATGGCCGGCTTTCGGGTAAATCGCTCGATGAACTGCGCGCCGGGGAGCGCGTGGAAATTGCCGGGGGAAAAAACGATCCGCTCGATTTTGTGTTGTGGAAGCACGCTAAAGCGGGAGAGCCGGTCGAGGCGAAGTGGGCCTCCCCTTGGGGCGATGGGCGTCCAGGCTGGCATATCGAGTGCTCGGCGATGAGTTCTGATTTACTTGGCACGCATTTCGATATTCATGGCGGCGGGCAGGATTTGCAGTTTCCGCATCACGAGAACGAAATCGCCCAGTCGGAAGGCGCGCATGGCGGCACCTTCGTCAATTACTGGATGCACAACGGGTTTGTGCGCGTCGACAACGAGAAAATGTCCAAATCCTTGGGCAATTTTTTCACTATCCGCGATGTGCTGCAGCGCTACGACGCCGAGGTGGTGCGCTTTTTCATCCTGCGCGCCCATTACCGTAGTCCGTTGAATTATTCCGACGCCCACTTGGACGATGCGCGCCATGCGCTGACGCGCCTGTATACCGCGCTGAAAAACGTACCGGCGGAAAGCAGAATCGCCGTGGTGGATTGGAATGAGGCGCATGCGCAGCGTTTCAAGGCGGCGATGAATGACGATTTCAACACGGCCGAGGCGGTTGCCGTGCTGTTCGATCTGGCCAACGAGGTCAATCGCGGCGCTTCGGACGCGCTTGCCACGCAACTGCGTGCGCTTGGCGGCGTACTTGGCCTGCTCGAACGCGACCCGCAGGTTTTTCTGCAAGCAGGCGCACCCAGTCAGGATGGACTTCAAACCGTGGAAATAGAACGGCTGATAGCGGAGCGCACAGCGGCGAAAAAAGCGAAAAATTACGCCGAGGCCGACCGTATCCGGACCGATCTGCTCACCGCGGGCATCGTGCTCGAAGACGCCGCCACGGGAACCAGTTGGCGGCGCGCATAAATACAGCACCTGCCCGGTTGGCTAGTTGGCAAAGCGCCCGTGGCTGATTACCGTTAGGTCGACATAGTCGAGCGCATCGTGACGGCGCGATGAAAAATTGAATCGCAGTCCTCCCGCGTCCCATCCATTCAGGCTTTCCAGCGCGCTGCGCAAGCGGTCGCGGTCGAGATCGCGGCCAGCGCGGCGCAGGGCTTCGGCAAAGGCATGCGCGGTGAGATAGCCTTCCAGCGCGGGATAGGAATAAGGCTGGGCGGTTTTGTCCGCGGCGCGGCGGTAATTGCGCACGATCGGGTAATCGAGCCTGAATGGCGACGGTACGACCTGGGCGATTGCGAGGCCGTGCGCGTTTTCGCCAAGCTCGCTGATGATTTGCCGGCTGCCGATAACCGATAGGCCGTAAAGCATCGGTTGCTGGTCGGTCTGACGTAGCGCGCGCAGAAGTGCGACCGAGCTGTTTCCCGCGGTAATCATGATGACCGCGGCCGGGTGGACCGCGGTTATTTTACTTACAGCCTCGGCGGCATCGCTGCCGCTGGATGAGATGGGAATGGCCGCGGCTGGCGTCAGGCCGTGTCGAGTCAGCGCGCTGGTGGCGGCGTCAAGACCGGCCTGGCCGAAAGGATCGGTATGGTGGACGACGACGATGGCCCGCACACCGAGCTTGGCCAGGTGTTCGACGATTTTTTCGATTTCCTGCCGGTATGAGGCGCGAACGTGGAATACATAGGGGTTGAGTGGTTCGCGTAGCGCATCGGCACCGGTGTAGGGAGCAAAAAAAGGAATTTTCGCAGCGCTGGCGATTGGGATTATCTTGAGGCTGGGGCCTGTGCCAAAACAACCGAAAAGGGCGAAAGCCTGCTGTTCGTCGATGAGTCTGCGTGCGTTTTCCGCTGCTCGTTCGGGGTCGTAAGCGTCGTCGAGGGCGGCGATGCGGATACGGCGGCCATGTATGCCGCCATTGGCATTGATCTGGTCGAAATAAAGGATGGCGCCGGAAAGATATTCCTTGCCCAATTCAGCCAGCGGGCCGGTGCTGGGGCCGGAATGGCCGAGCGTTATGGTATCGGCGGTGACACCTTGTTGGGCGAGGCCGGGAATGGCGAAAAACAGTACGACGGCCGATATGGCGGCAATCGCCAAGGTGCGTGGTAGTTTCATGCGGTCTCCGGATATCAAGGGCGGATGGATGTTTCCGCAATAGCCGCATTCCGCGCACGAACCAGGGGAGGGTGTTCTCTATGGTTCGTTCTATGTCTTATACGCAGTGCGCTGCGTTTTTTGAGCCGCCATCTCCACGGCGCAGTATAGCGGGAATATTTTCTCCGGGTCTGCCGTCTAGCTTGCTGTTATCGCGCTTAAAAACCGCGCCATTCTTTCGTGAGGGTTCGCACCAGTTCTGCAGCGGGCATTTCTCGCGCCAGCGCGGCTCCTTGTCCCGCCCATTTAGCGGCGAAATCGTTGCAGCCCTTGGCCTGTGCGGCGGCTTGCAGGGCTTTGGTGGCGTCATAGACCAGCGGATAGTCCGGCAGCGGTGGTGTGCCCGGTACGGCTGGATCGAGGAACAGGCGATTCGGCAGGCCACGCGCGTCGCGCCCTGACACCGTTCGAGTGACTGCCGTACGGGTGGCGCGCGCGCTTTTCAACGCCTCGCGGTAGGCCGTGTTGGCCGAGGATTCCGGGCAAAGAACAAAGGCCGTGCCCATCTGTACCGCGTCGGCGCCCAATTCCAATGCGGCGCGAATCCCCATTCCATCCATGATGCCGCCGGCCGCGATGACCGGCAGCGTGCCTCGCGCGGAGAGCAGGCGCACCAGGGCGAGGGTGCCAAGCAGGGCGTCGCCTTTTTCCGGCGCGAACACGCCACGATGGCCGCCAGCCTCGAAGCCTTGCGCCACCAGCGCGTCTACGCCGGCTGCTTCCAGCAAGGCCGCTTCCTCGGGTGTGGTAGCGGTGGCGATTACCCGGATACCGGCGCTTTGCAACGCGCGTACCTGTTCTTTCGGTGGTGTGCCGAAGTGAAAACTGGCTACCGCCGGCCGTTCTTCCAGCAGCATGGGCAACAGATCCGGACTTTCCAAGAAGCTGGGGTAGATGTTGCGCAAATGCGTTGGCGGCGTGGCATCGAATTCCGCGAACAAGGGCCGCAGATAATCCAGCCAGGCTGTTTCGCGCGCAGCGTCCATGCACGCCGGGCGATGGCAGAACACGTTGACGTTGAACGGCTTGGCGGTTAGCCCGCGTAGTTCGCGAATGGACGCGTGGGCCTGTTCGGCGGTGCTGCCGCTGATGGCGATCGAACCCAGCCCGCCGGCTTCGCAGACGGCGGCGGCCAGGCGCGGCGTGGAAACGCCGAGCATGGGCGCCTGGATGATCGGCAGTTCGATGCCAAACAGTTGGGTAAGGCGCTCAGACATGGCGAATCCTTGCGTTGATAGGGCGGTGAGCATGGTCAAAGCCAAGCCCGACGATACCGATCCCGGGCATGAGGCTCAAGTGGCAAAAAAGTCGCGTACCTTGTCCATCCAGGATTTGGCTTTCGGGTTATGGCGGCCGGTGTCGCTACTCGATTCGTTTTCGAAGTCGCGCAACAGTTCCTTTTGGCGGTCGGTGAGATTGACCGGTGTTTCCACCACAACGTGACACATGAGATCGCCATGAGACTGGCTGCGGACGTTCTTGATGCCCTTGCCACGCAGGCGGAATACGCGCCCGCTCTGGGTTTCGGCGGGGATTTTGAGTCGCGCCATACCGTCGAGCGTCGGGATTTCGATCTCGCCGCCGAGGGCAGCGGTGGTGAAACTGATCGGCATTTCACAGTGCAGATCGTCGTGGTCGCGCTGGAACACCGAATGCTGGCGGATGTGGATTTCGACGTAGAGATCGCCCGATGGGCCGCCATTGACACCCGGTTCGCCATGCCCGGCATGACGCAGGCGCATGCCTTCGTCGATACCGGCGGGAATTTTCACTTCCAGCGTTTTTTGCTTCTTCACCCGTCCGGCGCCGCCGCAGCTTGAACACGGGTCGGGGATGACGCGACCGCTGCCGTGACATTTAGGGCAGGTTTGCTGGATGGAGAAAAAGCCTTGCTGTATGCGTACCTGGCCCGCGCCGCCGCAGGTGGGGCAGGGTTTGGGTTGGGTGCCGGGCTTGGCGCCGCTGCCATGGCAGGTGCCGCATTCCTCGACGGTGGGAATACGGATGGTTTTGTCCGCGCCGCGCGCGGCTTCTTCCAGCGAGATTTCAAGGTTGTAGCGCAGGTCCGCGCCGCGATAGACGTTGGAGCGGCCGCCCCCGCCAGGACGCCGGCCACCGCCGCCGCCGAAAAGATCACCGAAGATGTCGGAAAAGGCGTCGGC